>CALDQM010000084.1:0-191322 GCA_937911225.1 uncultured Cellvibrionales bacterium
CGCTCCCAACAGCGATGTTGAGAGGTTAGTAAAGCGTCAATTAAAGAGAGTGAGATTATTTTGTTATTAATCACTTTTGGCGGTTGACAAAGGGGTTGCGATCTATAGAATACGCGTCCCGCTCATCGAAGCGAATGTTCTTTAAAAATATAATCAAGCAATGCGTGTGGGCACTTATTAGTTGATATTGGATTATTAAATATCATAAGTAAGTACTCATCGATTCATTTATGAATGTGATAAGTTCGAATTATGAAACTGAGATTTTGAATGGTAAAGCAAGTTTTGCGTAACCATTCCCTCTCCTTAAACGGTGAGGTTAAAGATTAAACTGAAGAGTTTGATCATGGCTCAGATTGAACGCTGGCGGCAGGCCTAACACATGCAAGTCGAGCGCGAAAACACTTCGGTGTGAGTAGAGCGGCGGACGGGTGAGTAATGCTTGGGAATCTGCCCAATAGTGGGGGATAACGTGTGGAAACGCACGCTAATACCGCATACGTCCTACGGGAGAAAGCAGGGGATCTTCGGACCTTGCGCTATTGGATGAGCCCAAGTCAGATTAGCTAGTTGGTGGGGTAATGGCTCACCAAGGCGACGATCTGTAGCTGGTCTGAGAGGATGATCAGCCACACTGGGACTGAGACACGGCCCAGACTCCTACGGGAGGCAGCAGTGGGGAATATTGCACAATGGGCGAAAGCCTGATGCAGCCATGCCGCGTGTGTGAAGAAGGCTCTAGGGTTGTAAAGCACTTTCAGTGGGGAGGAAAAGTTCAAAATTAATACTTTTGAGCCTTGACGTTACCTGCAGAAGAAGCACCGGCAAACTCCGTGCCAGCAGCCGCGGTAATACGGAGGGTGCGAGCGTTAATCGGAATTACTGGGCGTAAAGCGCGCGTAGGTGGTTTGATAAGCTAGCTGTGAAAGCCCTGGGCTCAACCTGGGAACTGCAGTTAGAACTGTCTGGCTAGAGTATAGTAGAGGGTGGCGGAATTTCCTGTGTAGCGGTGAAATGCGTAGATATAGGAAGGAACATCAGTGGCGAAGGCGGCCACCTGGACTAATACTGACACTGAGGTGCGAAAGCGTGGGGAGCAAACAGGATTAGATACCCTGGTAGTCCACGCCGTAAACGATGTCTACTAGCCGTTGGGAGACTTGATCTCTTAGTGGCGCAGTTAACGCGATAAGTAGACCGCCTGGGGAGTACGGCCGCAAGGTTAAAACTCAAATGAATTGACGGGGGCCCGCACAAGCGGTGGAGCATGTGGTTTAATTCGATGCAACGCGAAGAACCTTACCTGGTCTTGACATCCTGAGAACTTTCTAGAGATAGATTGGTGCCTTCGGGAACTCAGTGACAGGTGCTGCATGGCTGTCGTCAGCTCGTGTCGTGAGATGTTGGGTTAAGTCCCGTAACGAGCGCAACCCTTGTCCTTAGTTGCCAGCACGTAATGGTGGGAACTCTAAGGAGACTGCCGGTGACAAACCGGAGGAAGGTGGGGACGACGTCAAGTCATCATGGCCCTTACGACCTGGGCTACACACGTGCTACAATGGCCAGTACAGAGGGCTGCAAGCCCGCGAGGGGGAGCTAATCTCACAAAGCTGGTCGTAGTCCGGATCGCAGTCTGCAACTCGACTGCGTGAAGTTGGAATCGCTAGTAATCGTGAATCAGAATGTCACGGTGAATACGTTCCCGGGCCTTGTACACACCGCCCGTCACACCATGGGAGTAGGTTGCAAAAGAAGTAGCTAGGCTAACCTTCGGGAGGCCGGTTACCACTTTGTGATTTATGACTGGGGTGAAGTCGTAACAAGGTAGCCCTAGGGGAACCTGGGGCTGGATCACCTCCTTAAACGAAAATCCTTACGATTAGTAAGTGTTCACACGCATTGCTTGATTATTTATGACTAGCAGTAAAGTACGGTATAGCGACCGGGCTGTTAAGACCCGATTGCATTGAAATTGGGTCTGTAGCTCAGTTGGTTAGAGCGCACCCCTGATAAGGGTGAGGTCGGTGGTTCAAATCCACCCAGACCCACCAGTTACTTAGATTTTGGGGCCTTAGCTCAGCTGGGAGAGCGTCGCCCTTGCACGGCGAAGGTCAACGGTTCGATCCCGTTAGGCTCCACCACTTTACTGCGTAGAAGTTAGCGATAAGCATTAAGATGTTTATCACTGACTTTTTACGTCAGCTGCTCTTTAAAAAGGTAATTATTGAATACTGAAAAATTTTTTCAAGGCCAGTGTGTATTTTTTACACATCTGTCCGGCGAAATTGTTACAACTACTATGAAAATAGTAAGGTGCATCAAAATCTTGCTAGCTTGTGCTATATGGTCAAGCGAGTAAGCGCATACGGTGGATGCCTTGGCAGTTGGAGGCGATGAAGGACGTAGGAGCCTGCGATAAGCTTCGGGGAGGTGGCAAACACCCTTTGATCCGAAGATTTCCGAATGGGGAAACCCACCCGCCATAAGGCGGGTATCATGCACTGAATACATAGGTGTATGAAGCGAACCCGGAGAACTGAAACATCTAAGTAACCGGAGGAAAAGAAATCAACCGAGATTCCCTGAGTAGCGGCGAGCGAAAGGGGAGCAGCCTGCAAGTGATAGCAGAAGTGTTAGTGGAACAGTCTGGAAAGTCTGGCAATAGAGGGTGATAGCCCCGTACACGAAAACACATCTGTGGTACTAAGCTTGCGTAAAGTAGGTCGGGACACGAGTTATCTTGACTGAACATGGGGGGACCATCCTCCAAGGCTAAATACTACCAACTGACCGATAGTGAACTAGTACCGTGAGGGAAAGGTTAAAAGAACCCCGGAGAGGGGAGTGAAATAGATCCTGAAACCGTATGCGTACAAGCAGTAGGAGCAGACTTGTTCTGTGACTGCGTACCTTTTGTATAATGGGTCAGCGACTTATTTTCAGTGGCAAGGTTAACCGTATAGGGGAGCCGTAGGGAAACCGAGTCTTAATAGGGCGTCTTAGTCGCTGGGAATAGACCCGAAACCGGGCGATCTATCCATGGCCAGGTTGAAGGTTGAGTAACATCAACTGGAGGACCGAACCCACTAATGTTGAAAAATTAGGGGATGAGCTGTGGATCGGAGTGAAAGGCTAATCAAGCCCGGAGATAGCTGGTTCTCCTCGAAAGCTATTTAGGTAGCGCCTCATGTCTCACCACTGGGGGTAGAGCACTGTTTCGGCTAGGGGATCATACCGATCTACCAACCCGATGCAAACTCCGAATACCAGTGAGTGCAATCATGGGAGACACACGGCGGGTGCTAACGTTCGTCGTGGAGAGGGAAACAACCCAGACCGCCAGCTAAGGTCCCAAATATCAGTTAAGTGGGAAACGATGTGGGAAGGCTCAGACAGCTAGGAAGTTGGCTTAGAAGCAGCCATCTTTTAAAGAAAGCGTAATAGCTCACTAGTCGAGTCGGCCTGCGCGGAAGATTTAACGGGGCTAAACTGATAACCGAAGCTGCGGACGCATGTTTACATGCGTGGTAGAGGAGCGTTCTGTAAGCCGTTGAAGGTGCATTGTAAAGTGTGCTGGAGGTATCAGAAGTGCGAATGCTGACGTGAGTAACGATAAAGCGGGTGAAAAACCCGCTCGCCGGAAGATCAAGGTTTCCTGTCCAACGCTAATCGGGACAGGGTTAGTCGGTACCTAAGGCGAGGCCGAAAGGCGTAGTCGATGGAAAACAGGTTAATATTCCTGTACCGCTATATACTGCGATGGGGGGACGGAGAAGGCTAGGTGATCAGGGCGTTGGTTGTCCCTGTACAAGCTTGTAGGGAGATCTCTTAGGTAAATCCGGGAGATCATTAATCCTGAGGAGTGATGTCGAGCTCAATTGCGAGCGAAGTCATTGATGCCATGCTTCCAAGAAAAGCCTCTAAGCTTCAGGTATATAGAGACCGTACTCCAAACCGACACAGGTGATCAGGTAGAGAATACCAAGGCGCTTGAGAGAACTATGGTGAAGGAACTAGGCAAAATGGTGCCGTAACTTCGGGAGAAGGCACGCCGATTTTGGTGATGGGATTTACTCCCTAAGCTGAGGTTGGCCGCAGAGACCAGGCCCCTGCGACTGTTTATCTAAAACACAGCACTCTGCAAACTCGTAAGAGGAAGTATAGGGTGTGACGCCTGCCCGGTGCCGGAAGGTTAATTGATGGGGTTAGCTTCGGCGAAGCTCTTGATCGAAGCCCCGGTAAACGGCGGCCGTAACTATAACGGTCCTAAGGTAGCGAAATTCCTTGTCGGGTAAGTTCCGACCTGCACGAATGGCGTAACGACGGGGGCGCTGTCTCCACCATAGACTCAGTGAAATCGAAATCGCGGTGAAGATGCCGTGTTCCCGCGGCTAGACGGAAAGACCCCGTGAACCTTTACTATAGCTTGGCACTGAACTTTGAATCTATCTGTGTAGGATAGGTGGGAGGCTTTGAAGCGTTATCGCTAGATAGCGTGGAGCCACCCTTGAAATACCACCCTGGTATATTTGAGGTTCTAACTCTGACCCATTATCTGGGTCGAGGACAGTGTCTGGTGGGTAGTTTGACTGGGGCGGTCTCCTCCCAAAGAGTAACGGAGGAGCGCGAAGGTACACTCAGCATGGTCGGAAATCATGCTATGAGCGCAAAGGTAGAAGTGTGCTTGACTGCGAGACTGACACGTCGAGCAGGTACGAAAGTAGGTCTTAGTGATCCGGTGGTTCTGTATGGAAGGGCCATCGCTCAACGGATAAAAGGTACTCCGGGGATAACAGGCTGATACCGCCCAAGAGTTCATATCGACGGCGGTGTTTGGCACCTCGATGTCGGCTCATCACATCCTGGGGCTGGAGCTGGTCCCAAGGGTATGGCTGTTCGCCATTTAAAGTGGTACGCGAGCTGGGTTCAGAACGTCGTGAGACAGTTCGGTCCCTATCTGCCGTGGGCGTTGGAAAATTGAGGAAAGCTGCTCCTAGTACGAGAGGACCGGAGTGGACGAACCCCTGGTGTTTGGGTTGTCATGCCAATGGCATTGCCCAGTAGCTACGTTCGGACGGGATAACCGCTGAAAGCATCTAAGCGGGAAGCCTCTTCCAAGATTAATTTTCCCTGGGAGTTTAACTCCCCTGAAGGGCCGTTCAAGACTAGGACGTTGATAGGTTGGGTGTGGAAGCGCTGCGAGGCGTTGAGCTAACCAATACTAATTGCCCGTGAGGCTTGACCATATAACGCAAGCGAGACGACGGACAGATTGTTCGAGATACACGCTAGCCAAGAAAAAATTGTATTCAATAATTACCGACCTAATTTGATAGTTAGTGAAGACTAAGTGTCATGCCAGTTTGCCTGGTGACCATAGAGAACTAGAACCACCTGATCCCTTACCGAACTCAGTAGTGAAATGGTTCATCGCCGATGGTAGTGTGGGGTTTCCCCATGTGAGAGTAGGTCATCGCCAGGCTTTAAATTAAAACGCCCTGATCAGGTTTGGTCAGGGCGTTTTTTTATGCATCAGTTTTATCCTTCCAATCCATAGTGGCAATAGAATCACAGCTCAGCCAGTATTTGATGCATAATGCCCACCCTCTGATGAATTTGACTGGGAAGAAGCACTAATGGAATATCTGGGTTACCTCGCTCTAGGATCAATTGCAGGTATTGTGAGTGGTCTTTTTGGGCTTGGAGGTGGGACTGTAATAGTTCCCATCTTGTTGTTGGTGTTCGCAGCTCAAGGTATTTCGCCAGAGATATCAACCCATATGGCAATTGCTACCTCCCTAGCGTGTATAAGCGTTACGTCCCTTAGCTCAATTTATACCCACTACCAGAAGGGCGCCGTAAAGTGGTCCTTAGTCCAATTATTTATTCCCGGGGTTATCATAGGTACCCTCGTTGGCACTTCATTTTTTGTGTCTCTCCAAGGAATAACTCTTCAAGTATTATTAGGAGTTTTCCTTTTAGTTATAGGAGTGCAGATGATTTTTTACACGGCCGTAGAAAGTAACGCAAGGCTGCCGAGTCAAATGTTTTTAATGTCCTCTGGGGCAGGCATTGGGGGGGTTTCGGCCTTATTCGGCGTCGGTGGAGGTATGTTTACAACGCCACTTTTAACGCATTTTGGAGTAAAAATTCATCAAGCGATTGGTGTCGCTGCTGTGGGTGGTTTGTGTGTTGCATTACCTGCATCTATCGTCTACGGGGCTTCCGATGTAGCTACAAGTGGTTTACCAGAGGGTACTCTAGGCTACATATTTCTGCCGGCGTGGTTTGGGATTATTGTTGCTAGCGCGCCTTTCGCTCGGCTTGGCGCTATCTTGGCGCATAAAGCCAATGGAGAGCAGTTGAAAAAAATCTTTGGTGCGTACTTGTTTTTATTGGGTGTTCGTTTTGTTTGGATTAATATTGGTGGGTAGTTTGAGATTCTCTAGCTTAAGGCGCGTGTAATGCCCGATCTACAAGACGAAATTTTGACGCTACTTGGTGACCATAGAATTCACACTGACGAAAGCTTGGCAGAAAAACTTAACGTCACCCGATCGCTAATAGCCGATCAACGAGAGCTTTTATCGGCTGTGGGGCTCCATTTGGACTTTCAGGATGACCGAGGCTATAGATTACCAACCCACATTGAGCTACTCAGCAAAGATAGTATTCACGAGTATCTTTTGTTATCAGATCACACAACGACTGCTCCTTCTGATCTTACAATCTTTAAAACGATTGATTCAACAAATCGTTATGCGCGGGATCATGCCGCGAGCAACAAACTTACAGGGTCCGTAATTTTATCCGAGAGCCAAACTGCGGGAAGAGGCCGCTTGGGCAAGATCTGGGAGAGCCCTTTTGCTGCTAACATATACATGTCGATAATTTGGAGGTTTGATCGAGGTGCGGACTTATTGCAGGGTCTAAGTCTGGCAATTGGAGTGGCTGTCCGTAGATCATTAGTGCATCACGGCGTGCCTGAAATCCAATTAAAGTGGCCTAATGATATCTACTGTGAGGGTAAAAAACTTGGGGGCATTTTACTGGAAGTGGTTGGTGACCCTAATAGTTCATGTACAGTGATTATTGGCGTAGGACTAAATGTTGCAATGCCTAATGCTGCTGGTAGAAATATCGGCCAGCCTTGGACTGATTTACAATCCCTCGGTCCCAGTAAATTGTCTCGTAATTTAATCGTGGCGAGTTTGATATCATCAATATTTAAAGTGCTACATGACTTCCCTGCGCTTGGATTTGCCGCTTACCGTGATGAGTGGCAGTGCTCAGATTTATTGCAAGGCCTACAGGGTACCGTTAGTAACCCGGCGGGATCGATTTCAGGGACCATTTTAGGCGTTGATAACTCAGGTGCTTTGCGGATGCAGCTGGTTACTGGAGAGGAGCAAAGGTTTATTGGCGGTGAGCTAAGTTTGCGAGGGACGTTATGATTTTAGATATTGATATTGGTAATAGCTTTGTAAAGTGGCGTGTCTCAGATGCTCTAGGCGTAACGCAGCAAGGCTCACAACCTACCTGCTCTTTAGTTGAGGATGGACTTGATCTTGGTGTGATTAGTTCACTGGTGCATGCACGGATATCATCCGTAGGCGCCGAATCAGTCGTTACAATCCTTCGACAACAGATAGCAGATACGTTTGGTGTTGAGTTACAAAGGGCTGTGGTATCTAAATCTGCTGGGGGAGTTCGTTGCGGTTATCCTGATTTCGACAAGCTTGGGATTGATCGTTGGCTAGCTATGGTCAGTGCTTTCTCTAAGTTCAAGCAGTCGCTAATTGTTGTTGATCTAGGTAGTGCAGTGACGTTAGATATTGTCAGGAAGGATGGCCAGCATCTTGGTGGCTATATCTTGCCCGGTTTGTCTTTAATGCGTCAGTCACTCCATGGGGGGACTGCGCAAGTGCGGGTAATTGATCATAGGCACGACACGATAGAGCCAGGGGAGGATACCTCTGCAGCTGTTAATCGCGGCAGTTTGTTTGCAGTCGTTGCCACCATTGAAAAGCTAGTGCACTTGTACCCATCAAAATTAATTATAACTGGAGGAGATGCTAATCTCGTGAGGGGCCTATTAAACGTAAATACCCACTATGAGCCTCATTTGGTGCTCGATGGGCTGTCTATAGACGACATTGCATTGTTAAAATATTGACCATAAAGGTTTTATGTTTTGTTTTTTTGTAACTCATTGTATTGCGTGCTTTTTAATTTATTGGCGGCAAATTTGATGGTCTAAAACGTGGTCTTTCCCGCGCTGTCCTTGCCATGAAAATGAATTAGTTAAAAAAAATACAAAAGAAGCCTGAGATAAGGTTGCTTCTGACGCAAACTTTCACTAAAATCGCGCACCGCTATTGAGATGCTGGCGTAGCTCAGTTGGTAGAGCAGCTGACTTGTAATCAGCCGGTCGGGGGTTCGACTCCTCTCGCCAGCTCCATTTTTTCTAAAGGCTCCCTTGGTGGTTGACACTGAGCAGAGGCGGAAGGAAAGTTAGCGGTTATTTTTGGGGGGATTCCCGAGCGGCCAAAGGGATCAGACTGTAAATCTGACGCGAAAGCTTCGGTGGTTCGAATCCACCTCCCCCCACCATAAAGCTAAGTAAAGTGGGCTATTTGTGGCAAAAAGGCAACGGCATCAGCGAGTGTGAATGCCAAATGTATGATTGTGATGCGGGCGTTGTGTAATGGTAAGACCTCAGCCTTCCAAGCTGATGATGCGGGTTCGATTCCCGCCGCCCGCTCCATACAAGGAACAGGCTTTTGCTCATATAGCTCAGTCGGTAGAGCACTTCCTTGGTAAGGAAGAGGTCACCGGTTCAAATCCGGTTATGAGCTCCATGTATTTGCAGTGAAGAGGTTCTTTTTTGCATAAGATATGGTTAGACGTTTATTAAGACAGCAGTTTTTAAAGGTTAGGGTCACTGTTTGATAGCTATTCAAACAAAATAAAGGCCCATTGAGGAGATACTGAGATGGCTAAAGAAAAGTTTGAAAGAAATAAGCCGCATGTGAATGTCGGCACCATTGGGCACGTTGACCACGGAAAGACAACATTGACTGCGGCTATGACGCGCGTCTGTGCAGAAGTTTTTGGCGGCACAATGCAGGCGTTTGATCAAATTGACAATGCACCTGAAGAGCGCGAGCGCGGAATTACTATTTCCACAGCCCACGTTGAGTATGATTCAGCCATTCGTCACTATGCGCACGTTGATTGCCCAGGTCACGCTGACTATGTAAAGAATATGATTACAGGTGCTGCTCAGATGGACGGCGCTATTTTGGTGTGTGGAGCAACTGACGGCCCAATGCCTCAGACTCGCGAGCACATCCTGTTGTCACGTCAGGTCGGTGTACCTTACGTTGTAGTATTCTTGAACAAAGCTGATTTGCTCGCTGAAGATTGCGGTGGCGTTGGTTCAGAAGAATATGAAGAGATGCTTGAGTTAGTTGAGATGGAGCTGCGTGAGCTGCTTGATCTTTATGAGTTCCCTGGTGATGACACGCCGATTATTGTTGGTTCTGCGCTCATGGCGTTAGAAGGTAAGGATGATCATGAGTTAGGCACTACGGCTGTTAGAAAGCTTGTAGAAGCGCTGGACACTTATATTCCTGAGCCAGTGCGTGCAGTTGATCAGCCGTTCTTGATGCCGATTGAGGATGTGTTCTCAATTGCGGGTCGTGGAACTGTTGTTACTGGCCGTATTGAGCGTGGTATTGTTAAGGTTGGCGAAGAGATCGAAGTTATTGGTATTGCTGACACGTCGAAGACTACCTGTACAGGTGTTGAGATGTTCCGTAAGTTCCTTGATGAGGGGCGTGCTGGAGAGAATTGTGGTATTTTGTTGCGCGGAACTAAGCGTGAAGAAGTTCAGCGTGGTCAGGTACTGGCTAAGCCAGGCTCTGTTAAGCCGCACACCAAGTTTGAGTCAGAGATTTATGTTCTGTCTAAAGATGAGGGTGGTCGTCATACACCATTCTTTAAAGGGTACCGTCCGCAGTTTTACTTCCGTACCACGGATGTAACTGGCGCATGTGAGTTACCTGAAGGTACTGAGATGGTCATGCCAGGTGATAATGTGCAAATGACTGTTGAGCTGATTCACCCGATTGCGATGGAAGACGGTCTTCGTTTTGCAATTCGCGAAGGTGGACGCACCGTTGGTGCTGGCGTAGTAGCCAAAATCATCGCGTAAGTGTTTTGCTGACAGTGGCGCTCAAGCCGAGGCATCTAAAGGTGTCTCGGCTTAGCTGTCAGATAGGGAAAATAAATTATCATCTTGTAGGCCAGTAGTTCAATTGGTAGAGCACCGGTCTCCAAAACCGGCTGTTGGGGGTTCGAGTCCCTCCTGGCCTGCCACTTTAATGTCTGAGAATGGTTGAAGCATGAGTGTTGTAGCAGAAGATAAGCAGTACCGATTAGATTGGCTGAAATGGCTGGTTGTTCTTACTTTGCTGGGTGGCGCAATTTATGCTAACTGGTATTATTCTGCGGAGTCAGCACTTTACCGCATAGTGGGATTTCTAGTTGTATCGGGTGTTGCTGCGCTAATTGCGTCGCAGACCGCTAAGGGTGCAGCGACTGTCGAGCTGGCGGTTGGTGCTCGCGTAGAGTGGCGTAAGGTCGTTTGGCCTACTAAGCAAGAGAGAAACCAGACTACTTTGATTGTTCTGGCAGTAATTCTACTGATGGCTTTGATTTTGTGGGGAATTGATTCTCTGCTAAGTTGGATTGCCTCATTGATAATGGGTTAGGGGAACAGCATGACGATGCGATGGTATGTGGTTCATGCTTACTCGGGCTACGAGAAGAAGGTTGCGTTGGCAATTCAAGATCGTATAAAAATGAATGAGCTTGGTGATCGGTTTGGTGAGATTTTAGTCCCTACTGAAGAAGTAGTTGAGATGAGAAATGGCCAAAAACGCACTAGTGAGAGAATGTTTTTCCCTGGGTACGTATTAGTAAATATGGAGCTAGATGATGATACCTGGCATCTTGTGAAAGAGACGCCACGAGTCATGGGGTTTATTGGGGGGAAGGCTGACAAGCCTGCACCAATCAGCGATAAAGAGGCTAATTTGATCTTGCAGCGTGTGCAGGATTCTGAAGAAGCCCCTAGGCCAAAAACTTTGTTTGAGCCTGGTGAAATGGTCAGAGTTTGTGACGGACCGTTTAATGACTTCAACGGTACTGTTGAAGAGGTTAACTACGACAAAAGCAAGTTGCGCGTGGCAGTATCTATCTTTGGGCGTTCGACACCTGTCGAGTTAGACTTTACACAGGTTGAAAAAGCCTAGTTATATAATTTGTGGTAGAGGCGCAATTCGGCGTTTTTATCGGGGAGCCAGAGAGGGATGTTGCATATTTTTGTAATCATCCGGAGGCGTTAGCACCCATTTTTGGAGAGTGAGTATGGCTAAGAAAGTAACGGCTTATATAAAGCTGCAAGTCCCTGCCGGTCAGGCAAATCCGAGTCCGCCAGTGGGACCTGCGTTGGGTCAGCACGGCGTTAATATCATGGAGTTTTGTAAAGGTTTTAATGCACAAACCCAAAGCATCGAGCAGGGTGCGCCGGTTCCTGTAGTTATAACCGTTTACGCCGATCGCAGTTTCACTTTTGAAATGAAGACTCCTCCTGCTTCTTATCTGCTCAAGAAAGCGGCTGGACTAAAAAGCGGTAGTGGTCGTCCCAATACTGAAAAAGTTGGCAAGGTCACTCGAGAGCAATTAGAAGAAATTGTTAAAACTAAAGAACCTGATCTTACTGCAGCAAGCCTTGATGCAGCGGTTAGGACCATAGCCGGCTCTGCTCGGTCTATGGGTATCGAAACGGAGGGCGTGTAAATGGCCAAGTTAACGAAGCGCCGTCGCGCGATTAATGAAAAGATTGAACACGGTAAAGTGTATGCTATTAGTGATGCACTCAACCTTTTAAAAGAAATCTCTACTGTTAAGTTTCCAGAGACAGTTGATGTTGCTGTTAACTTGGGTATTGACCCTCGTAAGTCTGACCAGATAGTCCGTGGGGCAACAACGCTTCCAAATGGCTCTGGTAAGACCGTGCGTGTTTGTGTTTTTGCCCAAGGTGCTGCTGCTGAAGCTGCGACCGCGGCAGGTGCTGAATTAGTAGGCATGGACGAGCTAGCTGCTGATATTAAGGCTGGGAACATGAATTTTGATGTGGTTATTGCCAGCCCAGACGCGATGCGTGTTGTAGGGCTTTTGGGTAAGGTGTTAGGTCCGCGTGGACTCATGCCTAATCCCAAGTCAGGTACAGTGACACCCGATGTTGCGACTGCGGTCGCCAACGCTAAAGCAGGCCAAGTTCGTTTCCGAGCTGACAAAAGTGGTATTGTCCACGGCGGCATTGGTGTTGTTTCGTTTGACGCAGCAGCGTTGCAGCAAAATTTAGAAGCGTTGATGAGCGATCTAGCGAAAGCTAAGCCGGCGTCAGCTAAGGGCGTGTATGTAAAGAAGATAACTCTTTCATCCACTATGGGCCCAGGATTATTGATCGATCAAGCATCTTTAGAATTTTGATCGGTTAGCAACCTTTGGTTGCTTGAAAGACTTTGGGGTTTGAGCTGGTTGTTTTAGCTTGAGCCGTTAAAGACCGTAGGTTCCCGAAAGGGCTTAATAAGTTTTCTGGTTGTATTTAGAGAGAATTTTCCTACGCAGGCGGTGAACCCTATCTAGTGCTTTTGGCTAGAGAATATTCACCTAAGTGGTCGAAGTGATTCGGCCGAAACTATGGTAAATCGAGGAATTTTATCGTGCCATTGAATCTCGATGATAAAAAAGCAATTGTTGCCGAAGTAAACGAGACAGCAGCTCAGGCTCTATCGCTGGTTGTTGCTGATGCTCGTGGTGTTGACGTTAACGATATGAATGCTTTGCGAACTAAAGCTCGAGCTGAGAACGTGCAATTGCGCGTTATCCGCAACACTTTAGCGAAGCGCGCATTCGCTGAAACTGACTACGCTTGCGTAGAGGAAGTTTTGGTCGGACCGTCAATATTTGCTTTCTCTATGGAAGATCCTGGTGCTGCAGCGCGCTTATTTAAAGACTTTGCAAAGGGGAATGATTCCTTTGAAGTCAAAGCGTTGTCAGTCAGTGGACAGCTTCTTGGGAAAGATCAGATAGACGTTCTTGCTAACCTACCGACGCTTCAACAAGCTCTCGGTATGCTGGCTTGCGTTACTCTGGCACCTGTCACTAAGTTGGTTAGAACGCTTAACGAAGTACCAACAAAAGTAACTCGGGTCGTAGCAGCAGTTAAAACTCAAAAAGAAGAGGCCGCGTAAGCGTCGTCTCGTAATTAGACAAATATAGGAGGCCCAAAATGGCCCTATCAAATGAAGATATCTTGAATGCAATCGCTGAAATGAGCGTGATGGACGTTGTTGCGCTAGTAAGTGCAATGGAAGAGAAGTTTGGCGTTTCAGCTCAGGCGGCTGTTGCAGTTGCTGCGGCTCCTGCTGGTGGTGGCGATGCTGCTGCTGCTGAAGAGCAAACTGAGTTTGACGTTGTTCTAAGCTCTATTGGCGAGAAGAAAGTCAATGTGATTAAAGCAGTTCGTGCAATCACAGGTCTTGGCTTGAAAGAAGCAAAAGAGCTAGTTGACGGAGCGCCTTCTACTATTAAAGAAGCTGCTTCCAAAGGCGATGCTGAAGAAGCTAAGAAGCAATTAGAAGAAGCTGGCGCAACTGCAGAACTTAAGTAAGTTTTGTAGGCTGGTCGCCTGATTTTTCAGGCTGGGCTGAAGGGGTTTTTCCCTTCGGCCCTTTCTTGCTTGTAAGTACGGGAATTTACAAGTATTACGAACTTGGGTCTAGACTCAAGATTGAATAGTCCCAATTTAGTTAACACCGAGGAATGCAAATGGCTTACTCCTTCACTGAGAAGAAACGTATCCGCAAGAATTTTGGCAAGTTGCCAAATACCATGGACTTGCCTTATTTGTTGGCGATCCAGCTTGATTCCTATAAAAAATTCACGCAAAAAGGTGTGTCGGTAGAAGATCGACTGAACACCGGTTTGCATGCTGCTCTTAACTCAATTTTTCCGATTGTTGGGTACTCAGGGCATGCCGCGCTAGAGTACGTCGACTATGTCATGGGCAAACCAGCTTTTGACGAAGAAGAGTGTAAGCTTCGCGGCGTCACCTATTCAGTGCCTTTACGGGTAAGAGTACGCCTAGTTATTTACGACAAAGAGTCGACTAATAAGGCAATTAAGGATATTCGAGAGCAAGAGGTTTATTTGGGAGAGATCCCGCTGATGACCGAAAACGGTACCTTTATTATTAATGGTACTGAGCGTGTCATCGTGTCGCAGTTGCATCGATCGCCAGGTGTCATTTTTGATCACGACAAAGGCAAGACTCACTCCTCGGGTAAGTTACTGTACACCGCTCGCGTAATTCCTTATCGCGGTTCCTGGTTAGACTTTGAATTCGACCCTAAAGATGTTTTGTATGTAAGAATTGACCGTCGTCGAAAACTACCGGCCACTATTCTTTTGCGTGCTTTAGGTTATAACTCTGAAGAGATCCTTGGGAAATTCTTTGACACTAGTATATTCCACTTTAAGAAAGACGTGTTTTCTTTGGAGCTTGATCCAGAAAGACTCCGTGGCGAGATAGCCGTTTTTGATATCAAAGACAAGAAAGGCGCTGTGGTTGTTGAGAAGGGGCGCCGAATCACTGCCCGTCATATTAGAGAGCTTGAAAAAGGTAAAGTGACCACTCTTGAGGTTCCTCAAGAATATCTGATTGGACGCTCGTTAGCGCAAGATGCTGCGGACGTGAAAACAGGTGAGTTGTTGCTTGAGTGTAATACTGAAATCACTGAAGAAAATTTAGCATTGATGCTAGAGTCCGGCATTACCGATATCGAGACGCTTTACACAAATGATCTTGACTGTGGGCCGTTTATTTCAGATACCCTCCGTGCCGATCCAGCGCGCACTCAAATGGAAGCATTGGTAGAGATCTATCGAATGATGCGTCCAGGCGAGCCGCCAACTAAAGAGTCAGCGGAGAATCTATTTTTCAACTTGTTCTTCAATATTGAGCGTTATGATCTTTCATCAGTTGGTCGGATGAAGTTTAACCGTCGTCTCGATCGAGAGGCAGAGCAAGGTGCCGGCATTCTTTATGATGAGCGTTATTTCTCGTTGCTGAAAACTGACGAAGCTCATGACTTGAAAGAACAGTTTGGTGATGCCACCGATATTGTTGATGTAATGAGTAAGCTCATTTCTATTCGTAATGGTAAGGGGTCAGTAGATGATATTGATCACCTAGGTAACCGTAGAATTCGTTCGGTCGGTGAGATGGCTGAAAACCAGTTTAGAGTTGGTTTGGTGCGCGTAGAGCGTGCCGTCAAAGAGCGTCTGGGTGTGGCTGAGTCAGAAGGGCTAATGCCTCAGGATTTAGTCAACGCTAAACCCGTTGCCGCGGCCATGAAAGAGTTTTTTGGTTCAAGTCAGCTATCGCAGTTTATGGATCAAAACAATCCATTGTCAGAAGTCACCCACAAGCGCCGTGTTTCTGCGCTAGGGCCTGGTGGTTTGACGCGTGAGAGAGCTGGGTTTGAAGTGCGTGACGTCCATCCGACTCACTACGGACGAGTATGTCCGATTGAAACGCCAGAAGGACCCAATATTGGTCTTATCAATTCTTTGGCTACTTATGCGCGAACTAATCATTATGGTTTCATTGAGACACCGTATCGAAAAGTTGTTGATGGTAAAGTAACTTTAGACATTGAGTACTTGTCTGCGATTAATGAATCTCAGTTTGTTATTGCTCAGGCATCAGCTGCCATTAATAGCAAGGATGAATTTGCTGATGACATGGTCGCTGTTCGACACCAGAATGAATTTACAACCAAGGCTCCTGCAGACATCGACTATATGGATGTCTCTCCTCAGCAAGTTGTTTCTGTTGCAGCATCGCTGATTCCTTTCTTAGAGCACGACGATGCTAACCGTGCGCTTATGGGATCAAACATGCAACGTCAAGCCGTGCCTACACTGAGGGCTGAGGCTCCATTGGTTGGTACTGGAATTGAACGAACTGTAGCAAGTGATTCCGGAGTTTGTAAGGTTGCCAAGCGTGGCGGTGTTGTCGAAAGCGTTGATGCCGGCCGTATTGTTGTGCGTGTGGGTGACAGCGAAGTTGAATCTGGCGAAGCGGGTGTTGATATTTACAACCTGACTAAGTACACCAGGTCTAATCAAAACACCTGTATTAATCAAAAGCCAATCGTTAAACAGGGTGATGAGATTTCTCGTGGCGATGTTCTTGCTGATGGACCCTCTGTTGATCTTGGCGAATTGGCACTTGGGCAAAATATGCGTATCGCATTCATGCCTTGGAACGGATATAACTTTGAAGATTCGATCTTAATCTCTGAGCGTGTCGTTAAAGAAGATCGTTTCACCACGATTCATATTCAGGAACTCACCTGCGTTGCTCGAGACACTAAATTAGGGTCCGAAGAAATAACTTCTGATATTCCAAACGTTGGCGAAGCCGCTCTGGGAAGACTGGATGAGTCTGGTATTGTGCATATTGGTGCTGAAGTTGCTGCCGGTGA
This sequence comes from uncultured Cellvibrionales bacterium, assembly GCA_937911225.1. Taxonomy (GTDB): domain Bacteria; phylum Pseudomonadota; class Gammaproteobacteria; order Pseudomonadales; family Porticoccaceae; genus HTCC2207. Next base: position 16,629 of record CALDQM010000084.1, read on the forward strand.
TATTTTGGTTGGCAAGGTAACGCCAAAGGGCGAAACCCAGCTCACTCCGGAAGAAAAGCTTTTACGTGCGATCTTCGGAGAGAAAGCTTCCGACGTTAAAGATACGTCACTTCGTGTGCCAACGAGTATTAAGGGTACCGTTATCAATGTTCAGGTCTTCACGCGTGACGGTCTTGATAAGGACCAGCGGTCTCTCGATATTGAAAGAGCTGAGCTCGGTCAATTCAGAAAGGATCTTAACGATGAGTATCGTATCGTTGAAAATGCTACCTTAGGTCGTTTATTTGCGGCACTGGATGGCGCTAAAGTTGTTAAAGCTGAAGGTCTTAAGAAGGGTGAGAAGTTAACTGCGGAAGCTGTTACTGATTACTCAACTGATGACTGGTTCTCTATGCGTATGGAGAAAGCTGAGTTCAATGATCAGATCGCCGCAGCGCAAACCCAATTAGGTGAGCGCCGTACTCAACTGGATGATCGATTTGAAGAGAAGCGCGGTAAGTTACAAAGCGGTGATGATTTGGCGCCTGGCGTTCTTAAAACGGTCAAGGTTTATCTTGCAGTTAAGCGTCGTATTCAGCCCGGTGATAAAATGGCTGGTCGTCATGGAAACAAAGGTGTTATCTCGGTGATTAAACCGGTTGAAGATATGCCTTACGATGAGAACGGCGAGCCGGTTGATATCGTACTTAATCCGTTAGGCGTTCCATCGAGGATGAACGTTGGTCAGGTTCTTGAAGTTCATATGGGAATGGCTGCTAAAGGTTTAGGTGATAAAATTGATGCCATGATTAAGGCGCAAGCAAAGGCTGCAGAGGTACGTAAGTTCTTGCAAGCTGTCTATGATGTGGGCGATACAGTGTATGGCACTGACCTGAAAGAGTTAACTGATAGCGAAGTGCTTGAGTTAGCATCTAACCTGCGTTCAGGTGTTCCTATTGCAACGCCAGTATTTGATGGCGCTCATGAAGTTGAGCTTAAAAGCATGCTAGCGTTGGCTGATTTGCCAGAAAGTGGCCAATCAACCCTTTATGACGGACGCACTGGCGATAAGTTTGATCGCCCAGTAACGGTCGGCTATATGTATATGCTTAAGCTGAATCACCTAGTGGACGACAAAATGCACGCACGCTCGACTGGATCATATAGTCTTGTTACTCAGCAGCCGCTGGGTGGTAAGGCACAGTTTGGTGGGCAGCGCTTTGGTGAGATGGAAGTATGGGCACTGGAGGCTTATGGTGCCGCCTACACGCTTCAAGAAATGCTTACGGTCAAGTCGGATGATGTTGCTGGTCGAACTAAGATGTATAAAAACATCGTCGATGGCGATCACCGAATGGAGCCTGGCATGCCAGAGTCGTTCAACGTGTTGGTCAAGGAAGTTCGCTCCCTTGGTATCAACATGGAGTTGGAAAACGAATAAGCGCTCATTTGCTTAGTGATAGTCGGGGTGACTGATCGCCCCGGCAAACCCAGTTACTGGAGGAAAAGCCTTGAAAGACTTAGTCAATCTACTCAAGCAGAAAGAACAAAACACCGAGTTTGATAATATTCGGATTAGCCTTGCCTCACCAGAAATGATCCGGTCTTGGTCATTTGGTGAAGTAAAGAAGCCTGAAACAATCAACTACCGTACCTTTAAGCCGGAGCGCGAAGGTCTTTTCTGTGCCAAGATTTTTGGTCCAGTGAAAGATTATGAGTGCTTGTGTGGCAAGTACAAACGTATGAAGCATCGTGGCATTGTCTGCGAGAAATGCGGTGTTGAAGTGACGCTTACCAAAGTGCGACGAGAGCGTATGGGTCATATTGAATTGGCCTGCCCAGTTGCACATATATGGTTCCTGAAGTCGTTACCTTCGCGCATCGGGTTGATGCTCGACATGACACTTCGTGAAATTGAGCGCGTCTTGTACTTTGAGTCCTATGTGGTTACCGATCCAGGTTTAACGACACTAGAAAAAGGCCAATTGCTAACTGATGATGAGTATTTCGAGTCGTTAGAAGAATTTGGCGATGAGTTTGTCGCTACGATGGGAGCTGAAGCTATTCAGTCCCTGTTAAGAGAAATTGTAATGGAAGAGGAAATTGCGGAGATCCGTGAGGAAATCCCCAATACTAAATCTGAAACCAAAATTAAAAAGTTTTCTAAGCGATTAAAATTACTTGAAGCATTCCATGGTTCTGGGAATAAGCCTGAGTGGATGGTTTTACAGGCATTGCCCGTTCTACCGCCTGATTTACGACCTTTGGTCCCATTGGATGGTGGACGTTTCGCTACGTCTGATCTGAATGATCTGTATCGGCGAGTAATCAATCGTAATAATCGTTTAAAGCGTCTTCTCGAGTTGAGTGCGCCAGACATTATTGTTCGCAATGAAAAGCGTATGCTGCAAGAGTCAGTCGACGCATTGCTTGATAATGGTCGTCGTGGCCGCGCGATAACAGGGTCCAATAAGCGTCCGCTGAAGTCGCTTGCAGACATGATTAAAGGCAAAGGCGGCCGTTTCCGTCAGAACCTGTTAGGTAAGCGAGTAGATTACTCTGGACGATCTGTAATCGTATGTGGTCCGACTCTTCGGTTGCACCAATGTGGTCTTCCAAAGCGTATGGCACTCGAGTTGTTCAAGCCGTTTATCTTTAGTAAATTGGAATTGCGCGGTTTGGCAACGACGATCAAAGCTGCTAAGAAAATGGTTGAACGTGAAGAGTCTATAGTGTGGGATATTCTCGATGATGTAATCCGTGAGCATCCAGTATTGTTGAACCGGGCACCGACGCTCCACCGTCTTGGTATTCAGGCCTTTGAGCCTGTGCTAATCGAAGGTAAAGCGATTCAGTTGCATCCCCTTGTTTGTGCTGCGTTCAATGCTGACTTTGATGGCGATCAGATGGCCGTTCACGTGCCGCTTACGATAGAGGCGCAGATGGAATCACGCGCTTTGATGATGTCGACAAATAATATTTTGTCTCCTGCATCGGGTGAGCCGATTATCGTGCCTTCACAGGACGTTGTACTTGGTCTCTATTACATGACTCGTCATAAGGTCAATGCGATCGGCGAAGGTATGATTTTTGCCGATGGTAGAGAAGCGTCTCGCGCATATTACTCAGATAACGTTGAGCTTCAAGCAAGAGTAAAAGTCAGAATCGTTGAGGTTTTAGTTGATGAAGTGACTGGCGAGCGCACTGAAGAGCGCAAGATGGTTGACACTACTGTTGGCCGTATTCTTCTGTGGGAGTCAGTTCCTGAAGGTCTGCCATTCAGCTTAGTAAACAAGCCGATGGTTAAAAAGGCCATATCTCTTATTTTGAACGAGTGCTATCGGCGCGTAGGTCTTAAAGATACCGTAATCTTTGCTGACCAATTAATGTATACCGGATTCAAATTTTCTACTCGTTCTGGTGCGTCCATTGGCGTCAATGATTTCGTTATTCCAGATGACAAGACTGAAATTATTTCTGCGGCTGAAGATCAGGTGCGAGAAATTGTTAGCCAATTTGCCTCTGGTCTTGTGACTCAAGGTGAGCGATACAATAAAGTGATCGATATCTGGTCGCAGGCAAATGATCGCGTTGCTAAGTCAATGATGAAGGGTATTAGTACTGAGAAAGTAACCAACCGTGATGGCGAGATAGAAGAACAGGATTCTTTCAACTCAGTGTTCATTATGGCTGATTCTGGTGCTCGTGGTTCCCCAGCACAGATACGGCAGCTAGCAGGTATGCGTGGTCTGATGGCGCGACCTGATGGGTCTATTATTGAAACACCTATTACGGCTAATTTCCGTGAAGGTTTAACGGTAATGCAGTACTTCATCTCTACTCACGGCGCGCGTAAAGGTTTGGCTGATACTGCGTTGAAGACAGCTAACTCAGGATACCTTACTCGTCGTCTGGTGGACGTCTCTCAGGACGTAGTTGTTACTGAAGTTGATTGTGGCACGACTGAAGGTCTGTTGATGGCTCCGGTCATTGAAGGGGGAGATATCATCTCTTCATTAGGTGATCGAATTCTTGGACGTGTTCTTGCTAAGGATGTAAATAAGCCGGGTACTGAAGAAATAGCGGTTGCGGCTGGTACGATGATCGATGAGCAGTGGGTTTTGCATATTGAGAAATTGAGTATCGACGAAGTGATTGTGCGTTCGCCAATAACCTGTGAAGTACGTCATGGTATTTGCTCTGCGTGTTACGGTCGTGACTTGGCGCGAGGACATCGTGTCAATCAGGGTGAAGCGGTGGGTGTGATTGCTGCGCAGTCAATTGGTGAGCCAGGAACACAGCTTACGATGCGGACTTTCCATATTGGTGGTGCGGCTTCTCGAGCGTCTGCTGTAGACAGTGTTAAGGTTAAACAAGACGGTGTAATTCGCCTTATTAACCTCAAGACGGTTCAGAATAAAGACAAGAATCTGGTCGCAGTTTCTCGCTCAGGAGAGCTCGCTATTGCGGATGAAAATGGTCGTGAGCGCGAGCGTTACAAGCTTCCTTATGGCGCTTTGATCAGAGTTGCTGATGGTGCGGCTGTTTCAGCTGGCGATATCATCGCTAATTGGGATCCGCATACTCATCCAATTGTCACTGAAGTGGCTGGTAAGGTTGCATTCTCCGGAATGGAAGAGGGCTTGAGTGTCCGCCAGCAGACTGATGATATGACTGGTTTGACGAGCATCTCAGTCATTGATCCTAATGATCGAAATGCTGCAGGTAAAGAACTGAAGCCGATGATCTCCTTGACTGACAAAAAGGGTAAAGAGCTTATCTTCCCTAACTCGACTGTCCCTGCACACTATCCGTTGCCGGCTAATGCGAGTATTAACGTGATAGACGGAGATACGATTGATATTGGGCAGATCATTGCTCGTATCCCTCAAGAGGCGGGTGGTACTAAAGATATTACCGGTGGTCTACCGAGAGTCGCTGATTTGTTTGAGGCACGTAAGCCTAAAGACCCAGCTATCCTTGCGGAGATTACAGGAACTGTTACCTTGGGTAAGGAAACCAAAGGCAAGTTGCGTTTAGTCATCTCTCCTGATGATGGCCAGCCATTACCAAATGGCAAAATGCAATATGAGGAACTGATCCCTAAATGGCGTACTCTGAGCGTGTTTGAAGGTGAGCATGTTGAGAAGGGCGAGGTCATTTCTGATGGACCACCTATTCCTCACGACATTTTGCGTCTTAAAGGTATTAGTGAGTTGGCTAAGTATATCGTTAATGAGATCCAAGACGTCTACAGACTCCAGGGTGTAAAAATTAATGATAAGCACATCGAGGTTATTACTCGCCAGATGCTGCGTAAGGTTGAAATCACAGATATGGGTGATTCGACGTTAATTCGCGGTGAGCAGGTCGAGTATCGTCGAGTTCTTGAGGAAAATGAAAGGTTGCGTCAAGAAGGCCTTCAGCCAGCGAAATACGAGCGACAGTTGCTTGGTATTACTAAGGCGTCTCTCGCAACTGAGAGCTTCATCTCAGCCGCGTCGTTCCAGGAGACAACTCGAGTACTTACAGAGGCTGCTGTCACAGGCAAGTCTGATCCTCTGAGAGGTTTAAAAGAAAATGTGGTGGTAGGGCGACTGATTCCGGCAGGAACTGGATTGTCGTACCATGCGCAGCGACGTAAGAGTCGTGAAGCAGAAGTAGAGTCTACGATGACAGCAGCAGATGTTGAAGCAGCATTAAGCGAAGCATTGAGTGCCGAAATGTTAGACGATTAAGGGAGAATTACATAACGACTAATGCCTTTTCAATGTTGTGATCAGAGTGTTGATATGAATATTGTTAAGGCAAGTAGTAATGTGTGCTTGACTCCCGCTAGTGCGGTAATTAAAATGCCGCTCCCTTTTGGGTGTAGTTTCAGTGTTTAGGGACTATGTTCAAGGAACAAACAGTCTTTATAAAAAGACTTTTTTAATTTGGAGAAAAATTGCATGGCAACGATCAACCAGTTGGTTCGTAAGCCGAGAAAGCGCAAAGTTAGTAAAAGTGACGTACCAGCATTGCAGGCCTGTCCTCAGCGCCGTGGTGTATGTACCCGCGTTTATACAACAACTCCGAAGAAGCCAAACTCTGCACTTCGCAAAGTGTGCCGTGTTCGCCTTACCAGTGGCTATGAAGTAACTTCATACATTGGTGGTGAAGGCCACAACTTGCAAGAGCACAGTGTTGTGTTGATTCGTGGTGGTCGTGTAAAGGATCTTCCAGGTGTTCGCTACCATACGGTACGTGGCACATTGGATACAGCGGGTGTGAACGGCCGTACTCAGCGTCGTTCAAAGTATGGTACTAAGCGGCCTAAGGGCTAATTGCGTAGTAATCGGTTAACAATCAAGTAAGGCTAGGGCCTATCCCTAGACAAACCTGAAGAGAAGGGCAAAACGATGCCAAGAAGAAGAGTAGCAGCAAAGCGAGAGATCTTACCGGATCCGAAATTTGGTAATATCACCCTCGCTAAATTCATGAACCACGTGATGGTTAGTGGCAAGAAATCAGTCGCTGAGCGTATTGTATATGGCGCCTTAGATATAGTGGAAGAGCGCTTAAAGAAGAGCCCAGTGGAAGTGTTTGAAGAAGCGCTAGACAACGTAGCCCCATTAGTTGAGGTTAAGTCACGGCGTGTAGGTGGTGCCACCTACCAAGTGCCTGTAGAGGTCCGTCCATCGCGACGCACTGCACTGGCAATGCGTTGGTTGGTAGATTACGCACGTAGTCGTGGTGAGAAGTCTATGCCACAGCGTCTAGCTGGCGAGCTGATTGATGCATGTCAAGGCAAAGGCGGTGCGGTTAAAAAGCGTGAAGATGTGCATCGCATGGCAGAAGCGAACAAGGCGTTCTCGCACTTCCGTTTCTAAACTTCGCTGTAATAGAAGATGTTCTCAAAAAGGTGGCTATAATAGCCACCTTTTTGTGTTTTAAATAAAAGGAAAAATATTGTGGCACGCAAGACCCCGATCGATCGCTATCGCAACATTGGCATTTGTGCTCACGTTGATGCAGGAAAAACTACGACCACTGAGCGGGTACTATTTTATACCGGAATGTCACATAAGATTGGTGAGGTGCATGATGGTGCTGCCACTATGGATTGGATGGAGCAGGAGCAGGAGCGTGGAATTACCATAACGTCTGCAGCGACAACCTGTTTTTGGAGCGGTATGGATACACAGTTTGAAGATCATCGCATCAATATCATTGATACCCCCGGGCACGTAGATTTTACCATTGAGGTTGAGCGATCTCTGCGTGTGCTTGATGGTGCTGTTATTGTCTTGTGTGGTTCATCTGGAGTTCAGCCACAAACAGAAACTGTATGGCGCCAAGCTAACAAATATGAAGTACCGCGGATGGTCTTCGTCAATAAGATGGATCGCGCTGGCGCCGATTATCTGATGGTTGTAGAGCAACTTAAAGAGCGTCTTGGCGCATTGCCCGTTCCACTGCAGCTTACCATTGGCGCCGAAGAAAAATTTAAGGGCGTTGTTGACTTAGTCAAAATGAAATCCATCTTCTGGAGTGAAACAGATCAGGGTATGACTTTTGAGTATTCAGCCATTCCTGACGAAATGCTGAGTGATTGCCAAGAGATGCATGAAAATTTGGTCGAGGCCGCCGCGGAGGCGACTGACGAGCTGATGGAAAAATATCTCGAAGGCGAGGCCCTAAGCGAGTCGGAAATTAAGCAGGGATTACGGATCAGAACATTAGCGAATGAGATTGTTCCGGTCCTGGGCGGGTCAGCGTTTAAAAATAAAGGTGTTCAGGCGATGTTGGATGCCGTCATTGAATATTTGCCGTCACCTACAGAGGTTAAGGCGATTGAAGGTGAGATGGAAAATGGCGACAAAGCAGTGCGTAGTGCAAATGATAGCTCACCTTTCTCGGCACTGGCGTTCAAAATTGCTACTGACCCTTTTGTTGGTACCTTAACGTTTATGAGAGTCTATTCAGGCACTCTGGAAAGTGGCACAGCGGTCTATAACTCGGTGAAAATGAAGCGCGAGCGCGTGGGTCGTATGGTACAGATGCATGCTAATAGTCGCGAGGAGATTAAGGAAGTCCGGGCTGGTGATATAGCTGCAGCGATTGGATTAAAAGATACTACCACGGGAGATACTCTCTGCTCTGAGGACAATAAGATTGTTCTTGAGCGTATGGAATTCCCTGAACCCGTCATTTCTGTTGCTGTTGAGCCCAGAACAAAAGCCGATCAAGAGAAGATGGGTGTTGCCTTGGGTAAACTTGCCCAAGAGGATCCTTCGTTTAGGGTTAAAACAGACGAAGAGAGTGGGCAGACGATCATTTCAGGGATGGGAGAGCTGCACCTTGATATTCTTGTCGATCGCATGCGCCGCGAGTTTACTGTAGAAGCTAATATTGGTAAGCCTCAGGTGGCTTATCGTGAAACCATTCGCAATAGCTGCGAAATCGAAGGGAAGTTTGTTCGACAGTCTGGCGGTCGTGGGCAATATGGTCATGTTTGGTTAAAGTTTGAGCCGGCCGAAGACTCAGGCGCCGAAGGGTTAGAGTTTGTCAATGAAGTGGTTGGGGGAAGTGTACCGCGAGAGTATATACCTGCTGTGGCTAAGGGTATTGAGGAGCAAATGCAGAATGGAATTCTGGCTGGTTATCCATTATTGGGTGTTAAGGCTACCTTGTATGACGGTTCTTACCATGACGTTGATTCGTCTGAAATGGCATTTAAGATTGCTGGCTCGTTGGCGACTAGAAAGTTAACTGAGTTTGGTGGTGCTGTTTTGTTAGAACCGACTATGAAGGTTGAGATTGTCACTCCTGAGTCAAATATGGGAGATGTGGTCGGAGATCTTAATCGCCGGAGAGGTATTATATTAGGAATGGAGGATAATGCGATAGGTAAGGTTATTAATGCAGAGGTGCCTCTCGGTGAAATGTTTGGTTATGCGACGGATCTTCGGTCCGCTACACAGGGTCGCGCTACCTTCACTATGGAATTCGATAAGTACTCCGAAGCGCCAAAAAATATTACCGAAGCGGTAATGGCGAAAAATATGAGCTGATTGCCTCGCTGTTAAATTATCAGGCAAAAAAAACCCCCGTTGGCAGACGCCATCGGGGGTTTTTTCTTCAAGGACATTCGTTACTTAGCGTCTTTGAGTTCCTTAGCCGCCGCGATAACATCAGTAGCGATGTTCTGCGGGCAAGGCAAGTAGTGAGCAAATTCCATCGAGAACTGCCCGCGACCTGAGGTCATAGTGCGTAGATGGCCAATATAGCCAAACATCTCTGACAATGGAACATCGGCCTTAATGCGAACGCCTGTAACACCGGGCTCTTGATCCTTAATCATACCGCGACGACGATTCAAGTCACCGATTACATCACCAACATGATCTTCAGGTGTGTAAACATCTACTTTCATGATGGGCTCAATGATCTGCGGACCTGCTTTAGGCATAGATTGGCGGAAAGCGCCTTTTGCGGCAATCTCAAACGCAACTGCTGAGGAGTCAACGGCGTGGAAGCCGCCATCATATAACTCAACTTCAACATCAAGGACAGGATAGCCAGCCAACGGACCTTGATCCATCATGCCTTTAAAGCCTTTCTCAATTGCTGGGAAAAATTCCTTAGGAACATTACCACCGACTACTTTCGAGCTGAAAACAAAACCTGTTCCGGGCTCACCGGGTTTGATGCGATAATCGATCTTTCCAAACTGACCAGAACCACCCGACTGCTTTTTGTGAGTGTAGCTGTCTTCGAGCGCTGTAGTAATAGTTTCACGGTAAGCAACCTGCGGCTGACCAACAATTAAATCGACACCGTACGTTCGGTTTAGGATATCTACCTTGATGTCTAGGTGTAACTCGCCCATTCCCTTGAGAATGGTTTCACCAGAGTCTTCGTCGGTTTCAACCCGAAATGAAGGGTCCTCAGCAATCATCTTGCCGATAGCAATACCCATCTTCTCAGAGCCGCCTTTATCCTTAGGCTTGACCGCGATAGAAATAACTGGCTCAGGGAAAATCATCGGTTCCAATGTCACCGGGTGCTTGGGATCACAGAGAGTATGACCGGTCTGCACGTTCTTCATACCTACAATAGCGATAATATCACCCGCCTGAGCGCGATCAATCTCGTTCCGATCATCAGCATGCATCTCAACCATTCGACCAATACGTTCGGTTTTTCCAGTAAAGGAGTTAAGAATAGTGTCGCCCTTGTTGAGTACGCCTGAGTAAACGCGCACAAAGGTCAATGCACCGAAACGGTCATCCATAATTTTAAAGGCAAGTGCTTTGAGAGGCTCAGTGATTGAAACAATAGCTCTATCGCCGGTCTCATTACCATCTTCGTCAGTTAATGGTTGAGGCACTACATCTGTTGGGCAAGGTAAGTAGTCGACAACGGCGTCAAGAACCATCTGAACGCCCTTGTTTTTAAATGCTGAACCACAGTAAGTTGGGAAGAAGTCCAGTGCAATGGTGCCCCTACGAACACACATCTTAACATCTTCGATTGAGGGCTCTTCGCCTTCCATATAGGCCATCAGTAAATCATCATCTTGCTCGAGAGCAGTTTCGATCATCATTTCACGGTACTGTTCTACTTCGTCAACCATATCAGCTGGGATATCGACAATTTCGTAGTTCTCAGGGAGACCAGAGTCATCCCATACATATGCCTTTCGCTCAAGAAGATCGACCAATCCAACAAAATTTTCTTCAACACCGATCGGAAGACACATAACGAGTGGATTAGCACCCAGTACGTCCTTAACCTGTTTGACGACGCGCAAAAAATCAGCGCCCATACGGTCAAGCTTATTGACGAAGATAACTCTAGCAACTTCTGACTCGTTAGCGTAGCGCCAGTTAGTTTCTGACTGGGGCTCGACGCCTCCAGAACCACAGAATACACCAACGCCGCCATCAAGCACTTTCAATGAGCGATAGACTTCAACAGTAAAGTCCACGTGTCCGGGAGTATCAATGATATTAAAGCGATGGTCTCTCCAGTAGCAGGTAGTAGCTGCTGACTGGATAGTGATTCCGCGCTCTTGCTCTTGCTCCATAAAGTCAGTTGTGGCAGCGCCATCGTGGACTTCACCGGTCTTATGAATCTTCCCGGTAAGCTTTAGAATTCTTTCAGTAGTTGTGGTTTTTCCAGCATCAACGTGTGCAAAGATGCCAATGTTTCTGTAGTGAGATAATTCAGTCATTATTCTGCTCAATTTAAAAAGTCTGGTGATTTTAGGGCCTGCAAACCGCGCGCGAGTATACAAGATATTAGTCTCGAAGCGCACATAAATTAAAATATTAAGGTTAAATTTTCCATAATTACTAGTTTTACTCGCTCTGCGGTGCGACATACGGTGGTTTTCCAAAAAAAAACGTAAAAAAACGTAAAAAATCGTATATTTAACGTCAAAGAGCGTTGACTCTTGTGAACTGAAGTATAAGATGGCCACCTTCGACTCTGACGTATTTAAAAGTCCACGTCCTAAGCCGAACAAATTTAACATACATGCCTTTTGAGGAGACGCTGAGATGGCTAAAGAAAAGTTTGAAAGAAATAAGCCGCATGTGAATGTCGGCACCATTGGGCACGTTGACCACGGAAAGACAACATTGACTGCGGCTATGACGCGCGTCTGTGCAGAAGTTTTTGGCGGCACAATGCAGGCGTTTGATCAAATTGACAATGCACCTGAAGAGCGCGAGCGCGGAATTACTATTTCCACAGCCCACGTTGAGTATGATTCAGCCATTCGTCACTATGCGCACGTTGATTGCCCAGGTCACGCTGACTATGTAAAGAATATGATTACAGGTGCTGCTCAGATGGACGGCGCTATTTTGGTGTGTGGAGCAACTGACGGCCCAATGCCTCAGACTCGCGAGCACATCCTGTTGTCACGTCAGGTCGGTGTACCTTACGTTGTAGTATTCTTGAACAAAGCTGATTTGCTCGCTGAAGATTGCGGTGGCGTTGGTTCAGAAGAATATGAAGAGATGCTTGAGTTAGTTGAGATGGAGCTGCGTGAGCTGCTTGATCTTTATGAGTTCCCTGGTGATGACACGCCGATTATTGTTGGTTCTGCGCTCATGGCGTTAGAAGGTAAGGATGATCATGAGTTAGGCACTACGGCTGTTAGAAAGCTTGTAGAAGCGCTGGACACTTATATTCCTGAGCCAGTGCGTGCAGTTGATCAGCCGTTCTTGATGCCGATTGAGGATGTGTTCTCAATTGCGGGTCGTGGAACTGTTGTTACTGGCCGTATTGAGCGTGGTATTGTTAAGGTTGGCGAAGAGATCGAAGTTATTGGTATTGCTGACACGTCGAAGACTACCTGTACAGGTGTTGAGATGTTCCGTAAGTTCCTTGATGAGGGGCGTGCTGGAGAGAATTGTGGTATTTTGTTGCGCGGAACTAAGCGTGAAGAAGTTCAGCGTGGTCAGGTACTGGCTAAGCCAGGCTCTGTTAAGCCGCACACCAAGTTTGAGTCAGAGATTTATGTTCTGTCTAAAGATGAGGGTGGTCGTCATACACCATTCTTTAAAGGGTACCGTCCGCAGTTTTACTTCCGTACCACGGATGTAACTGGCGCATGTGAGTTACCTGAAGGTACTGAGATGGTCATGCCAGGTGATAATGTGCAAATGACTGTTGAGCTGATTCACCCGATTGCGATGGAAGACGGTCTTCGTTTTGCAATTCGCGAAGGTGGACGCACCGTTGGTGCTGGCGTAGTAGCCAAAATCATCGCGTAAGTGTATGAATATGGAAGGGGCCTTGTAGGCCCCTTTTTTGTCGATTTGCCTTTTATAATCGATAGTTTTGACCAAGTAGCAAAAAAAACAGGCTATAGCTGTTTAATTGCTTGACAGTTCGGGGGTCTGGCTCTAAAATTCGCGCTCGATTTTCGGGGCTAAACAAAGCTTTTTAAAGAGTTAAATCCGAAACAAAAGAACAGATAGCGGAGCTTCGCTGACATGCAAAACCAAAGTATTAGGATTCGTCTAAAGGCCTTTGATCACAAGTTGATCGATACATCGACTCAAGAAATTGTTGAGACTGCAAGACGAACTGGAGCGCAGATCCGTGGTCCAATTCCATTGCCAACACGCAAAGAGAGATTTACAATTTTGATCTCTCCTCACGTGAACAAAGATGCACGTGATCAGTATGAGATTCGTACGCACAAGCGTTTAATTGATATTGTTGAGCCGACAGAAAAGACCGTTGATGCTCTGATGAAATTGAACCTTGCTGCTGGAGTAGAAGTTCAGATTAGCTTGAGCTGATTTGTTTTGTAGTCGTTCGATGGATGCCCATCGAGCAAGTTATATAGTGTAACGCTTTGAAATAAGCGGCCGTAGCGGGTAAGAGCCCCGTACACGTAAGAGGTTATAAAATGAGAATAGGTATTGTCGGCCGCAAATGTGGTATGACTCGTGTATTTACCGAAGACGGTGTTTCTATCCCTGTAACAGTGGTAGAGGCTTCGCCTAATCATATTACCCAGATAAAGTCTTTGGCGACTGATGGCTATTCCGCTATTCAAGTGACCACTGGCTCTAAGAAAGCTTCCCGAGTAACAAAATCTCAGGCTGGCGAATTTGCGAAAGCAGGTGTCGAGGCAGGTCGAGGTCAGTGGGAATTTAGGTCTGAAGGTACAGAAGAAACATTCGAAGTTGGCGGGTCGCTAACTGTCGAGCGCTTCCAAGAAGGTCAAAAAGTCGATGTAACCGGCACTTCAAAAGGAAAAGGTTTTCAGGGCGGAGTTAAGCGCTGGAACTTCAGTATGCAAGACGCTACCCACGGCAACTCAATCTCCCACCGATCTAATGGTTCGATTGGTCAGAATCAGACTCCTGGTCGCGTATTCAAGGGAAAGAAGATGAGTGGTCAGATGGGTAACGCTCAAGTAACAACTCAGAATTTAGAAATCGTTCGTGTGGACGCAGAACGCAGCCTCTTGTTGATCAAAGGTGCGGTTCCTGGTGCACCCGGTGGCAATATTATCGTCTGTCCAGCAGTTAAGGCTTAAGGGGAGTGTCCATGGAATTATCGATCGCCACGCCCAAGGGTAATAAAGGAACTATAGAGGTTTCTGAAGCTGCTTTTGGAATGGAATTCAATCAAGACTTAGTTCACCAGGCTGTGGTAACTTTTCTGGCGGGTGCTCGTCAAGGTACCCGGGCTCAAAAGAATCGCTCCGCTGTTTCTGGAGGTGGCCGAAAGCCGTTTGCTCAGAAAGGAACCGGTCGGGCGCGCGCAGGAACTATACGCGGTCCAATCTGGCGTGGAGGCGGTGTAACATTTGCTGCTCAGCCTCAGGATCACAGTCAAAAAATCAATCGTAAGATGTATCGCTCAGCTATGCGCTCAATAGTGTCTGAGTTAGCGCGGCAAGATCGATTAGTCGTTGTGAATGACTTTGATGTTGATGCTCCCAAGACCAAAGGTCTTATTGCGAAGTTGGCAGAGTACGGCTTGCAGCACGCGCTGATTGTTACCGAAGAAGTTAGCGAGAACTTATATTTGTCGTCGCGGAATTTACACAAAGTAGATGTGCGGGACGCAGCAGCAATCGACCCGGTCAGTCTGATAAATTCAGATAAGGTAATTGTTACCGTGGCAGCGTTGAAAAAAATCGAGGAGATCCTAGCATGAACCAAGAGAGACTCTTCAAAGTGTTGTTAGGGCCGCACATTACTGAGAAATCGGCAATGACATTGGGCGCAGCGACACAGGTTGTATTTAAGGTTGCGACGAACGCTACCAAGCTAGAGATTCGGAAGGCTGTAGAGCAGTTGTTCGAAGTCAAGGTAGACGATGTTCGCGTTATTAATATGAAGGGCAAGACGCGTCGCACTAAGACCGGAGTCGGTCGCCGTAGCGATTGGAAGAAGGCCTATGTACGACTGGCGGAAGGTCAAGATATTGACTTTTCAGTAGCGGAGTAAGGGGTTAATCATGGCAGTAATTAAAAGAAAACCAACCTCCCCCGGCAGGCGCTTTGTAGTCAGTGTAGTTAACCCTGACTTGCATAAGGGCGCTCCCTACGGGCCGTTGTTGGCACCAAAGAAGCGTTCTGGTGGTCGAAATAGTAATGGTAGAATCACTGTTCGCCATATTGGTGGTGGGCACAAGCAGCATTACCGGATTATTGACTTTAAGCGTAATAAAGATGGTATTCCAGCGACAGTTGAGCGTTTGGAGTACGATCCTAACCGTAGCGCCCACATAGCGTTGCTATGTTATGCGGATGGTGAGCGTCGATACATTATAGCTCCAAAGGGAGTTTCAGCTGGTGACACAGTAGTCTCCGGCGAGGGCTCGCCGATTAAGGTCGGCAACAGTCTTCCGCTTCGTAAGATACCGGTTGGATCAATTGTTCACTGTGTTGAGATGAAGGTTGGCAAGGGAGCACAGATTGCTCGAAGCGCTGCAGCATCCGTTCAGTTGATTGCTCGTGAAGGTGCTTACGCAACAGTTCGTTTGCGTAGTGGTGAGATGAGACGTCTACCGATAGATTGTCGCGCGACTCTTGGAGAAGTTTGTAACAGTGAGCATAGTTTACGTTCATTGGGTAAGGCCGGTGCAGCGCGCTGGCGTGGTGTCCGTCCCACTGTTCGTGGTGTGGCGATGAACCCGGTAGATCACCCTCATGGCGGTGGTGAAGGACGTACCTCTGGTGGTCGTCACCCGGTTTCTCCTTGGGGAATGCCGACCAAAGGTTACAAGACGCGTAAGAACAAGCGTACTGACAAATACATTATTCGCCGTCGCAAGTAAGCGCCGACATAAATTATATAGAAGAGGATAGCAAACGTGCCACGCTCTCTAAAGAAAGGACCATTCGTCGATATTCACCTTGCAAAAAAGGTTGAGGCGGCAGTAGCAAATAACGAGCGGCGACCAATAAAGACTTGGTCTCGTCGATCCATGATACTACCTGATATGCTTGGTTTAACTATTGCGATTCACAATGGCCGCCAGCACATTCCGGTAACGATCAATGAAGAGATGGTCGGTCACAAGTTGGGTGAGTTTTCTCCGACACGTACTTATCGTGGCCATGTCGCGGATAAAAAAGCTAAGCGTTAAGCTCAGCTTGATTGGAAGAGGTAGTTTATTGTGGAAGTAGCAGCAAAATTAAAAGGCGCTAGAATGTCGGCGCAAAAGGCCCGGCTCGTCGCTGATCAAGTTCGCGGTAAGTCTGTTGAGGCTGCACTAGAGATACTGCAGTTCAGCACTAAGAAGGGTGCAGATATCATCAAAAAGGTTTTGGAGTCAGCTATAGCTAACGCTGAGCACAATGACGGTGCAGACGTTGATGAGTTGAAGGTATCCACCATATTTGTTGATGAAGGTATGACCATGAAGCGCATTAAACCGCGTGCTAAGGGTCGTGCAGATAGAATTTTAAAACGCAGCTGTCACATAACTGTAAAAGTCGCTGAAAAGTAGAATTAGGTTCAGGAGACCATGTAATGGGTCAAAAAGTACATCCAACCGGTATCCGTCTTGGGATCGTTAAGAAGCATAGCTCTACCTGGTACGCCGGGAATAAAGATTATGCTGATAAGCTCAACCAAGATTTGGCAGTTAGAGCCTTTATTAATAAAAAGCTCTCTCATGCCTCGGTAAGCCGCATTGATATTGAGCGTCAGTCAGATACTGGCCGAGTTACTATCCATACCGCTCGTCCGGGTATCGTGATTGGTAAGAAGGGCGAAGACGTAGAGCGTCTGCGCAATGATGTTGCCAAGGTTATGGGTTGTACGGTGACTATAAATATTGAAGAGATACGCAAGCCTGATTTGGATGCGTCACTGGTTGGGCAGAATGTCGCTCAGCAGCTGGAACGTAGGGTTATGTTTCGCCGCGCTATGAAGCGAGCGGTACAGAACGCAATGCGTGGTGGCGCTCTCGGAGTTAAGATTCAGGTTGGTGGTCGTTTGGGCGGTGCAGAAATTGCTCGGTCTGAATGGTATCGAGAAGGACGGGTTCCTCTGCATACATTGCGAGCAGATATTGATTATGCAGCTGCCGAAGCCAATACTACATATGGAATTATTGGTGTTAAGGTCTGGATCTTCAAGGGTGAAGTTCTAGGTGGTGAGGAGGCTGTTAAGGCTCCCACTAAAGAAAAACGAAGCAAGAATTAAGCGATAAGGGTAAAGCGAGATGCTGCAACCAAAACGTACAAAATTCCGCAAAATGCATAAAGGCCGTAATCGTGGCCTGGCGCAACGCGGGAGCAAAGTCAGCTTTGGTGAGTTTGGCCTCAAAGCCTCTGGCCGTGGTCGTTTGACCGCTCGTCAGATTGAGGCAGCTCGTCGTGCTATGACCCGGCATATCAAGCGTGGTGGCAAAATCTGGATTCGTGTGTTTCCAGATAAGCCAATAACCAAGAAGCCGCTTGAGGTTCGAATGGGTAAGGGTAAGGGTAATGTTGAATATTGGGTAGCCTTGGTGCAGCCCGGTAAAGTACTCTATGAAATGGAAGGTGTAAGTGAAGAGTTGGCGCGTGAAGCATTTGCGCTGGCGGCGGCGAAGCTGCCAATTGCAACCACCTTTGTTACGCGGACGGTAATGTAATGAAAGCAAGCGAATTGAGTGAAAAGTCTGTTGAAGAGTTGCAGGCGACACTAGGCGGAGAGCTTAAGCAGCAGTTTAAGTTGCGCATGCAGCTGTCGACTGGCCAGCTCAACGAAAGCCACTTGGTAAAGGCGACGCGTAGAAATATTGCGCGTATCAAGACCGCGATTAATCAGAAGGCTGGAGAATAGGTATGTCTGAATTAAATACGAGTTCACGGACTCTAACCGGTCGTATTGTTAGCGACAAAATGGATAAGACCATTACGGTTTTAGTTGAGAGGCGAGTTAAGCACCCGGTGTATGGGAAGATCTTGACTAAGTCGAGCAAAATTAAGGCTCACGATGAAAGTAACGACGCAAGTGCGGGCGACTTAGTAACCATCGCGGAGTGTCGGCCGGTGTCGAAGGACAAGGCTTGGAAATTAGTAAATATTGATGAGCGAGTTACTGCTGAGTAGCTTCGCAACAAGTATTAGTTTGGGGTAGGAAAATGATTCAAACAGAAAGTTATCTTGATGTAGCAGACAACAGCGGTGCGCGTCGTGTGATGTGTATTAAAGTGTTGGGTGGTTCGCACCGTCGCTATGCGCGAGTTGGTGATGTAATTAAGGTCACTGTTAAAGAAGCAATTCCCCGCGGCAAGGTTAAGAAAGGCCAGGTCATGAGTGCGGTTGTTGTTCGCACCAAGAAGGGTCTGCGTAGACAAGATGGCAGTCTGATCAAATTTGATGATAATGCTGCTGTTCTCTTGAATGCTAATTTGGCGCCGATAGGCACACGTATTTTTGGGCCAGTAACTCGTGAGCTACGCACTGAGCGTTTCATGCGGATTATTTCCCTAGCACCTGAAGTGCTGTAAGCGAGGATTATGAAATGGTAATGCTGAAAATTAAACGAGATGATGAAGTTGTAGTCGTCGCCGGGAAAGACAAAGGTAAGCGTGGTAAGGTTCTTAAGGTGTTAGAGAACAGTAAGGTCTTAGTGTCTGGTGTGCAGATGATCAAGAAGCATCAGAAGCCTAATCCTAATGCCGGCATACCTGGTGGAATTATTGAGAAAGAGTCTCCAATTCAGGTTTCTAATATTGCGATATTCAATAGCTCTACGAATAAGGCGGATCGAGTTGGCTTTAAGATCCAAGACGATAACAAAAAGATTCGGGTCTTTAAGTCTAACGGCGAAGCTGTCGACGCTTAAGCAAACAGGTAATTCTAATGGTCAGGTTGAAAGAAGTTTATAAAAACGAATTAGCGCCCAAGCTTAAAGAAGAGCTAGGGTTGGCTAATGTTATGGAAGTTCCGCGCATCACTAAGATTACTCTTAATATGGGTGTGGGTGAGGCTATCGGTGATAAAAAGTCACTTGATAACGCGGTTGCAGATCTTACGTTGATTTCAGCTCAAAAGCCTGTGATCAATAATGCGAGAAAGTCTATTGCTGGATTTAAAGTTCGGCAGGGCTGGCCCATTGGAACTAAGGTTACTTTACGCTCTGATCGGATGTATGAGTTTTTAGAGCGACTAGTTGGGATCGCGATCCCACGGATAAGAGACTTTCGTGGTATTAGTCCTAAGCAGTTTGATGGCCGCGGTAATTTTTCGATGGGGATAACAGAGCAGATTATTTTTCCAGAGATTGACTATGAAAAGATCGATAAGCTCCGTGGAATGGATATTACAATTACTACGACCGCTAGAAACGATGATGAAGGGCGAGCATTGCTTCGCGCTTTTAACTTCCCGTTGAAGAGTTGAGGACATAGATTAATGGCTAAGGTATCAATGGTTCAGCGCGAGAAAAAGCGCACCCAGACAGTAGCAAAGTTCGCTGTAAAGCGTGCTGCACTTAAGGCTGTCATCAGTGATGTAGAGGCTTCAGACGAAGATCGTTGGGAAGCCATTCAGAAGTTACAACAATTGCCGCGTGATGCGAGCCCAGTACGTCAGCGTAACCGCTGCAGAATTACGGGCCGTCCACACGGTGTTTATAGAAAGTTTGGCCTGTGCCGAAACAAACTACGCGAAGCGGCAATGCGTGGTGAAGTTCCGGGGCTGGTTAAAGCCAGTTGGTAGTTTAAGGAGCCAAACACGATGAGTATGCAAGATCCAATTTCAGACATGTTAACCCGCATTCGTAATGCGCATCACCGTAGTAAGCCAGAAGTGACTATGCCTGCTTCTAAGTTAAAAGCTTCTGTGGCTCAGGTGTTGGAAGACGAGGGTTATATTAGTGGCTTTAGTGTTACTGATGAAGTAAAGCCTAGTTTAACGGTTGCCCTTAAGTATTTTGAAGGGAAGCCAGTTATTGAAGAAATTACGCGTATCAGCAAGCCTAGCTTGCGTCTGTATGTCGGCACTAATGACCTGCCGAAAGTACGCAGTGGCCTTGGTGTTGCTATAGTCAGTACCAGTAAGGGTGTAATGACCGATCGTGCAGCGCGAGCTGCTGGTATTGGCGGTGAAGTGCTCTGCACTGTATTCTGATAGGAAATAGATATGTCTAGAGTAGCAAATAATCCAATCGAACTACCAAAGGGTGTTGAAGTGTCTTTGGTTGGTTCTGAAATATCCGTTAAAGGGGCCAAGGGCACCTTAGCGATGTCGGTGAATAGTCACGTTGAGATAAACCATGGTGATAACGTTCTTACGTTCGCCGCGGTCAGTCAAGATGCATTCGCTAGAGCGATGTCTGGGACTACCCGAGCGTTAGTCAATAACATGGTGACGGGAGTTTCCAAAGGCTTTGAAAAGAAGCTTGATCTCGTTGGTGTCGGTTACCGAGCGCAGGTGCAGGGTGGCAAGATCAACTTGACACTCGGTTTTTCTCACCCGGTAGTATATTTGCTGCCCGAGGGAGTAACTGCAGAGACACCTAGCCAGACAGAAATTTTGTTGAAGTCTTCAGATAAGCAGAAGTTAGGACAGGCAGCAGCTGAGATTCGTGCCTTCCGTCCGCCAGAGCCTTATAAAGGTAAGGGTGTTAGGATTTCTGGTGAGTACGTAAGACGTAAAGAAGCCAAGAAGAAGTAACAGGGTAAAACAATGAGCGATAAAAAAGTTTCACGTCAGCGAAGAGCTAAACGAGTAAGGATGAAAATCCGAGAACAGGGTGTGACACGTTTGTGTGTTAATCGTACCCCTCGTCATATCTACGCACAGGTTATTGCCGCTGAGGGGGACAAAGTCCTCGCTACAGCGTCGACTTTAGAAAAGGATTTGCGTGAGGGTAGCACCGGGAATATTGATGCTGCTTCAGCTGTTGGTAAGTTGGTCGCTGAGCGAGCAGTCGCTGCAGGGGTCACTTCGGTAGCGTTCGATCGCAGTGGTTTTAAATATCATGGCCGTGTTAAAGCACTGGCAGACGCCGCGCGTGAAGCCGGCCTCGAATTTTAATAGGTAGAAGATATGGCTCTTACAGATCAAAAAGATGCAGCTGCTGAAGGCATGATGGAAAAGCTTGTGCAGGTTAACCGAGTTGCTAAGACGGTCAAGGGTGGACGCATTTTTGCATTCACCGCTCTGACAGTTGTCGGCGATGGGAACGGCAAGGTTGGGTTTGGTCGTGGTAAGGCTCGTGAAGTACCGATGGCGATTCAAAAAGCGATGGAAGCAGCGCGGCGTAATATGATCGAGGTTGCTTTGGATGGAACGACTATCCAGTACCCTACGAAAGGTATTCATGCGGCGTCTAAGATTTATATGCAGCCAGCTTCTGAAGGAACTGGGGTTATTGCTGGTGGCGCTATGCGGTCTGTTCTTGAACTTGCAGGTGTTCAGAACGTTCTTGCAAAGTGCTATGGTTCGACGAATCCAGTGAACGTTGTTCGCGCCACGTTTAAGGCGTTGGAAGCGATGAGTTCACCAGATGATGTTGCTGCGAAGCGCGGTAAGTCTGTAGAAGAAATTCTAAACTAAGTGATAGTAAATAAAGCACGTAGGTTATTGGAAGTAGATCATGGCAAAAGCTAAAGTGAAAAAAGTAAAAGTAACGCAAATGAAGAGCTCTATTGGCCGGCTTAAGAACCATAAAGCCTGCCTCACTGGACTTGGGTTGCGTCGAATTGGCCACACTGTTGAGGTTGAAGATACTCCCTCGGTTCGTGGAATGATTAACAAAGTTAACTATATGTTACAGGTTGAGGAAGCTTAAGATGCGACTGAATACCCTTAGCCCGGCTCCGGGTCGGATTAAAGAAGGTAAGCGTGCTGGCCGTGGAATTGGTAGTGGGCTTGGTAAAACATGTGGTCGTGGCCACAAGGGACAGGCGTCTCGTTCTGGTGGTAGCATACGACCAGGTTTTGAAGGTGGTCAGATGCCGCTTCAGAAGCGCCTCCCTAAGTACGGTTTTACGTCACGGCTTGCGGCAGTGACCGCAGAGATACGTCTGTCAGAGCTGCACTTGGTAGAGGGTGATGTCGTAGATATTGATTCGCTGCGTAATGCTGGATTGCTAAATAGCAACATTCTCCGTGCAAAAGTATTTGCCTCAGGTGAGATTAATAAAGCGGTGACTCTGAAAGGAATTGGCGCAACTAAAGGTGCAGCCGCAGCGATTGTAGCTGCCGGCGGCAAGATAGAAGAGTAAAGATAATGGCTAAACCCGGTGGCATGCCTGTAGGCAATCAAAAAGGACTTGGAGAGCTTTGGGCTCGCCTGCGCTTTTTGTTTTTAGCCATTATTATTTATCGGATTGGAACGCATATTCCGGTACCCGGGTTTGACCCAGATAGGTTGGCGGAATTATTTAATCAGAACCAGGGAACGTTTCTTGGGTTGTTTAACATGTTCTCTGGTGGTGCGTTGGAGAGATTGTCGATCTTGGCGTTAGGTGTAATGCCTTATATCTCAGCTTCGATTATTATGCAGTTATTGTCTGCGACTGTTCCGAGTCTTGAGCAGTTAAAGAAAGAGGGTGATAGCGGGCGCCGTACTATAAACCGATATACGCGTTACGGAACGGTAGCGTTGGCCACGGTGCAGGGGACTGCGATGGCCGTTGGTTTCGGATCGCAAGGTTTGGCTTACGAAGTAACACCAATGTTCTATGCGGTTGCTATATCTTCGTTGGTTGCAGGTGCTGTATTTTTGATGTGGCTAGGAGAGCAGATTACCGAGCGCGGTATTGGTAATGGTATATCCATGCTGATATTTGCTGGAATCGTTGCCGGTATGCCTGGGGCGGCGGGTCAAGCTCTTGAGTCTGCTCGTCAGGGTGATTTAAATCCACTGATGTTGATCGTTGTTTTGGTTATTGCTGTTGCTGTTGTCTATTTTGTGGTGTTTATAGAGCGCGGTCAACGTAGATTGACGGTAAACTATGCCCAGCGGCAGGGACGTCAGGCATATAATGCCCAGACTTCTCACCTTCCATTGAAGGTGAACATGGCAGGTGTAATACCGGCTATTTTTGCGAGTAGTTTGTTGTTGTTTCCAACCTCGATAAGTACGTGGTTTGGTCAAGGTGTGAATGCGCCAGCTTGGCTGCAAGATGTGGCATTACTAATTGGCCCAGGACAGCCGTTATACATAATACTGTTCTCTAGTTTGATTATTTTCTTCAGTTTCTTTTACACGGCGTTGATGTACAACCCGAGAGAAGTGGCTGATAACCTAAAGAAAGGCGGTGCTTATTTGCCAGGGATACGTCCCGGAGAGCACACGGCCAAATATATTGATAGTGTCACCACCAGGTTGACATTGATTGGTGGTATTTACATCACCTTGATTTGTCTGATGCCACAGTTCTTGAATGTGTACTTTAATGTACCTTTCTACCTGGGTGGGACGTCGCTATTAATTGCGGTTGTTGTAACAATGGATTTTATGGCTCAAGTGCAGTCACATCTAATGTCACAGCAATATGATTCGCTGATGAAAAAGGCCAACCTTAAAAACGCTGGCCGTCGATAGAGAGGTGATGCTGTGAAAGTACGCGCATCGGTTAAAAAGATTTGTCGAAATTGTAAAGTTGTCCGTCGTAAGGGCGTGGTTCGTGTTATTTGTAGTGTTGAACCTCGTCATAAACAGCGCCAAGGATAATCTGGTTGATTTTTGGTAGATCTATCGGTATTCTACCGCGCCTTTTTGCAGTTCGCTGCAGGGCGTTGGAGTACTGATTAAACCCATAGTATAAGTGGAGTAATGTGAATGGCCCGTATTGCCGGTGTCAACATTCCTGATAATAAACACACAGTGATTTCACTGACTTATGTGTTTGGTATTGGACGTCCAACCGCGGAGAAGATTTGCGCGGAAGTGGGCATTGCAGAAGACACTAAAATTTCTGCATTGGACGAAGGTCAACTTGATCAATTGCGTGCTGCCGTTGGGCAGAACGAAGTTGAGGGTGACTTGCGTCGAGAAACAAGTATGAACATCAAGCGGTTGATGGACTTAGGTTGCTATAGAGGCCTACGTCATCGACGTAATTTGCCGGTACGCGGACAGCGTACCAAGACGAACGCGCGCACCCGTAAAGGTCCCAAGCGTCCGATTAAACGATAATTAGGATCGGTTTGTAATGGCAAAAACAGCAGCTAAAACGACTCGTAAAAAGGTCAAAAAGACGGTGATAGACGGCGTAGCGCACATTTATGCTTCGTTCAACAACACCATTGTGACAATCACAGATCGTCAAGGGAACACGCTTTCTTGGGCTACGTCTGGTGGGTCTGGGTTTAGGGGATCGCGTAAAAGTACGCCGTTCGCTGCTCAGGTTGCCGCAGAACGTGCTGGAGAGGCGGCTAAGGACTACGGTCTGAAGAACCTTGATGTTCAGGTCAAGGGTCCAGGCCCTGGGCGTGAGTCCGCGGTTCGCGCACTCAATAATGCCGGTTACAAAATTACTAACATCACGGATGTAACGCCAGTGCCTCATAACGGCTGTCGTCCTCCTAAAAAGCGTCGCGTGTAAGAGAGAACAAAAATGGCTAGATATCTTGGACCAACTTGTAAACTATCACGTCGCGAAGGAACTGATTTGTTCCTTAAGAGTGGCGTTCGTCCCTTAGAATCAAAATGTCGCGCAGAGAGTGCGCCGGGTCAACATGGCCAGCGCCGCGGGCGCTTGTCTGACTACGGGGTTCAGTTGCGTGAGAAACAGAAGGTGCGTCGTATTTACGGTGTACTAGAGAAGCAGTTTAGTAATTATTACAAAGCTGCCGCCCGTATCAAGGGTAATACAGGTGAGAACTTGTTGACACTTCTTGAGTCTCGTTTAGATAACGTTGTTTATCGGATGGGATTTGGGTCTACTCGTGCGGAATCGCGTCAGTTAGTGGCGCACAATTCCATATTGGTTAACGGTCAGAAGGTCAATATACCTTCCTTCCGAGTTCAAGAAGGTGACATGGTAGGTCTTCGTGAGAAATCCAAGGCTCAGCTCCGAGTGCAGACAGCGTTACAGCTTGCATCTCAGAGAGGAGAGGTTGAGTGGGTGAGTGTAGATACCAGTAAAATGGAAGGTACTTTTACGCGTAATCCCGATAGATCAGATTTGCCCTCAGAGATTAACGAGAATTTGATCGTTGAGCTTTACTCTAAATAATCGCTGTTAGTTCTTACAGGTAATATTATGCAAAATTCTGCCACTGAAATGCTTACACCGCGAAATATTGATGTAACGTCCTACAACTCGACGCACGCTAAGGTTGTTTTGGAGCCTCTAGAGAGAGGGTTTGGGCATACACTTGGTAATGCTTTGCGTCGGATCTTACTTTCGTCAATGTCTGGCTGCGCCATCGTTGAAGTTGAAATCGACGGTGTTGAGCACGAGTACAGCACTATCGAAGGGATTCAGGAAGATGTTATGGAGATACTGCTGAACCTTAAGGGTGTAGCAGTTGTGATGGAAGGAAGAGACGAGACGACAGTCACGTTGAAGGCTCAAGGGCCTTGTGTGGTTACAGCCGCTGATATCCAATGTGATAGTCATATCGAGGTTGTTAACCCAGATCACGTGATAGCGACAATTTCAGGTAAAAAGTCGTTGAATATGGAGCTCCGAATACTACGCGGTCGTGGTTATCAGCCTTCTGACGCTCGCGTCTCTGATGAAGAGAATCATACTATTGGTCGGTTGAAGTTAGACGCCTCCTTCAGTCCTATTTTTAAAGTTTCTTATAGCGTTGACAATGCACGTGTTGAGAATCGTACTGATCTTGATAAATTGGTTCTTGAGCTTGAAACCAATGGCACAATTGATCCGGAAGAGTCAATTCGTCGCGCTGCGACGATCCTTCAGCAGCAAATGGCTGTGTTTGTTGACCTGCAAGGTGAGACTGCTGCGGAGCCTGAGGAGAAAGAGGAAGAGATAGATCCTATTTTGTTGCGGCCGGTGGATGATCTCGAATTAACGGTTCGTTCTGCCAACTGCCTCAAGGCTGAGAGTATTTATTACATTGGTGATTTGATTCAGCGCACAGAAGTTGAGTTGTTGAAGACTCCAAATTTAGGTAAGAAATCGCTTACCGAGATTAAAGATGTTCTGGCTTCACGAGGGCTTTCACTCGGCATGCGCCTTGAGAATTGGCCCCCTGCTAGTATTAAGAGTGATCGTGAACTCGGTTAAGATAGTTTATTAGAAATTTTGCTGACAAAGCAACGAATTAAGGAATTGAATCATGCGTCATCGCTATAGTGGCCGCAAGCTGAATAAAACTGGTACTCACAAGAGAGCAATGTTCCGTAACATGACGGCTTCGTTGGTTGAGCATGAGTTAATTAAGACAACGTTGCCAAAGGCTAAAGAACTACGTAGTTTTGCTGAGCCATTTATAACGTTGGCTAAAGAGGACAGTGTTGCTAATCGTCGTCTAGCGTTTGATCGTCTACGCGACAGTGCTACGGTCGGTAAGCTTTTCTCTGACTTAGGGCCGCGCTATCAGGAGCGACCTGGGGGCTATCTGCGGATTCTTAAGTGCGGCTACCGCACTGGTGACAGAGCGCCAATGGCGTACGTTGAGTTAGTTGGACGTGAGATGGCTGTTGCAGAAGAAGGGGTGCTCGAGACCGCCGAATAGCGATCATTGAGGGCTGTCCGTTAAAAAGCCGAGTAAAATGCTCGGCTTTTTTGTGTCTGTAATTTGGTGAGGGACGCTCTAAATGGTGTGCTAAGGATAGTGGATGTAGCGTCGGTTATCTAAATTCATGATCCTTAAAGGACCACCCCAGACACAGCCCGTATCTAAGGGAAACAAGTGCTCACCGCAATCCCTACCTTCTAATGATGCCCAGTGGCCAAATATTACGTCATTATGCCGTGTTTTACGGCTCTTGTGAGAGAACCACGGACAGAAGGGATACGGTGCTTTGAATGCATCTTTTGTCTCTAAGTCGAGCGTCCCATCCTCAGCACAAAATCGCATTCGCGTTAGACTATTAGTAATAGACCTCAGTCTTTCTGTACCGGTTAAGCTATCAGACCACGTTGCTGGTTGATTTCCATACATGTGCTCAAAATAGGTCTGAGCACGGTGAGACCGTAGCGTTGTACACACTTCATTAGCGAGTGATAACGCTTCGGCTAGCGTCCATTGCGGAGGGATTCCGGCGTGTACGATGGTGTATTGATTTATTGATAACATTAAGGGCTGCTGTTGTAGCCAGTCTATTAAGTCACCTGCGTCTGGGGCTTCTAGGATATCTCTAATGGTATCTTTTGGGGTCGGCCGTTTCACACCATGAGCAATCGCCAATAGATGTAAATCATGGTTCCCCAGTACCATTTTAAAGGCGCTACCTAGCTCCTTACAGTATCGGATGGTTTCAAGCGACTTTGGGCCACGATTTACTAAGTCACCTGCGGCAATTAGTGTGTCTTGGGAGGGGTTAAAGTTTACTTTTTCCAAGAGACTCATTAATGGGTCAAAACAGCCTTGAATATCTCCAACTACGTAGTCAGTCACGTCAATGCACGGTATTGGGTGTAGAAAGTAAGAAGGGTGCGATAGGAGCGTCAAAAGCGGTTCCTTGATCATTTATTAGCTGATACGAACCCTCCATCGTTCCAATCGGGGTATCAAGTACTACAGCGCTAGTATATTCATAACACCCACCCGCTAGTATAGTGGGGGTTTTTCCAATCACACCTGACCCATGAACCTCTTGCCGTTCTTGATTGGAATCTATAATAATCCAGTGTCGCGTGAGTAATGTGGCGGCCGAAGACCCTTTGTTGCTTATCGTAATATGGTAAGCAAAGGCAAAACGGTTTCTGTCAGGCACCGATTGGAGGTCGAGATATTCGGAGGTCACCGTAACTACTATTGTTGATGCTAGATCCATCATTTTTTTGCATCCATGCTCATATGAATTGAGTTGGCGATGATCACAAAGTCACCCACAGAAAGCTGCTCAGGACGCTTAGATAAGTCAATTAAGCTATCCAGTCCTTGTAAGTAGTCCGAGTAAGGCTTAAGGCAATTCCGCAGCGTCTTTCTGCGCTTTTGGAAGCAAACATTGACTACTTTACTTAATAAAATTTCGTTGACCGCTACAAAGGGTTTTTTAGGATGAGGCTTCAATCTGACCACAGCTGACTGGACTCTAGGCGCTGGACGAAATGACTCAGGAGGAACCGGAATTAGTGGCATCACTCGGCAATAATACTGAATCATCACTGACAGCCTGCCATAGGTCTTATTGCCTGGAGACGCGCCTAAACGATCGACAACTTCCCTTTGCAGCATAAAGTGCATGTCTTTAATCAGGTGCCCTATGGTTAGCAGGTGAAAGAGGAGGGGGGTCGAGATATTATAGGGCAAGTTACCAACTAAGCGTAACTGGCGGCCGTCATAGAACTCAGAGAAATCGGTATTTAGTGCATCACCATTGGTAATTTTAAGTCCCGGATAGTCAGAAAACTTGTTACTTAGAAATTCTACCAGATCACGATCTAGCTCAAGTAAATTCATATTGGGACAGGTCTTGACCAGGTGTTCTGTGATCGCTGCCGTACCAGGTCCAATTTCAATTAAGTTGTCTTCCGCTTTAGCCCCGACGGCAGAAACGATTTGTCCAATAATTTGCTGATCAATGAGAAAATTTTGCCCGAACCTTTTCCGAGCTTTGTGATCGACAGCCATCAGTGAGCCGCCATCTTTGTCGCTACATTGACGGCTGTGACCAAGCTACCAATGTCTGCTGTGCCCGTTCCAGCGATATCAAGTGCCGTTCCATGATCAACAGATGTTCTTATAATAGGAAGGCCCAGAGTGATGTTAGCAGCCTTACCAAAGCCATGATGCTTCAATACGGGCAATCCTTGATCATGATACATAGCCAATACGGCATCAGCAGTCTTTAGGTACTTCGGAGTAAATAACGTATCTGCAGGTAGTGGGCCTGTAAGGTGGATACCAGACTTGCGAAGGGTGTCTAAAACGGGTTCGATAATATCTATTTCCTCTCGTCCTAAGTGACCTGACTCTCCTGCATGGGGGTTGAGGCCGCTGACTAAAATCCTTGGGATATCGACACCAAATTTAGATATCAGATCGTGGTTTAGAATTTTTATGACAGATGTGAGTAATTCTTGAGTAATTGCTTGAGACACTTCTTTTAGTGGCAAATGGGTTGTCACAAGGGCCACCCTTAAGTCCTCAGTCGCAAGCATCATCACGACATTTTTCGTGTTAGTTTTCATTGCTAGGTATTCGGTATGCCCACTAAAACTAATCCCAGAGTCATTTATGACTGCTTTATGAATCGGGCCAGTAACCATTCCCTGACAAATGTTACTTTCACAGGCCGCAATAGCTTGGTCTAAACAATTAAGGACATAGCAACCATTAGCCGCATTTAATATTCCTGGTACAGCAGCCTCAGCTAACCTAACAGGAACAATAGCTAGCTCACCAGGCGCTGAATGGATAAAGAGAGGATTTGGTTCAACTAATTTCAGAGGTAAGTTTAAGCATTTCGCCCTCTGCATCAACATATCAGGATCTGCGAAGGCAATGAGCTGTTGCAGATGCTTTTGCTGAGCTAACATTATCAACAGATCAGGTCCAACACCCGCCGGTTCGCCAGGTGTCAGTGCCAAACTAATCGTCATGACGTGGGAGTCTCTTTGATCTCAATAAATGCTTCATCACGAATTTCTTGTAGCCAGACCTGTAATTCTTCTTCATACTTTCGTTGACGAAGCATGCTTTGTGCCTTATTACGCAGAATTTCACTACTAAAATCTTGTTGACGTCGGTCCGTAACCTGAAGGATATGCCAGCCAAATTGCGAAGCGAAAGGCTCGCTTATATCATTGATGGCGATTGTACTCATAGTTTGTTCAAATTCGGGTACGAACATCCCCGGCGTCGACCAGCCCAGTTCGCCGCCACTTAGAGCGGACCCGGGATCTTCGGAAAATTCTTTAGCTAGTATTGCAAAGTCCTCTCCTGCCAAGCTTCTTTTTCGCAATTCACCGAGTTGCTCAATGGTGGTTTGTTGATCGCGAATTTGATTGGGTTTGATCAAAATATGACGTGCAAAGTGTTGTTCAACTAGCTGCTCCTCACCTCCACGACGTTCGTATAATTTAATTAAATGATAACCTGCCGCGCTTCGAATCGGTTGAGATACCTCACCTAACTCCAATTTTTCAACGGCTTCAATAAAAACGCCAGGTAACTGCGCCATTTTTCGCCAACCCAGGTCGCCCCCCTGAAGGGCAGATTGGTCTGCTGAATTAGCGATTGCAGCTGATCTAAAGTCTGCGCCTTGCTCAATTTGGTTAAAGAGTAGATTGGCTCGGCCAACAATTTTATCAATAGATGTTTTAGTAGCATCACTGGATATTGACAACAGGATTTGCCCAATATTCACGTCAGGTGAAGTCACAAAGCGGCCTTCTTCAGACTTTAAGAAATTATCTAATTCCTGCTCACTGACCCTAATTCGGCGCATCACTTTGCCTTGCTGGACCCGCATAATAGTAAGTTCATTGCGAATCTCTCCTCGCATCGAACTGATGCTGGAACCTTGTAAATTGACTTGTTCGATGTACTGTGCAACCGAAATTTTATTACTGGCCGCAATTCGAGCAATAGCTTGATTGAGTTCTTCATCAGAGATTCGAACGCCTGAGTCGTATCCCATAGTAAGTTGTAAGCGTTCTGAAATAAGCCTATCCAGCACTTGCTTCTCAAGAATCGCTTTTGGGGGCATTTGAGTCCCAGATTGTGTTAATTGGGCGACAATGGAGTCTATGCGCTGGTCCAGTTCACTTTGTAGGACAACATCATCATCGACAATGGCAACAATTTTATCTAAGACCTTGATCTGAGCCGACGCCTGTAGTGAAAAAAGCAATACCATCAGAGCTGTGATTGGTAGCACGTTTAAGTGTTTAAAAAGTTTCATCATGTTCATAACCATAAATACCATTATTTAACATTTTGTCTACGCGATTACCACTTCCACCTAGACCTTTAAATTCGATTTTGAAGGCGAAACCATTCCTTGCTTTAAGCTCTTCCTCTGGGAACAGAAGCTCGTCATCACGACGCAGCGATCGGTATGCAAATAGAGACGTGCGCCAACAGCAGTTATGGTATTCGAACCCAGCAAAGACCTCTAGTTCCCTATTATTAGTAAAGTCATGATTCCATCGTCCAACTAGATTTAAATTTGGTGTCAAGGGAACAAGACCTGAGATATTGGTTTGCTTTATATTTTGGTCTATCAGCTGACCATCATAAGCTCTTGCAGCTCTTCTAGTATATCGATAAGTGAAGTTAAAAATTCGTTTTTTTCGATCATTGTAGCGGGCACTAAACCCGGTCTTTTCCAGATGATTGTCTAAATCATCGTATACAAGATCACTGGTAAAGCGCCAATTATTGGTTATCCGAGCAGCCACTTCTAAAGCAATGGCTGACCTGTCGCGGCCCATCCCCGCCAATTCTTCGGCTGTTGGTATAGTAGATAACATTATTTTTCGATCTGCATAGTAAACAGATTGGGCAATACTGGCTCTGAATTTCTCCTGACCTGAATTTGGGTCAATGAGTTTTGTTGTAATACCAAGAGTTAGACGTTGGTCATCAGAGATTCTATCGCCACCAACGAACCGAGTGTCGCGAAATAATAGATCATATGAGGGAGTGAATTCACGGGTATCAAAATCAGGTAGTACCGATTGATCTTTATAGCCTGAGTGAAGATACATTAGTCTTGGTTCAAATGTTTGTGTGACGCCATCTAGCCAGTTTAGGCTACGTTCAAAAAAGATACCCGTGTCAAAACTGTAGACTGGAATAGTCACCTCAGGGTTCTGGTCGACACCCATTGGTCGGATTTGAGACGGATAGTTAAGATTGTATGCTAGATGTTTCAATTCTACTTTGGGTTTGAAATATCCCCAATTCCAGTGCTGATCCCAGGTCAGACTATAGTCCAGACGACGTCGGCTACCTTCCACCTTATTGGGATTATTGTGACTAAACACCGTATACCGATTGCTTAAGTTAAGAACTAAATTGTTATCAAAACGATAATAACCGTCGACGTCAATGCTTGGAAGAATTGAATACTGGTCGGTTAATCCGCGGGTAACAGATTGATAGTCCTCGCTTGTAATTTGATAGTTCCAATGATTTGTCTCATAGCGGGCGTAGGCGCGTTGCTTTATATGCGTTTGACTTGTTTCATCAATTGTCATGTTGCCCAGATCCCGCACATAGTCGGTATCACTAACACTGTTGTAGTCAACAAATGTTGACCACGGCCGGTCTATACCGCCAACATGATCCAAATTTAACATATAGCGGTCATCCCCCTCATAGGGATGAAGGCCAGTGATAGGATTAATCTCGTCGGCATCGTCACCGCCCTTGTCATTCCCGAGAAAAGACCCTGAAACCCTACTTTGTGACCAGCTATTTAGAAGACGAAAGTCTGCTTCTATGCCGAACCCGCGGTGTTGTATATAACGAGGCGAAATTGTCGAATCATAGTTCTCAGCAATATTCCAATAAATGGGTTGAGCAATGTCCAAGCCATTATCCTGATTAATGTCTATATCTGGAATAAGTAGTCCGGAAGAGCGACGATCATCTATTGGAAACTTGATGTAGGGGAAATAAAAAATGGGAATGTCTTTTATTTCAAATCGAGCATTTTTAATAGTTGCCCACCCTGACTTTTGGTCGATTTCAATCTGCTTAGTGATCAATTGCCAGCTAGAATCGCCAGGTTCGCATGTCGAATAGGATGCCTCATCAATAATAATATTGCCCTGGTCAGACTTGCTGAGTTTTTTAGCAGCACCTCTGATTGAAGCTTGGTGAATAACATAAGTTGCGTTATTAATGGTGACATTACTATTAGCCACGTCGATACCAGCGTCTTCACCCTTTAGTAATATCCCAGGCTCACGAAACTCCACATTACCTTTCAGTGTCACTTTTTGTGCATTTTGGTCAATGGTGGCAAAGTCACTTTTAATCTGTCGGCTACCTTGTGATATTTGCACGTCACCTTCAAGCACCGCGACTTTATCCGATGAGGCTTTGGTGGAGTTAGCCGTTACTCTAAGTGGAGCATCCTGTATATCTAAGTCGGTGTCTGCCTGTTCACGTCTAGGCTCTATGAATGCGCCACATGCTTTATTGCCATACTGTTGCCGTTGCTGTGGAGTCATGTCGGCCGCTTGCACCCAGTCAAGATTATGCTTAATTGGCGTACTTTGCGCCTCAAAATTGTATGGCGCAGACGAGATTTCCGCTGTGAAAACAGAATCAGACAAGCCAAAGGTAATAGCTAGGGTGGATAAAAAATAGTGGTTAATTCGAGTTAACATAGAGTGCTTTACTAGTATTCTGACTTTCGGTTAACAGAGTATTTACCTAATCATTATCTTACCTGATATATTTAACAGGTAGGACTGTGAATTCATCTAAATAGGTTAAAATGGGAGATTTTTACAAAAGAATGATTATTACTATGGCCCCAGAAAAAAAATCATCATTTTAATATAGGTATTAGCCATTTGAACACTCAAAAGCAGACGCAGCTAACAAAATGGATTTTGACTTATTTACCTGAAAAAAATGATCTTAACGGAACTTTAGTGTTGGAAGCTTTGGCCGGTGATGCCGGCTTCCGGCGTTATTATCGCCTGAATACCACCCCGAGCATGATTGCCGTAGATTCACCGCCGAGCAAAGAAAACAATTTGGCCTATGCTAAAATCTCGCTGGCATTAAATACTCGAGGAATACGGCGACCACATCTTTACGCGGTTGATTTTAGTCGAGGCTTTTTTTTGTTGGAAGACCTAGGTGAGCAGTTACTACAACCCCTGTTAAGTGCCGAGACCGTTACGAATCTTTATAGTCAAGCTGAACTCATGTTGTTGAAGATTCAACAATCACCGTTAGACCACGACGTTTTTCCCACATATGACAAAGCGATACTGACTCAAGAATTCGATCTTTTTGCCACTTGGTTTGTCAAAGAACTACTCGGTATATCGATAGATAAGCCAGCTAAAAGTATGCTTAATAAGCTCTGTAACGATTTAATAACTAGCGCGCTTTCACAGCCTCAAGTCATTGTCCATCGTGACTTCCATTCTCGAAACTTAATGTTTTTAGAGGATGAAAAGTTGGCGGTGATTGACTTCCAAGATGCAGTCATTGGCCCTATCACCTATGATTTAGTATCTCTTCTTAAAGACTGCTATGTGTGCTGGCCGGTTGAATTGGTTGAGTTAAGAGCCTTAAGCTATAAGCAGCAATTAGAGGATAGCGGGCTAGTAGCCGCAATGGATGATGAGACGTTTATGCGCTGGTTCGATCTTATGGGGCTGCAGCGGCACATCAAGGTAATGGGTGTTTTTGCGCGACTGGCACTGCGCGATGGGAAAACAGGTTACTTGCAGGATATTCCTTTGGTTGTTGCATACGTCGTAGATATATTTAAGCGATACCCAGAGGTGGCTGCATTTGGACAATGGTTTGAAGACCAAATTATGCCTCATTTAACCTCGCAAAATTGGTATAAAGACAGGAATGAACCTTCTCTGTCACGTCTAATTAAGCAGGATAATTCTAAATGAAGGCGATGATTTTGGCTGCTGGGTTAGGCTCTCGATTACGTCCACTGACAGGCCAGGTTCCTAAGCCAATGTTACTAGTGGGTGGCAAACCGTTGTTGCAATGGCATATTGAAAAGCTTGCCGATGCAGGGATTAGCGAGATTGTTGTAAATACCTCTTGGCTAGCCTCTCAAATAGAGGATTATTTTGGTGATGGCCGGCAGTTCGGTGTCAATATACTATGGTCTAGAGAGGACGTGCCTTTAGAGACAGGTGGAGGTATTTTTAAAGCTTTACCACTTCTCGGTAAGGATCCATTTTTGATTATCAGCGCTGATATTTGGACTGACTTGTCCTTTATTAGTGTGCTTAAAAAGAGCCTAGCACCTACCAATTTAGCCCACCTTATTATGACAACAAACCCGAAGCATAATATCGATGGTGACTTTTCATTAAGAGATAATGTTGTCGCTTATGACCGGCCTCGTTATACCTATACCGGTATCAGCTTACTTTCTCCTAAGATATTCGATGGTATTGATCCCTCATCAAAAGAATTTCCTTTAAGAAATATATTGCGACCAGCCATTCTGGCCAATCGAGTCAGCGGTGAAGTTTTTTCGGGAGACTGGTGTGATGTTGGCACAATTGAAAGATATAATCATTTAAATCAAAAGTTCAATGAGACAAATAATGCAAATAAATAAGGTATATGGATTTATGTTTTGGGCGGCGGTGTTGATGGTGCTACTACTGTCATTAATACCCCTATCAGCGCCTCAATTAAGTATTTTCAATTGGCAAGACAAGCTCCATCACTTTTTAGCTTATGGCTTTTTGTGCTTTCTAGCGATAAAGAGCTATGGAGATAGCATAGCGTTATGGAAAATAGCGATAGTGCTAATGTTTTTTGGCTTAGGCATTGAGTTAGCCCAATCATTGACCGATTATCGGTTGGGTGAAGCAAAGGATTTACTGGCAAATACCTTAGGTATTCTTTCAGTAATATTTTTGAATTTGATACTAAGGAAGGTAAGTGAATAGAGCCCTTAAACAACATATGCTCTGGATAGGACCTCTAGTGGGAATTATTATTGCGCTGACTATGTTGCGTTATAGTTGGCCCATAGAGGGCGCATTGACTGGCGGACTCACCGCCTTGTGCGCTCTTTGGTGGATATTTGAACCTATACCCATTCCTGCAACGTCTATGATTCCTCTAGGCGTAATGCCATTAGTCGGTATTCTTGATGGTAAACAGGTAGCGCAGGCCTATGGTGATCCTCTTATTATCCTACTGATGGGGGGTGCTATGTTGTCTAAAGCCATGGAGAAGAGTGGCGCTCATCGACGCGTTGCTTTGGCGATGGTCAATCTTTTTGGTGGAGATAGTCTGCGGAGCTTAGTCTTTGGGTTTATGGTTGCCTCAGCAGTGCTTAGTATGTGGGTATCTAACACAGCAACTACCCTAATGTTGCTCCCTGTTGCTTATGCAGTTTTAGACAGTATCCAGCATCCTGATGATCGAGCAAAGCTTGCGGTACCCTTGTTTTTAGGGATCGCTTACTCAGCGAGTATTGGTGGGTTGGGTACCCCTATTGGCTCACCACCCAACGTAATTTTTCTTAAGGTTTATGCTGAGACAACAGGCACTATGCCTAGCTTCATACAATGGATGACGTGGGCATTACCCGTTGTCATGGTGATGATTCCTGTAGCCGGGTTGTGGTTGACCCGGCATTTGACGAGTAATCAATCAGTAGAGATCCCTGAGGTTGGGCAGTGGCGTCAGGAAGAATTTAGGGTGCTCCTGATCTTTGGGTTAACTGCCTTGGCATGGATTACCTTACGTGAGCCTTTTGGCGGATGGTCTTCTTGGCTTGGTGTCCCCTCAGCTAATTATGCGGCGGTCGCGCTCACGGCGGTGATTATAATGTTCGTGGTGCCCAATGGTAAGGGAGGAAAATTACTTGATTGGGATTCAGCTTCAAATATTCACTGGGGAGTATTACTTCTGTTTGCCGGCGGTATTGCTATCGCTAAGGCATTTGCAATTACGGGTATTAGTTCCGCTATCGGTGAATCTTTATCAAGTGTCACCCGGTTATCAGTTATCGTCATTATCGCTATAGTCGCATTAGCGGTGACCTTTTTGACTGAGATTACCAGTAATACAGCTACTACAGCACTGCTAATGCCAATTTTGGCCGCCGCATCTCTTGGTGCTGGATTTGAGCCTGCTTTGCTAATGTTGCCGGCAGCTTTATCTGCAAGCTGTGCGTTTATGTTACCGGTTGCAACCGCACCAAATGCTATTGTTTTTGGTACTGGTCGAGTGACCGTAGAACAAATGGTGAGAGAAGGACTAATTTTAAATTTAATCGGAGTCTTGGTTATTACTAGTGTGGTTTATTACTGGTTAGGGTAATCATCAAGTCAGGGCCCAATGAGGAGCTTAATATTACTGGGCTTAAGGGTTTGGCTGCCGGCAAGGGAAAGTACCAGTGTCGTCAACTCATCCCAGACATCGGCTTTTCGCATACCTTTAATTCCCCGATCAATAGCCCCAGCTTGATAGAGCAGCATTCTTAAATGCGGTGCGCTGCAACGTTGAATCGCTGTACGAAATAACGGTAGGCGCTTTTCCCACACTCCAGCATTTTTAAGAGCCCGGTCGCGACTTTCACCTTGTGAAATTTGCTCACTTGCTTTAATTAAAATGCGTAATTCACGAGTGATGGCCCAGAGTAAAGGAATTGCATCAGTTCCTTCGCTGTGCAAACCGCGCAGTGATCGGGCTGCAGATTGAGCATCCCCAGCAAGGACTTTGTCCACGAATTCAAACAGATTATACCTTGCGCTATCAGCAACTACTGATGACATCATAATGGCATCAACCTTACCATCGATAGCGAGCAGTTTTAGTTTCTCAATCTCTTGAACAGCAGCAAGTAAATTACCTTCCACTCGCTCGGCTAATATTTCTACAGCTTGCTGATTGGCTGTTATATTGGATTCAAGAAGTCGCTGCTTAATCCAGCGTGGCAATTGCTCGCCAGTAATGGGCCAAACTTGAATATGGGCGCCAGAGGACTCTAACGCTTTAACCCATTTACTGTTCTGCGCGGCGCGTTCGAGTTTTGGTAATATGACCAGTAGCAAGTTGTCAGGATTGGGATTGGTGCAAAGTTCACAGATTGCTTTGCTGCCTTTATCACCAGGCTTACCATTTGAAATTCTTACTTCAATTATTTTCTTTTCCGTAAATAAAGACAACGCATTGGCTTCATTATGTAATTGACCCCAGTCAAATTTCCCTTCTCCATGGAAGACTTCTCTACCACTGAACCCCTTATTTCTAGCGGCTAGCCTCACTGCATCTGCAGACTCTTGAGCGAGTAAGGGTTCATCACCACTGATGACATATACCGCTAAAAGCTCTTTTGATAGGTGGCTTTGAAGCTGTTCAGGTCTTATTTTCATATCATACCTAAAGGGTTTAATTAAGAATCGGCTAGTATGGGTAAAGCTCGAAGTCGATTCAAAATTTGCCGTACAATTTCACCGCGCATTTCTTTAAGAATGCGTTTTTCCTCGTTTGAAGAGGCCAATATATCTTCTTCTCTAAATTCATAGACTCTTTCTACGGATGCTGTTGATAAAGATAAAATCTGTTTGTCATCTGCGTCAGTAATATAAAAATCTACGTCCTCATTGAGCTGATACTCAGCCACGCGGCCCCTTGAATTAATACTGGCGATACGTGAGTTTTGTCTAAAATCAACAATCACAACAATATAGTTGGACTCAGCTTTAGTGTTTCCAATGGACACCCCATAGATACTTATTGCTCGCCTTAGTTCTTTTGTTAGCGCAGTGTCGCCAAACTTAGATGAAAGATAAACTGTCCCTAAGGATGAGGCGACTATTTCACTGTTACGCAACTGCCACCCGCATCCAGAGATAATTAGAGTAATAATCAATAACAATACTCTGTATTCCATCACTAAAGTCTCAGTTAGCCACTATGTTGATTAAACGACCCGGCACGACAATGATTTTCCGGATAGTATTACCTTCAATAAATCGTTGCACATTCTCATCAGCCAGAGCAATCTGCTCGATTTCCTGTTTTGAAATATCGGCTGCAACCTCTATCTTCCCTCTAACCTTACCATTGACCTGCAACACTAAGGTAATAGTACTGCGCACCAAAGCTTTCTCATCAACCGAAGGCCAGCTCGCGTCGGCTACTGACTCAGAATTACCTAGAACTTGCCAAAGAGCATGGCAGATATGGGGAGCTATTGGAGATAGCAGCAAAACAGCACTCGTTAGGGCTTCATGACGCACAGCGATTGATTGATTCTCAGTGCCACCATGCTTCGCGACTTCATTTAATAATTCCATTACTGCTGCGATAGCCGTATTAAAGGTATTGCGACGCCCAAAGTCATCATTAACTTTGTTGATAGTCTCATGAGTTTTTCGTCGGAGATCTCTTTGCTGCTGATTGAGATTGGCACTATTAAGAGGTATGGACACATTTGCTTCAAGATGCTCATGGACCATTTTCCAAAGTTTCCGCAAGAAACGGTGAGCACCAGAGACTCCTTCATCGCTCCATTCCAATGTTTGTTCTGGGGGAGCAGCAAACATGGTAAACAGCCGAACTGTGTCAGCACCCTGTTTATTTATCGCTGTTTGTGGATCGACGCCATTATTTTTTGACTTAGACATCTTGGTGATGCCACCACTGTTAACCGTATCACCACTCTTAATTTCTATCGCTTTGATAGTGCGACCTTTCTCATCGCGCTCTACCGTAATTTCGCTCGGAGCTAGCCAGGTCTTACGCCCATCAATTTCTTTATAAAATGATTCAGCTAAAACCATGCCTTGGCAGAGCAGACTTTTGAAGGGTTCGTTGCTGCTAACTAACCCCTCATCGCGCAGTAGTTTGTGATAAAAGCGCGCATAAAGTAGATGTAAAATGGCATGTTCTATACCACCCACATATTGATCAACAGGAAGCCAATAATCGGCTCGTTTGGGATCGAGCATAGCGCTATTTAAATCGGAGCAAGTAAATCTTGCATGATACCAAGAAGATTCCATAAAGGTGTCAAAGGTGTCGGTCTCATGCTCAACAGCTTGTCCATTAAATTCGGTCATGCGCCAATTTTTATCAGCCTTAATAGGTGACTGGATACCATCCATTTCCACATCAACGGGCAGTATCACTGGCAGGCGGTCTAATGG
This sequence comes from uncultured Cellvibrionales bacterium, assembly GCA_937911225.1. GTDB lineage: Bacteria > Pseudomonadota > Gammaproteobacteria > Pseudomonadales > Porticoccaceae > HTCC2207. The sequence continues at coordinate 56,523 of CALDQM010000084.1, forward strand.
TACGGCAATTTCGCCGCCCTCTGCAAGATTGTACATTGGGATTGGTGTTCCCCAGTAGCGTTGACGACTTACTCCCCAGTCGCGCAACCGATAGTTGGTCGTCACCGAGCCATGATCAATATCCATGAGGTCAGCAGAAATAGCTTCAAAAGCAGCGTCAAAGGCTAAGCCGTCATACTTTCCCGAATTGATTAAGGTTCCTTTTTCAGTAAAGGCTTTATCCTCAATAGAGCATTCTTCATTTCCAAGAGCAATAACAACCTGTGTGATAATTAAGTTGTAGTTTTTAGCGAACTCATAATCTCTCTGATCATGGCCAGGAACCGCCATGACCGCGCCTGAACCATAGTCCATCAATACATAGTTACCCACCCAGACAGGAACAGAATTCCCAGTTAGCGGGTGAATTGCAGTGATTCCGGTATCCATACCAACCTTATCCATGGTTGCCATTTCAGCTTCTGAAACCTGTTGCAGTCGGCACTGGTCAATGAAATTAGCTAACGCAGAATTATTTTTGGCAGCCTCAAGAGCTATCGGATGTTGAGTAGCTAACGTTAAATAAGTAACACCCATGAGTGTATCGGGCCGGGTAGTATAAACATCGAAGTGGTTATGCTCACCAGCTGACTCAGATAGGTCAAATGTTACATTCACGCCACGGCTTTTTCCTATCCAATTACGCTGCATTGTTTTGACCTGCTCAGGCCAATGCTCTAGTTCATCTAAATCATCGAGCAATTGCTCTGCATAATCCGTGATGCGGATAAACCACTGCGGAATTTCTTTTCGCTCTACAGGCGTGTCACAGCGCCAGCAGCAGCCGTCAATTACCTGTTCGTTGGCAAGGACTGTGGCATCATTTGGACACCAGTTAACGGCACTAGTTTTTTTGTAGACTAAGCCTTTTTCATATAATTTGGTGAAGAACCACTGTTCCCACTTGTAATAATCGGGCTCACAGGTCGCCAATTCGCGAGACCAGTCGATGCCAAAACCAAGACTTTTCAATTGGGCTTTCATGTAAGCAATATTTTCATGCGTCCACTTTGCCGGTGCTGTGTTGTTCTGAATAGCGGCGTTTTCGGCAGGTAGACCAAAGGCATCCCAGCCCATCGGTTGCAGGACATTTTTGCCCTGCATCTTCTGATAGCGCGCTATCACATCCGTAATTGTGTAATTGCGCACATGACCCATATGCAGCTTGCCACTAGGGTAAGGAAACATAGCAAGACAATAAAATTTCTCTTTGTCGGGGTCTTCACTGACCTCGAAGGTTTTATTATCGTTCCAGTATTGCTGCGCTTCCCGCTCTATTTTTGCGGGATTATAGGTTGCGTCTAAGGTCATTGAATTCACTGCTTGTTAGAGTTAGTCATCAGCAGGAATTATAAGGGAATGTTAGCCAGTCTAACAGTCATCCGAGAGGAATAGATTAACTAGGCTCCCCCTCGGTGACTTTAGACGAATTTAGGTTGCTTGACGGGTAGGTATACCAAGTTCTTTAAGCTTTTGGGCAATATCCTCTGCTGATGTGGACGCTTGAATTTCGCGGTCGACATAAAGCACTTTGCCGTCTTTCCCAATATAAATAGTATGACGGTTAGGAATCCCATAAAAGGCAAGAACATCATATGCCTCTGCCACTTCTTTTGACGGGTCACTAAGGAGAGGAAAGTCAGCATCATTTTCAGCAGCGAATTCCTTATTTACTTCTAGTGGATCAACGCTGGCCATAAAATAGGCTACTTGCAGATTCTTCAATAGGTGACCATTTTGAGCAAGGGACTTACATTCTATGGTGCATCCACTAGTGAAGGCTTTTGGATACCAAGCAATAACCACAGCCTCTTTGTCATGGAATTGGCTGAGTGTATAAGTTTTTCCATCAGTTGCCTGCAGTTCGAAGTCTGGTGCCTGATCACCAACTTCAAGTGCAAATACAGATGCTGACATTACCAGGCTACTCGCAAGAGCAAATACTTTACTTAGTTTCATTTCAATATTCCTTTAAGACGTTAGTTTTGGTTCGGTTAAGCACTAAAAAAAATACTATCAAAAATGACAGAACAACGACTGGCCACGATCCTGTTTTAGAAAAAGGCGTCTGACCGGCGCGCGGCTGAACGATGCCGCTAAGTTCAGCAATACTATTTTGGTCTATACGGCGATAAATTCTACCACGCTGGTCTACTAGACCAGAAATACCGTTATTTGTTCCGCGTATGATTGGTTTTGCATTCTCTAAAGCTCTCATCTGGACCATTTGCATGTGTTGCAGAGGACCCAGTGATTCTCCAAACCAGGTATCGTTACTTACCGTGAGAATTACCGAAGCATCTCTACTGTTACGTGCGACAAGATCTGGGTAGACCACTTCATAGCAAATTGCTGTGGCTACAAGTTGCTCTTGAACTGACAAAGGGGCCTGGTTAGCGGGACCGATGGACAACGATGACATTGGCAAATCAAAAAATTTAATTAATCCTCGAAGTAACGACTCCATAGGGACGTATTCCCCGAAGGGAACAAGACGGGTTTTATGATATTCGCCCTGGCTATCGCCAACAGCAAGTACTGAATTGTAATAGCGTTGTTGTTCAGAATTGAAAGTAATAATGCCTGTAAGCAAGGTAGAGCCACTGGCGGTACTCTTTCTCTCCAAACTCTTCATAAAATTTGGAATTCTCTGAGGGATACTAGGGACGGCGGCTTCTGGCCAAATAATAATGTTATGACCCCAGTAAGGTTCAGTTTGGGCTAACAACTGTTTCAGTATTACTCGTTGTTTTTGAGCAGACCACTTTTCATTCTGTGAAACATTAGGCTGGATTAGCGCGACGGTTATCGGCTCACCAATGTCTTCAGTCCACTCTACTTGTTGTAATAAGTAACCTGAGATAGTCAATAATGCCAATAGTGTGCTGAGGCCGAACGTTGAGCGTTTTTTTCTCATACCTTGAACAAGCCAAAGAAAAAGCATAGCGGCAAGTGCCGAAATAAAACTTAGCGACAGTACGCCACCAATGGGAGCCCAGCCATTTAGCCACGTTTCAGTATGGCTATAACCTGCATAGAGCCATGGGAATCCTGTAAAAATCCATGACCTGACCCATTCACTAACTACCCATATTGCCGGTAAGCCGAGCATTGATGAGGTTGGTGTCGATGGTAGAAAAGCAGCCAGCATAAAAGGGACGGCAAATATAGCCGCTAAAAAAAGACAGAATAATACCGTGGCGACTACTGCGAGCGGTGCGGCGATAAATCCATATTCGTGAATACTGACATATAGCCAGCTAGCGCCTGTTAGGAAAAGACCGAAGCCATAAGCCATCGCATTGAAAAATGCTTGTTTAATGGATGGGTGGCGTAACGATCGAAATAGAATCGCCATACTAACTATCACGGCAGGCCAGAGTTTAAAAGGAGCTAGCCCTAAGGGGAAAATTGCTCCTCCGGCAATAAGTAGTGCATAGCATTGGAGTCTACTGAAGCGCTTCATGGAGCAATTTTAGAGACTTCCAGCAGAGTTATTTTTCGGCTGTCACCCTCAACAACAGTGAAGTGAAAGTTGTCGATGGTGACCTTATCTGTAATCTTTGGAAGGCGGCCAAGCGATTCAATAATAAGCCCTGCAATGGTATCAAATTCGTCATCAGGTAAGCCGACATCAAAGTATTCATTGAAGTCAGCAATCTCAGTAATGGCATCAACGGTATAACAATTGACATCCACTTTACGAATTTGCTCTGGGCCATGCTCATCAGTTTCATCTTCAATCTCACCAACAATCTCTTCCAAAACATCCTCAATGGTGAGTAGACCAGAAACCCCACCATATTCATCGATAACGATGGCCATGTGATAGCGTTGTTCTCGAAACTCTTGAAGAAGGACGTTGATGCGCTTACTTTCAGGGATCACAGTGGCAGGACGCAGCATGCTTTTGAGATTAAAAGATTCTTTGCCCGACAACACTAATGGCAGAAGCTCTTTAGCTAAAAGAATCCCCTGAATATCATCTGAGGATTCGCCAACGACAGGAAAGCGAGAATGCTGCGATTGAATAACAATTTTGAGGACCTCTTCTAATGAGAAATCAGCTTCAATAAACTTCATCTGAGAGCGAGGTATCATAATCTCTCGAGCCTGAAGGTCAGATACTTTTAGCGCGCCCTCCATTATTTGTAAGGCACCAGCATCGATAATCGATTCGTTCTCAGCACTCCGCAGCATGTCAGCGACTTCATCGCTATTGGTTGGGCTTGGAGAAAAAAGTCGAACAAACTTCTTCATTAACGAGATTTCTGACGTTTTGCTTGTGGGGGTTTCATCGTTCATTGTTAGCTCAATTATGCTCTGTTGTTTCAGTGTAGGGGGCCGGGTAATTCAAGCCAAGCAAAATTTCTGTTTCTAATATTTCCATTACCCGCGCGTCATTATCATTTTCATGATCATAACCTAGCAAATGTAATACGCCGTGGACGATCATATGTGCCCAGTGTGCTTCCAGAGCCTTATGCTGCTGATGTGCCTCGAGGGTGACTATCGGAGCGCATACCACTAAATCACCTAACATTGGTAATGGTTCAGGTGTTACTGCGGAGAAAGGAAAAGACAGCACATTAGTGGCACCTGATTTTCCCCTGTATTGCAGGTTTAGTGCGGCACTCTCTTGCTCTCCAACAACTCTTATACTGAGTTCAACAGAATCATCATTATTGTCTAACGCAGACTCCACCCAACGATTTATAGAAGCATCACTGGGTATTTTCTCAGAAGTATCGGCTCGCTGGATATCAATTAAAATAGGCATACCTAAGGTAAAGAGTTTTCTTTTTCGAAGGCGTCATAGGCGTCAACAATACTCTGGACGATAGAGTGACGAACAACATCACGCGATTCAAAGTGCGTAAAACTAATCTCTTCAACATTTTTTAGGACTTCACAAGCATGTACCAACCCAGAGTTCACACCTCGAGGTAAATCAATTTGTGACATATCGCCAGTTATTACTGCGGTTGAGCCAAAGCCAATTCTGGTTAAAAACATTTTCATTTGCTCGCGAGTAGTGTTTTGGCTCTCGTCAAGAATGATGTAAGCGCCGTTTAGCGTGCGGCCGCGCATATAGGCAAGGGGGGCAATTTCAATAACGTTCCGTTCTTGCAGTTTCGCAACGGTCTCAAAGCCAAGCATTTCATGCAGAGCATCGTAAAGTGGACGTAAATAGGGGTCTACTTTCTGAGCAAGATCACCAGGTAAAAACCCTAGACGTTCGCCTGCCTCAACTGCTGGGCGCACCAACAAAATTCGCTCCACTTCATCCCTCAATAGAGCCTCGACGGCGCAGGCAACAGCCAAATAGGTTTTTCCTGTGCCCGCTGGACCAACGCCAAAGTTGATGTCGTGCGTTTGTATCGACCGAACGTAGCGTTGCTGATTGAGACCCCGAGGTTTAATAGTGCCTTTCTTTGTACGAATAACAGAAAAATTATCGAGGTCACTGACCGGCTTGGTATTATTGGCGAGTTGATCCATAGATTTAGTGCTCTCAAATTGTCTAAGATGGAGGTGAACTTCTTCGGGGGTGACGTTGCTAAAGTGCGCCGTTTCTTGATAGAGGTTATGAATCGTATCAGCCGCATGTTTTGCCGGACTGGGATCGCCATAAACAGCAAAAAAGTTGTCTCTGGAGCGTATTTCTACGTTAAGACGAGCTTCAATTAATCGTAAGTTGTCGTCAAATTGACCGCGGAGAGAGGCGAGACGACGAGCATCGTTTGGCTCGAGGGTAACATTAAATGATGCGGGTTGAGTGTCCAGTTGTTTCAAGGGGTGTTTAAACGCCTATATAGTTTGATATACCTTAGCATAGCTCGATCATAGGATCAGCGTAAACTCTTTTTGTGGCACACCACTGAATTAAAAAGTCTCGCCTATGAGGTTCGGAAAAAGATTCCTTACGGCTTTTATGCAGTTGCTTTTGTTGACACTATTCAGCGAGTAGCCCTCGAAGAGAGTTTGGTAAGGCTTCAGTAATCATAACATCTGCAAACTGTCCAATCAGATTTTGGTCACTAGCTCGAAAATTAACGACGCGGTTGTTTTCCGTTCGTCCTTGAAGTTCGCCTGGATCCTTCTTAGAGACGCCCGTTACCAGTAAGTTTTGTTGAGTACCTACCATACGCCGACTTATTTCAATGGCGTTTTGTACGATTCTAGTCTGCAGTATTTTAAGGCGCTGCTTTTTTTCCTCAAGACTAACATTATCTGACAAATCTGCGGCTGGAGTTCCAGGACGTGCGCTATAAATAAAGCTAAATGAAGTATCAAACCCTACCTGCTCAATCAATTTCATGGTGGCTGCAAAATCTTCTTCAGATTCATTGGGGAAACCAATAATGAAATCAGACGATATGCTTATATCGGGTCGCAGCTGACGTAAGCGGCGAATTTTAGATTTGTACTCAATCGCTGTGTGTCCTCGCTTCATCGCCATAAGTATTTTATCTGAGCCGCTCTGCACCGGCAAATGCAAATGGCTTACTAACTCAGGCACCCGACTATAGACATCAATAAGCGCGTCAGAAAATTCTACAGGATGAGAAGTGGTGTAACGAATGCGGTCGATACCCTCAATACTGGCAACAAATGGAATGAGTTCAGCAAAATCGCAAATAGCGCCATCGGGCATATCACCGCGATAAGCGTTAACATTTTGACCAAGAAGATTAACTTCGCGGACACCCTGTTCGGCAAGAGAGTTGATCTCCGCTAAAACATCAGCTATCGGGCGACTAACTTCGTCTCCTCGAGTGTAGGGGACAACGCAAAAAGTGCAGTACTTAGAACAGCCCTCCATAATTGATACGAAAGCGCTGGGACCATCCGCTTCTGGCTGAGGAAGGCGATCAAACTTTTCAATTTCGGGGAAACTAATGTCCACAACAACTGCACCATTAGCCTGCTTTTGTTCCATCATCTCTGGAAGACGATGCAGTGTTTGTGGGCCGAAAATAAGGTCTACAAAGGGCGCTCGTTTAGCAATAGCCGCACCCTCTTGGCTAGCAACACAACCACCTACACCGATTAATAAATCTGGCTTGGCTTCTTTTAGATGTTTCCATCGGCCTAGCTGATGAAACACCTTCTCTTGTGCTTTTTCTCTAATAGAGCAAGTATTCAGTAAAATAACATCGGCGTCTTTGGCATTATCGGTAATAACCATTTGGTGGCTTTCACCAAGTAAGTCTCGCATGCGTGCAGAGTCATATTCATTCATCTGACAGCCGTGCGTGACGATATGGAGTTTTTTAACTGACTTTTCCAGCATTCTTATGGTCTTACTCATTTGGGAAGCGCCATTATAGCCTTGAGTACCCATTGCGCAACATTTTGCGGTGTGATTTTGTACTGATATGCTATTATCACGCATCCTAATTAGCTCTCTCTACAGTGATATTTTATGGCCAGCGAACCGATCTACCGCATTAATTTTTTAAATCAAGGGCAGGTCTATGAGATCTTTGCCCGGCATGTCTTTCAGAGCGATCTCTGGGGCTTTCTCGAGGTCGAGGACTTTTTGTTTGGAGAGCGCTCACAGATGATTGTAGATCCAGCAGAGGAGAAGCTAAAAAATGAGTTTGCTGATATCAAACGTAGCTTTATCCCCATGCAGTCTATTATTCGAATTGATGAAGTGGAGAAAGAGGGCGCTGGCAAAATTACAGAGGCCAAGGGAGGGAATGTAAGTCCGTTTCCGTTTCCTTCTATGGTCGGGGGAAAGCCGTCTACTGAGTAAGAGAAATCGCATCGCGAGTTGAGGCCGGTATTAATAGGGAGTTGTTCTCGCGGCTATGCAAAAGCGAATTACCGGAGTGTTATTACAAGACTGTTTAAGGACGTTGAGATGTCAAATTTAAGCTCCAAATTATTGCCCTTTGAATTTGCACGCAATAATGGTTTGTTGGTACGTGAGACGGAGGGAGACTTAGTGCTATCTCCTGGTGCTACTCAATGGGCTATTGCTGAGGTTAGCAGGACGAATAGTGGGTTTTCAGCAGTAAAGCAAGTTGACGGTGAGGCTTTTGATAAAATGCTTTCTGCCCTCTACAGCGGGCGGAAAAATTCATCGGAATCGGTCATGGAAGATATCAAAGATTTTGTTGATATGGAATCTGCGGCTGCAGACTTGGAGGAAACAGGCGATCTGTTGGACTCGGAAGATGATGCGCCGATCATTCGATTACTCAACGCTATTTTGGCCGAGTCACTAAAAGAAAATGCATCTGATATTCATATTGAGCCTTACGAGAAGGAATCTTTGGTACGTTTTCGTCTAGACGGTGTCTTGAGCACAGTTCTAAAACCTTCTGCTCAAATAACGCCATTGTTAATTTCGCGTATCAAAGTTATGTCAAAGCTTGATATTGCCGAAAAAAGATTGCCCCAAGATGGCCGCATGAGTGTGAAGTTGGGTGGCCGCAGTATTGATCTTCGTATTTCGACTATGCCATCCAGTCATGGTGAGCGAGTCGTGATGCGTCTTTTGGACAAAGATGCAGGACAACTTCAGGTTGATGACCTCGGCATGCCATCAGACACATCCGCCCAATTGGATGATTTGATTCGCCGCCCCCATGGTATTGTTTTGGTCACCGGTCCGACGGGCTCAGGCAAAACGACCACTTTGTATGCTGCACTGCAGCAAATGGATCGTAAGGGACGCAATATCATGACGGTCGAAGATCCGGTTGAGTACGATCTGCCGGGTATCAGTCAGACACAAATCAATTTGCGTGCTGGAATGACTTTCGCGCGTGGTTTGAAGGCGATTTTGCGACAGGATCCAGACGTTATTTTAATTGGTGAGATACGTGACGGAGAGACTGCTGAAATTGCCACCCAATCAAGCTTAACCGGTCACCTAGTACTGTCAACGCTGCATACTAATACAGCAGCGGGAGCCATTACCCGGCTGCAAGACTTAGGGGTGGACAGTTTCCTTTTGGCATCCACTATTAGAGGTATTTTGTCGCAACGGTTATTGCGCAAACTCTGCCATCATTGTCGGAAAGAGGCGGAGCCAAATGAGTTTAATAGAGATTTACTAAAATTAAAAAAAGGCCACAAAATTTATGAGGCAGGTGGCTGTGATAAGTGTAATAGTACTGGATATACGGGGCGCCAAGCGCTGTTTGAATTAGTTACTGTGGATGCGGCCTTGCAAACACTTATTCATGAAAATGCAGGGGAGATTGATTTAGAGGCGAAGATAAGAGAGCAGGTTCCTAGCATACGTCAGGCTGGGTTTGCACTGGTTGGCGATGGAATGACCACGATAGAAGAAGTTCTTCGTGTCACTAGCGTTTAAATAGCGATGCCAGCTTTCGATTATTCTGCTTACAATGCCTCTGGGAAGCTAGTCAATGGCGTTATTTCCGCGGACTCTGACCGGCATGCCAGACGCCTACTTAAAGATAAAAAATTATTGCCATCTACGCTCAGCGAAATAGGGCAAAAGACGACAAAAAAAGGGTCTAAGAGCCGCCGTGAAGCGCGAGTGGATAATCTTGATTTGTCGCTGTTACTTCAGCAGCAGGCAATTTTAATCCAATCTGGATTGCCTTTGGAAGAATCCTTGCGCATGACCATTGAGCAGGCTGAAACTGACAAACAGAGGCGGTTAGTGGAAAGTTGGCGTAGCGAAATTATTGAGGGACGCAGTTTCTCGGAGGCGTTGAGACGCTCACCTTATAAAATTCCAGAAAGTATTATTGCGGGCATTGGGGTTGGCGAGGAAACAGGGCACCTGCATAATATTCTGTTGCGACTGGCGGAGGAAATTGAAACAAGTGCCGAGAATCGTAAAACTATTTCTCGAGCACTGATCTATCCAGTAACGCTCATTAGCGTATCAATTATAATTGTGTCGATGATGATGGTATGGGTAGTGCCCAAGCTCACTGCCGTATTTGCTAGTAGGAACCGAGAGTTACCCTGGATTACTGAAGTTGTTGTTAGTATTAGTAATTTTGCGCAGAATTATGGGGCCTATGTACTGGCAGGAATAGTGCTATCAGTATTCGCCTTCCGGTATGCCATGAAAAATCCGCAAACTAAACTTAGCTGGCACCAGTTGATTCTGGACTCGCCAGGCTTTGGACGCTGGGTCCGAATGGCTGATATTTCTGATTGGGCAAGAAATCTAGGGGTCTTGCTAAGTAGCGGTGTTCCTGCGCTCGCTGCTTTGAGGATATCATCGACTGTGGTTAGTAACCTTGCATTACAAGGTAAATTTAATCGCGTGACAGAAGCGATGCGTCAAGGTACGAGCCTACATAAGGCGCTTGAGGATAACCTTGATGGCAATGGGTTCCTGGTGCATATGGTGGGTAGTGGCGAAGTATCTAGTGAGCTTGATAAAATGCTTTTACGCGTCGCTGACTACTATTCAGCGCGTCTTGAAAATGCAGTGGACGTATTTCTAAAGTTGTTGACGCCCATTCTAATTTTGCTAATGGGCGGAATGGTTTTAGCAATTATGGCCGCAGTAATGCTTCCGATTATGGATATGAGTAATTCAATTTAACAGTGAAATCTTGCTGCCTGACAGGCGAGTCAGTAATTTTAGGATAGAGGAAATAAAAATGAGAACACAACGTAGGCAAAGTGGTTTTACCTTAATCGAAGTAATGATTGTCATAGCGATAATGGGGCTGATGATTGCTGCTATAGCACCCGACTTATTTAAGAATGTTGAAAAAGCAGAAAAGACGCGCGTGGCTTCAGATATTCGTCAAATTGAGAGTGCCCTTAAGTTTTATCGTTTAGATAATTACAGTTATCCAACGCAATCTCAAGGATTAGATGTTTTGGTTTCTGCGCCGTCTGGCGGAGCTTCAGGAAAATGGAATGGGCCCTACTTAGAGCAGCTTCCGAAAGATCCTTGGCAGAATCCTTACCGGTATGCGAATCCTGGGACTCACGGTAAAAAGATAGAGGTGTTTACCTTTGGGTTTGGTAATGTCGCCGGCGGAGACGGCTCGGAGAGCGACTGGGGCAACTGGAATATTAATGACTAAGGATTTTGGTGGCTAGCTATAAATGCCACTTAAGAGTTGTCTATGAAAACACCCAAGGGCTTTACATTAATTGAAATGCTGGTGGTCGTGGCCATCGTCGGTATTTTAGGAGCGATGAGCGGGTTGGCTATAAACCAAGCATCGGAGCGACGCTATCCGGCTGAGGCAGAAAGGTTGTTGGTTTGGCTGCAACAAATTGCGCAACGGTCTTCGCTTGAGGGTGCGGCTTATGGTGTTGTGGCGACTTTTGATGAAGAAACCGAGCGGTTCACCGAGTTACAACCGGTGGTTTATTATCGAAATCGTTGGATTGCTGTAGTTTCTCCAGAATCCTATGCTATTCACGATGAAGCCGAAATCGTTTGGAATATGGAAATTAACGAAGCCGAAGAATTTATGCCGCAAAGCCAATCGCGGCGCGCTGACTTTGACAATGAGGGTGAACTAGAAGAGCAGGATGATGAGTTTTTATTACCAGAAATAGCTTTTCTTCCTGATGGTTACATTGAGCCTCAGGGCGAGATATCACTTTCTTTTCAGTCTTATGGGCGTTCATTTAGCTATCAATGGGATGAAACCACTTCAAGGATGATTATGCAGGGTAATAGCCGTGAGAAGTAGTTGTAGCCGTGGATTTACTCTTATAGAGGTGGTTATAGCTCTTTTTATACTTGGCTCGGTGTTAAGCAGTGCGTTTTATATGGTGCATCAATATGCCGATGAACGAGTAAGGCTCAGAGAACGGGTCTTGACTAATCAGGTCGCGTGGAATCATTTGATGGAGCATTATCAGCAGTCTCAAAAATGGATCGTCAGTGGAAGTTCTCAGTCACTCAAGAAAAAGGGTATAGACGAGCAAGCAGGACAGAAATGGAAGTGGGAAATAAACATTGAAAAGGCGATGGGGCAAGATCTCTATCGCTATGAAGTGCAAGCAGGTTCGGTAATGTCTGAAAATTATCAGTCTTCACTAGCCGTGTATTTGGTCCAATAAATGCAACAGATACCGTCATTAAAAAAAAATTCTGGCTTCACGCTCATTGAGGCGATAGTCTCGTTGGCATTACTGGCCGTGCTGTCAGTGATGTCTTATCAGGCTATCGAAGTTGTGATTGGCGTCGATGAGCGCAGTCGTAATGATCTTGCTGATGAAGCGCAATTACAACGTGCGTGGCAGATTATTGGACGAGACTTAATGCACCTGAGACCGCGTCGATTTTCAGATGGTCTGGGCTCTGTTGAACCTGCCTATGTGACTGACCTCAGTAATTTTGGGGTAAGGTTTAGTCGTGGTGGAGGGCCTATGGTGCGCTCAAACCCCAGTGGAGTAAGGCGTATCGATTATAAGCTCAATCAAGAGCAGCAATTGATAAGAACCTCTTGGGCCATTACCGAATCACCGCGGCAGTCTGACGGGACTGTGCTGACTCTGCTGGATAATGTTAGCAAGGTAGAATTTAATCATCTCGCTAAAAGTGGTAATTACTCGCTTGACTGGCCGCCAATCAATGTAAATCTCTCTCCTTATGCATTACCGCGGATGATCAGTGTCACTATTACGGCTGAAAATGGTTTTGAAACTTCCCGATTGTTTGCGGGAGTTGTCAGTGACTAAAAAACGACCTATCCAGCAGCAAGGTATAGCATTGCTTGCCGCCATAATTCTGATGTTAGCCATTACTTTGATTTTGACGAATATCTTTTATCGCCATCAAATTGATGTATCTCAGGCAACTATGGCCTTGCATACTGATCAGGCGCTGCTCATTGCGCTTAGTGGCGAGAGCTGGGCGCGTGAGCTACTTGAGGAAGACGCTCGCAATCCTCAAACGAACCAATCTGACCACTATGGTGAGCTATGGGCGCAGGCAATGCCTCTACTCCCAGTTGAAGGCGGTACCCTAACGGGTTGTATTAGTGACCTTCAGAGTCGCGTCAATCTTAATAGTTTTTCTATTTATAATGGGCCGTCACTGCAGGCTGAACTCAATCATGTTGATAATATGGGGCTTGCAAAGACCTGGCTTAATCTACTTGACCTATTAGAGATACCTGCCAGTCCAGCGCGAGCCGCCACTATTATTGATTGGCTGGATCCCAACTCTACTATTGTCAATAGTTTTGGCGCTGAGCAGCCTGACTATGATGGCTTACAACCACTAAGAGTCGTTGCCAACGACCGTATTAGTGATGCTACCGAACTTGCCGATGTCGCGGGTTATCGTGTTCAAGAGGTACAGCTATTGTTACCATGGCTGGCCGCTCTGCCATTTAGTACGTTAATCAATATTAATACAGCATCAGAAGAATTGTTATTTGCAATGGGCGGTAATTACTCGACTCAATTTGTTGATATGGTGGCAGAGGGTCGACCATTTAGCGATGTTAATCAATTTTATAGCCAGCTTGATACCTACTTAGGTTTAGTTAATCCTAGTAACACTAATGCTAATGCCAGTAAATCGAGTCAAATATGGAAAGATTTACTCTCGGTGAATACTGAATTTTTTCAGCTTTACTTAGAGGTAGCCATTGGAGAGGCGCGCATTGAAGTGACGAGCATATTGCAAAGACGACAAGGCGTCCCGACCACCGTTGTCTCTAGAACCATGGTTATGGTTCCCGCGGTCTTGCCCGAGCCGAAAGAATTGTCCGAAATTGAAAGATTATTTGCAAAAAATGAGGGTCAGGCACAGCAGTCTGATGAAGAAAGTAATATAGTACAGCCTGCATGTTTAATGATGGGGATTTAACCTACATGAGTGTCGAGCACCTCTACAATCTTGACCAGCACTTCAACGCGACAGATGACCCGCTCCAGTCTGTGGCGGGCACTCAAGCGGATTCCAAAAATTTATGGGTTCCCTCAGAGCGTGTTGGTTTGCATTCGATACCTATTCCCTCCGCCCCTGAGCGAAAATGGACCGAGCTAATTCCTTGGATGCTTGAGGATCGACTGTTACAGCCAGTAGATGAGATGCATTTCGTGGTTTCTGGTCGAGATGATACACAAGTGCATATACTAGCGGTGAGTCAGCAAGACATGCGAGAGTGGATACGAATCGCAGACAACGCAGGCGTTGCCGCTACTGCGATGGTACCAGATTTTATGGCCTTAGCCTGGGAGTCAGGCATTGTAAGTGTCGGTTGGCGTGAAGGTATGTTGCTGGTTAGAGATGGTATTTATAGTGGTTTTGCTGCTACGCCTGATGTTGGCTGGGTAATGCTTGACTCAGTACTTAAAAATGCTAGCGTTATGCCACGGCTGTCAATTTCATTACCCGATGAAGATATGGTGCCAGAGCATCTGCGCGAGGCAGCTAGTATCAATAGTTCTAGCATCGATTGGCAGTTTACGGCGTTTCCTTCACTTAATCTTATGAGCGGAGAATTTAAGCCGAAGGCATCGCGCCCAGCATGGTTTCAGTGGTGGCCTGTGGCGGCATCTACCGTGGTTGTTTTGGTCCTGACAGTGTTTTATTTGCAGATCGCAAGCCGTTCGCTTGAAACTGAGATTTTAACGCTGCAGCAGCAATTACTCACTAGCCATACTCGAGTATTTGGTGGAGCCAAACCTACTTTATCTGAGTTCAGATCTACCGCCGAGAGCAGAATAGATAGGCTGTTTAAGCAACAAGAAAGTTTGAAACAAGAGCCTGTGGCGGGTCTCACTGCACTAGACACTTTTATGACCGCCTGCCAGTGTGAATTACAGAGCATGATTGCGAATAAAAGCGGTATCCAACTCCAATTGTTAGGTGGCTCTAAACTGATGGAGAAACCACTGAACATAAAGGGTTATCAGCTTAGTCTTGAGCAAGATCAGCAGGCGGACCCAGAAATATTAATGGTGTCATTACAAGCTCGTAAACGCTCAATTTTAGAGTCGGAAAGGAGTGCAAAGAATAAACTTAATCCGCAAGTAGATAAACGTAGACGTTTACGATCAACAGAGTCGGAAGTGAATGCAAAGAATAAGCTTACTCCGCAACTAGATAAACGTAGGAATTTACGATCAATAAGGAGTGTAAATAATGAAATTACTCCTTAAGAATCTGCGAGATAAATGGCTGCAATTACAGCTGAGAGAGCGACAATTACTTACTGTAGGGGGCGCACTATTATTAGCTACATCTGTCTATCTCTCCATAGTCCCGCAAATCCAGAAACATGGAGAGCTCAAGCGGCAGGTTGAGGCACTTAATACAGATATGCAATGGCTGCAACAACAGCGACAAGTCGTTGAGCGTTTGGCTAATGACTGTGCAAATGGAGAAGTGCGACAAGAATCTAATCGCGAACAGATAACAAGGTTAATTCGACGTAATCAGCTAGTTCTTGTTTCCATGCGAGATGTTAACGGTGGTCTCAAACTCTCTGTTAGCGGCTCAGACGCCAATCGAGTTATCAGTTTGACGCATCAGATAGCCTGTTTTGGTTACGGTTTAACGACCTTAGAAATAAATCGCTCCGAAGAAGGGTTGATGGAAGCTTCCATGGAGGTTGTTGCAATTGAAAATTAATTTAACTAATCCACAGCAAATTATTAAAACGGTTTTGTTAGCAATTATGGCTGCACTTTCGTTGTATCTTTTGGCGTTGACGTTACTAGTGATGCGCTCGCCCAGTATAACGGTTGAACCCCTTCAGCGGGTTGCGTCTGCTAATGTTTCAAGGTGGAGCTGGTTTGGCGGTCAGCCGGTTGTCGCGGTTGCTGTTGTGTCTGAAAAAAATCAGGAACTCTCAGACGCAAATATTAACGCTGAGTTGCTCGGGGTAATGTTAGCCGGTGAAGCTTCGTCAGCCACTCTAAAATTTAAAGGTAAGCCTGAAAAAGTATTCCAGAAGAACGACCAAATTAATGGGTCGATAAAGCTTTTGGCTATTGAGGCCTATCGCATTGTTGTCAGCGAGAATGGCGTTAAAAAGCAGGTGGTAATGAATAAGCCTGATACTATTATGGAAACAGCAACAACATCAGGTGGATCGGCTGAGCGACTCCAATCTAAAGGATTTGCATTAGCCAATATGTTCGGTGCGGTGCCAGTAAATGTTGCAGGTGGCAGCGGCTTTAAAATGAACAATTTATCCGCTGATATAAAGATGATGGCAGATATTCGCGATGGTGATGTGGTCATGCAGGTTGATGGTTTATCGGTCCAAGATTTGATGTCAAACCCCATTAAACTAATGAGTTACAGCACAGCAACGAGCTTACCAGTCACGGTTATGCGTAATGGCCGTCAGGAAACAATTTATGTAAACGCTGCGAGTCTATCAGCGAAAATGTTACCAACTTTTGGATTGAAGCCCTAACATGACTATTTTAACAGTACAGTGGAAGATACCGATGACCTCACATAGTTATCAAGGAAAAGGAATAATGAACTCTTTAGGAAGGCTAGGTGCTATCTTTTGTCTCAGTTGGTGCCTCACTACTGAAGTGCTAGCGGCCGAGACTGTTCAGATTAACTTCCGTGATGCGGATATTCGCAGTGTTATTGAAAGTGTCGCTGAAATTACTGGAAAATCTTTTGTATTGGATCCTCGAGTGAAGGGCAAGGTAACGATTATTTCGCCGGGACCTATCGATGCATCTCTGCTCTACGAAGCAATTCTATCGTCTATTCAGGTCCAAGGTTTCCAGGCGGTTGAAGATGGTGCAGTCACACGCATAATTCCTTTTACTCAAGCATTTAATTTTGCCGGTGGAGATGGAGATAACACTCTTGAAACCGAAATAATTAAAATAAATTATGTTCAGGCTGCTACCTTAGTTCCAGTTATTAAGCCTCTTCTGAGTAATGGTGCGCGGCTGTTGGCCTTTGCCCAAAGCAATTTCTTGATTGTGTCCGACATCCGCAGCAATGTTAAAGCAGTAAAGCGAATTATTTTGAAAATGGACGATCCGGATCAGACAGCAGTTGAGGTTATAAATTTAAGATACATTGCGGCTGGAGAAGCTGTGCACATTGCTGGACAGCTCAAGCAATTACAAAAGCAAGAGTTGTCATTGGTAGAGGATGGCCTGAATAATCGCGTAATAGTCAGTGGCCCCAGTATGGCGCGTACCGCCTTTCGTAATATGCTAAAGCTACTCGATCTTCCCTCTACTAAGAAGGGTAATGTGGAAGTAATCTATTTAGATTATTCCAGAGCGTCAGAGATAAAACCAATTATTGATGGAATGCTGGGGTCAGATATCTTTTTACGCCTAGCAGGAGAATCTGTGGGGGATGGAAAGTCTGACACTAACTACAAAGTGGAAATCGATGAGTTAAACAATGCCTTGGTTATTGCTGCGCCCTCTGCGGTGATTCGTGAAATTCAAAACGTGGTTACTAAGTTAGATCGCGCTCGTCCACAGGTACTTATTGAGGCAGTGATTGCTGAATTGTCCGAGGAACAGGCTCGAGATGTCAGTGCGCAGATAGCGATAACCGGCCAAAATCGGGGCGGATACATCACTAACTTTGATGGTGTTCTGGCCGGTTTGTTGGGCACTGCGTTTGGCGGTGGGGAGTCCGTTGGCGCTTCACAGATTGCGGGTAGCTTACCTCAGAGTGTCATAGGCGTGGTGGGAGATTTCGATGCTAAAACAAATAGGGGTATGGGATTGTTGGTTCAGGCAATAAAACGGGATGGGCGCAATAAGCTTCTCTCCACTCCCTCGGTTATTACCCTTGATAATGAAGAGGCCTCATTAAGCGTGGGTGAGCAGGTTCCCTTTCCAACGGGCAGTTACGCGAATACCAATAATTCTAATAGCGTTAATCCTTTTACGACGGTTAATCGAGAAGACGTAGGGGTAATGCTTAAGGTCAAGCCGCAAATTAGTAAAGGTAATGCAGTGCGATTAGAAATAGAGCAAGAGTCCTCTGCGGTAAAAACAGGAACCGCAGAGTCGCAATTAGGCGCAACAACAACTAAAAGTACGATTCAAACGAATGTGATGATCCAGGATGGTGAGTTATTGGTGTTAGGTGGTTTGATTGAGGGTATCACTGGTGGAAGTGAGTCGAAGGTACCATTTTTGGGCGACATTCCTATTTTAGGCAACCTGTTTAAATCTTCAAAAAAAGATAATTCAGAAAAAGTTCTAATGATGTTTATTCGGCCGACCATTATTCGTACTCCAGAGGACGCTAATAAATTATCACAGTCTAAGTTCGATCATCTGAAAGCTCGCGATTTTGGAGGTGATGAAGACAGTGCCGTAGCCAGACAGTTGAGAGACTTTATTGAGCAAGGAAAGATATTAGATACCACAGAGTAATACTAGGCGATGAGTATTTATTTACAGCATTTTGGGCTTAAGCGAGAGCCATTCTCGATTGTTCCTGATCCTGGATTTTTATATCCGAGCCATCAGCATCGTCAAGCAGTTGCACATCTAAAATACGGCCTTGATCGAGAGGGTGGTTTTATACTTCTCACCGGAGAGGTTGGCACCGGGAAGACGACCCTGACTCGAACAATGCTACAGCGTATACCTGCGCATGTGCGAGTTGCTTATGTACTGAATAGTAAGCTCAATGAATCAGACCTGTTAGACAGTATTTGCAGCGAACTATCCATCAAAACACCAGTCACAAAACATATATCATTTTCTAAAGCTTGTATTGATGCGCTCAATAAAGATTTACTCACAAGCCATGCCGCGGGCAAAAAAACGCTAATTGTCCTTGAAGAAGCTCAAAATCTTAGCCATGACGTGCTAGAAACGTTAAGACTGCTTAGTAACCTGGAGACAAATACTCATAAGCTGCTGCATATTTTGTTGGTGGGTCAACCTGAGCTCTTGGATATGCTTGGACAAAACAAGCTTCGGCAGTTAAACCAGCGAGTAGTATCACGCTTTCATCTGCTGCCTTTAGATAAGTCTGAAATTACCAACTATATTAACCATCGACTACATCATGCTGGTGCCGCTGGAGCAATTTTTGATACGAATTGTGCTAATACTTTATTTAAATTGACTAAAGGTGTTCCAAGATTAATCAATTTAATTTGTCATCAAGCCCTGTTAGCCGCCTATTCTACCGGCGCTAAAACTGTCTCAGCTAGGTTAGTTAAGCTTGCCTCTAAAGAAATTTTAACGATATCAAACTCAACCAACGGTAAGTCTAAAACGCAGTTAATTACCGCTTCTCTGGTCTTAGTGGTTGCTGTAACACTAGTGGCTATCTTCGCGCCATTAGACGATGTTGATTGGAATAATAGTTTTAACAGAGTGAGTGGTAGCTTAGAGTCCGCGTCTTTGAAAGCGATGAATATACAAGATGTTGCTGTTGAGCTGCAGCTGCCAGTTGTTGGCTCAAGGGATATCCAAGAAACAACAGCGAACACTCTATTGGTTGGTAATGAACAACTGGTGCTGGATAAGCCGCTAGTTGGATCTGAAGCGCTAATCGTCGTAGAGGCGCCAATTGAGCCCGATGATAATAAAGGTAATAGCGAGACAATCACAGAAGGGTACTCAAAAAATCCGCTTATCAATCTTCTTAAATTTTGGGGAATATCGGCGTCAGAAGTCTACACTCTAGAGGAGCTCGATGAGCGTGCAGTGAGATCTGGCCTGAGGTCTGTGCAGGTAAATAATACGACTTTATTTACACTGTCGGCAGTTAATCGTCCAGGTATTGTCTTTATGCGGGAACAATCAGAACTTCAAAAAATTGCTCTTGTTGTTCAGATTAACAAGCTTACTGTGAGTTTGATATCCAGCGGGGAAAGTATGGAGATGGATCGACAGACATTCTTGGATAAATGGACAGGCAGCTATCTCTATTTATGGCGATCACCAAATTCTTTTGAGATTCTAAAGCCCGGAGATTCAAACAAGCCAGCACTAGCGTGGCTACAAGAGAAGCTGAGCATAGTTAATAACCAGGCTGATAAGTTGATTACTGGCGGAAATTACACCGAAGCTCTGCAGGCACAGGTCACTGATTTTCAGAGGCAACAACGTATTACTGCAGACGGTATTGTTGGTCGACAAACATTGATGAGATTGAATACATTAACTGAGTCTATGGTGCCAACTCTGACTGGGAGTGGTGGGTAATGTCATACATTCTTAATGCTTTAAAAAAAGCTGAGCGAGATCGCCTGAGGGAAGACCCTCAAGATTTAAATGATTTTGCCAGTGCTCATTGGGATCCATATCAACCTACGCCACAGACTGCAGGATACCGATATTGGCTCTTAGCCTCTATTCTGTTACTGATGGGTCTGCTGCTTGGCGGCCTTTTTAGTCAGCAGTGGATGCAGTCTCCCCCCTTCAAAAAAAGTGTTACTGACCAACCTGTTATCTCAGAGGCTACGCCAGAGATTATCAAAATTCCAGTGGTACAGAAGGAGATACCAATACAGAGTGTGGATCTTAGTGCAGAGGAAGCGTTAGTCATAAATACGGATGCAGTGCCCGATTTTATTGTGGCTGGACATATGTTTATTGCTGAGGGATCTTCCTCCAATAGATTGTTTATTGGTGACCGAAGTTTTCGCGAGGGCGATGCTTTAAATCAGACTTGGACGCTAGTTGCTATTCAGCCAGATAACTTTGTCATTCGTTCTGGGAATCGATCTGAAATCCTGAGATACCGTTAATCCGCAAAAACCTCCAGTTGAGAGCTTTTACCACGATCGAAGCGTTTGGCGCGACGATAGGGGAACACGTCAACAACATACCCATCACGAATTTGTTCTTGAAGATCAGTCCAGAAAGTAACGTCATAGAGTTCACTGTGAATCTCTTCAAACATTTTTCGTGCTTTAATATTCCCTGAGAAAAATAATCTAAATTCTTCAGGAAAGATATCGTCAGGACCCACTGTGTACCAGGTGCCGGACTGCATTTCTTCTTGTTCTGTTCGCGCTTGAGGGATCCTCCGAAAATTACAATCAGTCAGTGTTGCGATCTCGTCATAGTCATAGAACACCACACGGCCATGACGGGTGACGCCGAAGTTTTTTAGCGGCATGTCACCAGGAAATATATTTGCAGCCGCCAATTGTTTTATACAGTTACCATATTCTTCCATAGCATTCCGTATCTCAGAATCATCAGCGCTTTCAAGAAAAATATTTAAGGGCGTCATATAGCGTTCGGTATACAGGTGTTTTATTAGAATTTTGTCATCTCGAATCTCTATTTGAGAGGACGCTACCTTTTGTAATTCCGTAATTAGTTCATCAGAAAAGCGACTGAGTGGAAAAACTAGATTATCAAATTCCTGAGTGTCAGCCATGCGGCCGATGCGGTCATGACGAGAGACCAGACGATATTTTTCCCGCACAATCTGATGGGTGACTTCTTTGGGCGGCGCAAACTTATCCTTAATGATCTTAAAAACAATGTTGTAAGAGGGTAGTGTAAACACTGTCATAACCATACCCTTTATACCTGGAGCAACCACAAACTCATCGTTGGAACTTTTAAGGTGACCTACTAATTGACGATAAAATTCGGTTTTTGCATGCTTTGGAAACCCTAAGGCGTTATAAATCTCATAGTTGAGCTTGTTGGGTACTAAATTTTTCAGGAAAAGAGCGTATTGATAAGGCAGAGGTGCATCGACCATAAAATGATTTTGAGTGAAGCTAAATACAACACTTAATTCATCAGCATTAAATAGCGCGGTATCAACATACAGCGCACCCTGTTCATTATTCAGAATAACTAGTGCCATTGGGAATGTCTGATCACCATCTATTATACGCCCCACCATATAGGCTGCTTTACTGCGATAAAAAGTCGATTCAAGCAAGTCGAATTTAATCGTCTCTGGTGCGCCCTTTAAATGGGGAGCAATCTCTTGATTAAACACATTCATAATACAGTCGAGATCTAAGCTAAGGTCTTCCATAGGCAGAGAGAACTCTGCTTCTTCAAGAATACGCTGAAAGGTGTCACGAAAATTTTCACCCTCATAGCGCACAAAAATACTATATTCAGCTTCCGGAGCTTCTATTAACTGCGATGAAATAACGTAAATAATATCATCGCTAATCTTGTCATGGTCATGAATGTCACTAAATACAGAGTTAAAGAAGGTCTCAGCAATTTCAAAGTTAGGGAAATTAAAAACCAATTGCGTATAGGCCTTCTTAGCCTCACCCCAGAGTATGAGATTAGCAATATCTTTATTAGTAACCACTTCAAGGTATTGGACTGTTTGGGCGACTTTATCTTTGTAGAGTTCTAAACGCTCAACATTGGCTTGGCTCACGCCGTGCCAGTCAGCTTTCTCAAACCGTGCTTTTGCGGTTAGCGTTGAATTGAGATAGTCGGCAAAATAGCTACGGAACCCATTGAGTATGGTTTTCGCCATACGGCGAGCGGTTGAGTTGTGTATTAGAGGTTGTAATGCCATTGCTTATGTCTCGCAGATATTTAATCTAACAGTTTTTTGAGGTTATCAAGTTGCTGCTGATTATGCTTTTTAGTGGCCGGTAATTCTGGTAGTTCAGGGATGGTGCTCGATTTTTCGATAATAAACTTCTCACCCGCTAAAACACGGTCACAGTATTGCTGGTAGATGTCGCTAAAGATGGGAAATACTTTAGATTCAATACCGTTAGCAAGCATATGCCAGCCAGCATCACGGCCTGCGAAATAAACGGCAGGATGAGACCATTTTTGATCGGCTTTAGGGCTGATTTTATTACAGACTTCCTGGTAGGCTTTTCTCGGATTTGGTAGCCCCGCAGGCATGCCCACATAACGACAGGCATTGAGCATTTTGTGGAGTGTAGGTAAGTAATCACTTTCAGCAATAACCTTCTCTGCAGCACCACATATTGTTACTGGTGAGAAATTATTTAACTTTTTGCACCAAAGATTTTTGGCTAGATTTTCGGATCTCGTAGTGTCACCGAACGCACTATAATATTGGTTATGGTAATTCACTTGAAACAGCGCAAAAACCTGGTTAATGGCATCGATTAGCTCCGGAGAGGCTTTGACGTCCTTAGGACGCCCAGCTGCGGTCGGTGAGCTTTTCGATGATACTCCGATCTCGGATGCGACCTTTTGAATGTCCTTGCTGTTTGCCATTGGAAGGTTCCGTTAATAATTTACTTTGATACGCCCACTGACGCTTAACATACTGTAAAAACTTTGTGCTCCATGATGATTGAGGCGTCCCATTCTCCTGCCAGTATAAAACAAATTCTGGGATAGTTTTTTCAGCAAATGGACGATCAATGTTGGCCATTTGTAATACATCATAAACAGCTTCTTTGGGCTTCCAATTTATGGGGATAACCCGAGGCATAGAATCTTGTTCCATCATACCCGTAAAGAACTGCCACTGACGTCTAACGTGTTGAATAAATTTGGAGTCCCAGGTGCTAGATAATTCACCTCGATCCCGCCAGTATAAAATGAACTCAGGGATAGCATCCTCGACAAAGTTAGTATTAATTCCGCCTTTGCTAACTAAAATATCGAGAGCGTCAACTGAGGGTCTCCAATCTCCGGTGACAGAGACTTCTTTACGCCGTCTATTATTAGTTGTTTCAGCCTGCTGCCACTGACGCCATACTTCTTTAATATATTTTGACTCCCAGCTATGACGCGGTACATTGCGGTCACGCCAGTATGAGACAAACTGAGGAATTTGCTGGTGAGCAAATTCTCTTGTCACGCCGAGTTGGCTTAACTGCCGAAGAGCATCTTCGCTCGGTTGCCAGCTTCCACCAATAGTTTTTGCTGCATGAGGTTTATTTGATGGGACCGATGCGCTAACTCCATTGGAGCTTGCCATTTCAGAGATTGGCTGAGAGGACGATCCTTCATTAAAAGCAAATCGAAAATCTTGGTTTGCGGTAAACGGGCCGCCCCCTATCAGCAAGAGCCCCTTTTCATGCAGACTTGAGGACAAACGACGCACATCAGTTTGACCCCAAAAAGGAGCCAGATGGAGAATTTTATCTGCAGATACAGTAATCCAGTCAAAACCACTACTTGTGACCGGATAACCATGGCTTATACATTCCTGAAGAAGTTGCAGAAAAACGGTCTCTTCCAAACCGATAGTTGCAGCTAGCGTAGGAGAAATGACAATAGGTTTTTCGGGAATCAGCGACATCTTGTCACCTTATCAGAAAGCTATTGCTTGAACGACATAAACTAACCATCCGAACCACGAATCTTGTTGGCTTAGCGTACTTTAAAGTTTTTTAGCGATATATGAGAATTATTTAGACAGGCTTATTACTGTACATAACCACAGTAATAGGCTTAAATGATCTTTGATCGATTAGGGAATTATTTATGGTGGTCAAAACTAAATCAGCTTATGTGTGCAACGATTGCGGTGCAGATTATGGCAAATGGCAGGGTCAGTGCAGTGAATGCAATGCTTGGAATACACTTTCTGAAGTGCGCCTAGGTAGCCTCTCTAGGGGAGGGACTACTCTGCGCTCGGGGTTTGCTGGGAATGTGGACAGTGTGGTTAAGACTCTCGCTGATATTGCTCTTGATGAAATTCCAAGAATTAGTTCTGGCACAGGGGAATTGGATTTAGTTCTGGGTGGTGGTTTTGTCCCAGGATCTTGCGTTTTACTGGGAGGCGAACCAGGGGCTGGAAAGAGTACGGTCTTGCTACAAACGCTCTGTGCCATGGCTGAGAGTAATAGTGCCTTATATGTAACCGGTGAAGAATCACCACAGCAAGTGGCCATGCGCGCTAATCGTTTGGGATTACCGACTAAAAAGCTAGAAATTATGGCTGAGACTTCAGTCGAAACTGTTTGTGCAATTGCTGAACAAAAACGACCCAAAATTTTAGTTATTGATTCTATTCAGGTCATGCATATTGCTGAGGTAGCTTCCGCGCCTGGCAGTGTTTCTCAGGTTAGAGAAAGTGCTGCCATGCTCGTAAGATTTGCTAAGCAAACTGGTACGGTACTAATAATGGTTGGCCATGTGACTAAAGATGGATCATTAGCGGGACCCAAAGTGCTGGAGCATATGATTGACTGTTCACTGATGTTAGAGGGTTCTAGCGACAGTCAATTTAGAACTCTGCGCAGTAACAAAAATCGCTTTGGTGCGGTTAATGAACTGGGTGTTTTTGCAATGACTGATAAAGGTCTGCGTGAAGTCCCTAATCCGTCAGCTATTTTTCTGCAGCGCGGCGAAGAGGTGTCCTCGGGCAGTGTAGTAATGGTGATATGGGAGGGAACGCGTCCTCTATTGGTAGAGCTACAAGCGTTAGTTGATGATAGTCATTTAGGAAATCCTCGACGAGTGACCGTCGGCCTTGACCATAACCGTTTGTCGATGCTGTTGGCAGTACTCCATCGTCACGGTGGTATATCTGTCGGTGATCAGGATGTTTTCGTCAATGTTGTTGGGGGTGTCAAAGTCTTGGAGACCAGCGCTGATTTAGCATTAATACTGTCAGTGATATCTAGCTTTAGAGACAGTCCATTACCTAAAGATTTAGTTGTATTCGGTGAGGTCGGATTGGCAGGTGAAATTCGGCCAGTTGCGAATGGTCAAGAGCGATTGCGTGAGGCAGCTAAGCATGGCTTTAGTCGCGCTATTGTCCCGGCAGCTAATATGCCTAAGCACCCTATTAAAGGCATGACGATAGTGCCTGTGCGCAAGGTAACCGAGGCGCTCGAGGCGCTATCTTAAGCCGTTGTCAATATGGATATATGTTCATCCTCAACCAGTAGCGGCTGTATGTGCAACAAGGCGACACGGCGCTCATCAGACTCATACCAAGCTTTCCAGTCCGCCAGACATTCCATTTGGATCAACGTATAGCGTATTTTGGTATCTTTTAAATCTTTAAAAGACTTACTGGAGATGAATCCTTTGGCGGGCACAGCCGCCTGAATGATTTTCCGAGAGAACGCTTCATAGGTCGACTCCATTTCTGATGCCAAGGTTCGTTTTATCAACACTGCGAGCATGTTTGTTCCTCGTTTCTTAAGGACTTATTTTGAGCCGCCAGATTAACAGTCTAATGTCCAATTTTCCAATAATGTCGGTTGACAATTTTATAGCCTGAGAGTAAATTGCGAATTCTTGCTTCTGCATTAGGTTTTCTTTTTGTCACATCAGTTTTTGGCAAAAGGGAATGAAAAGGGAAGTCGGTGCACTTTGCAACGAAACAGAAAGTCATCCCGACACTGCCCCCGCAACGGTAAATAAGAGTATTTGGTTGGATACCACTGTGCTTCGGCATGGGAAGGTTACCAAATAGAGCGATTGCTCACTTATGAGTCCGGAGACCTGCCTATTGCTATGCAGACAAACCGCGGGGTGCGGTGTTGTGCTGATTGACAGTCTCTGTCCCTCTGCCCTTTCTCTGATCCTCGCTTACTTTAAATCCAGTCACTCGGGTGAGAGTGTAAGGAACCTATAAAATGAAAATTGTTCAATTATTAACTGTACTTAGTCTGACCATATTACCGGCCCAAAGCGTTTTTTCCGACGACCAGATAGAGAATATAATCGTTACCGGAACGCGAATTCCAACACAAATTTCTGAGAGTTTATCTGCTGTAACATTGTTTCAACGAGCTGATATTGAGCGCCTTCAAGCCTCTGATTTATTTGATCTTATGTCACATGTGCCAGGTAGTTCCTTAGTTAGGAATGGTGGTCGTGGCAGTTCAACGTCGATGTCGCTGCGTGGCAATCAGAGTGATCACACACTCTTTTTGATGGATGGCGTGCGAATTGGCAGTGCGACGACTGGTGGTGCGGCTCTAGCAGCGATTAACTTGTCCACTGTCCAGCGTATTGAAATAATTCGAGGACCTAAATCTAATCTTTATGGTGCTGATGCCATTGGCGGCGTGGTTAATATTATTACTCGAAAAACTGAGTCATCGAGAGTATTAAATGTAGAAGCTGGGTTCGGCAGTAATGGTACCCAGGACACTACGATATTACTCGGCGCCAACGGAGACAAATACAGCCTAACTGCAGTCCTCAACCACCTAGATACCGACGGGATTGACAACACAGAATCCAAAGCTGGAATTAATGGTGATGACGATGGTTTCACTAAAGATTCGATGGCCATTAACTACCAGTACCAAGCGACTGATAGCGCTCTGTGGAAGGTTACTTATAATCAGAATGATACCAAGGCTGACTATGATAATAATTGCTCTATTGGTAGCTGGCCTAATAGCTCACCGGTAGATTGTGATATCTACTCGTCAGGGGAAGTAAGTGCTCTAGCTAGCACTATGGACATGAACATTAGCGAGCAATGGCAAACTAGCTTCCAGATTGGCCACACTATTGATGAGGGATCTGAGCGAGCTCGTAATATAGATTTGAGTACCACCAATAATGGCGGTAAGTTTAATACTAAGAAGACTGAAGCTACTTGGGTAAACACTTTGGGTTTAGCCGCTGGGCAGGCTCTTATGTTAGGGTTAGACTACCAGAAAGAAGAGGTTGATAGCTCAACTGTCTATAACGAAGAATCTAGAGAAAACTCTGCAGGTTTTGCTCAGTTTCAAACGCAATTGGGCGCAGTAGATACTAATCTTGGAGTTCGGTATGACGATAATGAGCAGTTCGGCAGTCATACCACGGTCTCGTTCTTGGCGGGGATTGATCTTTCTGAAACCCTCCGTTTAGTTGGCTCATTTGGAGAGGGATTCAAGGCGCCGACCTTTAATGATCTTTATTATCCAGGTTTTGGTAATGCTTCATTTGTACCCGAGGAGTCTAAAAACATTGAGATAGGGCTAAATGCTGATCTTGGTAATGTCTCGGCTACCTTAGCTCTTTTCAACAATAATATTGAAAATCTGATTCAGTATAATTCTGCGACGTTTGCGAGTGACCAAACTGCTGAGGTTGAGATCACTGGATTAGAATTTAATGTCAATACAGAAGTTTCTGGTTGGACCTTATCCCTATCTGGCGCAGTGATTGACCCAGAGAACAAATCAAATGGGAAACTGCTGCGTCGACGCGCAGAGCAATCCATGATGTTTGATGCGGGGACCACTTTGAATGGCGTTGCTATTGGGGTCAGCGTGCGGAGTGAAAGTCACCGCTATGATGATGCTGCAAATACGGTAAGACTGGGTGGCTATACAACCACTGCAATGAGAGCAAGTTATCGTATTAATGATAATTGGTTGGTCAAAGCGAGGGTGAATAATTTAACAGATAAAAATTATGTAACTGCGTCTTCATTCTCTCTGGGCAACTATATGTCATTGGGAAGAGAAGCTATGATAACGGTTGCATACACACCGTTTAAGTAAATGATTGCTAGGCCTCCTTTTTTGGGAGGCCCTTTTTGAGGAAAAGAATTATGACTGACGAGACAGAAGAAAAAGCGGCGCGGCATAAGAAAAAAATGCAAAATCAGAAGGCAAAAATTGATGCCAACATAGCTGCGGCAGACGAAGAACGCGGTGTAATGATACTGCTCACAGGTGATGGTAAAGGCAAAAGTAGCTCTGCTTTTGGCATGGTACTTAGGGCACTTGGTTACGGTTATAAAGTGGGGGTTGTACAGTTTATAAAAGGCGCCCAACTGTCTGGCGAAGAACTCTATCTTAAGAATCATCT
The DNA here is from genome assembly GCA_937911225.1 of uncultured Cellvibrionales bacterium. Lineage (GTDB taxonomy): Bacteria > Pseudomonadota > Gammaproteobacteria > Pseudomonadales > Porticoccaceae > HTCC2207. Next base: position 85,182 of record CALDQM010000084.1, read on the forward strand.
GCCAGATGTAGATTTCTATCAGATGGGTACTGGGTTTACTTGGAACACCCAAGATCGAAGTGGGGATATTGCTGCTGCGGAAAAAACCTGGGCGGTAGTTGAACCAATGTTAAGAGATGAAAGCTACCATCTGGTTGTTATGGATGAAATAACTTACATGCTCAGCTATAAGTATCTTGACGAAGAAAAAATTCTAAGTGCGCTTGCAAATCGGCCTAAAAGTCAAAGTGTTGTGGTAACAGGTCGAGGCGGTGGTAGTGCAATTCGTGAGTTAGCTGATACGGTATCTGAGATCAAGGATGTTAAGCACGCATACCGTGATGGCGTAAAAGCACGCAAAGGCGTGGATTACTAGAATGCCTAGCTCGGCCCACACTCTTATGGTGCAAGGGACGACATCAGATGCCGGGAAAAGTATTTTAGTCGCTGGACTTGCTCGAGTCCTTGCTAATAAGGGCGTCAGAGTTGCGCCCTTCAAGCCGCAGAATATGGCGTTAAACAGTGCAGTGACCGAAGATGGTGGTGAGATTGGGCGCGCCCAGGCGCTCCAAGCGCAGGCTTGCTACTTAAAGCCGCATACTCACATGAACCCCATTTTATTAAAGCCCTCCAGCGACACAGGTGCGCAGGTAATTGTCCATGGAAAAGCTCTTTTCCATATGGATGCAGTTAAGTACCACGATTATAAAAAAGTTGCTATGGATGCAGTGATGGAATCTCACCAGTACTTGCAGAGGCAATATCAGGTGATAGTCGTTGAAGGTGCTGGAAGCCCCGCTGAGATTAATTTGCGTGCCAATGATATTGCTAATATGGGGTTTGCTGAGAAAGCAGATTGTCCTGTGTTGTTAGTCGCGGATATAGATCGCGGTGGTGTGTTTGCGCACTTGGTGGGTACCCTCGAGTTACTCTCGGAGTCTGAGAAAAATCGTGTATGTGGGTTTGTAATTAATAAGTTTAGAGGTGATATTGCTTTACTCCAGCCAGGCCTGGATTGGCTCGAGGAGCGTACCGGAAAACCGGTTATTGGCGTGCTACCTTACCTCCCTGGATTACATTTGGACGCTGAGGATGCTGTCGCCGCGGAACAAATTGTGGACCATACCCAGGCAATACTAAAAGTAGTAGTGCCGGTTTTTTCAAGGATCAGTAATCATACTGATTTCGATGCATTGCGTTTACACCCTCAAGTAGATTTACAGTATGTTGGGCCTGATGGTGACAAACCCGCTGCGGATTTAATTATTTTGCCGGGCAGTAAGAATGTACGTAAAGATATGCAATGGCTTCGCGATCAAGGGTGGGATCATGCTATTGAAAAACATCTACGCTACGGAGGTAAGGTGATTGGAATTTGTGGCGGCTTTCAGATGTTGGGGTCAGAGATACATGATATTGAGGGGATTGAGGATGTTGCAGGGTCCTCGCTCGGATTAGGGTTTTTAAATGTAAGTACCCGTTTAGAAAGTCATAAGCAACTCAGCCTGGTGAAAGGCACTTTAAATATAAATAGTCAGAACAATGCGCAAGTGCAAGGCTACGAAATTCACTGTGGCGTCACTGAAGGGGCTGGATTAACAATACCTGCGGTCAACCTGTCTGATGGTAGCTCTGATGGTGCTATTTCTGATGACAACCAGGTATTAGGAACCTATTTACATGGTGTTTTTGAGCATCCAGATGGTTGTACTGCGCTCTTAAAATGGGCTGGATTAGAGTCCCCTCAGATAGTTGATCAGGGACAAATTCGGGAAGCGCAATTGGAGCGATTGGCCAAAGAGGTCGAGAAAAATCTGGACTGCAATCAATTATTTCCTGCATATCTAGATCAATCTTATTCACCAGAGGCACTAAAAAATGGTAAAAATTAGAACCATTGAACAATGGCCGCAGCTTCTTATTACTGTGCTTATATGTTTGATGATTGCTACCCGGACTAATCATTTTGGGTCGTTTGTAAGCTTACCTAGTGCATCGCTTGCAGTGTTTTTTTTAGCAGGATTTTACGTCCAGCGGCGGGTCACTTTTTTGATATTAGCAGCCATAGCCTGGCTATCTGATTACTGGATTCTGTCAGCAACACCTATTGGTGCAGAGTCATGTTTTACTGCTGCGTATGGCTTTATTTTTGTTGGCTATTATCTCGTTTGGTGTTCGGGTCAATGGGCATCATCGAATGTAAAAATCGCTAATTCTCTCGATGTCCTTATTATTGTTGGCGTTGCCATAACGGCAATCAGTGGGGCCTTTTTTATATCAAACGCTAGTTACTACTTGTTATCTGGAAGCTTTGAGGGCATGAGCTTGGGTGAGTATATTACTAGAGTGGCTCGTTATTACCCACCTTACGTGGCGAATCCTATGGCATATTTAGGGTTGTCCGCAGTACTTCATTGGATGAGCATTACGCTATTAGCGACTAATTCTGAGCGCCTTTCGCGATGAATGATGACATGGTCGCTACGATTAAGTTACCTGAGCGTATCGTTTGTATGACCGAGGAGACCACTGAGTGGTTATACCTTTTGGAGGAGGACTGGCGCATCGTCGGTATCTCTGGCTTTACGGTTAGGCCTCCCGAGGCTCGCAAGGATAAACCAAAGGTATCAGCCTTTACGTCGGCTAAAATTAACAAAATTAGAGATCTCAATCCTGATTTAGTTATTGGGTTTTCAGATATGCAAGCCGATATTGCTGCGGATTTGGTGCGAGCTGGGATTCCGGTACACATATGCAATCAACGGTCAGTGGCAGAGATTTTTTCGACCCTTTTAATGCTGGGTTGCCTAGTCGGAGCTGAAGACAAGGCGCGGCGGCTCTTGGATAGTTACCAAATAAACCTAATTGCAATAAAGGATGCCGCAAAAAAATTACCATCAAGACCTACTGTTTACTTTGAGGAATGGAATGACCCCCTCATAAGTGGTATCCGGTGGGTATCAGAATTAATTGAGATTGCCGGAGGCAATGACTGCTTTGCTGAGCTAGCTCAACACGCAGATGCTAAAAGTCGCATAATTAGTGATCCAAACAAAGTCATCGAACGATCACCAGATATTATTATTGGATCATGGTGCGGCAGAAAGTTCTCACCTACCCAAGTAGCTGAACGAGATGGTTGGGGTAATATTCCAGCGGTTAGAAACCGACAAATGTATGAGATTAAATCTTCAGATCTACTACAGCCAGGCCCTGCAGCGTTGACAGACGGCATAGCACACATTGTGAGCATTATTAATCAATGGAGCGCGACGCAGTGAGGTTGCTGCGGCCAAAAGTATGCTTATTGTTACTGATGGCTCTACTGCCGGTGACAATTGTACTGGGGCTAATGACTGGCCCGCTATTTATTTCATGGGCAGATATGTGGCTAATCCTAACTGGTAGTGGGATAGCAAACGCACAAGATACGCTTGTAGTAGAAATCATTCGCTTGCCTCGCATCATCCTTGCGTTACTTGTTGGCGGCATCCTTGCCACTTGCGGGGCACTCTTGCAGGGATTATTTCGTAATCCTCTTGCAGATCCTGCTCTAATTGGCGTTTCTGCTGGTGCATCAGTCGGTGCTAGCCTGGTTATAGTATTTGGTTCACTGTGGTTCACAAATGGAGTATTACTGGGATTATCTGCGATCTCTATGGGCGCCTTTTTAGGCGCTCTTATCACTTCAGTAATTATATTTCGTCTAGCAACAGGCCCGCGGGGAACCTCGGTAGCAACGATGTTACTCGCTGGTATAGCCATTAGTGCGCTCGCTGGCGCAGCTACAAACACACTGGGCTACCTAGCTGATAATGATATGTTACGACGCATGAGTCTCTGGCAGATGGGGAATTTAGATGGTGCAAATTGGGATCGAGTCGGTATTTGTGGTTGTGCTGCTATTCTACTCGCTGTGCTGGCTCCTCGAGAAAGTGGTGCTCTAAACGCTATGTTACTCGGTGAGTCGGAAGCTCGCCATTTGGGGGTCAACGTCGAGTGGCTAAAGCGTCGATTAATTATTTATTCGGCCATAGGTGTGGCGATTTCCGTTGCGGTGGCGGGTGTTATCGCATTTGTTGGTCTAATGATTCCACATTTAATTCGCTTACTTGTTGGACCAGATCATCGGCACCTAATCCCTTTATCGGCCATAGCTGGAGCTATTTTACTTATTGCCGCTGATACGCTCGCAAGGATTGTTATAGCCCCCGCCGAGCTTCCTGTTGGAGTTGTGACAGCGATTTTAGGTGCGCCATTTTTTCTCTGGCTACTTGTTCTTCAGCGGGGACGATCATAATGCTAAAGACTCGCTCAATAGGTTTAAATATTGCAGGTGTGCCGCTGTTAAATAATATTAGTATTAGTTGCCCCAAAGGTACCGTGACCGCTTTAATGGGGCCCAATGGTGCAGGGAAAACGAGTTTACTGAGGGTTATCTCTGGAGAATATAAGGCTTCTCAGGGTACGGTAGACATTAACGGCCGAGGCGCCAATGACTGGGCACGCCCTGAGATCGCAAAGTTTATGGCTGTTTTACCACAAAGCTCGACGCTTGATTTTGCATTTACAGCCGAAGAGGTAGTTGCTCTAAGTAGGACACCGCATAACACTGGTTTGTCACGCGATCTAGAAATAATATCCTCTGCTTTGAGTATGGTCGATGCGAGTTATCTTGCGGATCGTTCTTTCGTGAAACTTTCCGGAGGAGAAAAGCAAAGGGTGCACTTGGCTCGAGTATTGGCTCAAATTTGGGAACACTGCGAGAATCAGTCCTCTGATGGCGGTATATTGTTACTCGATGAACCTTCGGCTTCCTTCGACTTGGCGCATCAGATTATGTTGATCGAAATCGTGCAGAAGATCTCAACAGCCGGCGTAACAGTGATAATGGTCATGCATGATTTAAATTTGGCGGCCAAGTGCGCAGATCAATTAGTATTTATGAATTCTGGAGAATGTACTGCGATGGGTACCGTTCCAGAATTATTAACCTCTGAGATGATCAGAAAAGTTTACTCGGTCAATGCTGAAGTTGGTTTGCACCCTGTAGATGGGACCCCCTTGATTATCATTTAAACCGAGTTATAAAAGAATAGGTAAAACGTCATGGCTAATCGATTGCAACTAGTTCTTGGAGGGGCTCGGTCAGGTAAAAGTCGAATCGCTGAACAGCGAGTAAAAGTCTTAGCTATCGATCAAATATACCTGGCAACGGCTACTGCTGGAGATGGGGAAATGAGTCAGCGTATTGCTAAGCACCAGGCAGATCGTGATAGTACATGGCAGTTAATTGAGGAGCCCATTGAGCTTGCGTCTATCCTCAAGTTAAACTCTTCCAATGATAACTGCATCCTAGTTGATTGCTTAACCTTGTGGCTAAGCAATTGCTTGCACCATGAGTGCTGGCCAGAGCAAAAAAAGGCTTTACTCGGGTGTTTAAATGAGTTGCCAGGGGCAGTTGTGTTTGTCAGTAATGAAGTGGGTCAAGGTATTGTACCTATGGGCGAGTTGACTAGACGATTTGTTGATGAAGCCGGTTTTTTGCACCAGAGTCTGGCGGTAATTTGTGACCGAGTAACAATGGTGGTTGCCGGATTACCGCAGGAATTAAAGCCCTTTGATCTCGAGTCAGCGCTATGAGTGATTGGTTAACAAAGCCAGCGGCAATAATCTGCCATCCAAGTAGGAATCGAGCAATAGAGCGCCAACAAAGCTTAACAAAGCCACTGGGTTCTCTAGGGCGACTTGAGCTTTTAGCCGTGGATTTTGCAGGATTCCAAAAAACGTCTTTACCCGCGCTAAACAATGTTGCCATAAGAGTGTTTGCTGGAGACCATGGTGTTTTTGATGAGGGTGTTTCAGCGTTTCCTCAGTCTGTCACCGGTCAGATGATTTATAATTTTGTATCTGGAGGCGCAGCGATCACAGTATTGGCACGCCAACACAGCGCTGATTTTTCGGTGATTAACTTGGGCACAATGGAGCCTTTAGAGGATTTGCCTCGGTTGACAAATATCCAGATTGCTCCCGGTACTGCCAACTTTTGCAAAGAACCTGCCATGACCATTGAGCAGCTTGATATAGCGCTTGGCGCTGGACGAGATAGCGTTAGTGAGTCGGCTATAGATTTATTTGTCGGCGGTGAAATGGGTATTGGCAATACGACAGCTGCGGCTGCTATTTTTTGTGCATTACTCAATGTTGATGTTCAAGCGATGGTTGGGCATGGCACTGGTGTTGATGATAATGGTTTAAAACGTAAGCAACAGGCAGTAAAGCGCGGATTAGAACTGCATAAGCATGCGGCTAGCCCAAAAGATGTACTGCAATGTTTTGGTGGGTTTGAAATTGCCGCTCTAGTTGGAGCTTATATTGGTAATGCTCAAAAGGGTATTCCCAGCTTAGTGGATGGTTATATAACGACAGCAGCAGCGTTAGCTGCTTGTCGTATTAACCCATCTATTTCAGACTGGTTATTATTTTCTCATTGCTCGGCTGAGGCTGCTCATAAACTCGTGATGCAAGACATGAAGGTAGAACCGCTGATAGATTTAGAGATGCGCTTGGGAGAGGCTAGCGGGGCCGGTTTGGTTATTCCACTTATTAAATCAGCACTGTTGTTGCACTCCGAGATGGCAACGTTTGACGAAGCGGGGGTCAGCGAGAGCTGAATAGGACGATGAGTAAAATATTAGCCACAGCAGACTGCACAACCATTGATTTTCTCCGCCATGGCGAATGCGAGGGTGGGGAAATATTTAGAGGTAGTGGGACAGATGTCCCGTTGACTGGTAATGGTTGGGACCAAATGCGTAATGCAATTCAGAGTGCTGAGGATTGGGATCAAATTATTACCTCACCACTTCAACGCTGCCGTTTATTTGCCGCTGAGCAATCTTCTCAGTTATCGATTTCGTTGCATGAAGAAACTGATTTGAGAGAAATTAATTTTGGCGATTGGGAAGGCAAAATTATTGCTGATGTTTGGCAGCAATCACCTGATCTTGTGGCAGAGTATTTTAAGCGCCCAGATCTGTCCACACCCCATAACGGTGAACCGTTTCTTGATGTCGCTGATCGTCTCATAGCTGCCTGGAATCGACTATTAATTGAATATCGCAACCAGCATATTTTGGTCGTTCAGCATGGTGGTACCATACGTATTTTACTTGCTCAAATTCTCGGTCTGCCACCCACAGCAATGAACCAATTTGAGGTTCCTTACGCGTGCCTTACTCGACTGAAGGTTTTTCATCATCCTGAATATACAGACTTTTCAATGCTGATTTCTCACAACAGTGGGAGTCAAAAGAGGTGAGTTTTATTAAGCGAGAATTAAGAGCCATGGCTTGCGCTGTGCAGTTCTTAAGTCGTGTGCCTGTGGCTACCAAAACTATTTTTGAGGTCGATGACTATGCAAATTCACTCGCTTGGTACCCCCTTGTAGGCGCTTTCATTGGCCTGATAATATATCTATCAGGCGCAGGTCTGGCTGGTATTAGCTCTCCGTCTTTGATTGCAGCCTTGGTTCTCACTATTTGGGTACTATTGTCCGGGGCTCTACATCTGGATGGCGTGGCGGACTGTGCGGATGCATGGGTTGGCGGATTTGGTGATCGTGCAAAAACCCTTAAGATATTAAAAGACCCAGCCTCTGGCCCAATAGCGGTGGTTACACTGGTGCTACTACTATTATTGAAGTGGTCAGCACTCAGCATAGTTATCGACTCCTCCTATTGGTCAATTATTTGGGTAACTCCAGTCTTAGCGCGAAGTGCGATGCTACTAATATTTTGGCGTTTTGATTATGTTAGTTCTAGCGGTCTTGGGTCACCACTAGCCGCTGGATTTTCGATCCGTCGCATTGGTTTTGCGCTTTTAGTGGTCATTATCGGCGTGACTAGTCTGTTATCTGGGCAGAGCGGTTTGTTGCTGTGTCTTCTTGGACTGACCAGCTTCATTATTTTTATGTGGAAACGTTCCTGTTATCAGCACTTGGGTGGCTTCAATGGGGACTGTGCTGGCGCCTTAATTGAACTGCTAGAATTGGGCTATCTGCTTGGGTTAGCTTTATTAGTGGGTGTTAACTCATGACTGCTATAGCGGCCTTATGTGGGGTACTAATAGATTATTTTATAGGTGAACCTCGGCGTTGGCATCCCCTGGTGGGATTTGGTCATGCGGCCATATGGCTAGAGAAAAAATATAACCGCAGTGATTCTGCCAGAGGTAAGTGGCGTGGACTCGCCTGTTGGTCATTACTGGTTATTCCGCCTTCTTGCGCTTTGTATCTGCTGTTGCAAGAGTTGTCAGGCTTAACTATATTTTTGATTAATTGTTTGACGGTTTATTTTGTCGTTGGACTCAATAGTCTGGCTTCGCATGGTCGTAATGTCGCAAAGAAGTTACTCCTTGGGGATACTGTTAATGCTCGTCTTCAGCTGTCGATGATGGTTAGTCGTGACACTAACGAATTAACGGATCAACAGATCGCTGCTGGAACTTGCGAGTCTTTGCTGGAGAACGGTAGCGATGCGGTTTTCGCTCCAATATTCTGGTTTATCCTTTTCGGCGCGCCAGGGGCTATATTTTATCGATTTTCCAATACGTTGGACGCAATGTGGGGATACAGATCAGATCGCTATCATCAGTTTGGTTGGGCCGCGGCACGAATTGATGATCTTTTAAACTGGTTGCCGGCCCGTTTAACGGTATTTGGCTATGCTGTCAGCGGCCATTTTAGTAAGGCCATTAGCTGCAGCCGACAGCAGGGTGGACTAACCGAGAGTCCAAATGCGGGGCATGTGATGGCCTCTGGTGCTGGTGCGTTGGAGATCACATTAGGAGGGCCCGCTACCTATAACGGTGTCGAGCATCAGCGCCCGGCTTTTGGAATCGGTCCACTAGCGACAGCAATTGACATCGAAAAATCGATTGGTTTAATTCAGCGCTGTACGGTACTTTCACTGCAGACTGTTTTAGTGATAGCGTTCTTTCTATGAGCCTCGATATCAATAATCTAACCCACCAAAGACCTGTCCATGGGGGGGCGTTATATCGCGCTGTAAATAAATTTGGAGGGAAGCTTGGTAATTGGATTGATCTATCCACGGGTATTAGTCCGACTAGTTGGCCAGTACCTGATGTGCCAGAACAGGTTTGGCAGAGACTCCCGGATAACGATGATGGGCTAGTTGCTCAGGCAGCAAGTTACTACGGGTGCAAGGTTAGCGAAATATTGCCAATATCAGGGTCCCAGTTTGCTATTGAAAAAATACCACAGCTTTTGGCGACCAGCGATGTAGCAGTTCCGGTATGGGGTTATGCTGAGCATAGTTTTCGCTGGCAGTTAGCCGGTCATAGGTTGCATTGGTATGAGAACGGGCATCAGTTGGCGCAAATGGTGCGCTCTGAAGTAGTTAACGCAGCGGTGGTGATTAATCCCAATAACCCAACAACTGAGACATTCAATAAATCGGAGTTGTTGAATATTGCCGGTTTACTGGCAAAAAGAGGGGGGCAATTAGTGGTCGATGAGGCTTTTGTGGACAGCTGCTCAGAATATTCCTTATGCACGGCTTTAGCGGGTCAATCATGCCCACAGGGACTAATTATTTTGCGCTCAGTAGGAAAGTTCTTTGGCCTCGCCGGTATTAGGTTGGGGTTTGTTATTTCCGATAGTTCATTTATCCATCACCTTGAATCTCAGATGTCGCCATGGGCGGTTAATCATGTTGCGCGCTGGCTAGGGCTAAATGCTCTAGCTGACCACGATTGGCATGTTACACAATGTAAGACGTTATCAGATGACTCAGAGTCCTTCCTGCAGCAACTTAAAATAGTACTACCGGACTTTGCATGGCAAAGATCGGATTGTTTTGTAACTGCGTTTGCTAGCCGTGCAAAGTGTGAAAATCTTTACCGGCAACTCGGTGAGGCTGCTGTATTGGTCAGGCTACTTTTCAGTGCTAGAGATGCGCTAAGTAATAATAAAAAGGATGGCGCAGCGGTGCGTTTTGGATTGCCGACTAATAGTCAGCAGTTAGAATTAATGGATAGAATAAAATCCTCCGTCAGGAAGCCCATATGCTCCGATTAAAAATTATCTTCCATTTGTTCTTCATCGTTTTTTGCACAAGTCTTCAAGCAGAGGTGTCGGTAGTCGATGATCTAGGTAATAGTGTGCGCTTGGACAAGCCCGCTACAAGAATCGTTAGCTTAGCGCCCCACCTTACTGAAATGGTATTTGCTGCTGGTGCTGGAGACTATTTAGTAGGGGTAGTTAATTACAGTGATTATCCTCCAGCTGCATTAAAGATTCCCGTGATTGGGTCCTATCAGAAAATTAATTATGAATCTTTGGTCGCGTTACAACCCGATTTAGTTCTTGTCTGGAATTCTGGCAATGGCCCCGAAATTGTCGAGCGCATCAAAGGCTTAGGCTTAGCCGTATTTGTTAATGAACCAAAGCGGCTTCCTGATATCGCCGACTCTGTTGCTAAAATTGGTGTTCTGGCGTCTACCGAGAAGACTGCAGACCAGTCTTCTGTGCACTTTATTCGAACCTATAACAGGCTAAAAGCTAACAATAAGAAAACGCCAGTTAAAGTATTTCTTCAGCTTTGGAATGAACCAATGATGACTGTCAATGGCTCTCATATTATGTCCGATGCTATTTCTGTTTGCGGTGGAGTCAATGTTTTCGCTGATGCAGTCCCTTTGATACCGCGGATCAATATTGAGTCTGTCGTTCAGCGTAATCCGGATATCATTATTGCCACAGGAATGGCTGATGAGCGTCCTGAATGGTTGAATTATTGGTTGGTTTGGGGTGATATGGGCGCTGTTCAGAATGATAACTTACACTCAATAAATCCAGATATTCTTAGCCGCCATAGTCCAAGAATCTTACAGGGCGTAGCTCAACTTTGTGACTATTTTGACAAAGCACGGGATAAGCTAAAATGAGATATTTTCAGGTACTCAAAAAGCATTTTATAAGTTCGCCGCAGGGATCGTACTATTCGACAAATACGGCGTTTCCATCTACTATACAAAGCTAACAAAAACGTCATGGAATTCGGTGTAAGACTTTTTAGTCTGAGTCCGGAGCTGTTCTCGCAACTGTAATTATTTATCCTATTCGGGTAGATAAGAAGCCAGATACATGATTAACAGAAATGTACTTGTTTGGGCGAGTGAACCCAGCTTGGCACAATCGAATGCGATATGATCTGCTCAATTTATACCATCATATTAGACAATAGATCAGTGTATAGCCCTCTCTAGCCGCGAACAAAACAGTATCAAGGCGTATCAATGAGATTTGGTTTACTTTTTTTGCTTTTTATTAGCTCCGCGGCTTTACCCAATACTGATAGCGATTACTTACTAATTATCTCGTCTCAGCGTAATGCTGAAGTTATTGCTGACGCGGCTCGCGTTTTTTATAAAACATACCCTGAAATGTCGCAGTTATCGATTAAAGCACGTAGTGATGTTCAGTTTTGGGAGCTATCAAAACCGCAGAGACGTGATTTGATTGCGGGAAGTCGCGCCATATTAGGGCTTGCTCTTTATGGTCCTAGTGTCTCCAATTTGGCGTCTCTGCTTGAACCATCTGACCGACCACAATTGTTGATCAATAGTGATCACAGATTAGTTGCGTTGAGTCGATTTGGTGGCGTTAAATTATTCCCTGATTTGGCTCAGATGCGTGACATTGCCAAATCATCACCTGGGCAAGATTTTCAGGCTGACATTAAGCAGCAGCTCAATCAATACCCAGCTCAGTCACCTTGGTTGAGGGCTCGTGCCTACTGGGCTGCTAGTGGTAGTAAAAACACATCTCAACTTTTTGCGTGGCTATTTTCTTCACTTGGGGAAGATATAAGTTATCAGGCGGCTAAGCCCACTGAGCAGGTTCGTTGGTTTTATGACGGATCGATACATGACCAGTTAGCTGGTTTTGTGCCGAAAAAATCTATCGTTGCGGTCATTGATCATGCTGGCGGTGGTAGACCGGCGGACGCAAGATTATTGGTTGATATATGCGATCAAGCCCTCACTATTTATGATCTGCAATGTTTGGGTGCACTGGCTTATTGGGGCGAAGCCGGAATAACAGCCGCTAATAAATTACTGACGCTAAAAGAAAACTTGGCGGCAGTAATCATGTTGCAAGATTTTGTTATTGGTGGAGGTGAGGGTCGTGAGCAGGTTACAGAGATTCTCAGTCAACTAAATGTGCCAGTTATCAAAGGAATAAAACTACGTGATCGCAGTGCCATTGAGAGACAACTCTCCTCTGACGGATTACCCCAGGATAAAGTCTATTATCAGGTCGCCATGCCAGAGCTTCAGGGTGCCAGTCAGCCTCTGGTGATAGCCACCGCAGGCCCCGTTGTTAACGATACATTGACCGGAATTCGTATTCAGGCAATTGCGGCAGATGCAAGTGGCATTCAATCTGTATTGACCAGAATTGATCGTTGGCGTTCGTTGCAGAGAAAGCGTAATGCTGAAAAGCGTATCGCCATTATTTATTACAATCATCCTCCGGGGCGGCATAACATTGGAGCGGACAACTTAGATGTACCCGCCTCTTTATGGCAGATTCTTAATAAACTTAAATCCGAAGGTTATAACACGGGTATCTTGCCTGAGTCTCAGGAACAGTTGCTGGATTTGATGCAGGCACGGGGCGTAAATTTGCCTCGAGATGCTGCAGAACTCGAAAAAATGAGTAGCCTCATTAACCGGATGTCTCCTGCTGAATACTCGTCATGGTTTGCCGGTTTGCCTGCTTCTGTTCGCCAAGAGATGGAACAGGGCCCTTTTGGACTGCTCCATGAACAGTTGAATGCTGCGCTTAATGCCGGTCGACCAGAGCTGGCTGAAGATGCTTTAAACCATACACTTGAAGAAATGCATCACTTGCTCGAGGGGGTCGATCATCCTGGCAGAGATCGAGCTTTAGCGTTACTTGGACAGTTAGAAAATTGTTACCTAGATGCGATTAAAAGTAGCGTGAGACCTATCTGTATGAGCCGTGCCTTATCCATTATTACTGGATTACAGAAAACGGGTATTGAGGGGCTAGGTGGTTGGGGTGTTGCGCCCGGTAAAGTCATGACCTTTAAAGGCGATCTGTTACTGCCAGGGATTACGTTTGGTAATATATTCATTGGTCCGCAACCGCCTCGAGGTTGGGAGATTAATGAAGAACTATTACATGCAAACTTAGCATTTCCGCCACCCCATCAATATTTGGCCTTCTACCACTTTTTACGTAATCAGTTTAAGGCTGATGCACTGGTTCATGTGGGCCGTCATTCAACCTATGAGTTTTTGCCACGCCGATCGGTCGGTCTTGCTGAAGACGACTATTCACGAATTGTTGCTGGCGATTTGCCGAGTGTTTATCCCTATATTGTCGATGGAGTTGGAGAGGGTATTCAAGCCAAGCGCCGGGGTCTTGCAGTAATGGTTGATCATTTGACGCCGCCTTTGGCAAGTACCCCCCTATACGATGAATTACTTCAGTTACGCCAATTGATTGAAAGTTTTGAAGCAAATCATGGTAGTGGCAACGAGGTTGTTGCTGAGCGATTAGTCGCGAAAATTAGAGAAAAAGTAGACGCCTTGGAACTGAAAGAGGAATTAGCCGAGGCAATGTCTGCTGAATTGTCCGTCATGGGCATCGGTTTTGAAGAGGTTGATGATGACATGATGGTGCATGAGGTGGGACATTATCTTACTGATCTCCAAGAGCGGTTTATGCCGCTAGGTCTGCACATATATGGTAAGGACTGGGAGCCTGAGGCAGTGGAAATGATGCTCACCTCAATGTTGTCAAAAAGTGATACTTTAGAGGCTTCTAACGAGTATAGAGCTAAGCTAAAAGTATCACCAAGTTCAGAAATGCGAGCGCTGATTAATGGGCTCAACGGTGGATATATCTCGCCGGGACAGGGCAATGATCCAATCCGAAGCCCCGCTAGTCTTCCGACTGGGCGTAACTTCTATGCTCTAGATAGTAGCCTGATTCCTAGCCGCATTGCATGGGAACTGGGTCGCGAAATGGCTACCTCTGCACGCAGTAATAACAGCCAAGACGCTGACAAGAGCGAAGCCCTTATTTTATGGGCCTCCGATGTCGTTCGAGACGAGGGTGTGATGATTGCCTTCGGCTTAGATATGCTCGGTATTGAACCCGTTTGGAATAGTCGTGGCCTGGTTAAAGGACTGAAACACCAACAGCTGGATAGTGACTTTGACCGAGTACGGCGAGATATAGTCTTTACTACTTCGGGTTTGTTTCGAGATTTATATGGTCAGCAAATGTTATTGCTCAACCAGGCGACACTGATGGCACTGGATGCCAGTGCTGATACTATTCGTCGAGATCATCCGGCACTCAGTTTAGCGCTTACCGGTGCACTGGCTGATCTTGGTAAAAATGCGATTGGCGGCAATCAATCGTTAGTAAAAAACCAGGTTGCCGCGCATTGGGTAACACAGACACGCGATTTGATGGCTCAGGGAACCCTCGCAGATGATGCTGGCGTATTGGCGAGCCTTAGGGTTTTTGGTGATGCCCCAGGCAGTTATGGAGCAGGTATAAACCGATTGGCAGAGCGCTCGGGAGCATGGGAAAAGCGAGATGAGCTAGCGGCAGTTTATCTTCGCCGTTTAGGCCATAGTTATGGGGCGTCAGGATTTGGTGTTCCCTCGCAGGATGCTTTTAAACGCGTACTTGGCAGTGTTGAAAATACGTATTTTGGGCGTTCGAGCAATCTTTATGGCCTGATTGATAATAATGATGCTTTCGATTATCTGGGGGGTCTTAGCTTAACGGTAGAAATGCTAACCGGCGCACCACCGAATAATTTTGTGATTGATCATGCCGATCCTAAAAACGTAAAAACCCAACCGTTGGCACGTGCGTTACGACAAGAACTGCGTGGCCGCTTCTTAAATCCAGAGTGGCTAAAGGGACAAATGCAACATGATTATGCCGGTGCAAGAACAATGGGTAGTGAGTTTTTAGAGTATCTATGGGGTTGGCAAGTAACTAATCCTACCTTGGTTGGTGATTGGGCATGGGAGGAAGTCAAAGCGGTTTATATTGATGATCGCTACGATTTACAGCTTGATGAGTTTCTTGAAGAAGGGCATAACGCACATGTTAAAAGTAACATGTTAGCTATTATGCTGGTAGCCATCAATAAAGGATTTTGGCAGGCAGATGATCAGACGATTAAACAACTAGCAAATAATTTTGCCGATTTAGTGAGTATCAATGGACTCCCGGGTAGCGGACACACTGATCCTGATAACCCAATGCTTCCATGGCTAGAAACCTATCTTCCAGAACAGCAGTGGCGGTCAATTGCTGAGCGAATTTCTCTTGCAAAAGGATTATCTGATCCAGCGGATAAGCCCGCAAAAGAAATTTACCGAATTGCGGAAATTGAATTAAACAAACAACCTGACCGAGACATAAGCGACTCTCTTGTAAGCGAGGATGAGATAAATTCGGCACAAAAGGATGATAGTCCAAGTATTCAGCCGGCCTACCAAAGCTGGCAGTGGTGGCTAGCTATCGTTTTGACGCTCTTTGTCGCGGGCGGATTTTATCGAGGCATTGTGCAGGCTAGGTATTTGAGCGGGATCAAAAAATAACAACAACGATGCCCTAGTTTTTGGGGAAGAAGAGGATTTAGTATGGATTACGGAATGGTTTTGGGTTTGCTACATCAATTTGTTGGATGGCTACTATACCCGGTTATAGGAGTTTTAGCGCTAGCGCTAGCGCTAACGTTGGCCGAACTGGGGCAAGCCCTTGCCGAGTATTTTTACACGCTACCCGCCTTTAGTCAGTGTTGTGAAGAAGTTGATACTGGAGCACAGAAACGGTTTCAAGATCATGCCACAAAGCGACTCGAGGTGACTGATTTATTGACTCGATCAGGTCCTATACTCGGCCTAATGGGGACACTAATTCCCCTTGGACCAGGGCTAACTGCCTTAGGAACAGGCAATTTAGATATTCTAGCGACGGCCTTAACGGTAGCTTTTGATACGACCGTTGTTGGGTTGCTCATCGGACTTTTCGCCTATGCAATCGGCCGTATTCGACGCCGTTGGTATGAGCAAACATGGCAGCTGATGACAGCAGAGATGGGTGAGACTAGTAATGGCCAATAAACCTTCCTGGCAATCGCAGCAGTTCATAGAGCAGGACAGTGATCCTTTGGCTGGGTTTGCCAACATAATGGATGTGATGTTGGTATTCGCTCTCGGCGTTATTCTTGCCTTAGTCGCTCAGAGCAGAGAGCTCCAAGCTCACTTTGAGCTCAATCCCGACCTTAAGGATTTAACACAGGCAGAAATTTCCTTGGGGACTGAATTGATTAACACGCCGGAAGCGATTAAACAGTCTATTAATGGCCAAGACAGCGGCATGCAGTCGATGGGACAGGTTTTCAAAGATCCTAAAACTGGAAAGTTGATTTTAATCAGTGGGGAGTAAAATGAGTTTTTGGTTACGCGGTGCATTGACAGCTAGTTTCTTACTTAACTGGACTTACCCGGCTTTTGCAGATGTTGAATTCGCATTCGATACGCCCGCAAAACTGTTAGAAAATTCACAAATCATCGCCCAACGACAAGGTCGTTTTTTCGTTATAACGTTAAAGACTCCGCATCAGATACTTTCTACCTCAGTGGTTAACGGTGGTCAGACCGATAGTATTGATTATTTAGTCAACCACCAAAGTATGGAGGCACGCGGCGATCAACTGCGCTTTATGCAGCAGATCACCATGAATCGTCACCAGTATCATCAGAATATCGCCGAACAACTTAGACTGCCTGCTGATCAGATAGCACTGATGGGAACTGCCGCTAATATGCAGCAGCTTGCGCAGGTCGAGAAACAGTTCGGTGATTTATCGGTAACTGTATTTGCCACCGCTGGGGTAAAAGGAAATGCCCAGAGGGCAGGTGATCCAACCCAATGGTACCAGGATGTTAGTGGCGGCGTCGTAGTCAACAGAGCAGTCCCTAAAGCGCTTGTCGGTGCTAAAACTAAAGATTTGGTGATAGATAATCAGGGTACGATTAATATTATAGTCCTGATCAATCGTGAGTTAGTTGCTGGCGCACAAACTAAGATTTCTCTTTTGGCCACAGAGGCTAAATCTGCAGCCTTGTCGCAGTTAGTCATAAGTAGTAAATCATCACCTTTTTTAGCGACCGGAACAGGTACGGATCAGCTAATTATTGCCTCGCCAATCAATACAGATAAGCCGCCGTTGCCCAGTGCAAGTGGTCATCTAAAGCTTGGAGAACTAGTGGGTAGTGCTGTGCGTGAGGCTGTTTTAGAGGCGCTTGTTTGGCAAAATGGGCTAGTACCATCTTCTGGTGCTAACGTATTTGATGCTTTAGGTCGTTATGGCTTAACTGAAAAAGTAATGCTCGGTGGGCTGCAACGATATTTGTCAGAGGCTGACTATATATTGGCAAAAAGTAATCTTCAGAGCTTTAGTTCTGATAGTCGAGTCAGTGCGGCTGCCTATGCGTATGCCAGCCTTTTAGATCGATTACAGTTTGGTAACTTACCCAGCGATATAGCTGCAGAGGCACTTTTGGATCAGGCGAGCCAGACAGCCGTGGCAGTGGCCGGAAAGCCGTCGTACTGGCCTAAATTCTGGAAAGCTTTGTCTGTTATGCCAGAGCGTGAAATGGACCTTGGGACGCAGAGAATAGATTTGTTTGTGGCTGCAGTTGCACAGGGATGGGCGGCAAAATGGCCAGATTAATAATTCTATTGTGTCTTCTTTGCTCCGCGACTAGCTGTCAAACCAATGACCAAGATGCGTTATTTTTGGCCATGATCCATATGGCACCTGTTTTAGCTAATAGTGTGGAGGATATAGCAACTAATGCGCAAACGATTGCCAGCGCAATGAAGGAGGCCAAAGAACGTGGTGCTGATTGGGTAATGACACCAGAATTAGCGTTAACAGGCTATAAATTTACGCAGAAAATTGGTATTGATTGGATAGAACCTGGTGTTGATAAGTGGGTTGTACAATTACAGAATACGGCGAACGATCTGGATATGGTGCTCTTTTTGAGCCATTTAGAGCAAGATCCAGAAACTCTACTTAGGTATAACACATTGTTTGTGATCAACCGAGACGGAATGATAATTGGTCGGCACCGAAAAATTAATACGCTGCCGGGTTCTGAATCTTGGTCAGTTCCTGGAGAGTCACCGACAATCGTCACTGTCGATGGAGTTAGTATTGGCTTGATGATCTGTGCTGATGCCTGGCCGCCTGATCATGCGAAAATACTGAAAAATAAAGGCGCAGAGATTTTATTATCCACTGCTAACTGGGCACCAGGACTATACGGGCCTGGTGATAGTTGGGAACAGCGTGTTAAAGAGACTGGGTTAGCTTTATTCGTTAATAATCGTACCGGTGCCGAAGATGATCTAGATATGACATCTGCAGTGAGTGTTTTGGTGACGCCTTCACCATCTGGCGCAGAGCGAATTTTCGAGTATCACTCGGAAGATGACACTATTATTCTGCTTGACTACCAACGAACTGAAAAAGCCTTATCAGGTTATCAAGTTGTTACATTTTAGTGGATCTTACTCGCATTAGGCCTTGTGCCGGTGTTTGTATCCATTAAGAAAATTAAGAGGATTCGATGTGAATACCCTAATTACTCACCAAGAGCGTGAAAGTTTTTATAAAGTACTCTATGGTCGCCGTGATGTGCGTAGTGAATTTCTAGCTAATCCAATTCTCGACGACTGCTTGCTGCGAATACTTAATGCCGCTCATCATGCACCGTCAGTTGGTTTTTCTCAGCCATGGAATTTTATTGTAGTGCGTGACGAAACGATCAAACAGTCTATCCATGATTTACATCAGCAGGCAAATAAAGAGGCGGCTGAGATGTTTGCCGATCAGCGTCAGAGCGAATACCGTAAGCTAAAGCTCGCGGGAATTATTGATGCGCCAATTAATATTTGTATCACCTGCGATCGGGAGCGGGGTGGCTCTGTAGTGCTCGGTAAAACACAACAACCGGAGATGGACGTTTACAGTACGGTGTGCGCGGTACAAAACTTACAGCTCTCAGCACGTGCAGAAAATGTTGGCGTTGGATGGGTTTCTATCATAGATAAAAAAAACTTAAAGTCGGTATTAAAAATCCCAGATCGAATTGAGGTCGTAGCTTATCTTTGTCTTGGATACGTTTCGCATTTTTATAATGAGCCAGAGCTTCAAGTAAAAGGTTGGCAGAGCCGAGTCGATGTAGATGACCTGGTATCTTTTAATGAGTGGGACTCGCCTTTATAAATAAAGCCTTATATAAAAAAGCCGCTGATAGTCATCAGCGGCTTGTGAGCTTAAACACTCTGTTATAGCTTATTTTTTTATAGAGTTATTGAGCCGCATTGTAATACCCGTTACCTTATTATTATAAGTCATACCCTCTCTCATCATGCTCAACAAGATCTAAACCTCTCATCTCGCCTTCCTCATCTACTCGTAATACTAACAGTTTATCAACGAGTTTCAAGAGCACATAAGTAACGACAGCGGTATAGGTAAATGTTGCGACGATTCCGATTAATTGCACTGAAACTTGGCTAACCATGTCCATTCCTTCGTTATAGCCTTGGCCACTAAAAACACCGAGTGCATCTGAAGCAAAAACACCCGCTAAAAGTGTACCCAATATACCGCCAACTCCATGCACGGGGAACACATCCAGAGAATCATCGATTTGGAAGCGCTGCTTTATAGCTTGAGTGGCATAGTAACAGATGATACCGGCACTGAATCCGATGACTAATGCACCCGCTGGGCCAACAAAGCCAGAGGCTGGCGTTATAGTGCCAAGACCTGCGACCATTCCGGTAACAATTCCTAGAACAGAGGGCTTACCGTGTTTAGTCCATTCCATCATCATCCAAGATAGAGAACCGGAGGCAGCCGATATATGGGTAACTAGCATAGCCATACCAGCATCACCATTGGCGGCCAATGCCGAGCCACCATTAAAACCAAACCAACCAACCCATAGCATGCCTGCACCAGTGACAGTCATGGTAAGGTTGTGAGGAGGCATTGCCTGCCTTGGAAAGCCTTTGCGGTTACCTAACACTAATGCCGCAACCAGAGCGCCAACCCCTGCGGTAATATGCACAACCGTGCCGCCCGCAAAATCAAGTAGGCCCATCTCTCCGAGCCATCCGCCACCCCATACCCAATGCGTGATTGGTGCATAGACCAATACCAGCCAAAGCCCGCTAAAGAGTAGCATCGCGCTAAAACGCATTCGTTCTGCAAACGCACCAACAATCAGTGCCGGTGTAATGATTGCAAACGTCATTTGGAACATCGCAAATACTGATTCTGGTATGTCACCAGCCATGCTGTCTTCGGTTAGATTACCAAGAAAAATATTATCTAGATTACCAATATAGGCGTTCATTGATCCACCATCACCAAAAGCGAGGCTATAACCAAAGGCAAACCAAATAATGGACGCCAAGCAAGTAATTGCAAAGCACTGCATAAGTACAGATAAAACGTTTTTAGAGCGAACTAGGCCTCCGTAAAACAAAGAGAGACCAGGAATCGTCATGAACAAAACTAGTGCCGTGGAGGTAAGAATCCATGACGTATTGGCAGCATTTAGATCGTCAGAAAATGCCTGCATGGGCACTATTAACAGCATCATGACTAATACGGCTAAATGAGTTCGCCGAACGTGAGAGAGCATATGTTTCCCCTAAGTGTAAGCACCAAATGGGTGCGTAATTATTATTGCATCGAAAAATCGCACCACTATCTGCCAGAAATATTGCCAAATTTTGGGCACGCGTACTTTGTAGTAAGACTAAAGCAATAAGTGTGCCGCAACGGCACGATTGAGCCTGAGTAGGGTAAGCTGGATCCGTTTGTTATTATCTGGCTAATAGAGGTTCAAACTCAAAGTGAGCGCTATTTGAATGGCGGAATAACTTGGCTTCACTCTCTAATGGAGCATTATTTTGATGAAATTATTATTCCCCTAAGCTGATTGCTAGGTACACTACCCCTAACGAACTAATCGCTTTTTGGGGAAATTATGTCATCGGGGTCAGTCAGCCTAACAGGCGGTCTTTACAAAGTATTTAAGTACAGTGTTTACGCCCTTCTAACGCTAAATATTTTTTTGTTCTTCCAAGAGGAATCTCTCGCCATTCAGCAGACTTTTAGCCAAGGTATTGATCTGGGTAATATTATTCAGGGTTATGCCGCGACTATAGATACTGCTGCGTGGGTATTATTATTATTGTTATTTGAATTCGAGACCTCGGTACTTCAGCCGCGAACATTAGCCCGACCTGATATTCGAGTGAGCTTCTCGCTAGTACGTGTATTTAGTTATGGTTTTATTGGATACGCTTTTTATGGTTACTTTACAAAAATGTTGTTTATTAATGGAATTAGTCCCTTTGTGGTGGATGATGTATGCAGCTTAGTCGGGCAAAGTTTTTCTATCATTGATACCTTGGATCAATATCCTGCGCTTGCAGCGGAGAATTGCGCTGCCATGAATTCTCAAGCCTTGTTTCAACTTAATCAGCAAAACATTATCGGTAGCGCTGATCAATGGTCTGCTATTCAGTGGCTCGCATTGGCGGATGTGATCAACTCCTTTACGTGGATTGCAGTGGTAATTGTTCTTGAAGTGGATGTTAGGTTACAGCAGCAAAATCGGTTTAAGGGACGCGTAGTATTGGTGAGCAAAAATATTAAATTTGTGCTGTACGCTATATTGCTGGGAGCCGCCACTTACTGGGGGTTTTTAGGCGACTTCTTAGATTTCTGGGATGCCTTTATGTGGCTACTTGCCTTCTTTTTTATTGAAGTCAATATATTCAAAGTAGAAAAGTCGGCGTCATTGGATCAGTAATTTAGTCAGCTTTTTTAGGCACAATGGCCAAGATTAATTTCGCAATACAACTGAGTTTTCCTTGGTCATTGGTCAGCCGAATCTCCCAAACATGGGAACGTCTACCCAAATGAATCGGTCGCGCAGTACCGGTTACTAGGCCAGAGGAAACTGGCCGTAGATGCGTGGCACTAACCTCTTGACCCATGCATAAAAAAGACTCTGTATCAACAACATGAGCGCCGGCCATAGACCCCAGACTTTCAGCTAATACCACATTCGCACCCCCATGAACGATCCCATACGGTTGAAATGTTCTACTATCTGCGGGCATTGTGCCTGTTAGGTAGTCATCACCCACTTCAGTGATCTTAATGCCCAAGTGTTGGTCTATGGTGCCTTCACTCGTTTTTTCTATCAATGATGGGCTGGGTGTACGATGCCAAATACTACTCATAATTTGCTCTTCTCTTGTTAAATGTTAAATTTTTAGACGCTTATGCTTTACGCGCTTTGGTTGCGAATCACCGCCGTTACGTTTCACGAAGTCCTCGTGATACTCACTATAGCTACCTTCAAAAAACACGACCTCTCCATTGTCTTCATAAGCAAGCGTATGGGTAGTAATGCGATCTAAGAACCAGCGATCATGAGAGATAACCAAAACACAGCCAGGGAAAGAAAGTACCGCTTCCTCAAGAGCGCGCAACGTTTCGATATCTAAGTCATTTGAAGGCTCATCTAAAAGTAAAACGTTGGCACCCTGTTTAAGAGTATTAGCCAGATGCAAGCGGCCGCGTTCACCACCAGATAACTCACCCACACGTTTCTGTTGATCATTACCCCTGAAATTAAACCGGCCTGCGTAAGCCCGCGAAGAAACCTCATAGCTGCCTATCTTTAAGATGTCATGGCCGCCAGATATAGCTTCCCAAACAGTATGGTTATCATTAAGGGAATCCCTTGTTTGCTCTACATAAGCAACCTTGACTGATTCGCCGAGACTAATTGATCCACTATCTGGACTTTCGGTACCAGCAATCATTCGAAATAATGTTGATTTGCCAGCCCCGTTGCCACCAATAATTCCTACTACAGACCCCTTGGGAATGGATAAGGATAACTGGTCAATTAACAGTTCATTACCATACCCTTTAGTCACTTTGTCTAAGATAATGACCTTGTCACCGAGGCGTTCGCCCGGTGCAATGTATATTTCATTAGTTTCGTTACGCGACTGGAACTCTTGCGAATTAAGCTCGTCAAATCGAGCAATACGCGCTTTGTTTTTTGCCTGCCGCCCTTTGGGGTTTTGTCTCACCCATTCAAGTTCCTGTTTAATCGCTTTCTGACGAGATATTTCTTGCTTAGATTCTGTGGCTAGTCGCCTATTTTTACCTTCTAGCCATGCCGAGTAATTACCTTCATAAGGGATACCATGACCTCGGTCTAGTTCGAGTATCCAGCCAGCGACATTATCTAAAAAGTATCTATCATGAGTCACCGCAACAACAGTCCCGGCGTATTCTTCGAGAAATTTTTCTAACCAATACACGGACTCTGCATCTAAATGGTTTGTTGGTTCATCAAGCAATAGCATGTCAGGTCTTGAAAGCAGCAGTCTACAGAGAGCTACACGGCGCTTCTCACCACCAGAAAGAGAGCTTACATCAGCATCCCATGGGGGTAGCCGGAGTGCTCCAGCAGCAATATCCAAAGCATGATCTAGGTTATGTGCATCCCAAGATTCGATAATAGCCTCTAAATTACCCTGTTTTTTAGCTAAAGCGTCAAAGTCGGCATCCGGTTCTGCATAGTCTAAATACACTTGATCGAGATCTTTTAGCGCATCGACTGCCTCGCGCATACCATCTTCGACATTACCTCTAACATCCTTCTCAGGATCCAGTAGTGGCTCTTGAGCAAGGTAGCCAATTTTAATCCCTGGCATAGGTCTCGCTTCGCCTTGAAATTCTTTGTCTATTCCCGCCATTATCTTTAATAATGTTGATTTTCCAGAGCCATTAAGACCTAATACACCTATTTTAGCGCCTGGAAAGAAAGACAGTGAAATGTCTTTAAGAATTTCGCGTTTGGGTGGAACCACCTTACTCACCCGATTCATTGTATAAACGTATTGTGCCATAGGAATTTTTAGTGACTCTTGTTAGCTGCTTAAGGCGCCAAATTGCGCTACATAATCGAGACGCCATTCTAACGGAAATTAACCAAATAAAAAGTTAGATGTGCACTAAAAGGCGTTTTATAAGAGCATAAGTTATACTTTTTAACATAGAAATCAGTTGTTTATGGGCTTTTAATTAATATAACTAACGTGATATGTTTCATATGTTTGCTGGAAAACAACCCATGCAATGAGTAGTTAAATCAACTAAAATAAACGTTAAGGGGTAATTAAAATGGATAAATTAAGTGCTGTAATAGGTCAATTAACAAGTCTTGCGATGTCTCTGATTGTTTTGGGAGTAGCTCTGGGTGTTGTTTTTGGTGGAGATACACCATTTGTTGGAGACGTTCTAGGAAACCTACTTGGAATCGTTAGCACTCTTGGAGATGCAGGTCTAGTTGGACTTCTAGTTGCTGGATACCTAATGGCTTCTATGGACTAGAGTTTTTAGTGATTAAGTGAAAGGGGACTCTAAAGAGTCCCCTTTTTTCGCTAAAGTGATTAGATAAGGTGCCACCATGAATAAATTTTTTAAGAAGTTAACAAAGCAGCTATGGGAAGCGGTTGAAATTCTAGCAGCAGTTTTGGCTGTCGCTGTGCTTGTCTCTGCTTTATTTGGGCCTGATGTGCCATTTTTTGGCGGTATCATGGGCAATATTCAAGAGGTGATTGTGTCTCTTGGGTCAGCCGGTTTGGGTGTTATCATCGCAGTTATGATACTAACCAACATTTGGAAACGCTGAATGTAGAAAAGGCGTACTTAAGGCGCCTTTTTTTGTGCCTACAAAATTTCTCAAATAGTCAATCTTAATTGAGATTACTTAAGAAGGACTGTGGTCAAAATATAAAAAGTAAAACTCCTAGGATTACTCTTTATTCGTCGATTGGCGATCCCCCGATATTCCTATATTAAGACTTCATATCTATGTAAAAACAAATAAAAATCATATACTTATAACTCCTGCATCATTAATTTACGTGCTACATTTAAACTAGGTCAGTTTAAATTGGCCGTTTAAAAATTAATCAACAAAAGGGGTAGTCACATGAGTCCATTAAAAGTGGTGAGACTGTTAGCGTTAGCGATAGCTGTTATAGGCGCTTTTGTTACCATTCCTGAAGCTGCACTAGTTATGGTATTACTGGGTGTCGCATTAGGGTTTTTGAGTGATCAAGCGGATAAAGATAACAGAACATTTTTTCTAATATTTGCAATAGCCTTGGCAACGATGTCTGGTGCTGCTGATGGGCTACCAGTGGTTGGCGGTTACATCACCACTATATTAGGTAATTTGAGTGACATTATTAGTGCCGCTGCCGTAGCGATCATCATTATGGTGATTAAAGATCGCATTATGGAATAGTTTTAGACGCTCGTTATGACAAAAGCCTCGCTTTTTCGAGCGGGGCTTTTGTTCGGTAGCCTTCTCTCTGAAAGTACTAATCGACGGTAAACGTCATGCCGGCATGCTGTATCAAACGGTCTGTAAGTCGATCTCCCATGGCAGTAGCGGGCGTCCAAAAACCACCTTTACAGTCCTCTTTAGTGACATCAAATGCCAGACACAAGCTTGCTTGGGCAAGCATTTTTGCAGTGCACCCATAGCCAGGATCGCGATCTCCAGTCACTCTCACTTTTAGCGTCTCGCCATCACCATTTTTCCCCAGCAGACTAACATCAAAATGCCCAGCTAACTGTGCTTCTGGGCTTGGACCTTCGCCAGGTTTTGGCAGAACAAAGCGCTGCATTAAGCTACGTAAAGGATTGATGATTACACTCAGCGCAAATAGACCTAGACCAGCGGTGAGGGCAATTGCGGAAATTCTGCCGCTCAACCCTTTTCCGGTCATCATTTGTTCTCGATATAAAAATTCATCGCCATAGGCCATGTTTAGTAGCATATTAGAGCGAAGTACCACGCGAGCGTTAATGGCCTCCATAATAAAAGGCGCCGACCAGCGCTGAAAGTCGTTATCGAATTTGGGCCCTTTAATGCTTACTTGTGGGTGACGAAGATCGATTTTTTCAGGGCATAGTATGTAAGGGTTGTTCATTTCTTTGCGGAGTTTAGGATCACTTTTTGCGGCCTTTACTGCTTCAATCATACTTGCAAGCGTGCCCCCTGATGCTCCTCCTTTCATCTTATTTACTGCTAATTTAATAGCCGTAAAATATTTACCAAAACGCTGATGCCCCTGCTGCTGTAAAAAATGTACTCCCAGATCAGATGGTATGGAGTCGAAACCACAGCAGCTTACAATACGCGCACCGGTTTGCTCTGCGGCATCCGCGTACTTCACTATCATCCGTTTAATCCAATACGCTTCACCGCAAAGGTCACAGTAGTCCGTGCCGTTCTCCGCACACGCTTTGACCATTTGCTCTCCATAAAGAGCATAGGGACCCACTGTAGTGGCAATGACTCGAGTAGACTGGCACAGCTTCGCTAATGCATTTGCGTCATCAGCATCAGCAATAATAATGGGTAGATTGGCCGCTACTTCGCCAAGTGATGCGCGCAGTTCATTAAGTTTTGATGAGGATCTTCCTGCGATGGCCCATTTTACTGTGCCACTAAAACCAATGTGTTCGGCTAGATACCGTGTCATTATTTGACCAACGAAACTGCTGGCACCATAAATAATCAAATCAAAATCTCGAGTAGTCATCGTCTGAGTTTTCCTTCAGTGTGTTGTTTTATAGTGACGGTAAAATCGTTAGTATGATGGATATGCTAAATTCTCTCAACAATTTACCCGTGCTTTACTCGTTCCGCCGCTGTCCATTTGCAATCAGGGCGCGCATGTCGCTTGCGCATTGCATTATGGAGGTTGAATTGAGGGAGGTGCTGTTGAGTAAAAAACCCACTGCGATGTTATCTGCATCAGCCAAAGGTACAGTCCCAGTTTTAGTGTTGGAAGACGCGACTGTTTTAGATGAGAGTTTGGACATTATGCGCTGGGCTATCAACCTCACTTATCCTGACGTTAATGATCCATTCAATTGGCTGGTTGGCGATGCGCCTTTGCTAGCGGACAGATTGATTAAAACTAATGATTCAGATTTTAAGACGGCGCTGGATGGCTACAAGTACGGACGATTGGGAGATAAAAAATCGCCTACAGACTACCGTGCTGATGCTGAGGTGTTCTTAGGTCAGCTAGAGAATTTACTTGATCGAAGCTCCTTTTTACTAGGTGATCAAATGAGTCTAGCTGACGTCGCGATATTCCCATTTATCCGTCAATTCGCTGGCGTTGATCAGATCTGGTTTAATAAAACGGACTATCGGAAATTACAGCAGTGGTTGACGGGGTTTTTACACTCAGAACTCTTCACTCAAGCCATGGTAAAACATGCTGTTTGGCAAGAAAAAACGGTTATCTCTTAGTTCTATTGTTTTTGAGTTCAAAGAAAGCTTTATTAAGACCTATATTTTCCTAAAACGCGCCCACAAGTTGTTATCATGTCGTCCTAATTAGTTAGCCATTGTTGTACTGTAGATTCCCTGGTTTCGAGTTGTTACTCAGCGGTTTGAGAGCAAGGCGTTAAATTTGTTGTAAGGAATATTAATGTTTAGTTTTTTTGAGCGCCTCGTGGACCCCTTTCCAAAGCAAACCGCTCAAAGGCCACCTAAAGGTGTCTATCAGTTCTGCCGCTATTACACGCGGGGTATGGAGCCGTGGCTACTTATTATGGCCAGTTTAACGGCAATTACGGCGATCTCTGAGGCGCTCTTATTCGGTATTTTGGGTCAGGTGGTTGACTGGCTAACATCGAGTGACCCTAAAACTTTTATGCAAGAGTCTGGCACTTACTTGATGGGTATGGCCATCTTTATGTTGGTCTTAATTCCAGTTGCTAATGCCTTACGTTCGCTGATTGTTCATCAAACGCTGATGGGTAACTTCCCAATGACCGTTAGATGGCAGGCCCACCGTTACCTGCTTAATCAAAGCTATGGTTTTTTCCAGAATGAATTTAGTGGACGTATAGCCACAAAAGTTATGCAGACGGCCCTTGCTGTTCGCGATACGGTGATGAAGTTACTTGATGTATTATTATTCGTAGTCATCTATATAGTTACTGCACTAGTTTTGGTGGCAAGCGCTGATGTGCGTCTGTGCGTTCCGCTTATTATCTGGCTATTACTCTACATCATGGTCCAGCGCTATTTTGTGCCAAAGATGAAAAAAATAGCTATGGTGCAGGCTGATGCTCGCTCTTTGATGACTGGCCGAATCGTTGATAGTTACACCAACATCATTACCCTCAAGTTGTTTTCGCACAATAATCGCGAGTCAGAGTATGTACGCGATGGGATGAGTGAGTTTTTAGATACGGTCCATCCGCAGATGCGTTTGGTGACCAAACTCAATATTGCGTTGTGGACATTAAATATGTCACTGGTTTTCTCAACCGCAGCGCTGGGTATATATTTGTGGATCAATGGTGCAATTACTCCCGGTGCGATTGCTATTGTAATGAGCTTGGCCATTCGGTTGACTGGAATGTCACATTGGATTCTTTGGGAAATTAGTAGTCTTTTTGAAAACATAGGGACTGTTCAGGACGGTATCAACACTCTTTCTATACCTAGTGCGGTTACTGACACGGAAAATGCTCAAGCGCTTACAGTGACCAAGGGTGAGATTCACTTTGATCGCGTATCATTTAAGTACAATCCTGATGAGCCAGTGTTTGAAGATTTAGACCTCATGATTCCCGCAGGTGAAAAAATCGGTATTGTCGGACGTAGTGGTGCTGGAAAATCGAGTTTAGTGAGTCTTTTACTAAGATTTTATGATATTCAGGATGGTCGCATCGCTATTGACCAGCAGAATATTAGTGACGTTCGTCAGGAAAGCCTTCGCGCGAATATTGCGGTAGTAACGCAAGACACCTCTTTATTGCACCGCTCTGTGCGCGAGAACATCATGTTTGGCCGTCCAGAGGCAAGTGAAGAAGAAATGATCAATGCAGCGACTAGCGCTGAGGCTCATGAGTTTATTCTGTCACTGAGAGATAACCTAGGTCGAAGAGGTTACGACGCCCATGTTGGCGAGCGTGGCGTGACCCTTTCCGGGGGTCAGAGACAGCGTATTGCTATTGCTAGGGTATTGCTCAAAGATGCGCCAATCTTAGTGTTAGATGAAGCGACTTCAGCACTAGATTCTGAAGTCGAGGCATCTATTCAGCAGAGCCTATACAAGCTCATGGAGGGTAAAACAGTCATTGCTATTGCCCATAGATTATCTACGATTGCGGCGATGGATCGTCTGATTGTATTCGATAAAGGAAAAATTATTGAGCAGGGGACCCACCGCCAACTGCTAGAGAAAAACGGTGTATACACTAAATTATGGGGCCATCAGTCCGGTGGCTTCCTTGGATTTGAATAAGTCGTGGTATTTATAAAATAATGATTTCACTAACTAACATAGAACTCCGCCGTGGCGTAAAGCTCTTACTCAATGATGCCGAATTATCCATACATCCTGGGCAGCATATCGGAATTATCGGTGCTAATGGCAGCGGAAAATCTAGTTTATTTAAACTGCTCTTGGGGCAAGTCACTGCTGACGCTGGAGAGCTTTCTATACCTTCGGATTGGCGTATCGCCCATATGGCACAAGAACTCGCTACCTCTGAGAGAAGTGCCTTAGACTTCGTCATTGATGGCGATCCTGTACTAAGAGAAATCGAAGCGACGGTTGAGGCAGCTTTAGCTGCAAATGATAATAATCGGTTAGCCAATGCCTACGAAAAAATGGACACTATTAATGGCTTTGACGCTCATTATAGAGCCGAACAACTCCTGCATGGTTTAGGTTTTTATCAGTCAGAGATTAGCCGGCCAGTGAACAGTTTCTCTGGTGGTTGGCGTATCCGGCTCAATCTAGCCCAGGCGCTAATGAGCCCGTCAGATCTTATGTTGCTTGATGAACCGACAAATCACCTAGATTTGGACGCAACACTTTGGTTAGAGGGATGGCTCAAAAGTTATATTGGTACGCTGCTGATTATTTCTCATGATCGCGATTTTTTAGATAATGTAGTAAGTCGTATTGTGCATTTAGAGCACCAGAAAACTAATGCTTACAAAGGTACGTACTCGGCATTTGAAAGGCTACGTGGGGAACGATTAGCTTTGCAACAAGCAAGTTTTGAAAAGCAGCAAAAGCGTAGAAAAGATGTCGAAGACTTTGTTGCTCGCTTTCGGTATAAAGCGTCCAAGGCCAAACAAGCTCAGAGCAGATTGAAAGAATTACAGCGTATGGAGAGCATAGCGCCGGCGCACGTTGACTCACCTTTTTACTTTAATTTTCCGGCGCCAAAAAAGGCGTATGGTGCACTGGCTAATATCAGTCAGGCGACCTTGGGGTACAGCGACAAGCCGGTATTAAAAAACGTTAACTTTGACCTTCATCCGGGTACTCGAATTGGATTACTCGGCCCTAATGGTGCTGGAAAGTCGACTCTTATTAATAGCCTGACTGGGGACTTAGATTTACTTGAAGGGGTAAGAGTTTATGGCGAAAACCTCAAAGTCGGTTATTTTGCTCAGCATCAATTAGAGGTTTTAGATCTCCAGGCTAGTCCACTACTTCATATTCAGCGCATAAGCCCTTCCGCTACCGATCAAGAAATAAGAAATTTTCTTGGTGGTTTTGACTTCCATAGTGATAAAGCTTTAGATCCCATTAAAGATTTTTCTGGTGGTGAAAAGGCACGTGTAGCTCTAGCCTTGATTGTCTGGCAAAAGCCCAACCTACTATTACTTGATGAGCCAACCAACCATTTAGATTTAGAGATGCGCCACGCGCTAACGATGGCGTTACAAGGTTATGAGGGTGCGTTAGTGGTGATATCTCACGATAGACATTTGCTGCGTAATACCGTCGATGAGTTCTATCTCGTCGCTAATGGCACGGTAACCGAATTTGAAGGAGACTTAAAGGACTACCAAAAATGGTTAAAAGACTTTGTCCGACGAGCTGAAGTAGAGGTCATTGAGGAGCCTGATATTGTTGATGATAAAAAATCTAATCGTAAACAAACCGCTAAAAATCGTGAAAAACTAGCGCCCATGACCAAAAATATTCGTGAGTTAGAGACACTGATGAGTCAACTGGAGAACGAGTTAAAAGAGATTCAGGAGAGATTGGCCGATGAAAATATCTATAAAAGTGAGCAAAAGAAGCAGTTAAGTGGCGCTCTCGTCGAGCAATCTAACGTTGAGAAAAGACTTAAAAAGTGTGAAGAACAGTGGTTAGACAGCCAAGATCAGTTAGAAGAGCTGGAGAGGCTAAAAACCTAATGGTTAAAAAATCTAGAACAGCATAGAGAACTGTGTTGATATAGTGTCCCGCCCAATAAAATAATAAAAATGTGTGGGGGACTACTGGATAATAATTATGTTTAGTAAATATAGAAAATTTATTAATGGTTCAGATGATACGTCTCTAGATACTGATAACAAAGCGAATAACTTCGGGCCTGCTGGGCAGAACGCTCTTGTTGGCGTTGGAGTAACGATAGAGGGTCAGGTACTCAGTCATGAAGATATCGTTATCGCCGGCAAAGTTCAGGGTGCTTTAATCGCTAAAAACCATCATGTACATATTGCTAAATCAGGCGTTATTACGGCCGATATCACTGCCAAGATAATCTCTATAGAAGGCTTAGTAACCGGGAATATTACGGGTTCAGAAAGCGTGTCTCTTACCGCAACCAGTATCGTGTATGGAAATATTGAATGTCCACGGGTTAGCCTTGAGGACGGTGCTAAGTTCAAAGGTAGCATCGAAATGAACCCTGGTGAGCCAACTCAATCAGTATTGCCGATATTTTCGGTATCAAATGGCAAGGTTCGTAAATCTATAATAGAGTCAGGCCAGATTGGTACCAAGGCCTCATCGCTCTAGAGTGATGCCTCAGCCACCCATTAAGCCTAGAGCGACGTTAACGCAGCCAGCAACGAAACTGTTGCCAAGTTCCTTATTGTCAGAGTTATTAGGGCGTGTAGATACTGACAAACGACTTGTAATACTAGATATGGGCCACGCGATGGCATCAACGGTTCGATTTTTCGGTGAATATAGATGTCAGCTCAACTTTATTGATCTATGCGCTGAGCCATTTATCGTAACACCTGATCATGAACTTAGTCATAACCAGAGAGTTATCTTGATGCGCGAGGTGCTAAGGTTAGCCCCTTCAGCGAAGATAGACATTTGTTTATTTTGGGACGTTTTTAATTACCTCGACGATGCTTACATTAAAGCGCTAATCGAAGCCTTAGAACCGTATATAAGCCCCGCAACAGCGGCTTTAGTCATTAACCCGCGTGATTCACGATGCTACTTACCCTTTTGTCGCTATGGTATTGCTGACCAAGACCATTTTATGCAGATCGACAATATAGGCGCGCAACCCACTGTTTTTGCTCGCTCACAGCGAGAGTTGAATAATCTCATTGATTATTTTGCGATTGATCGGGGCCGTCTGATATCTGAAGGTAGGGCAGAGTATTTATTATTTGAAAACCGAGATATCGACAAAACTGATCGCAGTATGATCTAACTACAAACACCCTCTTGCTCTCCTAAATTCAGCTATTCAGTAACCCTTAATGCGGCTAAACTACGTCGTAAATTAATGGAAATTTACTATGAAGAAAGCGATTATTATAGGTGCTAGCTCGGGTATTGGTTACGAATTAGCTGTTCAATTAGCAGATCTAGGTTATCAACTTGGACTCATGGCGCGGAGAGAAGAGCGTTTGACTGAGCTCAGCGATCGATTGCCAGGCCAGCACTTTGTTCAGGTAACCGATCTAATTAATGCCGATGAAGCTCGAACTCAACTAGCGTCTCTAATACAACAGATGGGGGATGTAGAGCTCATAGTAGTAAATTCTGGTGTTGGAACGAGTGAAAAGTCTCTAGATTGGACTATAGAATCAGAAATGATCGATGTTAATGTTCGTGGATTTACCGCCATGTCGATGGATGCAATGAATTATTTTGTACAGCGTGGTGGAGGACATTTGGTGGGAGTGTCATCGATTGCGGCACATTTTTCTGCCGGTCTGTCATTGACCTATAATGCTACCAAAGCCTTTGTTTCTAGTTATTTAAACGGTATGCGTTCACGTGCTTACCGCTCGGGATTGCCGATTACCATTACAACAATAGAGCCAGGTTTCATCGATACGCCCATGTTGGAGAGCAAGCCGCTGGGTACAGTACCAGTAGCAAAAGCGGTGGCTCAAATTGTTAAGGCTATTAAAGATAAGAAGGGTCATGCTTACATAACGCGCCGTTGGGCTATTATTGCTGGCCTGTTCTATATTTTACCAAACTGGATGATTCGAAAGTTTGTTTAAAAAAATTAAACATAGACTCTATATTATGATCGATGCCTCTTGATATTTAGTCGGCGTAAGGCGCTATTGGCTGCGGCGACTAAAGGTGCGCTGGACATGTTGCCGCTCAGTTTGGCTGTTTTGCCATGGGGCATTCTGTTCGGATCTCTAGCGATACAAAGGGGCTTTAGCGGGCTAGAGGCGCAGCTTTTTAGTGCAGTGATTTTTGGGGGTGCGGTGCAAATCGTCACTGTCGAATTAATGTCGGAAGGTGCGCCCCTACTGACGGTTCTGTTTAGTGCTTTAGTGATTAGTTCACGGCATTTTTTATACGGATTGAGCCTTCGCGAGAAGCTTCGAACCAAACCATTACGGTGGCGTATTGGCTTAGGGTTTTTACTGACCGATGAGCTGTTTTCGTTATCTGGTGACCGCCGTGCATATAGGAATAACTATAGACTTTACTACGCATTAGGTGCTGGCGGCAGTTTCTATCTTGCTTGGAATGCATGGACAGCATTGGGGATTATTGCCGGAGCATGGCTGCCCGACTTGACTGACTTGGGGCTAGACTTTGCTATTGCTGCGACCTTTATTGCTTTAGTCATTCCAGACATTAAAAGTTTACCTATTTTAATTTGTGTGTCCGTATCCGCTATTTTGTCTATCATTTTTTCGATTTACGCTATGAAATTAGGTCTGGTCGTCGCAGCCTTAGTTGGTATGTCAGCGGGGTTTGCGTTACAAAAATTGAGGCAAGTGCGATGACTTTAATCACTATTGGCTTACTTGCGTTAATCACTTTTACTACGCGTTATTTGTTTTTAGAGGGCAAATTGCCGTTGCGTCTTGGGCCAAACGTTAAGCAGTTTTTGAGCTTCAGTGCACCTGCGGTATTAACTGCTATTTTTGTGCCTATTCTCTTTGTACATGACCAACAATTAGACATTAGCCATACCAATGCCTATATCTGGGGAGGTTTGGCCGCTGTTATGGCTGCCTATAAAACTCATAGTGTTTACTGGACTATAGGTTTTGGCACAGCTACTTTCTTGCTTAGTGGAAACCTGCCTTAGTTATCTCATTATCACTATGCCCGTCAGAAAAACAGTCAATCTCAATCGGAGTTACGATCATGAGCGGTGAAATGTTACTTGCGATTAGTTACAGTTTCATGATGATATTAGGTGGCGCCTTTGTTTAGTGGTAAATCAAAAATCATTATGATGATTAGACAGTGAAAATCACTTAATCTGATAGCCAATTTTATTCCTTAATGCTACAGGGAGATACAAAACGTGATGAACAATATGCCTGAAGCTAACTCAATGATTGAACCACAAGATTGGACCTTTCCAGTTCCCATAGCCTATGGGCCCGGCCGCATGGCTGAGATTGGATATCATTGTCAGAAATTGGGTATCTCAAATCCACTCATCGTTACTGATAAGGGTAGTCATCACCTACCGTTCATTGGCGATTTACAAACATATTTATCAAAAGCCTCTATCGATTCAGCGCTTTTCACTGGCATTTCTCCCAACCCACTGGCCGAGGATATTTATCAAGGGCGCTCGGTGTTTAATAACGGCCAGCATGATAGCGTAATTGCTATTGGCGGCGGGAGTGCGATGGATGGAGGTAAGTGTATTTGTCTCACGGCGAATAATGATTTTGATATATGGGATTTTGAATTTGAACAACCCGTTCCTAAGATGGGAGTCGACCAACCCTTTCCCTCGCTTATTACTATCCCAACAACCGCAGGTACAGGCGCTGAGACTGAGAGCACGGCGATGGTAACGCATGCAGAGAAGGGGATGAAATTTTGTGTTTGGCACCCAGATCTTAAGCCATCTCTTGCACTATTAGATCCAGAACTCACCGTTGGACTTCCGGCGACGCTGACTGCCTGGACTGGCACAGACGCCATGGTTCACGCTATCGAGGCATTTCTGGTACCTGGATTTCATCCCCTTTGCGATGGTGCTGCACTTGAGGGGCTTACGCTAGTATCGAAATGGCTGCCTATTGCGGTGCGTGAACCTAACAACATTACTGCGCGAGGTGGCATGCTCGTGGGTTCCTGCTTAGCCGGGATAGCCTTTATCAAAGGACTGGGTATGGTTCACGCGATTTCCCATATGGTGGGTGCAGAATTTGACACACAACATGGTCTCACCAATGCCATCATCCTTCCTGTTGTACTGCGCTTCAATTTACCCGGAATGGAGCTACAAGTGACTCGCATGGCGAAGGCGATGGGGTTGGAGGACCACTCTATTGACGGATTTATTACAGAAATTGAACGTATGTTAGATGAGATCAACATTCCTACATCCCTTCGCGATATTGATGTTCCACTAGATTGTGCCCAAAGAATCGCGGAAAAAGCTATCCTAGATAGCGCTGCAAGTACCAATCCACGACCGGCAAGTGTGGAAGAAATCCGCGGTTTAGTCGAAACTGCCATACAACAAGCGCGCTGAATGGGAGATAAGGATTATATGGAAAATCTCAAGAAATTTTACATCGGGGGTCAATGGGATACGCCTATTTCTGACGTAACCATGCCCGTTGTGAATCCCGCAACCGAGAAACAGATAGCAACCGTTGCTATGGGTAATGCTACTGATGTAGATAAAGCCGTGGGCGCCGCCAAAATAGCTTTTGAGGAGTTTTCAAAAACCAGTGCAGAGGAGCGTTTAGCTTTACTGTATAAACTCAAGTATGCCACGGAGCGGCGGTTAGAAGATTTGGCGCAAGCAATGCGATTGGAAATGGGAGCACCCATCACTATGGCACGTGAGGCCCAAGCTGATGCCGCCATCGGTCATCTTGATGGCTTCATTGAGGCACTCGAGGGCTTTAATCATCATGTAATACTGACTAATGGTGATCATCTTGTCTATGAACCTATTGGCGTGTGTGGACTGATTACCCCTTGGAATTGGCCGATGAACCAAATTGCCCTAAAAGTTATTCCAGCGCTTGCGACTGGATGTACCTGTGTACTGAAGCCCTCTGAACATACCCCTATCTCAGCCATGATTTATGCAGAGATTATCCATGAGGCGGGATACCCCCCTGGTGTATTCAATCTCATTAACGGCGACGGTCCTACCGTCGGTTCTGCCCTATCAAAGCATCCCGACATACAGATGATGTCTTTCACAGGCTCAACGAGAGCAGGGAAATCCATTACTCGTGACGCCGCAGAAACAATTAAGCGGGTAACATTAGAACTGGGTGGAAAATCACCAAATCTTGTATTTGCAGATTGTGACCTTGAAACTCAAGTGACAGATTCTATTAACGAATGTATGTACAACACTGGGCAGTCCTGTGATGCTCCAACAAGGCTACTCGTGGAGAGAAGTTGCTATGCTGATGTGCTCGAGATTGCCAAAAGAGCAGCTATGGCAACTCAGGTTGGAGATCCTGAACACGAGGGTGACCACATAGGACCACTATTTGATCAAATTCAATTTGATCGCGTGCAAACGATGATTGGTGTTGGGATCGATGAGGGTGCGATTGTATTGGCTGGAGGATTAGGAAAACCCGACGGTATGGATTTAGGCTGGTTTGTTAAGCCTACTATTTTTTCGGATGTATCAAATGATATGCGCATTGCTCAAGAAGAGATCTTTGGCCCTGTTCTAGTAATCATTCCTTTTGAGGACGAGGATGAAGCCATCTCCATCGCAAATGACACCCCATATGGCCTCGCTGCTTACCTTCAGACCGGAGATCCCGTACGTGCACGACGAGTGGCCGCTCAATTGCGTGCAGGAGCTATTCATATTAATGGTGGTGGATTTAATTATGGTTCACCCTTTGGAGGGCATAAGCAGTCAGGTAATGGTCGCGAAGGCGGTATTATGGGGATTGAGGATTTCCTAGAAAGAAAAACCTTGCATGGATTGTAAGAGGGTCTTAAATCTTAACTCTAAAGTCGTCAGTTAAACTATAGAACGCAGTGGTCACCAACTTTACTACCTTGCTTCAAGGCTCTTGATAGACTCTTTGCTTAATTAAAGAGAGTAATGATAATGATTCCACGTCATCTGTATGACTCTGACCACGAAATGTTTCGTGGCTCTGTTCGAAAGTTTCTAGAAACCGAAGCAATGCCCCATCATGAGCAGTGGGAGAACGACGGCATGGTGAGTGACGAAATATGGCTAAAAGCCGGAGAGCAAGGGTTTTTGTGCCCTATGGTGCCAGAGGAGTATGGTGGTGTTGACACAGATTTTCTCTACAACTGTATTGTTAATGAAGAGATTGCCCGTTCTGGTTGTACTGGATTGGGGTGGACGTTACACAATGATATCTCTGTCCCGTACATTGTTCGTTATGGCAGTGATTATCAGAAACAAGCTTATTTACCGCGTTGTGTCTCAGGCGAGTTAATTACTGCGATTGCAATGACCGAGCCGGGTGCAGGATCAGATCTGCAGGGAACTAAGACAACGGCAGTTCTGGATGGTGACCATTATATTCTTAATGGGTCTAAAACGTTTATTACCAATGGCCAAAAAGCGGGTCTAGTCATTGTTGTTGCGAAAACAGATCCTTCGGCTGGCTCGAAGGGCATTAGTTTGTTTTTGGTAGAGGCCGATTTACCAGGGTTTAGCAAAGGTAAAAATCTGAACAAACTGGGTTTAAAAGCTCAAGACACGTCAGAACTGTTTTTCCAAGACGTTAAGGTGCCCAAAGAAAACCTCCTTGGTGAAGAGGGCCGTGGCTTTATCTATTTGATGCAGGACTTACCTCAGGAACGATTGTCTATTGCCGTAGGGGCGGTTGCTAATTCCCAAGCCATACTTGAAGCAACAGTGACCTACACTAAAGAACGTAAGGCTTTTGGCACGTCCGTAGCATCCTTTCAAAACACCCAGTTCAAGTTAGCTGAGTTGGCGGCTGAAGTCACCAGTGCAGAAGTATTTTGCGATCGGTGCACTGAGCTCCTACTCGAAGATAAATTAGATTCGGTAACCGCGTCTAAGTTAAAGCTATTGACCACTGACTTGCAGTGCAGAGTTGCTGATGAGTGTTTACAGCTTCATGGTGGTTGGGGTTATATGTGGGAATACCCAGTGTGCCGAGCATTTGCGGACTCACGAGTGCAACGTATCTATGGGGGTAGTAATGAGATTATGAAATTGATTATTGCTCGAGATTTGATGAAGTAATAATGAGCCATGATTGATAAAAATGCCCCTTCACAGGGGCATTTCTGTGTCTGATTATCTGTTATGTATCAATTATCTTTGATCATTTAATAAAATTTTACTCTTTGTAAGAAGGGTCTATCTTATCAATGATGCGGACGAAGGCATTAAACTCAAGTTCTCCTGCTGGTTCACCCTTGGTTTGCATTTCCATTAATTGCTCAGATAACTTAAGAACATCATCATTGACAGGAATAATTTTTTTGCCAGTTGCATCGCAAGCCACTTGAATCTCACATGACCGCTCGAGAGTCCATTGATTTATAAAAGCTTCAGGTATTGTGCGACCACATGTCAGCAGGCCATGATTACGCAAGATGAGTAATCCTTTATTACCAAGGTTTGCGACTAGTCTTGGCTTTTCATCGTCTCTCACTGTGAGGCCTTCAAAATCATGATAGGCGATGCGATTGTGTAGCAATGCGGAGTAAAAATTGTCTGTACGCAATCCTTCTTGCGAGCAGGCAACGGCCATTCCGGCATTAGTGTGGGTGTGGGCTATACAATGGATTTCTGGGCGGGCTGCATGAATGGCGGTGTGAATAACAATACCCGCTGGGTTTACGGTGTAGTCAGTATCTTCAACAATATTACCCTTTATATCAACTTTAACTAAATTTGATGCAGTGACTTCACTGTAGTGTAGGCCGTAAGGATTAATCAAAAAATGATGCTCATCACCTGGAATTTTTACAGTAATGTGATTGAATATCATTTCGGTCCAGCCCATGTGGTCGAATATACGATAACAGGCGGCCAGTTGAATACGCAGTTCTTGTTCAGTCTTTTCCATTAGTTTGCCCTCTTAACAAATTTAGTCAAAATTACAATTTGGGTGCCGTTTACTCGGCCCTCTAGTTGTTCTGAATTGTCTGTCACCAACGATATGTTCCGCACTGCTGTGCCGCGTTTAGCGGTAAAGCTAACACCTTTAACATTTAAGTCTTTAGTTAGTGTGACCGTATCACCATTTTGCAGCGACGCACCATTACTATCTTTATGCTCAACAGCCGGAAGGCTATCTTCGTTAGTATTAGTCTTTGCCCAAGTTAAAGTATCATCTTCCAGATATAACATATCAAGTAGATCCTGAGCCCAGGGCTCACTACCTAGCCGATTTAGTAAACGCCATATAATGACCTGCACTGCTGGAACTTGGCTCCACATACTGTCACTAAGGCAGTGCCAGTGGTTAGGGTCCAAAATTAATGAGTCACTCTGGCGCTCATGACACTGTTGGCAAATCAGGACGTTGTGATCGGCTAACTCATCACTATACGGTTTTATGGCGAAGCTGCGAAGCTGATCTAGCGCAGCGCAGAGTTCGCATTTCGCATCGCTGCGGCTGTATAGTGAAGCGCTCAGGGTCATCAATGAAGGTTACTTTTATTATGTTTTAGGGCGCTATTATAACGCACCAAATCTTTGGCGCTATAGTTTGGTCGATTTGTATATCTCAGGGCTACTTAAACGCCATCGGCTATTAGTGATTTTGCCGCAGCCCATCCGGATAGCACTGCACCTTCTACGCGGGGGCCCGCAAAAGCATCACCGGCCAACACTAGCGGCGGTAGGTCAGTTCCCTCGCTAGCCAACATGCAGGGACTGCTATCGACTATTACAGGCTTACTGTAGCGCCAGCCGTGTACTTGAAAGTCGACCACTTTTGCACCCAGATAGGGGCTCGCTGAATCTATAAGTCGACGAGCAACTTCATCGCGGTCGTCCTCAAAGTGTTTCGCACTGAAATCACCACTACCATGAATGGTAACCGCTGGAAGGGCCGATACACCCTTCTGTTGATTATCACTTATCCATGCAATTGGACCGGAATCAATGACCATTGCTCCTGGGGGTTTAATGGCACTTGGCTTATCCAAAACTGCCATAACAGAAATACAGCTTTCATAACTAATCCGGCTGAGTCGATCATGCTTGTCTTGAGGTAGTCTAACATTACCGGTGCTTAACAAATCTAGTGTCTGGGGTACCGGTGAGGTGATTACTAATGAACGTGATTGAATACTGGTGCCATTGTCTAACTGGGAAAGCCACCCATCGCTATGAACTTGAATTGACTCTACCGTCGTAGCTAGTTTAACCGTGAGGTCCATGGCCAAATGTTTTGCGATAGCTGTCATAGTGGGCACGCCTCGATAACGCGCATGGCTATTTACTTGTCCCGGAAAACTGCTGTACCACTCTTCGGCAACACCATCCTCTATCCACTGACGAACTTGCTCTACAAATTTAGGATCGCGCGTAGTCATAAACTGAGCACCATGATCAAAACTGGCATTATCTATTCGTCGGCCCGCCAAACGTCCTCCTAATCCCCGTCCTTTATCGACAACTAGCACTGTGTATCCGGCATTTTGAAGGTCATTAGCCGCACTTAAGCCGGCAAGGCCAGCACCAACAATCAAAACATCGGTTTTATGTGTAGGTGAAGTCATAGTTGTATTCTTATGGTGAGTTTTTACGTGTTTTTGATTTGCAGCGTACAGAGCAAAATTGTACCTCTTCCCAACAACGCTCCCATTTCTTTCGCCAGGTAAATGGTCGTTCGCAAGCTAAGCAAATTTTAGTCGGCAAGTCAGATTTTTTACGCATGGATGGCATCTTTAGACCTAGGCTGCAGTTAGAGCAGTCCCCGCTAGAGTGATGCGGTGCATTAGTCTAGCCTCACCGTGATAGTCATTTTTAGCTTGATGCCATGTGCATCGATTGTCCCAAAAGGTTACTGAACCGGGCAGCCAGTTGAAGCTGCAGGTAAATTGAGGTTGGTCAACATGGGCATACAGTTCATCAAGTAAAGTACGGCTTTCTGTGAAGTCCCAGCCCTCAAATTGAATAGTATGCCCCGGGTTAACATAGAGTACTTTCCGGCCACTTTCAGGATGAGTAATCACTACGGGATGAGTTGCGTCGCCAACTCGGTCCATACCCCCTAGGTGCTGGGCGAGATCTGTATGCCGATAAACGCCATTTTCACCATAGAGATGCTCATTGGAATGTACTGCACGAAGATTGGCAATACGCTCTTTAAGCTCTGGGGACAGTGCATCATATGCGGCAGCTAGATTGGCAAACTGCGTGTCACCGCCAGTCTTAGGTAGCATACGAGCCACCAATATAGAGCCCATCGCAGGAATCTCATCATAAGAATGGTCAGTATGCCAGCCACCACCGATATTAGTTTGCTGGGTTTTCTCTTTACGAACTTCGGCGATCTTAGGAAAATCATTGGTCGCCTTAAAAAACTTATTAATTACAATGCTACCAAAGCGTTCGGCAAATTTAAGATGTTCTGTGGGCGGTAAAGTTTGGTCTCGGAAGAATAGTAAACCGTGTTCAGCAAACACTTCTCTTAACTGAGCCAAATCGCTATCTGAAAGCGTAGCTAGCTGGATGTCGCTCACCGTAGCTCCGCAGCCATTTGTATATGGAGTGACAATCATAGATCGAGCCTCAGTACATTATAAAAGTTCATTGAGCTTTTGTAGTAATATCTGATTGACTTGTTGAGGGTTAGCTTGACCTTTAGAGGCTTTCATAATCTGACCCATAAAGCCACCAAGCTTCTTCTTACGCTTACTTTCATCGCTGTTAATGAAGTCTTCAACCATGGCTAAATTTGCATCTAAAACCTCAGCCACTATTTTTTCGAGAGCGCCGCTATCTGAGACCTGCTTAAGCCCTTTAGCCTGAATAATCTCATCGGCGGTACCTTCGCCTTTCCACATGGCTTCAAACACAAGTTTGGCCATTTTCCCAGAAATACTATTATCTTCAATACGTGCAACCATGCCTGCAAGTTGCTGGGGAGATACTGGGCTTCCAGAAAAATTGAGATCAGCATTATTTAGAGCACCACTAAGCTCACCCATAACCCAGTTCGCCGCTAATTTTGCATTGTTGGAACCTTCAGCTACTACTTCAAAGAATGCCGACATATTGGAGTCATTAGCAATAATATTAGCGTCATAATCAGACAGTGCGTACTGGCTAACAAAACGTTTTTGACGAGCGTCAGGCAGTTCAGGCAATGCCTGACGTAGCTCTTCAATAGTGGCATCACTAATCAATACTGGAAGTAGATCGGGACAGGGGAAGTAACGATAGTCATTCGCTTCTTCTTTACTGCGCATTGACTTAGCAACCTTGGTATCACCATTATAAAGACGTGTTTCTTGAGCCACTATCCCGCCGTCCTCAATCAGATCTATTTGACGTTCGACTTCGCGCTCAATTGCTTCTTCCATAAATTTAAAGGAATTGAGGTTTTTAGTTTCGGTACGTGTACCTAAGACTGAACTACCGGTGGGTCGGACAGAAACATTGACATCAAAACGCATACTGCCTTGGCTCATTTCACCATCGCAGATATTAATTGAGGTAACAATGCTATGGAGCTTTTTGGCAAAAGCGATAGCTTCCTCCGCGCTGCGCATATCAGGCTCGGAGACAATTTCAATCAGAGGTGTACCCGCGCGATTCAGATCAACGCCGGACATACCATGGGGCAAGTTGCCCTCATGAGTAGATTTACCTGCATCTTCTTCAAGATGTGCATGATGAATACCAATAGCTTTCTCTGAGCCATCGGCCAGCTGAATAGTCACGCTACCGCGGCCGACAATCGGCTTTTCCAATTGCGTAGTTTGATAGCCTTTTGGTAAATCTGGATAGAAATAGTTTTTGCGTTCGAATACGGATTCCTGGCAGATATCAGCGTCTATGGCTAACCCAAACATAATGGCATAATTTACTGCCTGTTTATTGAGTACAGGGAGGGTTCCAGGCATAGCT
Source organism: uncultured Cellvibrionales bacterium (assembly GCA_937911225.1). GTDB lineage: Bacteria > Pseudomonadota > Gammaproteobacteria > Pseudomonadales > Porticoccaceae > HTCC2207. The sequence continues at coordinate 128,753 of CALDQM010000084.1, forward strand.
AAGTCTATCGCACACGCTTGGCTGTTGGGGGTGGCACCAAAAGCGGTACTTGCTGCTGAGAAAATTTTGGTTTTGGTGGCTAATTGAACATGCACTTCAAGTCCAATAACAGTTTCCCAACTCATGATATAGCCTCTGGTGTTTGTTGGTGCCAATTAGTAATCTGTTGAAATTGATGGGCAACATTTAGCATGCGCGCCTCATCAAAGTAGTTTCCAATAATCTGCAAACCTACGGGTTTATCTTCGACTATCCCACACGGCACTGACATGCCGGGTAATCCTGCTAAATTGGTGGCAATGGTATAAATATCTTCTAAATACATTGCAACCGGATCATCTCCTTTGGCGCCAAACTTAAATGCTGGCGATGGGCACGTTGGACCCATAATCAAATCTACCGACTTAAAGGCTTCGGAAAAATCTTGTTGAATGAGTTGCCGAACCTGCTGAGCTTTACCGTAATAAGCGTCATAGTACCCAGCAGATAGGCAGTAAGTACCAATCAAAATACGTCGCTGAACCTCTTCGCCAAAACCTTCAGCGCGACTCCGGCAATACATGTCATGCAAATCTTTAGGATTCTCACATCGATAACCATATTTAACACCGTCAAAGCGAGAGAGGTTAGCTGATGCTTCAGCTGGGGCAATTACGTAATACGCAGGCACCGACAGCTCAGAGTTGGGAAGACTTATCTCGACTAATTCTGCACCTTGTGCCTCTAAATCAGCTAATGCTTTTCTAACCGCCATTTCAGTGCCAGGGTGAAGGCCTTCTGAAAAGTATTCCTTGGGGATTCCGATCTTCAGTCCCTTAACTGAATTGCCCAAGGATGCGGTGTAGTCAGGTACATTTTTATCCACCGACGTTGAATCTTTTTCGTCAAAACTGGCCATGCAGTTAAGCAGTATTGCGCAGTCTTCTGCCGTGCGGGCCATCGGACCTGCCTGATCCAGACTTGAGGCGAAAGCAATCATTCCCCAGCGAGAAACACGGCCATAGGTTGGTTTCAGACCGCTAATTCCACAAAGTGCTGCAGGTTGACGAATTGAACCTCCAGTATCTGTAGCAGTTGCTCCAGGAGCTAAACGCGCGGCGATGGCAGCAGCAGAGCCTCCAGAGGAGCCTCCAGGCACCGAATCAGTCGCCCAAGGATTCTTTACAGGCCCATAAAAGCTAGTTTCGTTTGATGAACCCATAGCAAACTCGTCCATATTGGTTTTACCCAACATGACGGCCCCATCACGTGCAAAGTTTTCTACTACGGTGGCATTATATGGAGGTATGAAATTGTCGAGCATCTTAGAACCGCAGCTGGTGCGTACGCCATCAGTACAAAATATATCCTTGTGCAGGATAGGTATACCGCACATAGCAGGGGCATCGCCAAGCGAGAGTCGCTGATCAGCCAGAGTTGCAGAATTTAAAGCTTGTTCACCAGTTACGGTGATAATCGCATTGTAGTCATCATTTATTTGACTGATTCGATCTAAAAAGTGCTGAGTTAATTCGACACTTGAAAATTCATTGTTTTGTAGGCCTTTAATAAGCTCAGCAATAGTGTAATTGTGCATTGTCAGTCCGGTTATTCGATCATTTTGGGGACGGTAAATAATCCATTGTGGGTTTCTGGTGCTATCGCCTGAAAAGCCTCTCGCTGGTCAGTTTCGCTCACTTCATCATCACGTAGACGCTGAGAGGTGTGAAACGGACGAGATATTTCTTGCAAAGAGTCAGTATTGGCACTTTGCAGCTGATCGACTAAAGCGAGAACACTGCTGAGGCGCCCAGTAACATCAGCGATGGTTTTTTCGTCAATCGCCAGACGTGACAGCGTAGCTAGTTTTTCAATTTCTTTTCTTTCAATAGTCATTTTTTTTACCCAGCAAACACGGCACTTATTAGTGTTGCAGTACGATGAACTTTTATTGTCTTTCCAGACTCGGTAAGGTACCACAAAAGGCGCATTAGTTTAATCAGATCGTTTATTCAATCCGCTAATGTGTAACCTTTTTGTTTTATTTGGTTTAATTTTCAATAGATAAAGGAAGTTTCTTCAGAGATCAGCTAAACTCAGGATCTACTGCGTCAAAGAGGACACTCTTTTGTGACTATTTTTGGCGGGACAGTGCGATATGACTGAATTCTCCGCTGACACTACTGTGGTGAGAATGACTTAGGAAACTCAGCAAATGCTTAAAAAAATTCGTGGTATGTTTTCCAGCGATCTATCGATCGACTTGGGCACGGCAAATACGCTCATTTATGTTCGCGACAAAGGGATTGTCCTTAACGAACCCTCGGTGGTGGCTATTCGTCATCATATGGGGCAAAAAATAGTGGATGCAGTTGGGGTTGATGCCAAGCGCATGTTAGGTCGAACTCCAGGGGATATAACGGCCATTCGGCCTCTTAAAGACGGTGTAATTGCTGATTTCCAAGTTACTGAAAAGATGCTCTTACACTTTATTAAGAAAGTCCATGAAACAAGTTTTTTCCCGCCTAGCCCACGGGTCCTTATTTGTGTCCCATGTATGGCAACTGAAGTTGAGAGGCGTGCTATTAGAGAAGCGGCTCATCAGGCAGGAGCTCGAGAGGTTCATTTGATTGACGAGCCGATGGCTGCCGCTATTGGTGCAGGTCTGCCAGTGGAAGAGGCGGTTGGCTCAATGGTTGTTGATATTGGCGGAGGTACCACAGAAATTGCGATCCTATCGCTAAGCGGAGTTGTTTATGCCGATTCAGTGCGTATTGGTGGAGACCGCTTCGATGAGGCTATTGTTAACTTTGTACGTCGTGAATATGGCAGTGTAATTGGTGACACCACAGCTGAGCGCATAAAAATGGAAATAGGCGGTGCCTATTTAGCTGAGGAAGTAAGGGAAATTGAGGTAAGAGGGCGCAATCTGGCGGAGGGAATACCAAAGCGCTTTACCCTAACCAGCGATGAAATTTTGGGTGCGCTCCAGGAACCATTGGTTGGAATTGTCCAAGCAGTAAAGCGTGTTTTAGAGCAGTCCCCACCGGAGCTAGCCTCGGACATTGCCGAAGCGGGAATTGTTTTGACAGGTGGTGGAGCTTTACTGAAGGATCTTGATAAATTACTTGCTAAAGAAACTGGGTTGCCCGTCATTGTTGCCGAAGAACCACTGACTTGTGTTGCTCGTGGCGGCGGTGAATTTTTGGATATTATGGATAACAGAAAGCTCAATAGATTGGCTTTTTAGTAGTGTCGCTGATTCGTTAGAGTTTGAATGCCACTAATTCTTCGGGAGCAGAATCATTAGCAATGCCTTCGTCAAACTATCATCGATCTTTCGTCGTCTTTTGTTGGTGGTGGCCATTTCATTCGGTCTGATGGCCGCTCACAGTTATACCGACTGGTTTGATCCTATTGAAAACTTCTTTGATAACGCGCTCCTTCCTGCACATTGGTTAGCGACAGTCCCTGCTCGCTTGAGCGTTTGGAGTGAATTGATTCTCTCTGATCGTTCGGATTTAGAAGTGGAGAATACCCGACTGAAGCAAGAAAGCCTGATCCACCGGGGACAGATTCAACGGATGGCAGATCTTGCAGCTGAAAATCTGCGATTAAGGCTATTGCTCAATGCAACAGAATTATTAATGGATAGTGTGTTGGTTACTGAAGTCATTGGTGTTTCTCCGAGTCGAAACAGTCACACATTGTTTATTGATCGTGGTACTGAGGATAATGTTTATATAGGCCAGCCTATTCTTGATGCAGAAGGGCTAATGGGACAGGTGATCGAAGTGTTTGAAGATCATAGCGTGGCTTTACTAATCACAGATAGCACGCATGCGATTCCTGTGCAGACATTGCGCAATGGTATGCGGTCGATTGCTGAAGGGACGTCTGATTACGATAGGTTGAGGTTACGGTTTGTGTCACCGACCGCAGATATTAGAGAAGGGGACCAGTTGGTTAGTTCAGGGCTGGGCGGAAGATTTCCGGTGGGCTATCCTGTTGGTAGTGTTATTAATATTGAACACAAATCTGGAGCTAGTTTTATTGAGGTGGAGATTACTCCCGCAGCCAAAATAGACAGGAGTAAACATTTACTGCTAGTGTTTACTTCAGAAGATGGCGGTGAAGTTGGTCCTTCTCAGTGAAGGAGTCTGGTGTTGGGCTAGCACTTATAATTTCTATTTTGCTAGCATCAGTACTGCAGTTAGTGCCAGTTTCCGGCTATTTAATAGTGTTGAAGCCTAATTTTTTACTCTTAGTTGTCATTGGCTGGATAATTTTTAGACCCAGCCAGTGGGGAATTGGCTTTGCGGCTTTTACTGGGCTTTTAGCCGACTTGATCTTCAGAGCTCCAATTGGCGTGCACGTTTTGTTGTTTTCCACGGTAGGGGCTATCCCTCTCTATTTAAGTGGGTGGCTAGTTTATTTCTCATTAATCCACAGATGTCTTTTTGTGTTTATTCTGATTATTTTTGCAGAATTTATGCGCAACATGTTGCTTTCAATGTGGGAGATTCCTATAGATTATAGCTATATAATAGTGGTTGCTCTGGCGTCCGCAATAGTGTGGCCTGCGATTGATCAGTTACTGATCAAGGTTAATCGGAAGCGTTAATAATCATCCTTTGACGGGCTTCTCGATGACTGCTTTAAAATAGATTAAAAGGCCAATGTATGTCTGTCACTCAAACTACGGTGGGGAATTATGATCTCGTGTTAGCGTCAGGGTCTCCGAGGCGGCACGATATTTTGGAACAAATTGGTGTTCTACACCGCATTATCATTCCAACGATTGATGAAACTCAAAGGTCTACGGAGTCAGCCACTAGCTACGTGACTCGTCTTGCGCTTGAAAAGGCGAGTGCAGGTTGCTTAATGAATGACTCGGATGCTCCTGTGCTGGGTGCAGACACAATTCTTGTCTGTGATGGACAGGTATTTGGCAAGCCGGTTAATTACTCGAACTTTAAAGAGATGTTCACTTCCTTGTCCGGACAAACACACAGCGTATTATCGGCAGTGGCCATCGATAATAAAGAAAAAAGTTTAGTGTTATTGTCCAAAACATGGGTAACGTTTCGCGCTATAACCGAGGCAGAAATTATTACATACTGGGAAACCGGTGAGCCTAAAGATAAGGCTGGGGGTTACGCTATACAGGGATATGGCTCAGTTTTTGTTGAACACATCAAGGGTAGTTATAGTGGTGTTGTTGGCTTGCCTATTGCTGAAACATGTCAGTTACTGTCTAAATTTGATGTGCCTACATGGCAATATCCTATCGCGGAATAGATTTCACATGATCAAAAAGAGCACTAGCCACATACTTATTAATCGTCAAGCAGGTGAGGTACGTGTTGCCCTTTTAGAAAGTGGATTAGTACAAGAAGTGCATATTGAGCGAGCTAATGAGCTCAGTATTGTAGGTAGTATCTATAGAGGTGTTGTCACAAGAGTAATGCCCGGTTTGCAAGCGGCATTTGTAGATTTTGATGGTGACCGCAGTGGGTTTTTACATATTAAGGATGTTTTGGTCAAATCAGTTACGCCATTAAATCAACAAGCTAATCTGTCAAATAATGATAAAGATATTCGCTATCTACTGCGAGAGGGACAAAAAATCATTATTCAGGTGATCAAAGCGGCGGTAGCCGAAAAGGGCGCTAGATTATCTACTAATCTTACTCTGGTATCGAACTATGCGGTTTATAAGCCCTATGGGTTAGACCATAAAATATCTCATCGCATTAACGTTAAAGATGAAAGGGCCAGGCTTAACGATGGGTTAACAGAAATCTTAGACAATAACTCCTTGGAGAGTAAGCACAGAGTGGGTAGCTACATTTTACGTTCTGCTGCCAAAAATATTAATTTGAACTTATTAAAAGCGGATATAAATTTCCTTCAGCGATTGTGGTCAGCGCTAGAGGTTAAAATAGGTATTGCTGAGGGACCTAGTTGTCTGCATCGAGAATTACCAGTTGAGCAGAGACTAATAAGGGATTTAGCCGTGGGGGAGTTGGCGCAAATCACTGTGGATGATGAATACCTTGTCCTCAAGCTACAGCAATTTTGTGATGAATTAAAGATCGACATTCCCAAAGGTATTCATTATTACTCTGAGAGTCAGCCGATCTTTGGAAAATACAAAATCGATGATCAAATTGATAAAGCACTTCAGCGTAGAGTAGATTTGGATAATGGTGGGTATTTAATCATTGACCAAACAGAGGCTATGGCAACAATCGATGTTAACACTGGATCAAATATAGGACGTCAAGATCCTGAACAAACGGTCTATCAAACGAATCTTTGCGCAACGACGGAGATTGCCCATCAGATACGACTACGTAATTTATCGGGGATCATTGTTATTGATTTTATCGATATGCAAAAGCCTGTCCATCGTGAGCACGTTTTGGGCAGTTTAAAAAAAGCGATGAGTGGCGATAGAACAGAATTATTTATATCCAAATTTACTGAATTAGGTCTTGTACAGATCAGACGCAAGAGAACCCATCAAAGTTTGCGGCAACTGCTGCACAGCGATTGCCCTGTCTGTAATGGTCATGGATCGTTAAAGTCCATCGATACAGTAATTTTCGAGATTTGGCGCGAATTAAAACGTGTTGCAGATACCTATGATTGCACTACCTTAAGTGTTCGTGCATCCTCAGAAGTCATTGAGGGATTCTTAGCTTCAAAAGAAACCTTTATGAAGGCATTTGAGGGGGTCTTTAAATGTACAATTGAAATAACAGATCAACCATTATTTACTCGAGAACAGTTTGATGTCATTAGAGGCTGAGTACAGGAAATGAACGCTAGATTATTGACAATCTTAGCTATGGCCGGCCGCATATTTCTTTTGGGTGCGATGTCGCTAGTATTTGGAATAATCGTTCTTGTTTTAATTGGAAGGCAAACCGTCTCGCAGGTCGATGAACTACGTGAAAATGTCGAAAGCTTCTTAGTTGACAATATAGGCTTACAGGTGGAGATTGGAGAGTTAGCTGGGGAATGGCCTAGACTAGTGCCGATTATTGATATAGCTACCCTGAGGCTAAAAGATGATGATGAGCGCCCATCCATAGCATTGACTGATGTTCGCGCAGAGCTTGATTTATTTCGAACTCTACGGCACTTAAATGTTGTCTGGCGCGAACTGACTATTAATGATCTGTCTGTCGTGTTGGTAGAGGATAGCAATGGCAATTGGAATTTGAGAGGTTTTGAGGGTGGTGCTGATACTGAACTTGAGGTGCTTTTAAAGCCCTTTACCCACAGCCGATTAATTAATTTAGAGCAAATCCAGATAGAATTTCAAGCCTTTTCGGGCCAGGTCATAAGACTAAAAGGCGCTTCGGTGAAGGTAGAAAATGATGATAGTTTTCATCGCAGTGAGATGTCCTTATTTTTTGCAAAGCAAACTGCTCCAGCCTACTTTGTTCTCGAAGGCTATGGCAATCCGATGGATCACGAATTCTTTAGCGCTCAGGCATATTTGAAGGTACAGAATTTTGATATTTCCGAGCCGCTAGTTGCCTTTGGTAAGTTTCTTGCTCCGGAGATTTTAAAAGACTTAGAAAATTTTAGTACGGGATTAAATAGCGAGGTGTGGGTTGATATTCAGCCTGGAGGTAGCCTTGATTTTGAAGGCTCTATGTCAGTGTCTGAATTGCCTCTCGACTGGTTTTCGAATTCCCCCCCAATAAAAAATATTAGTTCAGATATCACTGGATGGTATATGCCTTCCAAAGATTGGGGTTTTCGACTTCAAGGTCTGGATTTAGACTGGGCCAATAACGATATAAAGCCGTTAGATATGCTGTTTAGTCAGAGGCTGACAACGCAATGGTATGATTTTGATGTGTCTATGAATCATCTTAATCTGACTCTTTTATCCGATCTTGTTGAGGAAGCAAACGTCATCAGTGATGGTGTTTTAAAAACGCTTGATCAGTTACGGCCTCGCGGAGATCTTAGTGTACTTACCTTCGGCCATAATCAATCGGGATACTTTGCATCTGCTAATTTGTCTAATGTGGATATCGAGCCATTTAAGGGTATACCAGGTATTAGGGGCGTTAACGGTTATATTGAAATAGAGGGTGACAAGGGCCTTTTTCATATTGATGATGAAGATGGTTTCAGTCTTGCCTTTCCTCAAATCTACACAGACTATTTGCCAGTTCAACAAGCGCTGGGAACTGTCTATGTCCATGCGAATGTTGAAGAAAAAACTACTGTTGTGAGAAGTTCGGTAATAGATGCGAAACTGGAAGCAGGTGACGCTAGCTTTTTGTTTTCAGTGAAGCAAGATAACTCTGCGCTTAAGATCGCCCCAACCATAACCCTTTTAGTGGGTGGCAGTAATATTAATGCTAAGTACAGTAATCAGTACCTTCCCTACACGCTATCACCATCATTAACACAATGGCTGCAGGCGTCAAATCTCAGCGGTAATGTAAAGCAGTTTGGACTATTGAAAAGGTCTGGTCCTGGTGTTGGGCAGGAACTAGTGAGGACAACTCAGTTACTGTTTGACGTTGAAGCCGCCGAGTTAGATTATCATCCCCAATGGTTGGGTTTGCGTGACTTTGATGCAACGGTAGTTGTTGATGATACTGTCACTTTAGGGCAGGTCTCGCGCGGTACTTTGGGTGGTGCAAGCGTTATTAGCGCGGGTATCGAAATCGGAAATTCTAAATTAGGAAAACCAAAATCTAATCTCTTACGAATTAATGCCAACCTGGATTCAAGTGTTTCACAAGCTATTAACATCTTAGCTAAATCCTCCTTAGCTTCCAATATTGGCTCTTTGGCAAGCTGGGATTATGGAGGACAATTAAAGACCGCACTTATGTTACAAATCCCCTTGAAAACTGCCGATGGAATAAGTGCTACCGGTAACTATGAGGTTCTTAGTACTTTGCAGGATGCACAGATATCGATTCCTAATAGTCCTATCGTTGTAGCAGATATAAATGGTGCCATCAATTTCTCCACCACTAAGGGTTTGTACTCGCAGGCCATAACAGGTCAGTTTTGGCAGCAACCTATAGTTGCTCGTTTATTCAAGAAAAGTGATGATCAGAATATTCTTTTCAGCACCTCGATAAAGCCTTACAACCTAAATAGATTAGTCGACTTCCCGTGGTCCAAGATAGTTAGTGGGATGATCCCTTTGGAGGGATTGCTAAAAATTAAGCCTCTCTCATCATCAGCGACAGATTCAAAAAGGCAAGAGCAGAATTTAAATAAGATTAGTCCGGTAACATTAACCGTAAAAAGTCAGTTAGTGTCAAATGGGATAAGCCTTCCAGTGCCCCTAGGGAAAGAGGCAGGTGAGATAAGGAAACTCGCACTAAAACTGCATTTTGACTCTGGTTTAGCGCGTATTGAGGGAACCCTAGGGGATCACTTAGTGAGTGATCTACGTTTTATTGATGGTCGTTTCCACCGAGGCGTGATCAATTTTGATCGTACCCTGACTCTGCCAGAAGAGAATATTATGTTGGTAGGAAGCTACTTGGAAACGACGGATATTGATTCTTGGCGGCCAGTGATAGACCTCTTTAGTGGCGATTCGGAAGAGTCTGAGAGAGCCTGGTACCCAGTTTTTGATCTAAAGTTTGATTATTTAGAATGGGAGGGGCTCGATATTCAAGATATACGCTCACAGACTAAAATTTTGGCAGGCGATATCGCATTAGATTTTTTCAGTGAACTAGCGGATGGACATCTATTGGTTAATATGGATAGTCAGCGCGTACCGTCATTACATTTAACGCGCCTAAGTATTTCCGATAGTTTTTTAAAAGAAAAAATTAAAACGTCGGTCTTTGACCCGCGGAAACTTACTGCTCTGGATTTTTCGGTAGATAGTCTGTTTTTCAATGGAAAGAGATGGGGTAACCTTGCCTTTGATCTTCGGCCACAGGTCTCTGGTGCAAAATTTGGTCAGATTAAAGGCGACATATTTGGATTAAAAGTAAGTGGATCTTCTGATAATGAACAGGCGGAATTTTTCTGGGGATTTGATGGTGAAAAAAATATTAGCCAGCTCAAGGGATCTGTAACCACTCAAAATATAGGCGATCTATTCAGCGGCCTTAACCTTCCAATCCCTGTAGACAGTCAATCTGGAGATATTTTCTTTAATCTCCAGTGGCCAGATAATCCCTGGAGCTTTTCCAAACAAAATCTCGCAGGTAATTTTGAAATTGAGCTTAATCAAGGTAGTTTCTACAGCTCATCTGTGGGCACTCAGCCGGCACTTAAACTTTTTAGTCTTTTCAATTTCGCCAATTGGCTACGTAGATTAAAACTCGATTTTTCGGACGTCGTCGGTGAGCACCTTGCCTTCAATAATCTGCAAGGATCGGTCTATTTTGATCAAGGCAATGCTCGGTTGTTAGAGCCATTAATTGTGAAAATGCCTTCTGGTAGAATGAGCTTAGCAGGTGACTTTGACTTGTTAGCTGAAACTGCAGATGCTCAATTAGTTGTGACTTTGCCTGTCGCAACTAATTTGCCGTGGGTAGTTGCATTACTCGGAGGGATTCCTGCGGCTGCAGGAGTCTTTATTACTAGCAAGCTGGTCAGTAAGCAGGTTGATCGTCTGTCTAGTATTAGTTACAAGATAAATGGATTATGGGATGACCTAGAGGTCTCAGTGGATCAGATTTTTGCTGCGCAATTGGAGGCCGATTCAAGCTTAAACTCATCGACAGTCCAGCCAAATAAAGATTGATGGCAGTATTAATGTTGTTGAACAGCAGTGTCGTAGAACCCCGAAGTTAAGCGATGGAAGCCCCACTTTTTATTCGGACACTGATCTAATATATTCAAAAATTTTACGGCTGGCTACGGGCGCTTTTTTCAGTTCTATTTCACGATTTGCCTGACGCTGTAAATTACGTAGCTGCTGTCGTTCAGCGAGAGGATACTCTTTTAAAAACGACTCTATCCCTTTATTACCTTGACTAATAATCCGTTCGCGCCAGACTTCCAACTGTTTGAAATGTTGCCGATACGTTAACGACTGATGATCCATTTTATCGAGTGTGTTTTGAATCTCATCGATATTCGATATACGCATTAGTTTGCCAATATACTGCAAATGGCGACGTTTGGCCTCACGACTTTTTAGCTTACGGGCTTCATAGACAGCCTCTTTAAGAGCTTCGGGTAAGTTAAATTTTTGCAACTTACCCTCGGGCATTTCCACTAATTCTTTACCCATAGCTTGAAGGGCATGACTGTCTCTTTTGAGTTGCGATTTACTCGGGCCGTCATACTCTGTTGGCAAGTTAGTATCATCCATTAGACAAGAAATACTGCGGCAAGTCCCAAAAAGGAAACAAAGCCGACAATGTCAGTAATTGTAGTAAGAATAACCGAGCCTGCAAGGGCAGGATCGATCTTGAGAGACCTTAATATCACTGGTAAAATGGTCCCTGTTAGCGCTGCAGCCATTAAGTTAATAGCCATCGCAAGACCAATTATAATAGCCATTCGAATATCTTGAAACCATATCGACACAATACCGCCGACGACTGCGGCGTATAACAATCCATTTAGAGCGCCGACCGCAAATTCTTTACTCAAAAGCCAACTTATGTTCCCCCGCTCTATTTGCCCCAAAGCCATACCTCGAATCACTACAGTGAGGGTTTGACTACCCGCGACTCCACCCATGCTTGCAACAATAGGCATTAGGATGGCAAGGACCACTATTTTGTCGAGCGTAGCTTCAAACAAACTAATTGCGAATGATGCCAGGATAGCGGTAAGTAAGTTAACGCCTAGCCAGACTGCACGCCGGGGAGCTGTGCGACTAATGGATGAAAATGTATCTTCGGTATCACTTAGTCCAGCCATTGCTAATAAAGAATGGTCAGCATCTTCAACAATAACATCTACGACATCATCAATTGTGATTCTGCCTAGTAATCTGGTATTTGCATCAATAACGGGCGCCGAAACTAGATCATAGCGCTGAAATAGAATGGCTACGTCTGAATCAACTAAGTTGACATCAATCGCTTTAAATTCTGTGTTCATTACTTCGCGGACAGTGGTAGCCGGAGAGGAGGTGAGCAACTTACCTATCGATAAATTACCCAAAAACGTATCATCGCGACTAACCACAAAAAGATTATCAGTAGTATCTGGAATTTCTTCAAAACGCCTAAGATATCTAAGAACAACATCCACTGAAATATCGGGCCGTACAGTAATAATCTCTGTATCCATCAGACCGCCGGCAGTATCCTCGCTGTAGGTCAAAACAGTTTCAACCCGTTGACGATCCTGAAGTGTCATTGCCTTTAGTACTTCTGGTATCACTCTGTCAGGAAGCTGTTGAAGAATATCAACGACGTCATCTACATCCAGCCCTTCAGTCAACAATGCAACTTCAGCACCGTCCATCTTGTTGAGGAATTCGAGTTGTATATCATCAGATAAGTCATGTAATACTTCACCAGAAACCTCTGAATCGACAAGTCCCCAAAGAATATGACGATACTTTGGCGGCGCAATTTCAAGTTGATGGGCAATATCGGGAGGCGCGAGATTATTAAGCGTATGTCTGACCTGACTCAGAGTGGCTGAATCAACTGAGTTGTCGAGTTTGGCAAGTATTTTATCGCTGACAATCATAGATTGCGTTCCCGGTCGATCCAATTGAGGCTGGACGAGACTGTATTCTAACTTTGTATGCCTAAATAGAATAGGAGATATTTACATTTGTCGGCAGGTAAACTTTAAAGCGTCGAATATAACGCTCAATTTACTCTCCCTCACCAAAATAGTCGCCAAATAAATCTTTTACCGCAGTTTGAGCTTTTTCCTGCTCTGGCCCATCAAACTCAAATATGAGATCAGTGCCTTGATTAGCTGCGAGTAACATTAGCGACATAATACTTTTTGCATCTACTAGGGGCGGTTTTTCACCCGTATGAATTGAGCATGAGTAGCGGTTTGCTAAGCTAGCTAATTTCGTGGCAGCACGAGCATGCAAACCTAATTTATTGATAACCTTGATATTGACTCGAATCATGACAAAAATACTTGATAGGTCACTTAGATAGCTCTTTATGCACGATTTGAACAGAAGGGTAATCTTTTGAAAAATGTTCATGTAGTCTATTGGAGATGTAAACTGACCGATGTTGGCCGCCAGTACAGCCGATGGAAACGGTTAAATAACTGCGGTTATTTGCTTGAAACTTAGGAATCCATCGAGTCAGAAAGCCAATGATATCAGCAAGCATAGCCGCAACATCTACCTGACTTTCTAAAAATTCGATAACCCCGGAATCATTACCATTCTGAATTCTTAACTCTTGCTTCCAGTAAGGATTTGGTAGACATCGCACATCAAAAATAAAGTCAGAGGCATCGGGTAGTCCACGTTTAAACCCGAATGATTCAAACAGGATCGACATATGATCACTACTATTAGGCACGATCGTATTTTTAATAAGATCTCGTAGCTGGTGGAGCGATAGCCCAGATGTGTCGATATTTTGATCTGAAATTTTTAGTATTGGCGAAAGTATTTCTTCTTCAAGATCAATGGCTTCAGACAAGCTAACAGTGTCATTACTTAGAGGGTGTTTGCGCCGAGTTTCACTGTACCGGCGGATTAGATCACTACGCCGCGCCTGCAGAAAAATCACACTGACATGAATTCCACCTGCCTCAATCTTACTCAATATTGCAGGTAGTTTACTGAGGTCGCCAGCGATATTTCTAGCATCTATGCCGACGGCTAATTGAGTGTCATATTCAACGGGCTGTAAGCCATCATCCATTAGATCCAGTTGGTTATTACCAGAGTTCTCTGAGTTGAGCTCTTTAATCAGATCTGGCAAAAGACTTGCAGGAAGATTATCAATACAGGTAAACCCTACATCCTCAAGAATATTTAGAGCGGATGTCTTACCGGATCCAGAGCGCCCACTAATAATAACAAGACGTAACATTAGCTTGCACGCTCCAAGGCTATGGCCGTATCGTAGAGGTCCGTATTATTTTTACATTCGCGTAACAAGCGTCGAGACGAATCTTTTTGCATAAGAGCGGCGACTCGTGCCAGCGTTGCCAAATGTTCGTCATTTTTCTCTTCAGGAACTATCAGCGCGAAGATCAGGTCAACTGGTTGGTCATCAAAGGAATCGAAATCAATTGGATTCTGAAGCGTTAGCAAACAACCATATATCCGCTTAACGCCGGGTGCTCTGCAGTGAGGTATAGCTACCCCATCACCTATAGCCGTACTCCCAAGTTTTTCACGCGCGACAAAACTCTGAAATAGATTCTCCGCTTGCTCTTCATCACTCCCTAAATAGTCGCTAACTAAAGAGGATAAATTTTCAAGAACACGCTTCTTACTTGGCCACGGTAGGCAGCTTTGTGTCGTTATAGGAGAGAGAATGTCAGTAATTTTCATTATTTCGTTTAGTGCCCTCGATGTTTTTCTTTGTACTTTATAATTTGTCTGTCTAACTTATCAGCCAGTGCGTCTATTGCCGCATACATATCCTCATGTTCGGCTATGGCGAAAAGTTCTGCGCCACTCACATGCACTGTCGCCTCAGCCTTCTGCCTCAATTTCTCAACAGTTAGCATCACAGTGGTACTGGTTATTTGTTCGTAGTGTCTCTCTAATTTTGCCAATTTAGCGTTAACATACTCTCTTATTGGGTCTGTAACTTCTAGATGGTGTCCGCTTATGGTCATCTGCATGTAATACTCCTTTTAGATAGCATTTTCGAATCGTTTTCTGTCGCTAGAAGAAGGGATACCCAGGCTCTCTCGATATTTGGCCACCGTGCGGCGAGCAACCTGAATACCTTGCTGTTCTAGTAAAACCATTAATTTATTGTCACTTAACGGTTTTGAAGGCTTTTCAGCTTCAATCAGAGTTTTTAGGATAGCGCAAACTGCCGTTGATGAACACTCCCCGCCAGAGGAAGTGCCAACATGGCTTGAGAAAAAATACTTTAGCTCAAAAATCCCCTGTGGTGTGGCTAGATATTTTGCAGTAGTCACTCGCGAAATAGTTGATTCATGTAATTCTAATTTAGTAGCAATATCCGATAGAACCATTGGCTTCATGCCTATTGCGCCATGATCCAAAAATCCCTGTTGCAACTCTACGACCGTAATAGCAACACGCATCAAGGTTTCGTTACGGCTTTCTAGACTACGCAAAAACCATCGAGCTTCAGCCAAATTATCTTTTAAGTACTGATTTTGGTCACTGTTATCAGAGCGCTTAATTAGGTTTGAGTAGACTTCATTAATTTTAAGTCGCGGAGTATTACTATCATTCAGACGGACTTGCCAGCGTCCGGAAATTTTCTCCACATAGGCATCTGGCGCAATATATTCAGTGTTATTAGCCGCTAATGATTCCCCTGGCCGAGGATTTAAACTTTGAATTAATTTAATGGCACCTTTCAGCTCATCTAGCGTATAGCGTGTTTTCTTTGCGAGGCTCATTAAGTCAATAGACGCAATGTCGGTTAAAAACTCAGAAGTGAGCCGCACCGCTTGAGTAACAAAAGGCGTATCGATAGATAGTTGATGAAGTTGGATTAGTAGACATTCTCTGACGTTTCTGGCTAACACTCCAGGTGGATCGAACTGTTGAAGCCTATGGAGGACAGCTAATAATTCATCCTCCTCTATTGGGTCCTCGGTAGAGTTAGCTTCGTGATGAGAGAGTATATCGGCCAAATTTTCATCGATAAACCCCGAACTCTCGATTGAATCTATCAGAGCTTCTGCGATTTGTTGGTCGCGCGCGGAGAACGGCGTTAGATTCAGTTGCCACAACAGATGATCTTGGAGGGATTCAGTAACCTGATAAACTTGCTCCCAATTAGCCTCGCCATTAGTGTTCGATGTTGACGAGTTAGTATTAAAATTTTCTTCCCAATTCGCCTCAACGGGTAAATCTACTGATTTTTCAGCAAGCCAGTCACCTTCAGACTCAGCTTCTGTGATGGGTTTTTCTGTAGCGTCCTCAGCGGCTTTAAGAGTTTGGATACTGTCAAGATTTAAATCATTACCAACTATATTGTCGTAGTCAGAGGAGAGGTCGTCGTGTTCATCATTAGACGAGTTATTACTGCCTTCATCGACTTCTAGAAGGGGGTTGCTGTACAGTTGTTCGGTAATTTCTTGACTGAGTTCTAGGGTAGATAGCTGCAATAACTTGATAGCCTGTTGTAACTGAGGCGTCATAGTTAGCTGCTGACTAAATTTTAATTGTAACCCTTGGCGCATAAATATTTAGGTATCTCTAATTGTCATGCAATTTTAGTGCCGAACCCACCTATATGGCAATGAAATAAACGACATTAAGTTACCATTAGAGAGTGAAATGATCGCCAAGATAGGTTTTTTTCACCTTTTCGTCATTTAATATGTGGTCGGTAGTCCCTTCGGCAATAACGTGGCCTTCACCCATGATGTATGCATGCTCACAAATATCCAGAGTTTCTCTCACATTATGGTCAGTGATTAGTACCCCAATACCTTTGTCTCTAAGATGGCGAATAATATTTTTTATATCATTAACAGAGATAGGGTCAACCCCCGCAAAAGGCTCATCGAGTAATATAAATTGAGGATTAGCCGCCAGAGCGCGCGCAATTTCGACACGCCGTCGTTCACCTCCAGAAAGGCTCATGCCGATACTTTTCGATAAATGGGAAATATGGAATTCATTAAGTAATGTTGCCAGTATTTCTTTGCGTTCTTTACGCGAGAGATTTTTTCTCGTTTCCAATATGGCGAGAATATTATCTTCGACGCTAAGCGTTCTAAAAATTGATGGTTCCTGAGGTAAATACCCTAGGCCTCTGCGGGCGCGCCCATGCATCGGTAGCGCGGTTATATCCTCTCCGTCAATAAAAACGTTACCGCCATCTTGGGCCACCAAACCTACGATCATATAAAAACAGGTAGTCTTACCCGCACCATTAGGGCCTAAAAGGCCGACAATTTCACCTTGCTTTACTGATAGGGATACATCTTTGACAATCGGTCTTTTGGCATAAGCCTTAGCAAGATGTCGAGCTTCTAAGACCGCCATTAATTGATATCCTTTAATTTAACTGGCAGTACTTCTTTTTCGATGGCCAGATCTTCATTATTTGTAGGTTGGTTAAAGGGAGGAATTACCAGTTGAATCCGCTTTTGTTCTCCCTCTTCATCACCCTTAGCTTTCCAGGTACCTTGAGCTAAGTCATAGTTAATAGTGTCTCCCTTAATGGAAGTACCATTGCGTGTTAATGATGCATTACTCTTTAGGTTAATCATATTTTCAAACACAAGATACTCAATGAGCTCAGCCCGTGCGACCATTAGAATGCTATCAATTGCAGAGGTCTGTTGGTAGCTCGCTGGCGCACCAGCGCACGATATACGACTGACTTTGCCATTTTCATAGTAAATGATAACTCGATCAGCATTAATAAGAGTGGCGCCTTGACGAATAACGACGTTGCCGCGGTACTCAGTAACTCCAGTTATTTCATTGCGTTCTGCATAGTCTGCATTGACGGAAATAGATTGGTTACGATCAGAAAAGACCGGGAACGACAGCATCGTGAGTACGACGAAAAAGAGCAGATTTAAGTGTTTAAGTAGCTTCATGAACAGCACTTACATTAGATTTCATGGTGAAAGTCTCCTCACTAAGATCAGCATTTAGTCCCCTGCCAGAGATCGATAATGTCGGAGTGATCAGATCAAATTTTCCATCAGTGGTTATTAGCATTTTAGACGCATTATAATTGAGACTCTCTGAGGTCATTGTGCTTTGATTTTTTGTGCCCGCTATAACAGCCTCTACTGCACCCTTCAATACCAGTTGCTGTCCATCCTCAGACAGAGTTCCTGAGTTAGCGATAAACGATACGCCGGTGTCTTCACCGTCGGTTTTAGTGGTAACAGAAACAAAACGCGGTGCGGATAATTCAAGTCTAGACTCCCCATTAAATAATTCCATTTTAGACGAGGTGAGCAAGAACAACTCATCGCCGCGCTCTGAAAAACGTCGACTACTTATGCCCGTCATATAGCTATCGACACTGCGCTTTTGAACTAGTTGGCCGTCATTTTTTTGTAAAAAAGATTCTGGAGGGGAGTCCCATACCACTAAAAACCAACTGACAATTAATAGTAAAATTAGACTAATGACAGATTGACGAATCACTTAAATCGCTCCACTAGGGTATCAAATTTGCCCTGAGCTTTAAGGATCATCTCTGCTGCTTCGCGCACGGCGCCATCGCCTCCAGACCGAAGTGTTTGCCAATCTGCCTTTGCAGCCAGAGTGCTACAAGCATTTGCTACAGTGATTCCTAACCCAACTAAATTAATTGCTGAGAGATCAGGAAGGTCGTCTCCCATAAAAGCAATTTGATGCAAACCCAAATTCTGGTTTTCTAGAAGTTCTCTCAGCGCAGTTAATTTGTCCTCACGACCTTGAATTACAGGGTTAATACCTAACTCATCTGCTCGCCTTTGCAGAAGTGTGGAAACGCGACCAGTGATTATTCCGACTTGTATACCGCCTTGTTGAAGTAACTTTATGCCAAGACCATCTTGAATATTAAAAGCCTTTAATTCTTCACCACTATTGCCGTAGTAGAGTTTCCCATCCGTGAGCACTCCGTCCACATCAAGTAGTAAAAGCTTGATATTTTTTGCTGCCGTAATAATTGCTTGGGAAGGCATAGTCACTAGACTACTCCCGCTCGGAGTATGTCATGCAGATGAATAACCCCCGCAGGGTTGTGATTATCATCCTCGACAATTAGTGCAGTTATTGTTGAATTTTCCATAATCGTTAAAGCTTCGACAGCGAGCATATTTTGATGGATAGTTTTGGGGGTAATAGACATAACTTCACTGATAGGCGTTGTCGCAATATCTATACTTAAATTAAAAATGCGGCGCAAGTCACCATCTGTAAATATACCTATTAACTTCCCGTCCGCTGACATTATGGTGGTCATCCCAAAACCCTTTTGCGTCATTTCAATGAGCGCGTCTTGCAGAGGTTGGTCGGCCGTTACTGACGGTATTTCATCATCTTTATGCATGATGTCTCTCACTCGGAGTAGCAATTTTCGCCCTAATGCACCTCCTGGGTGAGAAAAAGCGAAGTCTTCCGCACTAAATCCACGGGCTTCCAGAAGCGCAATTGCAAGTGCGTCGCCCATAACAAGCGTAACTGTTGTGCTGGTTGTTGGAGCCAGATTTAACGGGCAGGCTTCAACACTTACAGATACGTCTAGATTAGCGCAAGCTGCCTTAGCTAACTGAGATTGATCATCACCGGTCATGCTTATTAAAGGAATACCCAGGCGAATGATAAGAGGGATTAGAGTAAGAATTTCACGGGTATTACCTGAGTTAGATATCGCAATGACGACGTCGCCTTTGGTGATCATGCCAAGATCACCATGGCTGGCTTCTCCAGGATGAACGAAAAATGCAGGCGTGCCTGTGCTGGCTAGCGTTGCTGCGATTTTATTGCCTATGTGTCCCGACTTCCCCATTCCGATAACCACAACGCGACCGTGACAGGATAAAATTGTTTCGCAGGCAGTAACAAATGGCAAGCCGATCCGTGAGGAGAGTTTTTTAACTGCATCGGTCTCCATTTCGATAGTTCTTTGGCCTGACTCAATAAAGTCTGTCATTTAAAAATCCGCAGTTTTCACGTTCAGTTAATGTCCAAGTAGCTATTATATGATGAAAATGTGTAATCAAGTAAGCACTAGCTTACAACCATTGATGGCCACAGTACTATGTAGTAACTACAGTAGGCCGACAACAAGACCACACCAATAACTCTAGAAACAAATGCACCACCTGGTTTTCCTCTGCCTTTTAAAAGTGCAAAGGCGACGATGGCTACCAGAAGCAGGGTCATTGCAGCTAGCGCTAAATAGTCACGAGTGAAAACGTCCGAAGATAGGGCGATGGGTGAAATCATCCCTGCGGCGGTCATCACTAATAAAAGGTTAAATAGATTTGAGCCAAAAATATTTCCTATAGCGATGTCATGGTGCCCACGTTTTGCGCTCATAACAGAAGCGGCTAACTCAGGAAGACTTGTACCAATAGCGACTACCGTCAGACCAATAACCAGATCGCTAATTCCAAAATGAAGAGCGACAGACTTAGCGCTCCATACTGTCAGCTCTGCGCCTGCGAGGAGTGCAATTAGGCCAATAAAAAGCCATAAACTAGAATATTTTAGGCTGAGATCTATGTCCGTGCTGCTCACCTTAGTACTCTCCACATCAGGATGGCTCCTTTTGTATTTCACTACCATTATTAGTAACGGAATGACCAGTATGCCAAGAGCGATGCTTTCGATACGATTTAGTTGTCCATCATATAAACATAATCCAGCCAAGGCCGTAATCAGTAATAAAACGGGGCTCTCTTCATATAATAGATGTTTTTGAACAGGAATTGGCGCAACTAAGGCAGTAATGCCCAGAACTAAGCCTATATTGGCAAGATTTGATCCAATAGCATTACCCACAGCGAGCCCGCCGGAATTGTCCAATGCTGCATTGATAGAAACAATAATTTCGGGAGCAGAAGTGCCGATTGAAACGACAGTTAAACCAATTACCAGTGAGGAGATACCAAGACTGCGAGCAATACCCACACTACCGTTAACAAACTTGTCTGCACCCCATATCAGGCCACAGAGGCCCGCAAATAAGGCTAGAAAAGGGATGAAAAGTACCGGCATGAGATCTCCAAAGATCGTTTGCATTGTATTTATAAGATAGCCTGAGAATGGTATAGTGCGCGCACAGAAAAGTATGCAGTGTATCAGCAGAAACTTTTTATACTAGGCAACAGAGTGCGAGTTTTGGTTAAAGGATTAACATACTGAGAAAAATTATGATTAGATTAGGTCGTTTTATTGCCATCGCTTGGCTGGTTTGTGCGTGGTCCTCAATGGCGTCTGCGCAAGTCGCTGTTGGAGCGCTTAAAAATGAACAAGATCCCTTCAATAATATTGAAGAAATGACAGCTGAGTTACTGGTGATTATTGCCGAGCATAAAAGCAATTTCCCGAATAATGAAGGTGCCTATTTTGATGCGCTCAATAACCTGATGACGGGGTTTGTTGATTTTGATTATGTCGCAAAAAAAGTAATGGGGAAATATGCGAAGTCGTCACCAAAAGATCAGCGAGCGCGATTTGAAGGTGTCTTTCGTAAAGGATTGGTGGAAACCTATGGCCGTGGATTGATGAGCTATGGTAATGAGGAAATTGTTCTTATTAACAAGTATGTTTTACCCGGTAAACAGCGAAGGGTCCTGGCAAAACAAGAAATCCGAAGTGATGCTGCGGTGTACCCCTTAAATTATTTAATGTATCGGAAAAAAGCCACGGGACAGTGGAATATTGTCAACGTCACACTAAATGGCATAGATTTAAGTAAAACCTTTGCTAGCCAGTTCTTGAACGCTGCGCGAAAGTCATCGGGTGATATTGATTACGTCATTGACAGCTGGATGTCTGGGTCTAAATAAAAAGTGCTCTAAAGCACCTTAAGTGAGAAAAAATGAATTCTGAAGATGTTAAAGCCCATTTAGAAAATACGCTGCTTGATTGTCTCATTCAGGTTGAGAGCCAAGGTAACCACTTTAATGTCGTCGTCGTGGGTGATATCTTTGATGGAAAAAGAGCTGTGCAACGCCAACAACTTGTGTATACCGCCTTAAACGAGCAAATTTCATCAGGCGTCATCCACGCGGTGACAATGAAGTTGTTTACTCAGCAAGAGTGGGACCAACGTGACCAGTAGTTTTTAGCGGCCAATATTATTGATCGCTAAATTATTCCAGTTTGAAATTTTTTTTAATTTAAGGGTATCCGATGGATAAACTAATTATTCAAGGGGTGGGTCCGCTCAGGGGCGAAGTTTTAATCTCGGGCTCTAAAAATGCGGCACTACCTATATTATCCGCTGCGCTGCTATGTGATGGTCTGGTGACGATTTCTAATTTACCTCATTTGCAAGATGTTACTACAACTATCGAGTTATTAGGGACTCTAGGGGTAACCCTTAGTGTTAGCGAAAAAATGTCTGTAGAGGTTGATAATTCGACACTTAATAGCACCACAGCACCCTATGACTTAGTAAAGACAATGCGAGCCTCAATTTTGGTTTTGGGACCATTATTAGCACGCTATGGCGAAGCTAATGTATCGTTTCCGGGCGGGTGTGCGATTGGTAGTCGTCCAGTTGATCTACATTTGCGGGGCTTGGAAGCTATGGGAGCCAAAATACAAGTTGATAAAGGTTATATCAAGGCTACATGCGATGGACGTTTAAAGGGTGCGCGGATTTTGATGGAATTGGTGTCCGTTGGGGCCACTGAGAACCTAATGATGGCCGCTACATTGGCAGAGGGAGTTACTACGATAGAGAACGCAGCTCGAGAGCCTGAAATTGTTGATTTAGCGAACTGTTTAAATACATGGGGGGCTAAAGTTCAGGGTGCAGGTACGAGTACATTGATTATTGAAGGTGTAAATAAGCTTGACGGAGGAGAATTTAGAGTAATGCCAGATCGTATTGAGACTGGTACTTATCTTGCAGCTGCCGCAGCCACTGGAGGCAAAGTCAAAGTTAAGCAAACAGACCCATCAACCTTAGAAGCGGTGCTGCTAAAATTAAAAGAGACAGGTGCATCGATAACGGTAGGGGATGATTGGATTGAATTAGATATGCAGGGCCGGCGACCAAAAGCTGTGAGTCTGAAGACTGCGCCTTACCCAGCATTTCCCACTGATATGCAAGCGCAGCTGACGGCGGTTAATGCAGTGGCTGAGGGGTCGGGTGTCATTACTGAAACAATTTTTGAAAATCGGTTAATGCAAGTTCAAGAGCTAAACCGGATGGGTGCTAAAATTATCGTCGAGGGTAACTCGGCCATTGTTACAGGCGTCGAAAGATTAACAGGTGCTCAGGTAATGGCTTCAGACCTTAGAGCATCAGCCGCGTTGGTGATTGCTGGAATGGTTGCTGAGGGCGAAACTATTGTTGATCGAATTTATCATATTGATCGTGGATATGAGTGTATTGAAGAGAAGTTGAGGCAATTAGGTGCAAAGATAGAGCGTGTGCCGAATTAATAAAGTGAGCCAATGATCCGTAACTTTAAAAAGTGAGTTAAATACAAAGTCATGACACAGATTACCTTAGCGCTTACCAAAGGGCGTATTTTAAAGGAGACTCTGCCGCTGTTAAAGGAGGCAGGGATTGTGCCCATGGAAGATATTTTTTCCAGCCGAAAACTTGTATTCCCAACAAATCATTCAGGATTAAGGCTGATTATTTTACGCGGATCAGATGTCCCTACTTACGTTCAATTTGGAGCCGCAGATATAGGCGTTGCAGGTAAAGATGTATTGCTGGAACATCAGGGTGACGGCTACTACGAGCCCTTAGATCTAGGAATTGCTAAATGTAAACTCATGACAGCAGGGCCTGTAGGGATGTCAGTTCCTCAAGGACGACTGCGGGTGGCGACAAAATATATTAATATCGCACGTCAGTTTTATGCGGAACAGGGCAGACAGGCAGATCTGATTAAATTATTTGGTGCTATGGAGCTTGCCCCTATCCTAGATTTGGCACATGAGATAGTTGATATTGTCGATACTGGAAACACTCTTAAGGCCAATGGTCTGGAAGCGCGTGAGGAAATAGCCGACATTAGTGCCCGGTTGATCGTCAATAAAGCCGCTATGAAGACCAAATTTAATGAACTTCAATCGACCGTTGATGCGCTCAGTTCAGTTGTGTCCAAATGACTAGTTCTAAAGATACCCAGCGATGCGAGATTTTAAGGTTAAACGCTAATGAGCTTAATTTCTCTGATGCATTAGATGCACTAATTGCTTGGGATTCGGTATCTAATACTGCAGTAGAAACGGTTGTTCGTGAAATTATAGACAAAATTCGTAGTGACGGTGATTCAGCGTTATTGGAGTATACCAATCACTTTGATCGCCGGACATGTGTTGGTGTTGATGAGCTGTGCGTCGCACCAGATGAGATGTCAAAAGCGTTGAGCTCTATTGATAAAAAGACTCGCGAAGCATTACTAAAAGCCGCCGCGCGTATCGAAGATTATCATCGACACCAGATACAGCAGTCCTGGCAATATCGAGAAGCTGACGGAACGCTGTTGGGCCAGCAAATAACGCCTATTGAGCGCGTGGGCATTTATGTGCCAGGTGGCAAGGCGAATTATCCCTCGTCCGTTTTGATGAATGCTATACCTGCGCGCGTAGCCGGTGTCGATGAAATTATTATGGTAGTTCCAGCGCCTGATGGCGAGCTAAACCCTGTGGTGCTGGCTGCTGCTGCTATTGCGGGGGTAGATAAAGTGATCACTGTTGGCGGTAGCCAAGCAATAGCGGCATTAGCCTTTGGCACCGAAAGTGTGCCCAAGGTAGATAAAATTGTTGGTCCGGGCAACATTTATGTAGCTACTGCGAAACGGTTTGTATTTGGTTCCGTCGGGCTAGATATGGTAGCGGGGCCTAGCGAAATTTTAGTCATTTGTGATGGTAATACTGACCCTGACTGGGTTGCCATGGATCTGTTTTCACAGGCAGAACATGATGAAGAAGCGCAATCGATCTTACTGAGCTGGGACGCCGAATTTTTAGACGCGGTGCACGCAAGTATGACTCGACTACTTCCAGAAATGGAGCGCAAAGATATTATTGCTAAGTCATTAGCTCGGCGTGGTGCACTCATTCAAGTGGCCGATGCTCAACAGGCAGCAGAAATTTCTAACCGTATCGCGCCGGAACACTTGGAATTGTCTGTTGAGGATCCAGAAGCATGGTTGCCTAATATCCGTAATGCGGGGGCTATTTTTATGGGTCGGGTGACATCAGAAGCCTTGGGTGACTATTGTGCAGGCCCCAATCATGTTCTACCAACGTCAGCAACGTCACGCTTTTCTTCTCCTTTGGGCGTTTATGATTTTCAGAAAAGAAGCTCCATTGTCTACTGTTCAGAGCAAAGCGCTTCTGATTTGGGTAAGGTCGCGTCAGTGTTAGGTCGCGCGGAGTCGTTGACAGCTCATGCGCGGGCGGCTGAATACCGCATTAAAGATGAAAGCTAGTAGTACTAAAAGGCAATTCGATGAGTAAGTACTGGAGTAGTTTAGTTAACCAGCTGCAACCCTATATCCCGGGTGAGCAGCCGAGCATGACTAATATTACTAAATTAAATACTAACGAAAATCCTTATGGGCCTTCGCCATTGGCGTTGTCGGCCATGAAATCACTCTTAAATCAAGATTTGCGCTTGTATCCGCCGCCTAGCGCGGGCCATCTTAAGGAAGCCGTGGCTCGCTATTATGAGCTCAATGCCGACCAAGTATTTCTCGGTAATGGATCCGATGAAGTCCTTGCACACATTTTTAATGGCCTATTAAAGCAATCAGAGCCACTACTTTTTCCAGATATTAGCTACAGTTTCTACCCGGTTTTTTGTAAGCTTTATGATATTAGCTTTATAAAAATCCCGTTGACTGATGACCTATCTTTGGATCTAAACAACTATAAGCGCCCCAATGGCGGCATTATTTTCCCTAATCCTAATGCGCCTACCGGAAGGTTACTTCCGCTAAAAGCTATAGAGGAACTGCTAAAGGAAAACCAACACTCTGTAGTAGTAGTGGATGAGGCCTATATTGATTTTGGAGGCCAGTCTGCGGTTGTTTTGATCAATAAATATGCCAATTTAGTAGTCGTACAAACAATGTCCAAAGCTAGAAGTTTGGCAGGTATGCGGATTGGTTATGCCCTTGGATCGGCAGAGCTCATCGAAGGACTGGAACGTGTTAAGAATAGTTTTAATTCCTACCCTCTTGGGCACTTGCAAATCGCCGCCGGTATCGCGGCCTTTGAGGATAAGGCGCACTTTGATAGCACCCGTCAGCAAGTGATTTCCAGCCGTGACTGGCTCTCTGACCAACTAAAAACCCTCGGATTTAACGTATTACCATCGGCCGCTAACTTCTTGTTTGTTCAACACACCCACAAGTCCGCTGAGATTATTCATGAGCAATTACGTGATTTAGGTATTATTGTAAGGCACTTTAAACAGCCAAGAATTGAAGAGTTTTTGCGCATCACTGTCGGCACTGATGTGCAAAACCGCCAGTTAGTGAGTGCTTTGGGTGGGTTGCTAGAGTAGACCTTTGGCGATTGCTTCGCCACGGTCGCCCGCAACAATGCTGATTTGCCTGACTTTATCTTTCCTAAGAATACTTAACTCAATCGGTTGTCCTGGGGATACATTAATAATCTGACTGACGCTAGCGGCGGGATCGGTTACAAATGAGTTGTCAATTTTAAAAATAATATCGCCACGCTGTATACCGGCGTTTTCTGCGGGTCCGCCTTTAGTCAAATCTGTCACGCCAAAAACTTGTGACCCACCAATTTGGTCTGCAATATTTTTAGGCAAAAAACCGGGATTAGCAGACATCCCAAGCCAGCCTCTCACGACGCGGCCATACTGGAGAATATCTTGTAATACTTTTTCTGCTGCATCGGCGGGGATAGCAAAGCTAATGCCAGAAGCGCCAACACCATTTAACGTTGCTGTATTAATACCCAGTAAATTACCGTACGCGTCAATCAGTGCGCCACCTGAACTACCCTCATTAATGTCAGCGTCAGTCTGAATAAAGTTCTCAAAAATATTTTCTTGTTGGATACTTCTACCTTTGGCACTGATGATGCCTTGAGTTACCGATTGGCCTATCCCTGAAGGATTGCCGATCGCTAAAACAACATCACCGATTCGAGCTTGAGAGGGCTCACCCACCGTAATGGGTGTTAATCCACCTATATTGATTTTTAAAACAGCCAAGTCAATCTCGGGATCACTGCCAATAATAGTGGCTGGTGCTTCGCGGCCGTCATATAGGAGGACTAAAATTTTAACCGCACCGTCAATCACATGATGATTGGTTAAAATAACGCCATCCGATTGCATTATTACGCCCGATCCTAGAGAGGTTCTGGGAACATTATCTTTTGCCGATCGCCTTTCTTTTAACGTATAAATATTGACTACTGCTGGCGCCGCTATAGAAACAGCTGCAGCATAGGAAACCGCGCCAGACCAGTTAGATTCGAGATTAGATTGGCGTAAAGTCATTGGATCAGTAGATTGAGCTATAGGGCTTGGTCTAAACTCAGGCACAACTAAGATCAATACAGCGGCAACAAATAGACCGAGAGCCACTGGCTTGATAAGAAAATCAATAAATAATGTTCTTTTGGACTCTTTCACATAAGTACCCTGTAATGACGCCTGATTATGCCACAACCCCATCCATGGGAAGGAACCTTTTGGTGGTAACCTACTTACGTAATAGGTTTGATAATTTGGGGTTTGGCTTAACGGATGCTCTAAAAATCAGCAGAACATGGCCAATAGACTGCGTTAACAGGGCTCTGTGAGTTTGACAGATTTCATCGCTAATCAGCTTTTTGGCGGCCCGATCACCTACAGACACTTTAATTTTAATTAACTCGTGATCAGTTAGAGCCCGATCAATTTCAGAATTGACTGAATCGGTGAGCCCTTTGTTGGCGATAGTCACGATTGGCTTAAGATTATGTCCTAAACGACGTAAATGTTTTTTATCTGCTGCGGAACTTGTCATAATGGAACACTCAATTGGTAAGACGACATTCTAGCGAAAAGTAACCCATGGCGAAATCTAAAGATCGTAGTTGGATAAAAAAACATGTTAACGACCCTTATGTTAAGAAAGCACAGGTCGATGGCTATCGATCTCGCGCTAGCTATAAATTACTTGAGCTTGTCGAAAAAGAACGCTTAATCCGATCGGGGATGACAGTCGTAGATCTAGGGTCAACTCCAGGAGGTTGGTCTCAAGTAGCTGCTCGGCTTGTTGGACACGACGGTAGAGTTCATGCGCTTGATATTTTGCCGATGGATGCTGTTGCAGGGGTTGACTTTATCCAGGGTGATTTTACTGACGAATGTGTATTTGAAGAACTTTTAGTGTTAATCGAAAATCGGCCTGTCGACCTTGTAATTTCTGATATGGCCCCCAACTTAAGTGGTAACAAAGCAGTAGACCAACCCGCAGTGATTTATCTGGCAGAGTTAGCGTTGGAATTGGCTGAGAAGGTATTAACCAGCAATGGTGTTTTTGTTGCTAAGTTATTTCAAGGACAAGGGTTTGATCCGTTTGTGCTCGCGGTTAGAAAATTGTTTAATGTAGTATCGATCATCAAACCAGACGCTTCAAGATCCCGATCTAGGGAAGTGTATCTGGTGGCTAAAGGCCTTAAAGCCAACTAAAGAGGAATGGAAATTGAACGATTTGGCAAAAAATATAGTAGTTTGGTTGGTTTTGGCAGCCATTCTAATGTCTGTTTTCAACAGCTTTTCACCAGAGCCTGAAAACAACAACATCGATTACTCAGTGTTTTTAAATGAAGTCCGTAATGACCGTGTCACTGAGGTTGTCATTGCTGACCTGATCATTGAAGGCGTGCGTAACGACGGGTCGAAATTTCGGTCTGTACGTCCGAACATCCAAGATCCTAAGCTTATGGACGACTTGGTTAATCATAACGTCAACGTGATTGGTAAAGAGCGAGAAGAGCCAAGTCTCTTCACACAGCTATTGGTCGCCGCATTTCCGATTTTGTTAATCCTTGCCATTTTTGTGTTCTTTATGCGCCAAATGCAGGGCGGCGGCGGCGGTAAAGGTGGTCCAATGAGCTTTGGAAAGAGCAAAGCCAAGTTACTAACCGGCGATCAGATCAACACAACGTTTGCCGATGTTGCGGGTGTTGATGAGGCAAAAGAAGATGTTGCCGAATTGGTTGAATTCTTAAGCGACCCAACCAAATTTCAGCGTCTTGGAGGTAGAATTCCCAAAGGCGTATTGATGGTTGGGCCTCCTGGAACAGGTAAAACCCTCCTTGCCAAAGCTATTTCAGGCGAAGCGAAAGTGCCGTTCTTTTCCATCTCTGGCTCAGACTTTGTTGAAATGTTTGTAGGCGTCGGTGCTTCTCGCGTCAGAGATATGTTTGAGCAAGCGAAAAAGCAATCGCCCTGTATTATCTTTATCGATGAGATTGATGCTGTAGGTCGGCACCGTGGTGGTGGTCACGGCGGCGGCAACGATGAGCGTGAGCAAACGTTGAACCAGCTTCTTGTTGAAATGGATGGTTTTGAAGGAAACGAGGGCGTTATTGTCATAGCGGCCACAAACCGTCCTGATGTTTTGGATAAGGCGTTATTGCGTCCTGGACGATTTGATCGCCAAGTCTATGTTAGCTTGCCCGATATCCGTGGTCGTGAGCAAATTCTTAAAGTGCATTCTCGCAAAGTACCTCTGGAAGACAATGTAGATTTGTCGATTTTAGCGCGTGGAACTCCTGGCTTCTCCGGTGCTGATTTAGCCAACTTGATTAACGAAGCGGCACTATTTTCAGCGCGCGGTAGTCGTCGCGTAGTAAGCATGGAAGAATTCGAAAAGGCCCGCGATAAAATTATGATGGGCGCTGAGCGACGCTCAATGGTTATGTCTCAAAAAGAGAAAACCAACACTGCTTATCACGAAGCGGGACACGCGATTATTGGCCGTTTAGTGCCTGAGCATGACCCAGTGCACAAAGTTACTATTATTCCCCGTGGTCGGGCCCTTGGTGTCACTCAGTATTTACCAGAGGAAGATCGCTACAGTATGAACCGCACCCAGCTGTTCAGTCAGCTTTGTAGTTTATTTGGTGGGCGTATTGCCGAAGAGCTAGTCGGCGGGTTTGACGGTGTTACTACCGGCGCCTCCAATGATATTGAGAGAGCTACTCAAATGGCGCGTAACATGGTAACCAAATGGGGTTTGAACCAAAAGATGGGGCCTATTCTGTATGGTGAAGATGATTCGCAGGCTCCTGGTGGTGGCAACACTCACTACTCAGAAGATACCTCAAGAGAAATTGATCAAGAGGTAAAGACCATTCTTAACGATGCCTATGCGCGTGCGACAACATTGCTGACGGATAATCGAGATATCTTGGAAGCCATGAAAGATGCGCTAATGGAGTATGAGACAATTGATGCTGACCAGGTTGATGATCTGATGAACCATCGTCAAGTACGGCAGCCACGCAACTGGCAGAAAAATGACTCGGATAGTAACTCCGGCGGAGACGGCGCGGATAGTGCAAAAAGTGAAGCTTCTAAAGAACGGCCTATTGGTGGTCCAGTCGAAGAAGCTTAACTATCTTGGTGTTATAAAAACCCTGGGTTACCATTTGGTCCCAGGGTTTTTTGTATTCTAAAGGCAATAAAAAATGACCAGCTCCATATTGCAGTGCGGCACTAAACAACTCGATCTGTCGCGGCCCTCAGTAATGGGTATTGTTAATGTCACACCAGACTCGTTCTCAGATGGCGGGGATCTCTATGCTAACGCGCAGCTTGATCTCAGTAAAACACTGAGTGTTATTGAAAAAATGCTCAACGACGGTGCCGATATTATAGATATTGGAGGTGAGTCCACTCGACCTGGCGCATCTAGCGTTAGCGCTCAGCAAGAGCTAGACCGGGTATTGCCAGTATTAGAGTCGGTTATAGAGCGGTTTGATACCCTAGTCTCGGTCGATACCAGCACCGCGGTGGTGATGGCTGAGGCGGCAAAAAAAGGCGCTAGCCTTATTAACGATGTGCGAGCGCTCACTCGAGAGGGTGCACTTGCCTCAGCCGCTATGACTCAGTTACCCGTATGCCTAATGCATATGCAAAATCAGCCTCAAACGATGCAAAATGAGCCCACTTATACTGATGTAGTTGCTGAGGTTTTAGCCTTTTTGGCTGAACGTAAAAATAGCTGCATGACTGCCGGTATTGACAGTAAAAAAATTATTCTTGACCCTGGATTTGGATTTGGCAAGACCTTAGCCCATAATCTCACCTTGTTTAGCGCGATTGACCAGTTTGTAGGCACCGGCCATCCGGTATTGGTGGGGGTGTCACGAAAAGCAATGATTGGTCAAATGTTGGGGCTAGAACATACCGAGCAGCGGTTAATGGGTAGTGTGGCCTTGGCGCTGTTGGCCGCCCAGCGTGGCGCCGCAATTCTAAGAGTGCACGACGTACTTGAGACTAAGCACGCCATTGATGTATGGCAAACAACTATTCAGGATGAAGGTTAAGCAATGAGCAGAAAATATTTTGGAACAGACGGTATTCGTGGCACGGTGGGCGAGCACCCCATTACAGCCGATTTTATGCTCAAGCTGGGTTATGCGGCAGGCAAGGTTTTAACCCGTAATACCAACGCCAAAAAACGCGTGCTAATAGGCAAAGATACACGTGTATCAGGCTACATGTTTGAGGCTGCATTGGAATCAGGGCTAATCGCTGCTGGCGTCAATGTTGACATGCTTGGCCCTATGCCAACCCCAGCCATTGCTTACTTAACGCGTGCGTTTCGTGCATCTGCCGGCATTGTTATTAGTGCGTCGCACAATCCAGTGGCTGACAATGGGATCAAGTTTTTCTCTGCTGACGGCTACAAACTGCCGGACGAGATCGAGTTGGAAATAGAGCGTCTGATTGACGAGCCTCTAACAACTAATGATTCGTTTAATCTTGGCAAAGCACGGCGTATTAACGATGCAACTGGGCGATATGTAGAATTTTGTAAAGGCTCATTGCCTTCCCAGTTTAATTTAGTGGGCTTTAAAATTGTACTGGACTGTGCCAATGGCGCTACCTACAACGCCGCGCCAAAAGTATTCAAAGAATTGGGCGCCCATACTATTACCATGGCCAATGAGCCTAATGGATTCAATATCAACGATCAGTGCGGATCAACCTACATGGAAGGCATTTGCGCCAGAGTAGTTGAAGAAAAAGCTGACTTTGGTATTGCTCTAGATGGTGATGGCGATCGGGTATTATTCTCAGATGCCAATGGTGAGGTTGTAGATGGTGATGAGCTAATCTACATTATTGCCCAACATCGTCATCAGTCGGATGCAGGTTGCAACGGCGTTGCCGGTACTTTAATGAGTAATTTAGGCATGGAGTTAGCCCTTAAAGACCTAGGTATTCCCTTTCTGCGAACAAAGGTGGGCGACCGCTATGTAGTTGAGGCGCTTAAAGAAAACGATTGGAGTCTAGGCGGTGAAGGCTCTGGACACGTTCTTTGCAGTGATTTAAATACTACTGGGGATGGCATAGTTGCAGCACTGCAAGTCATTAGAGCCATTTCTGACAGTGGTAAAACCTTGGCTGAATTAAAAGCCGGTATGCAAAAATTTCCACAAACCATGATTAATGTACGCCTTGCAAAAAAGGTTGATATCAGCGACAACAGCGCGATTAATGCAGCAGTGGCAGACGCGGAAAAGAAATTGGCTGGCCGTGGTCGGGTGCTGCTAAGACCATCGGGCACAGAGCCATTAATTAGAGTCATGGCAGAAGGTGATGATCAAGCCTTGGTAGAGCAACAAGTTAAGGCCATTGCCAAGGTTGTAGAACAGCAGGTAGGCTAGCAACATTAGTAAGGTAAAAGCGCTTTTCCCAGTTGTAAAAAAAGCGTTTGTCGGGTAGTCTTTGCGCCCCTTTTAAAGGCGCCTCAAAAAGGATTGTGTGAGATGACTAAACCGTTAATAGCGGGCAACTGGAAAATGCATGGCAATGCAAACAATGCGGCTGAGTTAGCCAAGCATGTAGCGTTACATGACAGTACATTTGCTGGTGTTGACGTGGTTGTTTTTCCACCCGCGGTGCATTTAGAAAGAGTAGTAGTGGCAGTGTCTAACAGTGCAGTTGGTGTTGGTGCACAAAATATGTCTCAATGGGCCTCTGGGGCTTATACCGGTGAAATATCCGGAGACATGCTAAAAGATATTGGTTGTCACTATGTATTAGTAGGCCACTCAGAGCGAAGAACATTGTTTGCTGAGAGCAGCCAGCTAGTCGCAGAAAAGTTTGATGCCGCACAGAGGCAAGGTTTAACACCTATCCTTTGTGTTGGTGAGTCACTGCAGCAAAGACAGCAGGGGCAGACAGTAGAGGTTGTCACCGCGCAAATTGCGGCAGTGATAAAGCTAGTAGGTATCGAAAACCTCTGTAAAGGAGTTATCGCCTACGAACCGGTTTGGGCCATTGGTACCGGTGAAGTGGCTAGCCCAGAACAAGCCCAAGCCGTCCATGCAGAGATTCGCTCTCAGCTGGGTAGCCAAGGCGCAAACACTCGGCTTATTTATGGCGGCAGTGTTAAAGCGAGTAATGCCGGTGCAATATTTGCACAGCCAGATATAGACGGTGGCTTAGTTGGAGGAGCCTCACTTGAGGCAACAGAATTTTCTAAAATTGCACAGTTAATGGTACAAGGGTAAACGTAAAATCATGGAAAAATTTATATTAATCTTTCACTTTTTAGTGGCAATATCTCTTATTGGTCTTATCTTAATTCAGCAAGGCAAGGGCGCTGAAGCAGGAGCATCATTTGGTGCAGGGGCATCTCAAACAGTCTTTGGCAGTGGTGGTGGTTGGAATTTCTTTAGTAAAATGACCGCTATCTTGGCAACTATATTCTTTGCCACAAGTGTCAGCTTGGCCATTACCGCAAAGAACAAGACCGTAATAGACGACTTTGGTGTACTTGGCATAGACGCTATTCCAGCCGAGGCAGTTATGGAAACAGAACTTCCAGGTCTGTCATCAGATGACTTTAAAGCAACAGATGAGTCAGAACTTCCTCAGTAACTGAAAAAGCGTCAATCCCCTTCAATACTGGCCTACCTAATCGGTTGGTGGTTCAAAGGGTAGCAGTAACGTAAAGATTTAAAATACAAAGCTTAAATTTAGTATTGCGCGGATGTGGCGGAATTGGTAGACGCGTCAGCTTGAGGGGCTGGTGACTTAGGTCGTGGGGGTTCAAGTCCCCCCATCCGCACCACTAAATTTAAGTTAAAACAAAAAAAGGCCAGACATCAAAAATGTTAGGCCTTTTTTTGTGGAATATACTTTTTACGCAGCACGGAGTGTTAGCAACATGCTGCTGGATTACATTGCCGCCAGCTGAGTAAGAATTGTGTCTTTGTTGTGGTGAATAATCTGCATTTATCGCTTTTCTAAGGTAACGGGTACTCCATATTTGGGTCGAGTAGTCAAACTAATCAGTGGTTTGATATTGGCGTTTGGTGTTAGGTTTAATCTAAATCTTTGGGTCGTCATGGCTAAGATAAACACTGCTTCCATCATGGCAAAGTTGTTGCCTAAGCACAGTCTGGGGCCGCCGCCGAAGGGGATGTAGGCGTAGGAATGTTGTTTTTTTTCTGCATCGGCATCAAAACGGTGGGGGTTAAATGTCTCGGGTTGGTCCCAAAAGTCTGGGTGTCTGTGTAATAAATAGGCGCTAAACAAAACATCTGAACCGCCCTTTAGTGTGTAGTTACCTAAAACATCATCGTTCTCAACATGCCGTGGCAAAATGGGTACTGGCGGATACAAGCGCATAGTCTCTTTAAACACTTTTTGGCAGTATGGCAGTTTGGTAAAGTCTGCGGCAACAGGCGTTCTTTGCCCTAAAACTTCCTCAACTTCTTGTTCTACTTTTTCTCTAATGTCTGGGTTTTGTGAGAGCGTTGCCCACAACCAAGACATGGCATTGGCGGTAGTTTCATGGCCGGCAATAAACATGGTCATAGCTTCGTTTCTTAGGTCTTCATCGCTCAATGGTAGGCCAGTGTCTTCGTCAGTTGCATCCATGAGCATTTGTAGCAAGTCCATGGGTTTGTCTGTGGACACTTTCCGCTGACGGATAATTCGATAAATAATGTCGTCCAATTGAGCAATATAATGAGGATACTGCGTGTTTTTGGCAGTTGGCAATTTGTATAAAAAGGGAAAAGGAAGTACAACACGCCGGTTGGTTGCTTCTAATAAGGGGTTAAAAATATCGGCTACCGTTTGAATGTCTTCATCGGAAAGTGCAGTACTAAATAGTGCTTTAACCACCACTTTTAGGGTAACTTGCATCATTGCATCGGTGGCTTGCAACGTGTCGCCTTTATCGCAAAGTGTTTCCCATTCGGTCAACATTTCTTCAATACAGTCTGTCATTATGGTAGCTAGGTTAGCGATTTTTGCTCGTTGGAAATAGGGTTGCACCGAAAGACGCTTGCGTCGCCACTCATCGCCCATTGCGGTAAATGTACTCTCGCCAAGCACTACTTTGACCATTTTAAAACCAATGGTTTTCTTGGTGTAGTTTTTACTACTGCGGGTTAGCATGTCTTTTACTAAATCAGGATGGTTGACCAGATAGACATTTCTTTTCAATAGGTTAAATTTAACCACGTCCCCATGGGTGCTGCTGATGGACTGTAACCAGGTAAGTCGATTGGGGCTGGCTAGCTTTGATAAACTTCCAATAAAAGGATAGCCTTTGGGGCCTTGCGGTTCAATGTGCATTGGAGGCATACTCTTTTAATCGATTGATTTAGGTAATTGCTGTATTATTATTAGGTAATGCTACCTAATTTAAAGAAAGTGTGCAATTTAAACTAGAGATTTATGAAAACAAACGAAAAAATAGTCGACAAGGCACTCACGCTATTTAATGAAAAAGGCGTTGATCAGGTATCTTCTCTGGAGATAAGCCAGTCTTTAAATATTAGTTATGGCAATTTAACCTATCACTATAAGAAGAAAGACGACATTGTATTGGCCCTTTATGCTCAGATGCAGCAGTCGCTAGACACATCCATTAATCGCCTTGTTCAGTGTATTTTTGAGGAAACTTTTTACCCTAAGCTGGTTAACGAAATCTTTGATGTTATTTGGAACTATCGTTTTATTTACTTAAATATAAATAGCTTAATGAACCAGTTCGAGTTTATTTGTGAGTCAGAAAAGTCTTATTACGCTACTCGAATAAAAATTCTTAACCGTGCCAAAAAATATTTGATTCAAGAGGGTTATTTAAAGCCAGAAATTAATAACAATTATGAATCACTCATACAAAACTTAAATATGATTCTGTACGCGTGGATTACAGATGCTAAATTATTTTATGAGGGTGATGAGGACAAAAAAATAGACATCTATGTGTCGCTTTTCTATAACGTAGCATTAACCCATGTCACCGAAAAAGGCCTTAAGCGATACCAGCAAATACAGCAGCCTTTACACGCTTAACCTAACGCGTGATTAACCAAGCAGTAAAAAGTAGCCAGCATTGTAGGTGCAGTGGAGAATTATTGGCGCCGCTATGTTGTTAGTACGTTCTTGAATGTACCCAAAGGCAAGAGACGGTATGAAGGTGGCTATGGCCCAAGCTGGAGAGTGATTAACCAAATGCACCAGTACAAAAAGACTACTCGTGGTTAAGTTTGCCAGCGATAGTATTAACCAGCGTTGCTTTAACCATCTGGCCAAAAGAGGCTGGATAGCCCCTCTAAAAATAAGCTCTTCAACGATTGGATAAAGCAGTACTAAGTTCAACAACACTGCTAGCTTAGTAATGCTTGTGATGCCTTCAATGGCAAATAGCCATATCCACACTGGCAACGGCGCTACCAGCATTAATAAAAAAATTGGGTCTTTATAAAACTTACGCATGGTTTAAATGTCGTCAGTAAATAATTTAATCGCTACTGGTACGCCTTGGAAAACAGCACCAGCGACACTGTGTACAGCAGCTAAATTTAGAGCAGGCCTAGCAGCAGAGGTATATTCGCCAGTGCTTGATAATACCTTCTTAGCTTTAATAGTGCATGCATTTGAGCTGAAAGGATTTACAATGTCTTCGAGGTTCCATAATAGAGAGAAATAAATGCTAGGCAAAATTATCGGTGCAATTCTTGGATTTATGATCGCGGGTGGTCCTTTTGGGGCACTATTGGGTATCTACTTTGGTCATCAATTTGATCGCGCTCGATCTGGCCCTATTACTGGTGGCCAGCAGCAGCAGGCTCAAGATTCTTTTTTTCATACCGTATTCAGTCTTTTAGGCCATGTCGCTAAAGCGGATGGTCGCGTTTCTAGTGATGAAATTAGTCAAGCTGAACAGTTGATGGACAAGATGGGTCTAGACACTGCGACTAGGAAAAAAGCCATTGAGCTATTTAAGAGTGGTTCCTCGCCTAAATTCTCAGTTGATCAGACTATGCAAGACTTTATGCGTGTCTGCGGTAGATACAATAACCTTAAGCGACAGTTACTTAATTATTTAATAGCACTGGCCATGGCGGACGGCGAGCTTCATCAATCAGAGCAGGATGTGCTGGCTAAGATTGCCCGTCATCTAGGTTTTAGTGCGGCTTTATTTGAACAATTTATTCAGATGATTAAGGCGCAGTCACAATTTAGAGGCTCAGGCTCAGGCCCCGGCGCGAGCCGGCCGTCAAAAGATCAATTGGCTGATGCCTATAAAGCGTTAGGTGTTAGTTCTGAAGACTCAGACAGTCAGATTAAAAGGGCATACAGAAAGCTCATTAGTCAAAATCATCCGGATAAATTAATTGGCCAAGGGATGCCAGAAGATATGGTCACTCTTGCGACTGAAAAAACCCAAGAAATACAGGCGGCGTATGAGCTAATTGTCGAGAATCGTTAATAATTGCTGGGGTGTGGCGGTTAAAGTGGTGCTAAATATTTAATTGGCTAAAAAGCGTCGACATTAGCAATGGGTTGTTGACCTCATCGCAGGGCGTACCTATAATGCACCTCCTCAAAAAGAGGCTGACCTGATAATTATGGGGTCAAGGTGTAGGTGCGGGATGGAGCAGTCTGGTAGCTCGTCGGGCTCATAACCCGAAGGTCGTTGGTTCAAATCCAGCTCCCGCTACCAATTTATTAAAATTGACACCAAAAAAAGTAATGTGTATCTGGTTGTTTTTGTCTATGATTGCATTATGCAGTAGAAGAAAGTATCGCTTATAAAGGTTACGCTCCTCTACAAAGGTCATTCGCGTCGGGTCCGGCGCAAGTCGAAGAGCCCCATATTGGGGCTTTTCTTTAGAAGTTAAAAAATGGGCCACGGCCCATTTTTTGTTGGTTAGGAGAATTCCATGGCTGTAGCCGATAGCAAGATTAGGCAATTACTCCAGCCGGTTGTTGAGGCTTTGGGGTGTGAATTGTGGGGCATTGACCTGCAATCAGGGGCTAAGACTAAACTCTTGCGAGTTTTTATTGATAGAGATAACGATTTAATTGGCATTGAGGATTGCGAAAAAGTAAGCCGTCAGGCTAGCAGTGTTCTTGATGTAGAAGGCGTGATTAATGGTGAGTACATCTTGGAAGTTTCTTCGCCCGGGATGGACCGTCCGCTTTACGAGCTAGGGCATTACGAGAAGTATATTGGAGAAGATATTTCACTTAGGTTGCGCTTTCCCTATGAGGGACGACGCAACTTTAAGGGCCGTTTAACAGGTGTTGACGGTGATGAAATTATTTTGGTGGCAGCAGATCATGAGTTTCTGTTTCCGGTTGAAGGTATAGAGAAAGCTAACGTGGTTCCTCGCTTTTGAGGCATGTGGAGTTTAATCAATGAGTAAAGAAATTTTAATGGTTGCAGAGGCCGTATCCAATGAAAAGGGTGTGGGCCAAGGTATAATCTTCGAAGCAATTGAGCAGGCGTTGGCAACAGCGACTAAAAAGCGCTACGAAGAGGGTGCTAACATTCGTGTTGTGATCGATAGAGAGACTGGCGATTACGATTCTTTTCGATGGTGGGATGTGGTTGCCGATGATGTTATGGCTGAACTGGGAACCCAGTTTACGACCGAAGAGGCTATTGAGAAGGACCCAACGTTAAAGGTTGGAGACACTTTTGAGGAGGCCATTGAAAATATAGCGTTTGGTCGAATTGCTGCGCAAACTGCAAAGCAAGTCATCGTTCAGCGAGTAAAGGACGCAGAGCGTGAGATTATTGTTAATCGATTCAAGAGTCGCGTTGGTGAATTACTAAACGGGACCGTCAAAAAGGTAACACGAGATCATATCGTGGTTGATTTTGGCGATAATGCTGAAGGAATGTTACCCCGCGAAGAGCTAGTAGGTAGAGAGATCTTCCGTATTAATGACCGCACCCGCGTTATTTTAATTGGTATTCGCGAGGAAACTCGTGGACCTCAGTTATTAGTGTCGCGAGCAACACCAGACATGTTGGTGCAGTTGTTCAAAATTGAAGTACCCGAAATTTCTGAAGGCATTATTGAGATTAAGGGTGCCGCTAGAGATCCAGGCCAGCGTGCAAAGATTGCTGTAAAAAGTAAAGATGCTCGCATCGATCCCGTGGGTGCCTGTGTAGGTATGCGTGGAGCTCGAGTACAGGCTGTTTCAAATGACTTAGATGACGAGCGCGTTGATATCATCCTTTGGGACGACAATCCTGCTCAATTGGTTATTAATGCAATGGCTCCGGCAGAGGTTGAGTCTCTTATTGTTGATGAAGATTCGCATTCGATGGATGTTGCGGTCAATGCCGATAATCTGGCACAAGCAATTGGTAAGGGCGGACAAAATGTACGTCTCGCCTCTGAGCTAACCGGTTGGACTATAAACGTCATGACCACTGAAGACGCTCTAGAAAAGCAAGAGGCCGAATCATCCAATTATGTAGAAAGTTTGATGGAAGCGCTGGATGTTGACGAAGATGTTGCCGTGGTGCTGGTCGAAGAAGGGTTTACAAGTCTCGAAGAGGTCGCTTATGTGCCCCTTGAAGAGATGAGTGCTATTGAAGGCTTTGACGAAGATATCGCGGAAGAGCTACGCGCGCGCGCGAAAGACGCACTGTTAACTCGTGCTTTGGCTAGCGAAGAGCAGCTTACTAATGTCGAGCCCGCTGAAGACT
Organism: uncultured Cellvibrionales bacterium; assembly: GCA_937911225.1. Classification (GTDB taxonomy): domain Bacteria; phylum Pseudomonadota; class Gammaproteobacteria; order Pseudomonadales; family Porticoccaceae; genus HTCC2207. The sequence continues at coordinate 168,719 of CALDQM010000084.1, forward strand.
TACTAACAATGGAAGGCATGGACAAGTCCTTGGCCTACAAATTGACAGCAAAAAGTATCATTACTATGGAAGATCTGGCTGAACAGGCTGTTGATGATCTGATGGACATAGAAGGTATGGACGAAGAAAAAGCGGCATCATTAATAATGACTGCTCGCGCACCTTGGTTCGCAGAAGAAGAAGGCGAATAATTAATCGGGTTGTAATAGAGGATAACCGATGGCTGAAGTTACAGTAACTGAACTAGCAAAAACCGTGGGGGCATCTGTCGATCGTTTGCTAATGCAAATGAAAGAAGCGGGTCTCTCCCATGATTCGGCTGAGGCCACGGTCTCTGATGATGAGAAGCAGACTCTGCTTGGTTACCTTAAAGGGCTCCATGGCGAAAGTTCGGGTGAGCCAAAGAAAATTACTCTTAGGCGCAAGACCGTTAGCACACTGCGGTCCGGAAATCGTAAAACCGTCAACATTGAAGTTCGTAAAAAGCGTACCTATGTCAAACGTAGTGACGAAGAGTTACAGGCACAAGTTGATCTTGAGAGCGAAGCCAAGGCTCGTGAAGAGGCAGAATTAGCAGCCCAGCAACAGGCTGAATTAGAAGCTCAAGCATTGATTGACGCTGCGGCTGAAGTAGCTGCGTCTGAAGCTAGTGCTCCTGAAGTAGGGGCTGCCGAAGTAGCCGCTCCTATCCCGAGAAGAAGTTCAGGTACCGACAATGTTGAAGAACAACGAATAGCCGGTATTTTAAGTCGACGTAAAGCCGAAGAGGACGTTCGCGAAGCGGCACAGCAAAAGGCTAACGATAAGCTTACCGAAGAAGCGCGAAAAGCTGCTGAAGCAGCCTCTGTAATTGCTAGTGAGGAAGCTAAGAAAGCTGGGAAGACTACAAAGCATGTTCCAGTTGTGGCTACCGAACCGGTTCAAGATAAAGCACGTCGGCACGACAAGCCAAACGATGACGAAGATAAGTTAGCGAGAAAAGCCAAGAAGCCGCTTGGTAAGTCGGGCAAGAAGAAGCCTCGATTACAGCTGGATGATGGCGATGACAGATTTGGTAAAGGCCGACTAAAGGCTTCTCGTGCCGCGCTTAAAATGGATAACAAGCACACATTTAAACGACCTGTAGAAAAGAAAACCTTTGAGGTTGCGATTCCTGAAGAATTAACCGTAGGTGATTTAGCGGGCAAGATGGCACTTAAAGCAGGTGTTGTTGTAAGAGCATTGATGAAGCTAGGTGTGATGGCCAATGTTAATGAAGTGATCGACCAAGAAACAGCATTTTTGGTAGTTGAAGAGTTGGGTCATCAGCCCATAGCTGCGGTTGAGAATACAGTTGAAGATCAATTAGCCAGGCAGTTTGAAGATATCGAAAGTGTCACCGATGGGGAGTCTCGGGCGCCAATTGTTACGGTAATGGGCCATGTCGATCACGGTAAGACCTCTTTGCTTGACCGAATAAAGAAAACGCACGTTGCTTCGGGAGAGGCGGGTGGTATTACTCAGCACATTGGTGCGTACCACGTGAATACTCCTAAAGGAATGGTTACCTTTTTAGACACACCAGGTCACGCTGCATTTACCGCGATGCGCGCACGTGGCGCTCAGGCCACTGATGTTGTTATATTGGTTGTTGCTGCTGATGACGGCGTAATGCCTCAGACAGAAGAAGCTATTCAGCATGCTAAAGCGGCTGGGGTACCTTTGGTTGTCGCCATTAACAAAATGGATAAAGAGGGTGCAGATCCAGAAAGAGTGACAAGTGAGTTGGGCGCAAAAGATGTTATCCCAGAAGAATGGGGCGGTGATACCCAGTTTATGAAAGTGTCGGCTGAAACCGGTGATGGAATTGAGGAATTGCTTGAAGCAGTGTTACTGCAAGCGGAGCTTCTTGAATTGAAAGCACCTGTTGATGTTCCTGCTCGCGGCGTTATTGTTGAAGCAAGAATTGATAAAGGTCGCGGTGTAGTTGCGACTGCGCTCATACAGCAAGGTACTTTGCGTAAAGGTGACTTTATGTTGGCTGGCGAGAGTGTGGGTAAAATTCGAGCGATGACCGACGAAATGCAAAAGCCTATTACGGAGGCTGGACCGTCGATCCCGGTCGAAATTTTGGGATTAGACGAAGTTCCCAATGCCGGTGATGAATTTTTTGTTGTTGATGATGAGCGCAAAGCAAAAGAAATTGCTGATTTACGAGTGACTAAATCCAGGCACGAAAGAATGTCTCGCCAGCAAGCAGCTAAGCTGGAAAACATGTTTTCTGATATGGGCAGCACGCAGGTCAACAAGCTCAACTTAATTGTCAAAACGGATGTAAGAGGCTCACTAGAGGCTATTAATAGTGCGTTACACGATTTTGCGACCGATGAAGTTGCTGTAGATATTGTCGCTTCTGGTGTTGGCGGTATTACCGAATCAGACATCAACTTGGCATTGACTACTGGCGCTATTGTTTTGGGCTTTAATGTCCGTGCGGGTGGTTCGGCTAAGGGACTGGCTGAAAAGGAAAGTATTGAAATTCGCTATTACAGCATTATCTATAATCTTCTCGATGAAGTTAAATCGGCTCTATCTGGAATGTTGGCGCCAGAGACGCGTGAGGAAATAGTCGGTATTGCAGAAGTTCGTGATGTGTTCCGTTCACCAAAATTTGGAGCAATTGCTGGATGTATGGTGACTGAAGGATCTGTTCAACGCAGTAAGCCGATTCGTGTATTACGTGATAATGTTGTTATTTATCAGGGTGAATTAGAATCCTTACGCCGATTTAAAGATGAAGCTAGCGAAGTGCGTAATGGCATGGAGTGTGGAATTGGTGTCAAGGACTACAATGACGTCAAGGCTGGAGATCTCATCGAAGTGTATGACATCACTGAGGTAAAGCGTTCGCTTTAATGGGTTCTATACATCGAACTAACCCATAATTAGGTGTAACTAAAGACTACTATGCCAAGAGAATTTACCCGAGCAGAACGCGTTTCAGATGCCGTCCAACAAGAGTTGGCGGTATTGATTCGTGACGGTGTTCGTGACCCAAGAGTTGGTATGGTGAGTGTTACTGATGTCGATGTGAGCAGAGACCTAGCTTACGCCAAAATACATGTAACATTTTTAGGTGAGCGTACTCAGGAAGAAATAGATGAAGCAATGGGCGCTCTAAATGGTGCGTCTGGTTATCTACGAAAACTACTTGCGTCCAGTATCAAATTGCGTATCACTCCAAAGCTAACCTTTTTGTTTGACGAAAGTGGCCGTCGGGGTCAGCATCTTTCAGCGCTGATTGATTATGCTATGTCAAAGCAGCAGGGCTCTGATCAAGACGAAAATGATCAGCCTGTGGACACCGAAGGTCATTAGCATTGGCTCGTAGGCGTAACCGAGGTCGTTCAGTAAACGGTATTTTTTTGCTCAACAAACCCCAAGGGTTGTCATCCAACCAGGCTTTGCAACGGGTTAAAAATCTCTTTGATGCCAACAAAGCTGGACATACCGGCAGTCTGGATCCGCTTGCCACTGGCGTGCTCCCAATTTGTTTGGGCGAGGCCACTAAATTTAGTCAGTTTTTACTAGATTCAGATAAGCATTATCGTAGTACCTTTACACTAGGTGTGCACACTGAGACCGGCGACTGCGATGGAGCTGTGGTTCAAGAGCAAGACGCGTCGAGTATTACTGAGCAGCAGATTGAATTAGCGATCGAGGCGTTTAGAGGTGATATTTTACAGATTCCCTCCATGTATTCTGCTCTAAAGCATAACGGCCAACCTCTCTATAAACTTGCTCGACAAGGTATCGAAATTGAACGAGAACCACGTCCTGTCACTGTATTTAAATATAATATTTTAGACTTTCGCCCAGGGTCAAAGGCCGAGTTGGATGTTGAAGTGCATGTAAGTAAAGGTACTTATGTCCGTAGCTTGGCCGAAGATTTAGGTAATATGCTTGGTTGTGGGGCTCATGTCAGTGCATTGCATCGTAACATTGCTGGGCCCTTCAATGATGAACAAACGATAACCCTTGAAGAGTTACAAAGACGACGAGAAACAGTTGAGCCGACGGATCTTGATGAGCTTTTGAAGCCAATGGATATTGCAGTAGCAGATCGAATGGCAGTTGAATTATCAGCGGTAGTGGCCGGATATTTTCAATTAGGACAACCAGTTATGTCAAATCAAGCCTTTCGTAATGGGCAAGAAGGGGATATAGTGCGCGTCTTTCGCGAGGGCGGAGACTTCTTGGGTGTCGGTGAAGTTACCGCAGATGGTCAAGTCGCACCAAAACGATTAGTAGTTGAAGACGCTTAGAACGGTCTCATCACTTTACTCTCGAAAGGAAAACGATATTCAGATGGCTGTAGTAATAGCCATCGATAAATGCTGATACATAAGTATCAGCTCTTAAGTTGGGTTGTCTGTAAATATGCGCGGGCAAATCTGAATTTTTTAAACTCGCATATTGGAGTGAATCATCATGGCACTAAGTGCAGAAGAAAAAGCAACAATCGTCGCCGAACACGCTACCTGTGAAAACGATACAGGATCACCTGAAGTGCAGGTTGCATTGCTAACTGTAAACATTAACAAGCTACAAGGCCACTTTGGCGATCACAAAAAAGATCACCATTCACGTCGCGGTCTTATTAGAATGGTTAATCAGCGTCGTAAATTACTCGATTATTTGAAGGGTAAAAACGTCGAACGCTACAGCCAACTGATTAAGAAGCTTGGTTTACGTCGATAAGTGTTCATGGTGCGGCTCCTATTTAGGGGCCGTACTGGTTTTAGTGAGCACCTAATTTAAATCGTCTTTAAACGATGCCTGAATATATGCTGATCGAGTTACTTATATCTACCCCTGTTGGTCGCTATAAGTAACCCGAGCAGCGCACAAGCAGGATCTAGACAAGACGCACAAGGTAAATAACAAAGGTAAAATTATGAATCCTTTAATTAAGAAATTTCAATACGGTAATCATACCGTTACGTTGGAAACAGGTCGCATTGCCAGACAGGCAACGGGTGCTGTTTTATGTTCAATCGATGATACAACAGTACTTTGTACCGTTGTTGGCGCAAGAGAAGCTAAAGCAGGTATGGATTTTTTCCCGCTAGGTGTTCACTACGTCGAAAAAGCCTATGCCGCGGGTAAGATCCCCGGTGGTTTCTTCAAGCGTGAAGGCCGACCGAATGAGAAAGAAACTCTGACTTCAAGATTGATTGACCGTCCTATTCGCCCTCTCTTTCCAAATGGCTTCAAAAACGAGGTTCAGGTGGTTTGTACCGTTATTTCAGCTGAGAAAAATATCGACCCAGATATCGCTGCAATGATTGGAACATCGGCAGCGCTCTCAATCTCAGGTATTCCCTTTAATGGGCCTATCGGTGGTGCTCGGGTTGGTTATACAGAAGAGTCAGGTTATCTTTTGAACCCAACCTACAGTGAACTGGCAGGATCGTCACTGGATATGGTTGTAGCCGGTACCAAAGACGCAGTCCTTATGGTTGAGTCTGAGGCCAGCGAGTTGTCAGAAGATATTATGTTAGGTGGTGTTCTTTTTGCTCACCAAGAAATGCAGGCAGTGATTAGCGTGATCCAACAACTTGCTGACGAAGCTGGAAAGCCTCGTTGGGATTGGCAGGGTGACGTTGAAAATGCTGAGCTTAAAGAAGCGTTACACAATTTAGTGGGCGCTGAGGTTGATGCGGCTTACCAGGTTGTTGATAAGCAAGAGCGAGTTGTCAGTGTAAATGCGCTGCGCGATCGCGCTTATGCTGAATTAGCGTCTGATGATGGTGCGTCAGTAGACGATATTAAAGATGCGTTTAAAAAGCTTGAGAAGAAAGTGGTACGTGGCAGAATTATTCGTGGTGAGCCGCGTATTGACGGTCGTGACACTAAAACTGTTCGCGGTATCAATGTTGAAGTAGGTATTCTTCCAAAGGTACATGGTTCTGCACTATTTACTCGTGGTGAGACTCAGGCGATCGTTGCAGCAACCTTGGGTTCTACCCGAGATGCTCAAATGATTGATGCTCTTGAGGGCCGTCGTGATGATCCGTTCATGTTGCACTACAACTTCCCTCCTTACTCAGTGGGTGAGTGTGGTCGTATAGGCTTCACTAGCCGACGTGAAGTAGGTCATGGACGTCTAGCTCGTCGCGGTATTAATGCGGTACTACCTAATCCAGAAGAGTTTCCTTATGCCATGCGAGTGGTATCTGAGATTACTGAATCTAACGGTTCAAGCTCTATGGCGTCGGTTTGTGGTTCAAGCTTGGCATTAATGGATGCCGGCGTACCATTGAAAGCACCGGTTGCTGGTATTGCTATGGGTCTGGTTAAAGAAGCTGAAGGCTTTGCCGTCTTGACTGATATTTTAGGTGATGAAGATCATCTTGGCGATATGGACTTTAAAGTTGCCGGAACAGCAGCGGGAATTACCGCTCTGCAGATGGATATCAAGATTGAAGGTATCACTGAAGAAATCATGGAGATTGCTTTGGAGCAAGCCATGGATGCACGGCTATTTATTTTGGACGAAATGAACAAAGTACTAGCTAGTGGACGCGATGAAGTAGCCGACACAGCACCGCGTATGGGTGTTATGCAAATTGATTCAGATAAGATCCGTGATGTTATTGGTAAGGGTGGTGCAACTATCCGTAGCCTTTGTGAAGATCACAACTCTACCATCGATATTAATGATGATGGTGCAGTAAAGATTTACTCAGAAGATACTGAGGGCTTAAATGCAGCAATGGATGCTATTAGGGCGATTGTTGCTGATCCTGAGCCAGGTACTATTTATGACGGCAAGGTTGTACGGATTGTCGACTTTGGTGCTTTTGTTAACTTTATGCCAGGTACAGACGGGCTGGTTCATATTTCTCAGATTGCACAGGAACGTGTTGCTAAAGTAACCGATTACTTGACCGAAGGTCAGGATGTTCGAGTTAAGGTAACTGAGATTGATAACCGTGGTCGAGTTAAGCTGTCGATCAAAGAAGCTCAGATTGAAGAAGGTACCGTACCTGAGAAAGCACCAGCGCCAGCTGCAGATGTTGCTCCAGAGACTGCGCCAGAGTCAGAGCCAGAAGCATAGTTGATTAGCGTTTAGACAAAAAAACCCCGGTTATTAGCCGGGGTTTTTTTTGCTTATTAAACGCTAATTATTAGCCACGGACGGACTTAAGATGATGCCAAGCTTAGCAGCTCTGATGCATGAGAAAGGGTTTGTTGGGTGACCGTTGCTCCGCCCAACATGCGCGCAAGTTCGTCGATACGCTGTTGATTATTTAAGGGAGACATCAAAGATTCAGTACTATTTCCCTCACTGATTTTACTCGCTAGATAATGGTGGTGAGCATGAGCTGCCACTTGAGGTTGGTGTGTGACGCTTATAACCTGACCACGATTACCCAGTTGTTTTAATAACGTCCCAACAACATCTGCCGTACTACCTCCAATACCGACATCGACCTCATCAAACACTAATGTTGGTATGTTTGAATGACCCGCAGCAACCACTTGGATGGCAAGGCTAATTCTAGATAGCTCGCCGCCAGAGGCAATTTTTGCCAGCATTTTATGAGGCTGACCGGGGTTACTTGCTAGTAAAAATTCGATTTCTTCCAAACCAGCCGACCGATATTCACCGTTAGGGTTTGGAGAAAGTTGAATGAGGAGTTCTGCTCCTTCCATTGATAAGGCTTGCAGCTGTTGGTTAATTTCAGTAGACATAGTTTTTGCCGCGACTTTTCGTTTAGCCGATAATTTCTTTGCGCAGGTCATATAATTTTCGGCCAAGTCAGCTAGCTTTAGTTGCAAAGCACCGACATTTTCACTACCGCCAAGAAGACTCTTTAGCTCGGACTCCAAGGCAGTTTTAGTCGCTTCTAACTGGTCTGGTAATACTCTGTGCTTGCGTGCTAATTGGAAAACTACCGATAGTTCGTCTTCTACTATTTGTAGTCGTTGAGGATCGGCTTCAAATTTATCAATATGGTGTCCAATCTCAGTGATCGCTTCCTCTACTTGAATCAAACCACCTTGAAGAAGTTCTTCCGTGATTTTCAGAGCCTCTGGCTTGTAATCTATGGTGGAAAGGATAGACAGAGCGCTATTGAGGCCATCGCGAAGGTTAAACCCTTCAGCTTGCTCACAAATGGCTAGCAAGCTATGACTGTCTTGAACTATTTGTTCAGCATTGGCGAGGGTCTTCTGTTCTAGTTCTAGATTATCTAAATACGGCGCTGTGAGATCGAGCTGTTGCAGTTCAACTACTTGAAAGCCTAGTAACTCCTTTCGGGCGTCCAGTTCATCAGAGCGCTTGAGAAGATTACTTAAGTCATTATTTGTTTTATGCCAGAGGACATAGTGGCTGGCTACCTGTTTAGTTAAGTCCTCAACTTTTGCATACTCATCTAAAAGGCGTCTGTGAGTATCTTTTCTTAATAGCGATTGATGCTCATGCTGGCTATGGATGTCGGTGAGCATGTCACCCAACTCTTGTAATTGAGACATAGTACTGGGTTGACCATTAATATAGCCCTTAGAGCGCCCCTCGGTTGTGTATATTCGCCGGAGTATGCAGTTTTCATCGTTATTGAAATCGTTATCATGTAGCCACTTTTTAGCATCCTCGATATTATTAATATCAAAAGTGGCAGTAATTTCAGCACGCGCCTTACCATGGCGAATAGTATCTGTATCAGCACGATCACCCAATGCCATGCCGAGCGCATCCAAAACCAACGACTTTCCAGCACCAGTTTCACCTGTGATAGCGGTGGTCCCTTTGTTGAATTCTATTTCAAGAGATTCAACGAGGGTGTAATTATTAATATTGATCGAAAGAAGCAAAGTTTTTACCAGCCGATTAACAAAAAGCCATGACATGTATATTTTACTGATGCCATCGCTTGAAACTCAGGAGTTCGTCCCCATATTTAGCCATAGGGTAAAGGTTACTAACCAACGAATCAATAATCTTAGCGATTAGAGTATTCGCTAACCAAAGTTTGAGGAAAATAGCATGCACGAAGAAGTTAATGATGGCGAAGAAAAATCGATGGAATCAGAGGTTACTCCAGCTGAGGTATTGGCTGCTGAAAAAGCCGAAAGTCTTGACGCAGAGATAATTGAAGAACTTTTAGCAGAGGACCAGCTGTCTGAGGCCGAAGAACTTCAGCAACAGGTTAGCAAGGCCAATGACCAAGTGCTCAGAATACAGGCGGAAATGCAAAATGTCCGTCGTCGTGCCGAACGTGATGTGGAAAATGCGCACAAGTACGCATTAGATAAGTTCGCTACTGAATTGCTACCTGTTGTTGACAATCTTGAGCGCGCACTAAGCACAATTGATGCTGCTGATGACGCGCAAAAAGCGGTAGCGACGGGGCTAGAGCTAACGCTTAAAGCATTTTCTGATGTTCTTGTGCGCTTTAAGATTGAAGCGGTCGACCCTGTAGGCCAACCATTTGACGCCGATCTGCATCAAGCGGTAAGTATGGTGCCTAATCCTGATTTAGAACCTAATACAGTCATGGATGTTTTCCAAAAAGGTTATACCCTAAATGGTCGTCTGGTTAGGCCAGCAATGGTGGTTGTGTCAAAAGCAGGTTGATTAAAAACAGAAATTGAGGTGCCTGTGCCCTTGAAGTTTTTAAACCCACACCCATATAAGGGTTAAGCAAATATTTTTTTAATAAGACCTGTTATGGGTTTTAAGACAAGTAACGGAGAGTTAAGAGATGGGAAAGATTATCGGAATTGATTTGGGTACTACCAACTCATGTGTGTCAGTACTCGAAGGTGATAAGCCCAAGGTAATTGAAAATGCTGAGGGAGCAAGAACGACCCCCTCAGTCGTGGCATTCGCTGATGACGGCGAAATTTTAGTGGGTCAGTCGGCAAAAAGACAAGCCGTTACTAACCCTGAAAATACAGTTTATGCGGTAAAGCGCCTTATTGGCCGTCGTTTCGAAGACGATGTCGTGCAAAAAGACATTAAAATGGTTCCCTACAAGATCGTTAAAGCGGATAACGGGGATGCCTGGGTTGAGATCAAAGGTGATGCGAAAGCTGCGCCTCAAATCTCAGCTGAAATTTTAAAGAAAATGAAAAAAACAGCTGAGGATTACCTCGGTGAAGCTGTGACTGAAGCGGTTATTACTGTCCCTGCTTATTTCAATGACTCTCAGCGTCAGGCCACTAAAGATGCAGGGCGAATTGCGGGCCTTGAGGTTAAGCGAATTATAAATGAGCCAACTGCGGCTGCACTTGCTTATGGAATTGACAAGACTCCGGGTGATAGCGTTGTTGCGGTATATGATTTGGGCGGTGGAACCTTTGATATTTCGGTAATTGAAATCGCTGATGTCGATGGCGAAAAACAATTTGAAGTACTTGCCACAAACGGCGATACGTTCCTAGGTGGTGAAGACTTTGATATGCGTCTCATTGAGTATTTATCAGCAGAATTCAAGCAGGACAGTGGTATTGACTTGCACAGCGATCCGCTAGCTATGCAGCGTCTTAAGGAAGCTGCTGAAAAATCAAAAATCGAACTGTCATCTAGTCAGCAAACCGAAGTTAATCTTCCTTATATTACTGCTGATGCTACAGGCCCAAAACACCTTGTGGTAAAACTGACGCGTGCGAAGCTTGAGTCGTTAGTAGAAGATTTAGTAGAACGTTCTTTAGAGCCTTTAAAAACGGCTCTAAAGGATGCGGGTAAGTCCACATCTGAAATTGATGAAATTATTTTGGTGGGCGGTCAAACTCGTATGCCAATGGTGCAAGACAAGGTAACGGCCTTCTTCGGTAAAGAACCGCGTAAGGATGTTAATCCAGATGAAGCTGTAGCTGTTGGTGCTGGATTACAAGGTGCTGTACTTTCTGGCGATGTTACTGACGTATTGTTATTGGATGTTACTCCACTTAGTTTAGGTATTGAAACGATGGGCGGCGTAGCAACGCCGGTGATTGAAAAAAATACTACTATTCCAACGAAGAAATCACAAATTTTCTCGACTGCGGATGACAACCAAGCTGCCGTGACTATTCATGTTGTGCAAGGTGAACGTAAGCAGGCGACTCAAAATAAGTCGTTGGGTCGTTTTGACCTGTCGGATATTCCGCCAGCACCAAGAGGCATGCCACAGATTGAAGTTACCTTTGATATCGATGCTAATGGTATTTTAAATGTTGGTGCTAAAGATAAGGCGACGGGCAAAGAGCAGTCGATCATCATTAAAGCGTCATCAGGATTGTCTGATGAAGAAATCGATGCAATGGTCAAAGATGCTGAGGCAAACGCTGCTGAAGATAAAAAGTTTGAAGAGCTGGTTCAAGCGCGTAATACTGCCGATGGTTTGGCGCATGCCGCTAAGAAAACCTTGGAAGAGGCTGGTGACAAGGCCACTGAAGAAGAAAAATCTGCGATTGAAGCAGGTGTTAAGCAAGTAGAAGATGCTGTCCAGGGCGATGATAAGGCTGCGATAGATGAGGCCTCTAAAGTACTCTCAGAAGCCTCCTCTGGCTTAGCTCAAAAGCTTTATGCAGAACAAGCAGAAGCTGGTGAACAGCCTGCAGGCGAGCAAGCTCCTGGCGATGACGCTATGGATGCTGAGTTCGAAGAAGTTAAAGACGAGGATGTTAAAGAAGATACTAAGTAATCTTTGTTTGATTAGATTCATATGTTGTTAAGTTTAGGCGCGAGGTGAATTTTGAGCGATATCTCAAAATGAGGTTCGCGCCTCTTTATTTAAGGCTCTATCTGTAGCGAAAAATGTTACCGATGATGGTTGGGAAGTAATCGAAGTATGGCAAAGCGGGATTATTACGAAGTACTTGGAGTGGACAGCAACGCCTCTGCTCCCGAAATAAAGAAAGCATTTCGTCGTATAGCGATGAAGTTCCACCCTGATCGAAATCCAGATGATAAAAATGCTGACGAAAAATTCAAAGAAGCCCAAGAGGCTTATGAAGTACTTAGTGATACCGATAAAAAATCTACTTATGACCGCTTTGGGCATGCTGGTTTAGACCAAAATGGTGGAGGCCAGCAGGGTGGCGCTGGTTTCAGTGATGTTTTTGGCGATGTTTTTGGTGACATATTTGGTGGTGGTGGCGGTGGCGGAGGTCGTGGTCGTAGCGGACCAGCTAGAGGTTCAGACTTACGCTATGATTTACAGCTTGATTTAGAGCATGCTGTAAAAGGTAAGACTGTCCAAATCGAAGTTCCTACCATGACACACTGTGATCCATGTGGAGGCTCAGGTGCACGAAAAGGCACTGCTCCGGTAAATTGTGATACGTGTGGCGGAGTAGGGCAAGTGAGAATGTCTCAGGGCTTTTTCTCTGTTCAGCAGGCCTGCCCAACATGTCGTGGTCGCGGCAAGATGATTTCAGATCCCTGTGGTGTGTGCCATGGGCAAGGCGTTAAAGAAGAGCGCAAAACGCTTTCTGTAAAAATTCCTGCTGGCGTTGATACGGGAGACCGCATTCGTCTTTCCGGTAAAGGCGAGGCCGGTCCTCAGGGAGGGCCTACAGGCGATTTGTATGTTCAAATGCATGTACGAGAACATGATATTTTCGTACGCGACGGCAGTAATCTACATTGTGAAGTCCCTATAAGCTTTGTACAGGCCGCGTTGGGTGGTGATCTGGAGGTCCCTACGCTGTCCGGTAAAGTGAAGTTAAAGATCCCTGCTGAAACTCAAAGCAGTAAGCTATTTCGCCTACGCGGCAAAGGTGTAGCTCCTGTTCGAGGTGGTGCTCAGGGTGATTTATTATGCAGGGTTGTAGTTGAGACCCCAGTTAACTTAAGTGCAGAGCAGCGTGCTTTGTTAGAGAGCTTTGATGCTAGTTTAGCGGGTGCAAGCAAGCATTCTCCGCGGAGTAATCATTGGTTTGATGGCGTAAAGAAGTTTTTCGATAACCTGACCAGCTGAGTTTAAACTGAATCTTGGGGACGATGGTGTCAGGCGTTAGATATAACGAGGAGAGACATAGTGCGTAATATAGCGATTACTGGAGCTGGCGGCCGAATGGGCAGAGCCCTGATTGAAGCACTTGCCTCTATGGATGGCGTACAGTTAACGGCTGCTGTAGAGCACTCAGCAAGCATGCACATTGGTGCTGATGCAGGAGAGTTGGCGGGCCTCGGGCGCAATAATATTCTAGTGGTCGACTCCGTCCTTGAAGTGGTGGGCGTTTTTGATACGCTGATAGACTTCAGTGTCCCAGAGTCTACTGTTAACAACGCGCAAATTTGCCAGCAGTACGACAAAAATTTAGTGATTGGTACAACGGGATTAACCACAGATCAACTTCAGTCTGTGCACTCCGCGAGTAAGACTATATCCGTTTGCATGGCGTCAAACTTTTCAACTGGCGTAAATCTTTGTTTCAAATTGGCCGAAATTGCGGCGCTGGCGCTCGGAGATGATGCGGACATTGAGATAAGTGAGGCACATCATAAGGACAAAGTTGATGCGCCATCAGGGACGGCACTGTCGCTTGGTAAATCGGTCGCGAACGCATTGGGTCGAGATCTTGATAACGTTGCTGTTTATGGGCGCGAAGGTCTTACCGGCGCGCGAGATCCTAAATCGATTGGATTCTCTTCGGTTAGAGCAGGTGATATCGTTGGAGATCACACGGTTCTGTTCGCGGCGGATGGCGAACGCGTTGAAATTGTGCACAAGGCTTCCAGCCGAGCTGCTTTTGCTCGGGGCGCGGTGCGATCCTCTAAGTGGCTTGAGGGTAAAGGGCCTGGTATGTTCGATATGCAAGATGTTTTGGGTTTTAAATAGCCGTTTTTAAAGCTCGGGCCTAGCAGTTATGTTTTGGTGAATTTTTGATCCTCGGCAATGGACAATATAGTCCTTTTTCCCTATACTTCTCTCCTAACACCGCACTAGTAAAAAGCGGTCTCGTTCTGAGAGGTTAGAGCAAAACAGAGTATTTTATTTAAGCGAGATGAGACCCATAGTGTCATCTCGCTTTTTTGCAAACTTAAGAAAAATTTGCCTATCATTTCAGAGTTATTTTTATTGAGATGCAATCGCCTAGACTGATTGTGGTCTTAATAGATTGAACGTCAACTATTTAGGAGGTTGTGTGAATTCCCAGACTCGCCGGGAAGCCGTACTTGCGCTTGCAGACGGAACAATTTTCAGAGGAACTGCCATTGGTGCGGAAGGCCTCTCTGTTGGTGAGGTGGTTTTTAATACAGCTCTCACTGGTTATCAAGAAATCCTAACTGACCCCTCTTATGCTCGTCAAATTGTCACCCTAACCTATCCTCATATAGGTAATACGGGTGTTAATGCTGAAGATGAAGAGTCGGACACCATTTGGGCTGCGGGATTAGTTATTAGAGATCTGCCGCTCTTGGCCTCAAATTTCCGTAGTGAAGCAAGCTTGGACGATTACCTCACCACCAAAAATATTCTCGGAATCGCCGATATAGATACCCGGAAATTAACCAGAATACTGCGTCAGACCGGTGCTCAAAGCGGATGTATTATGGCTGGCCATATTGATGAGCAAAAGGCCTTAGCCTCAGCGCGTGAATTTTCGGGTCTCAAGGGAATGGACTTGGCCAAAGAGGTAACTACCAATAATAGTTATCCGTGGACAGAACACAGCTGGGTATTGGGTCAGGGCTATAAGACACAGCAGGCAGACTCGGCAAAGTACAAAGTGGTTGCTTACGATTATGGAGTAAAGCGGAATATTTTACGTATGTTAGCCGATCGTGATTGTGAGTTGCTTGTGGTGCCAGCAAAAACCTCGGCTGAGGATGTTTTGGCGATGCGTCCAGACGGCGTATTTCTCTCTAACGGTCCAGGAGATCCTGAACCTTGTGACTATGCGATTAGCGCAATTCAAAAGATCTTAGAAACACAGGTGCCGGTTTTCGGTATTTGTTTGGGGCACCAGTTACTCGCTCTAGCCTCAGGGGCTAGCACGATGAAAATGAAGTTTGGGCACCACGGCGCTAATCATCCGGTTGAAGATATACAAAACAATGTTGTGATGATTACCAGTCAAAATCATGGATTTGCCGTTGATGAAGATAGTTTGCCCGACAATCTAGTGGCTACGCATCGCTCATTGTTTGATGGGTCATTGCAGGGTATTCATAGAACGGATAAAGCCGCTTTCAGTTTTCAAGGTCATCCGGAGGCAAGTCCTGGTCCCCATGACGCAGCGCCACTATTCGACCATTTTATAGATTTAATGGAAGCTAACCGACAGGCGTTAGCGGAGTAAACATGCCAAAAAGAACTGATATAAAAAGTATTCTGATCCTTGGTGCTGGACCGATTATTATTGGTCAGGCGTGTGAGTTTGATTATTCCGGAGCCCAGGCTTGTAAAGCGTTGCGAGAAGAAGGCTTCAGAGTTATTTTGGTTAACTCCAATCCAGCGACGATCATGACTGATCCTTCAATGGCGGATGCAACCTACATCGAACCTGTTGAGTGGAATACTGTTGCAAGAATTATTGAGAAAGAGCGGCCTGATGCCTTGCTTCCAACGATGGGTGGCCAAACTGCACTTAATTGCGCCTTAGATCTTGCCAAGCATGGAGTGCTCGATAAATTTTCCGTCGAAATGATCGGCGCTAATGCCGATGCGATCGACAAGGCTGAAGACCGCGAACGTTTTGATAAGGCAATGAAATCAATCGGTCTTAGTACACCTAATTCTGGAATTGCTCATAGTTTGGAAGAAGCGACACAAGTTGCTGATCGATTTGGATTTCCATGCGTTATCCGTCCCTCTTTTACTATGGGAGGTTCTGGCGGTGGTATTGCCTACAATCGTGAAGAATTTGAAACAATTTGTCGGCGAGGCTTGGATCTTTCACCGACTAATGAGCTGCTAATTGATGAATCATTGATTGGTTGGAAAGAGTTCGAGATGGAGGTTGTTAGAGATCGTAAGGACAATTGCATTATTGTTTGTGCTATCGAAAATCTTGACCCAATGGGTATCCATACTGGCGACTCGATCACTGTGGCACCGGCTCAAACCCTCACTGATAAAGAATATCAGATCATGCGGAATGCTTCGATCAAGGTGTTGCGCGAAATTGGGGTCGAAACGGGTGGTTCAAATGTTCAGTTTGCAGTTAATCCTGAAGATGGACGTCTAATTGTTATTGAGATGAACCCTCGGGTTTCGCGCTCATCTGCACTAGCCTCCAAGGCGACGGGCTTTCCAATTGCAAGAATCGCGGCTAAGTTAGCTGTGGGATATACCTTAGATGAGTTGCAAAATGAAATCACCGGAGGTGCAACACCTGCATCTTTCGAGCCCAGCATAGATTATGTAGTAACCAAAATACCACGGTTTGCGTTTGAAAAGTTTAGTCAGGCAGATCAGGCTCTAACTACGCAGATGAAGTCCGTGGGTGAGGTCATGGCAATTGGACGCACTTTCCAAGAGTCCATGCAGAAAGCACTGCGCGGTCTAGAAGTTGGTGTGGCTGGCTTTGACCCAAAAGTTGATACCAGTGATGATGATTTTGGTGCTGTTTTATATAACCAACTAGCCGAAGCAGGACCTGATCGAATTTGGTATCTGGCTGATGCTTTTCGGCACGGCATGAGTTGCGATGAAATATTTGGTATTACAAAGATAGACCCCTGGTTCTTGGTGCAAATCGAGGATCTGGTCATTGAAGAGAGTCGTCTAAACGGTAAAGCGCTGAATGATATTGATGAAGCATGGCTTTATAGCCTAAAGCGCAAAGGGTTTGCCGACCGCCGTCTGGCTGATATTTTAGAATGCACTGAGACCCAAGTGCGTGAACATCGCTATAGTTTTGATATGCATCCTGTGTACAAGAGAGTGGATACTTGCGCTGCGGAGTTTTCGACTGAAACCGCCTACATGTATTCTACCTATGAAGAAGAATGTGAGGCCCAACCTAGCGATAAGGATAAGATTCTTGTGCTTGGTGGCGGTCCCAACCGCATTGGGCAGGGAATTGAATTTGATTATTGCTGTGTTCACGCCGCTTTGGCGCTGCGTGAAGATGGTTATGAAACCATTATGGTCAACTGTAACCCAGAAACAGTATCTACCGACTATGATACATCCGATCGATTATTCTTTGAGCCGGTGACGTTGGAAGATGTACTAGAAATTGTTCGCCTTGAAAAACCCAAAGGAGTGATCGTTCAGTTTGGTGGTCAAACTCCACTAAAACTTGCGCGTGCTTTGGAGGCAGAAGGAGTACCCATCATTGGTACTACTCCAGATGCTATTGATCGCGCGGAAGACCGTGAACGGTTTCAGAAAATGATCAAAAAGCTTGGTTTATTGCAGCCTCACAATGCCACTGCACGAAGCGCTGATGAGGCGGTTGAGCTGGCCAAAGAAATTGGTTACCCCCTGGTGGTAAGACCCTCTTATGTGCTCGGTGGGCGAGCTATGGAAATTGTCTATAAAGAAGACGAGCTACGCCACTATATGAAAACCGCTGTTCAGGTGTCAGACGACTCGCCGGTGTTACTTGATTTCTTCTTGCCTAATGCTATTGAAATGGATGTCGATGCGGTTAGTGACGGAGACCAAGTAGTCATTGGTGCAATTATGCAGCATATTGAACAAGCCGGAATACACTCTGGTGATTCAGCCTGTTCACTACCACCCTATAGCCTCAGTGAAAGTGTGCAAGATGAGATGAGAGAAGTCTGTAAAAAGATGGCTCGTGAGCTAGGTGTGGTTGGTTTGATGAATGTTCAGCTTGCCCTGCAGGATGACAAAATTTACGTTATTGAGGTAAATCCACGAGCATCTCGCACTATTCCATTCGTTTCAAAATGTATTGGTGTCTCTCTTGCAAAAATAGCGGCACGTTGCATGGTAGGCCAAACGCTTGAGCAGCAAAAATTTACAAAGGAAATTATTCCGCCGTACTTTAGTGTTAAAGAGGCAGTGTTTCCTTTCAATAAATTCCCTGGTATCGATCCAATTCTTGGACCTGAAATGAAGTCTACGGGTGAAGTGATGGGCGTTGGAAAAACCTTTGCTGAGGCTTATGGGAAAGCAGAGCTAGGCGCTAGTGATGAAATTCCGAGTAAGGGAACGGCGTTTGTTAGTGTTCGTCAACGTGACAAAGA
Source organism: uncultured Cellvibrionales bacterium (assembly GCA_937911225.1). GTDB lineage: Bacteria > Pseudomonadota > Gammaproteobacteria > Pseudomonadales > Porticoccaceae > HTCC2207. The sequence continues at coordinate 186,867 of CALDQM010000084.1, forward strand.
CCATATACCCGCGCTTGCTAAAAAGTTGGTCGCACTTGGCTTTAAATTGGCGGCTACAAGAGGAACCGCGCTGATCATCGAGAATTCGGGTTTGGAAGTGCAGGTAGTGAACAAAGTAAAAGAGGGTAGGCCACATATTGTCGATATGATCAAGAGTGATAAGATTGATCTAATCATTAATTCCACAGAAGGTCGGCAGGCTATCGTAGACTCGTCCACTATACGCTCTAGTGCGGAGCAGCATCGTGTTTACTATACTACGACTATTGCGGGTGGAGACGCCGTTTGCGAAGCGTTGAATTTTGCGGGTGAGATTGAAGTTAGAAGTTTACAGCAGTTGCACAGGGAGATTATTTAATGCAAAAAAATGCAATGACAGCGGAGGGAGAATCTGCCCTTAGGAGAGAACTTGATAATTTGATCAAGGTCGTGCGACCCAGTATTGTTGAAGCGATTTCTACCGCGCGCGAGCACGGTGATCTTAAAGAAAATGCTGAGTACCATGCTGCTCGAGAGCAGCAGAGTTTTGCTGAGGGTCGTATTCAGGATATTGAGGGAAAACTATCTAACGCACAGGTCATCGATATCTCGAAGATACCGCAGGGTGATCGGGTGATCTTCGGCTCTGTAGTAACAATTATTAATATGATTACTGACCAAACGGTTACCTATCGAATCGTTGGTGATGATGAAGCTGACGTAAAAGCGGGTAAGATTTCATATCAGTCGCCCATTGCCAGAGCGCTAATCAGTAAAGAGATTGGCGATGTCGTTGTCGTAAAGGCACCTAGTGGCGATGTTGAATATGAAATCGACAATGTGGTTTACCAATAAATGCTGGCTAAGTGTTAGCTGATAGCAAAAATTTCATCAACGCTTTTTGGGCATGCAGACGATTTTCAGCTTCATCCCACACCACTGATATAGATTCATCTTCAAGTAGTTCAGTAGATACTTCCTCGTTTCTATGAGCTGGTAGGCAGTGCATAAAAAGGGCATCCTCTGCTGCATAAGACATTAAGCGGTGATTGACCTGAAATCCAGAAAAATGCTCTAGCCTCGTCTGCGTTTCAGATTCCTGACCCATAGAGGTGTATACATCAGTGATAACCAATTGCGCCCCGGTCACTGCCTCCATTGGATTCCGCGTAAGGGTGACTCTGTCTCCGGCTTCAGTAACCAATAATGCATTCGGTTCATATCCTTCTGGGCAGGCTATGTTTAGTTTAAAGTCCAGTATTATCGAGGCGTTGATCCACGAGTGGCAAACGTTATTGCCATCACCAACCCATGCCACGGTCTTACCTTGAATAGAGCCTCGATGCTCAACATAGGTTTGAATGTCAGCTAAAATTTGGCAGGGATGGTAGTCATCGGTTAGTGCATTAATAACAGGCACCTTGGAATACTCAGCAAAGCGCTCAATTTTATCGTGATCAAAGGTTCTAATCATCACCATATCGACCATCCGTGAAATAACTCGCGCTGTGTCCTCGACCGGTTCACTTCTTCCCATCTGTAAGTCATTGGATGAGAGAAATAGTGCATTACCGCCAAGTTGAGCCATTCCAGATTCAAAGGACACTCTTGTTCGCGTCGAAGATTTCTCAAAAATCATACCCAGTACTTTCCCATCAAAGATCGGCGCCTGCTGACCTTTCCTATGGGCGGCTTTAAGTTCTATAGCGGATTGAATTATTTGGTTGAATTCATCAGTGCTCAAATCTCGCAGAGTAAGAAAATGTCGAATAGCGATTTGTTTGTCTCCTTGTTAATCAGACTCAAAGTTAATAATTAGTGGTACTAGAATTGCGATGAGCATATCCGTCTCTTCGTCAGTCATAATAAATGGCGGCAGCAACCGAATCACTGAGTCTGCGGTGATATTAATCAGCAAGCCTTTTTCAATAGCGGCCGCAAATAAAGATTTACAGGGCTGGTTTAGTTCGATGCCTATCATGCAGCCAATGCCGCGAATATCGACAACATGAGAAGCTGTTGACAAACCTTCCTTTAGACCTGCAATAAGTCTTTCGCCGATCACTGACGCTCTGACGAGTAAGCCTTGGCTTTCAATTACGCTAATAGTTGCCAATGCAGCCGCGCAGGCAAGCGGATTCCCTCCAAAGGTTGAGCCATGGTTTCCAGGTTGCATTAGCTTAGCCGCTTTGCCGGCTGCCAGACAGGCTCCAATCGGAAACCCATTGCCGAGGCCTTTTGATGTAGTCACTACATCTGGAATAATATCGCTATGTTGAAAACAAAAATATTTACCGGTTCTACCATTACCTGTCTGCACTTCGTCTAGCATCAATAGCCAATTATTTTGATCACAGAATTCTCTAAGTTGCTTTAGATATTCAGTTGAGGCGACTCTTATGCCACCCTCGCCTTGGATGGGTTCGACAAAAATGGCACAAATATTCCTATTATTGTCTGCTATGGTTTGCAGTGACTCAATGTCGCCGAAGGGAGCTCGTGCAAACCCTGTTACAAGCGGCTCAAATCCAGCCTGCACTCTGCGTCCACCAGAGGCGCTAAGCGTTGCGAGAGTTCTGCCGTGGAAGGCGTTTTCCATGACTAGCACAGTAGGTAATTTTATTCCTTGCTGATGACCAAAAAGTCGCGCCATTTTAATCGCGGCTTCATTGGCCTCAGCACCAGAATTACCAAAAAAAACGTTAGTCATGCCGGTGAGATGGCACAGCTTTTCTGCAAGAATTTCTTGGTTAGGAATAGTAAAGAAATTTGAGCAATGAGTTAGGGTGTGAGATTGCTCAGTAATAGCTTTTGTAACTGCAGGGTGCGAATGTCCGAGCCCACATACGGCAATCCCAGATAATGCATCTAGGTACTTTTTACCTTTTTCGTCCCACAACCAAGCACCCTGTCCTTTGACGAGTGTCGCTGCGCGGTCACCATAGGTGTTCATCAGTGCTGTTGAAGTCATGTTGTCATTATTTCCTTTCCGATTTTGTATCGGAATAAAAAAAGGCAGCTGTGCTGCCTTTTAAACTGATGCTGAAATCATAACGTGGATTGAGAGGGCTGGCAAGATTAGGGGTTCCTATGAATTTTTTGCGAATACATGGACTAAGAGCGTTGTCGTAAAATAAATTTTTATAACGGTGTCGCCACCGATTGAAAAGGTTTAAAATTACATTTCTGAGTTAATTAAACATATAGGCAAGTTATAATGGATATCATGGAAACAATTCGCGATCAGGTAGAAAACAATGCGGTACTTCTCTATATGAAGGGATCACCTAATCAGCCGCAATGCGGATTCTCCTCGAAAACAGTCCAATCATTAATGGGTTGTGGACACCGGTTTGCCTATGTGGATATCCTGTCTAATCCAGAAATACGCAGCAACTTGCCGATCTATGGGAATTGGCCCACGTTCCCTCAGTTATGGGTCGCCGGAGAGCTTATTGGTGGCTGTGACATTGTCACTGAAATGCATGAAAAAGGTGAATTGAAACAGTTGATAGATGAAGCTCTTGGTGAAAGTTCAGAGCAGTAAGTCTTATACCACTAGTCTGTTGATTTCCAACGTCTACATATCTCTATATTTACGAGAAACATCCCCAAATGTTACTTTTATTGGTTTAACTGCGACCGTTCTTATTGATTGCGAATGATAATTGTTCTTATTCCTATTGACTCTGTAATTAAGAGTAATTATCATTCACATCGAAATTTAGTACTAATGCTGTTGAAGTGATTAAGCCGCTTTAAATCGCCGTTTGATGCAACCGGCTTATTTTGTTCGGCGATGCAAGCTTTAACCATTTCAAGCATTGATGCTTTTCAATAATGAACACTCAAAAGGACGAACCATGATTTCTAATTCAATGTTTTCAAAAATTTTAATTGCGCTATTACTAGCGACCCTAGTTGGCTGTGGTAGCGGCACTAATACACCCCCTGATGCGGACAGCGATGGAGTGGAAGATTCCATTGATGCATTCCCAAATGATCCGTCTGAAACCGTTGATGGAGATGGAGATGGTGTTGGTGATAATGGTGATAACTGCCCAGCTGTAGCAAATGCTGACCAAGCTGACACTGATGGCGATGGAATTGGCGACGCATGCGATGAAGACCAGGACGGTGATACCGTAGGAAATGCGGATGATAACTGCCCACTAGTTGCCAATACAGACCAAGCAGATACAGACGTAAATGGTTCAGGTGATGCTTGTGATGCGATGCCAACGACTTATGCATTTACTAACACTTACTTTTCTGCAGAAGAAAATTCTTCAGTGAGCTATACCGGGCAGACCGCCCGTCAGGTGTTAATTTCTGATATGGCATATTACATGTCAACATTACTTTCTGATGATGCTGCAAATACTGCTGATACGGTAAAGGCAAGTCTTGACTTTTTCGTCTACGGTACAGATGCCGATGTAACTGATACTTTAATGGGTACATATATCAAAGATGC
>CALDQM010000085.1:0-1638 GCA_937911225.1 uncultured Cellvibrionales bacterium
TTGGTCCAAACGAAACTTGTTGGTAAATATGGGCAAGCGCTCTGTCCCCGTCAAAGGACGACTGAGTCTGACTGTCAGCAAAGCTTATGCAGGACGCTGATAAAACGATTAGAAAAAAGACAGCTCTGATCATCGCGCTCACCATGCCTCAGTCGGCGATTACTGCGGAGCCTGCAGTCTCATCCAAGGGTTCTTCTAACTTGGGTACGGCAATCAGCGCGAACCCATAAATAATGGCGATAACAGGACACAAGAGGTTAAAGAATGCAAAGGGTGCATAATAAAAAGTACTTACTCCTAATGTAGCGGACATGTAAGCACCACATGTGTTCCAGGGCACTAGAGCCGATGTTAATGTACCTGAATCCTCCAGCGTTCTGGATAGATTGATGGACTTAAGTTTTCGCTGCTTGTAAGGTTCAACAAACATCTGTCCTGGAAGAACAATCGAGAGATACTGGTCAGCGGCCAAAATATTGGTGCCAATGCAAGTGCCAACGGTCGCTGTAATGAGCCCTCCAGCCGATTTCACTCTACTAAGCGCAGCCTCAACCAGTCGGGCTAACAAGCCCGTGCGCGCCATTGCGCCGCCAAAAGCCATGGCATTGATAACTAAGCCTACGGTGGTTAGCATACTACTCATCCCCCCCTTAGATAGCAGTGCGTCTAAAGATTCATTTCCACTCACTGAGCTATACCCAAGAAACATGGCGCTCAATAATCCTTTAAAGCCGGCCGCTAAGGCGGAGAGACTTGCATCATCGGCCAAGGCAATAACTGCATGCCATTGAAATACCGCAGCAAAAACGCATCCGGCCACTGTGCCGCAAATAAGTGTAGATAGGGCGGGCTGTTTCTTTACTGCCATCACTAACAATAAAATCATTGGTAAAAGCATAAATGGGTTAATAGTAAACGCTTTGTCCATGGCAGTTTGAAGCGCAACAATGTCACTGATCACCACGTTAGAACTGCTACCCACACCCATAAAGAAGAATATAACTAAAGTAATTAAGATTGCAGGGACAGTGGTCCACAGCATGTGCTGAATATGATCAAATAAATCACTGCTGGTGACGGCGGCGGCTAAGTTAGTTGTTTCTGATAAAGGCGATAATTTATCACCAAAGTAGGCACCGGAAATAATGGCGCCAGCGCTAATTCCGGGCGATAGATCAAGTGCAACCGCAATGCCCATCAACCCTACCCCAAGAGTGCCCGCAACGGTCCAGGAGCTGCCGATACTAAACCCAAGTAGGGCACATACCAGACAAGCTGTCAGGTAAAAGTAGTCGGGTGACATCAAGGCCACGCCGTAATAGATCATGGTGGGAACAGTGCCGGACAGAATCCAGCTCCCGATGAGTGAGCCAACCACGAGTAAAATTAGCAGAGCTTGCAAAGACATGCTAATTGTCTCGATCATACCGCTTTCAATTTCACGCCATGTCAGACCGTTTTTAATCCCGATTGCAGCGGCAATTCCAGCAGCTAAAATAAGTGCTACTTGGTTGGGGCCAAACGAATCTAGTCCAAAGACGTAAACAGTTCCGGCTAGCATACTAATTAGAGCAACAACGGGGATAAGCGCATCGACAAGACTAGGCTTTTTGATGATTCGGCTGGATTCAGTCATTT
>CALDQM010000086.1:0-9887 GCA_937911225.1 uncultured Cellvibrionales bacterium
AAATGGTGGGCCCAGTAGGACTTGAACCTACGACCGATCGATTATGAGTCGAGCGCTCTAACCAGCTGAGCTATGGGCCCTTAAGAATTTACTGTTCGTCGATAAAGCTACGAAGATGGTCTGACCGAGTTGGGTGCCGCAACTTACGCAGTGCCTTGGCCTCAATTTGTCGAATACGCTCTCGCGTCACATCAAACTGTTTGCCCACTTCTTCTAGCGTATGGTCGGTGTTCATGTCGATACCAAAACGCATGCGTAAAACCTTGGCTTCACGAGCAGTGAGGCTGCTTAGCACGCCACGCGTTGAGTCAGTAAGGTTGTTCTTAGTCGCCTCATCAATTGGCTGCGCGATGGTAACGTCTTCAATGAGATCACCAATACTAGCGTCTTCATCTTCACCAATGGGCGTCTCCATGGAGATTGGCTCTTTGGCGATTTTAAGCACTTTACGAATTTTATCTTCGGGCATTTCCATGCGTTCAGCGAGTTCTTCTGGTGTCGGTTCGCGACCCATTTCTTGAAGCATTTGCCGAGAGATACGATTGAGTTTGTTAATGGTCTCAATCATGTGCACTGGAATACGAATAGTTCTGGCTTGGTCAGCAATAGAGCGAGTAATCGCCTGACGAATCCACCACGTTGCATAGGTTGAAAACTTATAACCACGGCGGTATTCAAACTTGTCTACGGCCTTCATCAGTCCAATATTACCTTCCTGGATAAGATCTAAAAACTGTAGACCACGGTTGGTGTATTTTTTAGCAATAGAGATAACTAAGCGCAGGTTAGCTTCAACCATTTCTTTCTTGGCACGCCGGGCCATAGCTTCACCAATGGTCAAGCGCCTGTTGATATCTTTAATCTGCAAGATAGACAGCCCACTAGCTTTCTCAACCTGAATTAGCTTGCGCTGGCCACGTAGAATTTCAATTTCTTGATTGGCAATACCATCTGAATAGTCTGCTTTTGCCTTGACCAGTGTGCCGGTCCACTTGAGGTTGGTTTCATTACCAGGGAACGATTTAATAAACTCAGGACGCGGCATTTTTGAGAAGCGAATGCAGTATTTCATGATGTTGCGTTCTTGAGTACGAATTTTATCAACAGAGGCGCGTATCAAAGAAATTAATGGGTCAAATTGACGCGGAGTAAGCTTTAAATATTTGAACGTTTCACTAAGCTCTTGAATGTTCTTGATGACATCGGCGTTATCACGACCATCAGCAGCAATTGATTTTTCAGTTTTGATAAGGATAGCGCGAACTTCTTCAAACCGCTGAGTTGCGATTTCAGGATCTAGCCCACCTTCGTGTTCTTCCTCTTCCTCTTCCTCATCAATTTCTTCACCATTGGCAATTCTTTCAGCTTCTGCAGCTTCAGCAGCCTGTTGCTGAGCCAATGCGGATGGCACGTGCTCCATGGGGTTGAGGTACCCACTAATAAGGTCAGTAAGTTTTTTGTCTCCGGCAACAACCTTGTCCCATTCGCCCATTACTGTAGCAACGTTGGTCGGCCAATCTGAAACGGCAGACATGAGCTCACGAGTGCCTTCTTCAATACGCTTGGCAATCTCGATCTCACCTTCGCGAGTGAGCAGCTCAACTGAACCCATCTCACGCATGTACATGCGAACTGGGTCAGTCGTTCGGTGTTGCTCAGACTCAACAGAGGCTAGTGCGGCTGCAGCTTCAGCAGCGGCAACTTCATCTGGTGTATTGTCGCCGTTCATCATGAGCAGCGTCTCAGCATCCGGCGCTGTTTCAAATACAGTGATACCCATGTCGTTGATCATCTGAATGATGTCTTCGACTTGTTCTGGGTCCGCAATATCTTCGGGTAGGTGATCGTTCACTTCAGCGTAAGTCAGGTAGCCCTGCTCACGACCTTTGGCTATAAGATCTTTAATACCGGATTGTTGCTTATCGTTGCTTTCAGTCATAGGGCAAACTTACTTCGTTGGAGGGTGAAAATTTAGCGAGCAATTATAACCAATAAACTGCGAGTTGTCTCAGTCCCACTTGGATTTAATTTTACCTACGTTTTTATTCTTAGTTTAGATCACAAGCCGTTGTTTTATCTTATTTTTTAACTCATTTGATTGCGCATCATTTGGAAGTTGCAGGCGCAATTTGTGTAATTGTTTAATTTCACGCTCATTAAGTTTGTTGCGTTGCAACAGATGTGTGGCTTTCTCCGCAGGAGGCAGGGTATCAAATGCACTCCTGATAATATGAGCAAGTGCGTCACTAAATTCTTGGTGGTCATCTCGACCGGTCCCCACTGGAGGGAAATAAAGTTCACTAGCAGCCAAAGATTGCAAAAGTTTTGTTTCTGCTTGATTGCCATGTGTCCCTAGCCAGTAGGCAAAAATATGTGAAGGTTTGTAATGTGGGTTTTTCTTAGCAACATCAAGCACGCGTAAAAAGAGTTTTATGTCTTCATCGTCCGATTTCTCTAAAAAGCCTAGATCTTCGGCCGACTCTGCTAGTGCAGGATGATTGAGCAGAAGGGCGGTAATGAACTTAACCGGTGATAAGCGAATTTTTGAAGCACGCGCGGGTGCCATGTCTGAGTATTGGTCGGGTTCTATGGACCCGTCAAATTCCGCATAATGGCCATCATCTATTCCGCTAGGTGGTTCATAGTTATCAGGTGGCCCGCTGTTGCCTGGTGGTACTTTTTCCGCAGCTGCTGCGCTAGCGCGTTGTTGTGGGCTGACATGAGTAGCCACATAGTCACGTAGATTTTCAGCAGAGATACCGGTTCTACGAGAGAGTTCCTCAAGCATTAACTGCCGAAAAACACCCTGGGGTATTCGGTTAATTTGCGGCGCGCAGGTTTTACTCAGGCGCGCTTTTCCGTCTGCGGTTGAGCTATCAATGCCATCGCTAAGTTGCTCAAACAAAAACTCAGACAGCGGTTGAGCTTTTTGTACCAGTTCTTGAAACGCAGTGGTACCCAGTTGACGAACCATGCTGTCAGGGTCTTCACCGTCGGGTAAGAATAAAAACTTAGCCGAGACACCATCGCGCATCTCGGGCAGAGCTATCTCTAAAGACCGAGCGGCTGCTCGTCTTCCAGCATTATCGCCATCAAAACAAAACACCAGTTCAGAGGTGTAGCGAAAAAGTTTTTGTAGGTGGTTTTCAGTCAGTGCAGTACCGAGCGTGGCCACGGCATTGGCTATACCGTATTGCGCCAATGCAATCACATCCATGTAGCCCTCGACCATAATCAGGCAGGGAATTTCTTTTAGTGTCTGCCGCGCTTCGTAGAGGCCATAGAGTTCTCTACCCTTATGGAAAACTGGGGTCTCTGGGGAGTTCAGGTACTTTGGTGTGCTGTCATCAAGAACCCGGCCGCCAAAGCCAATAGTGCGACCACGCTGGTCGCGAATGGGAAACATGATTCTATGGCGAAACCGATCATACTGCTTCTTTTCCTCTGGCTTGACGATAATCATGCCCGACTCATCTAACAGCTGATTCTTTTCGTCAGTGCCACCGGCATGCTTTAGAAGATTATCCCAACCCGGTGGTGCATAGCCAACACCGAACTGAGCGGCAATTTTACCACTAAGTCCACGTGCCTTTAGATAGTTAACCGCAGTTTTGGCCTCAGAGTGTGTGCGAAGCTGTTGCCTAAAATATTTGTCTGATTCAGTAAGCGTTGAGAACAGATTGTCTTTTTGTTTGACCACCGTCCGGTCTGGCGCAGCTTCTCTAGGAATTTCCATACCAGCATTTTTAGCCAACATTTCTACGGCAGGTAAGAAGTCTAAGCGGTCGAACTCCATGACAAAACCCAGCGCATTTCCGCCAGCACCACAGCCAAAACAATAATAGAATTGCTTGTCTTGAGCGACGGTAAATGAGGGGCTTTTCTCTTCATGGAAAGGGCAACAGGCTTTGTAATTTTTGCCAGCTTTTTTGAGTTGGACACGCCCATTAACCACATCGACAATGTCAATGCGGTCCAGTAAGTCATCAATAAATGTTTGTGGGATTAATCCGGCCATGGGTGCAATCAATTAACGCAAATTTGAGCTTACAGTGTAACTACTTTGTCGCGGAATGAAACTGCGATTAACTATTAAGAGCCACCTTCACTAAGCCACTAACTGCACCGCCATCAGCACGCCCTTGGATCTGGGGGCGGAGTATCCCCATTACTTTGCCCATGTCGCGCATTGATTCTGCCCCAGTCTCGGCGATAGCGCTGGTTATCATGGCATTGATCTCATCATCAGTCAGTGCCGTCGGCAAAAAGTCTTGGATGACAGTAATTTCGGCAATCTCTATGGCCGCTAACTCATCACGCCCAGCCGCTTCATACTGAGTAATGGAATCACGTCTCTGCTTAATCATTTTGTCGAGAATAGATAACAGTCGCTCATCATCAATTTCGATGCGTTCGTCAACTTCTACACGCTTAACCTCTGATAGCATTAACCGTATGGCGCTAAGACGAGGTTTATCTTTGGCTCGCATGGCGTCTTTCATTGCATCAGTAATCTGGGTTTTCATCGACATTGAATGCCTCCTGGTAACTATTTAAAGGATTTCAGAAACACAAAAAGCGCCTATTAGGCGCTCCTTGATACTACATTATCTCAACCGTCGTTTCGAGGGGAGATCAATACAGCCGAGTAAACTTGCGCGATTCGCGAGAAACTTGCTTTTGATTACGCTTAACAGCGGCAGCAGCTTTACGCTTACGTACCCACGTTGGCTTCTCGTAAAATTCACAGCTACGAACTTTAGCCAAAACACCGGCTTTTTCGCAAGAGCGTTTAAAACGACGTAACGCAACGTCAAATGGCTCATTTTCTTTAATACGTACACTTGGCATGTATGCTTAATCCTGTAGTTTAAGTCACTGTCGATGGGACCATTCCGCATCTGACTGTTCAACGGCGCGTATTCTATACACTTAGAGGATTTGTTGCAAAGGCTTTTTGGTCATTTTTAGTGGTCTTTTCATTCTTACCGCATAACTATCGTGCCACGTCTAGTAAGGATCTTACCGCCATTGGCCAAGTGTTGTTATAATTGGTTTTTAAATTTTCAAAAACTTAATTAGGCGCTTACTACGATGCTTGTTTTGGGTATAGAAACTTCCTGCGATGAAACCGGTGTTGCGGTGTATGACAGTGATCGTGGCTTACTTGCACACCGTCTCTACTCTCAGACTCTGCTGCATGCAGAGTATGGCGGTGTAGTGCCAGAACTTGCGTCACGAGATCATGTTCGAAAAATCTTACCGTTGTTAGATGAAGTGCTGGCGGCCGCAAAGGTTAGCAAACATGACTTAGATGGTATTGCTTACACTGCTGGCCCCGGTCTGATGGGTGCATTAATGGTAGGTGGAGCCACAGGCACAGCTTTAGGGTTTGCATTAGATATACCGGTATTGGGCGTGCATCATATGGAGGCACATTTGCTGGCACCAATGTTGGAGTCAACACCGCCAACGTTTCCTTTTGTAGCCTTACTGGTCTCTGGAGGTCACACTCAATTGGTGGCTGTGAAGGCGGTTGGGGAATATCAGTTGTTGGGTGAATCTCTTGATGACGCGGCGGGTGAGGCCTTTGATAAAACCGCAAAAATGCTTGATTTAGATTATCCCGGTGGCCCAGTGCTAGCTAAAATGGCGGAGCGCGGTCAGATCGACCGGTTTAGTTTTCCTCGCCCAATGACTGACAGGCCTGGTTTAGACTTTAGTTTTTCAGGGCTTAAAACACATACGCGAAACTTAATTCAGAAGCATCGTGGCGACGATGTATTACCGAACGAGCAAACTATCCTCGATATTTGTGCGGGTTTTCAGGAAGCAGTGGTAGACACTTTGGTTATTAAATGTCGTCGTGCAGTCGTGGCAGCGGACATGAAAACTCTAGTTATTGCAGGTGGTGTGTCGGCAAATACCCGATTGCGAGACAAACTAAAGGTCGCGCTTGGGAAAGAGGGCGTCGACGTGTTTTATGCACGACATGAGTTTTGTACGGATAATGGCGCTATGATTGCTTATGCAGGTTGTCAGCGAATGCTTGCTGGGGAACGTAATCCAATGGTGATTACGGCTACACCGCGATGGCCAATGGATCAGTTAAATGTGCCTTCGGGAAAAATTAAATCACAGGAATCAGTTTAATGGATATTGTTTACATCAGAGATCTGCGTATTGAGACGATTATAGGTATTTATGATTGGGAGCGAGAGGTTAAGCAAACAGTCAGTCTCGACTTGGAAATGGCGCATGACATTGTTCGTGCCGCGGAGACTGATGATATTCAGTATGCACTTAATTACAAATCTATTGCCAAGCGTTTGATCGCATTTATTGAGGCTAGTGAATTTTTGCTAGTCGAGCGCATGGCTGAGGAAATTGCGTCGATTGTTCGGAATGAGTTTTCGGTACCTTGGTTAAAGCTTCGCGTTAGTAAGCCTGGGGCTCTTCGTGGCTCTCAAGATGTAGGTATTATTATCGAGCGTGGAGAGCGTAGCTAATGGCCCTCATCTACCTCAGTTTGGGTAGTAACATTGACCGCCATTTACGTATAGAGGCGGCTTTGGACGCCTTGAGTAATGAGTTTGGGGAGCTATTGCTGTCTCCGGTTTATGAGAGCGACTCTGTAGGTTTTGAGGGTGATAATTTCTATAATTTAGTGGTTGGTATTCACTCTGTTAAGTCAGTGGGCGATCTATCATTGATTCTCAAGGCAATAGAAAATGAAAACGGTCGAGACCGCACTGCAGCACGTTTTGGTCCTCGCAGTTTGGATATTGATATTTTAACTGTCGATGCAATTTGTGGGCAACGAGATGGTATAGAGCTGCCACGCGATGAAATCCTTAAAAATGCATTCGTACTGCTTCCAATGTCTAAACTTGCGCCACACGTATTACATCCAAAAACCGGCAAAACTTACGCTGAGCACTGGGAACAGTACGACAAATCAAAGCAAAATCTATGGGTCGTAGAGTTCATTTGGCGCGGCCAACAACTACTCAACTGATTTAACTTAAAGACTGTTTGAGCTTCCGCCATCAACAGCTATTGTCTGGCCTGTCATGTAGGTCGCCTCAACCGCTAAAAAGTACACTGTGTCAGCAATATCACGCTCTGTTCCCAGTCGACCCATCGGGACGTTGCTCAGCACTGACGACTGCTTACTAATGTCATCAGATTCATGCTCCGGCCATAGAATAGCACCTGGGGCAACGCTGTTGACGCGCACATTGGGGCCTAACTCTTTGGCGAGCGTCTTAGTCATGGCGATGTTGCCGGCTTTCGCTATTGAGTAAATAGGGTGGCTCACAAGTGCCTGCCGAGCGTGCATGTCAGAGATGTTTACGATTACTCCGCTACTGTCTGTGAGCATGCTGGCTAGCTTCTGTGATAGAAAAAACGGACCCTTTAGGTTGCTGTTAATCAAATCATTCCATTGTTGGTCGTCGCAGTTAGCAAGTGGTGTAGGATAAAAGCTAGAGGCATTGTTGACTAATACATCAAGTCGGCCAACGGAGCGCACTAAATCTGCAATTTTTGTTAAACCACTCATGTCATTTAAATCGCTCTGAACTAAAAGGCAACTATCTGCGCGTTGCTTGTTGAGCTGATCACACAGTTTGTTGGCCGCGGCAGCTGAACGATTGTAGTGAATAACAATCGTATAACCCTGTTTGTGAAATACCTCGGCAATAACTGCGCCTATGCGTCGAGCTGCGCCGGTAATTAAAATGACTGGGTTAATTGAAGCGTTGTCAGAATGCATGTAAATACCTTATTTTCTATGGCTGATAGTGTTGTTTAAACTGACTTAAAGCCTCAATTTGGCGTTGCTTTAAGTGTATTCCGATATCCGCACCCTTGATGCCGCTATCAACTAAGTCTTTTACTTGTACGGCAATGGCGGCCTTGCGGGCCTCTCTTAAGTACCTGTTGGGTGCATAATCTTGCTTTTCTAGACCCTTCCGTCCTTTGGCATCAGCCATACAGCAGAGTAAAAAGTCGTCTAGTTTTTCCTCTGACTTGAGAGCGCCAATGACGGTTAATAGTTTTAGTAACGAGTCTGGCTTGAAGTCGAGTGACTTATGGCACATTAAGTGATATTCCGTCACTACCATCGCTAATTGGCGGTGTTGATTTGGCACTTTCAGTCGATCACAAACGTCTTTAACCAATGGCAGGCCACGCGCTTCGTGGCCTGTATGCCTTGGTAGAATTTCCTTTGGAGTGATTGCTTTACCCAAGTCATGAACCAGTACTGTAAAACGAATAGTGGCTTTTTCTGTCAATAGTGCTGATTGCTGCAGAGCCATGAGCGTATGAATGCCCGTGTCGATCTCTGGGTGATAATCTGCGCGCTGTTCAATACCAAACAGAGCCTCAACCTCAGGTAGTAAAATGGCCAGCGCACCGCAGGACCTCAATGTTTCTATGAAGACATCAGGAGATCGTTCACACAATGCGCGCTGTGTTTCTTTCCATACGCGTTCAGCCACCAGTGCCGTCATTTCGCCACGATCCACAATACTCTGCATTAGCTGCAGAGTTTCCGGCGCAATGGTAAATCCAAGATGAGCATAGCGAGCCGCAAATCGAGCAACTCTCAAAACCCTCAGTGGATCTTCTGCGAAAGCCTCCGAAACGTGACGTAAAATTTTATCATTTAGATCTTGTTGACCTCCGTGGGGATCGATAATAGTGCCATCATCAGACTCTGCCATGGCATTAATGGTTAGATCACGCCGAATCAAATCATCCTCGAGGCTTATGTCCGGAGATGTGTGAAAGGTGAAGCCACCATAACCAACGCCGGACTTTCTTTCGGTGCGCGCTAGGGCGTATTCTTCGCCGCTGCGAGGGTCAATAAAAACAGGAAAGTCCTGCCCTACTGGGCGATACCCAAGGGCAATCATTTCATCTGGCGAGCTACCTACAACCACCCAGTCATTCTCATGGCAGGGGTAGCTGATTAACTTGTCGCGAACGGCACCGCCAACTAGATAGATTTGCATGGTTAGATTATCCTTTTCGCCATTGTAAGTGCCAAGCGTGGCGACCTCAATCTAAACTCTAAAACATAGGCATAATGTTTCAGCACGAGAGCTGCATAATGGTAACTTTGTACGTTATTGTTTATGAATTAAATTAGCCAAAGGTCACCTATACATGTTGATTTTTGGCATAATGGACTATAATTTTTATAATTTCATTTTGAGGCTGTATGGTGGCTGAACCATCCCTTTTGTCGGTTAAAGGTTTGTGCTTTGAGCGCGACGACATTCTTGTCATAGATTCTGTGTGCCTGGATCTTAGTGACGGTGAAATACTGCAAATAGAGGGCCCCAATGGCAGCGGCAAGACGACGTTGCTGCGCTTACTAATCTCCGCGCTGGCGCCGACTCATGGCGATATTTACTATCGCGGTACTCGCTTATCTGAATGTCGATTTGAATATCTCTCTAACCTACTTTTTTTGGGCCATCAATCAGCGGTCAAAATGACGTTGACGCCAGAAGAAAATCTCAACTGGATGACAGGCTACTCAACAACCTCCGAGGAGCTTTTGGCTGCTTTGGATAGCGTTCAATTAACTGGTTATGCTGATGTACCCTGTTATCGACTTTCCGCCGGGCAACAGCGCCGTGTGGCTTTGGCTCGGTTACTCATTTCTTCAGCCAAAATTTGGTTTCTCGATGAACCGTTTGCAGCCCTAGATAATCAAGGTGTTAAATTGATTGAGGCGTGTATGCAGGGGCATCTTGATGTCGGTGGTTCGGTTGTGCTCTCGACGCACCAACCGATCGCGATGAATGCGGTACGTCACTACTCTCTGGTTGATCAGTCGAGCCAGGGAGTGAATTAGGAATGGCTTATAA
>CALDQM010000087.1:0-38948 GCA_937911225.1 uncultured Cellvibrionales bacterium
ATTACTCGACAGTGACCGACTTAGCCAAATTCCGTGGTTGGTCCACATCAGTACCTTTCAATAAAGCCACATGATATGAAAGCATCTGCAACGGTAGGGTATATATAATTGCCTCAAGGCTCTTAGGTACAGGGGGCATATCGATGACAGTAATACCTGGTTCATTGCTAAAGTTCGCATTACAGTCAGCAAAGACAAATAATTGACCACCTCGGGCCCTTACCTCATGAAGATTAGACTTGAGCTTATCAAGTAGTTCATTATTTGGCGCAACAGTTACTACTGGCATATCTTCATCAACCAGAGCCAAAGGTCCGTGCTTTAACTCTCCAGAAGGATAGGCCTCAGCATGGATGTAAGAGATCTCTTTGAGCTTGAGCGCGCCTTCAAGCGCAATCGGATAATGCTCGCCCCGACCTAAGAATAAAGCATGGTGCTTGTTCGCAAACGCCTCAGACATTTTTTCAATCACAGGATCTAGAGCCAACACTCTCTGACATAAGGCGGGCAATTCATGCAGATTTTCAACCATCTGCTTTTCCAGAGCTGAATCAAGGCCTGTGTGCCGGCCAAGAGAGAGAGTTAATAACTGAAGTGCGACTAGCTGCGTTGTAAACGCCTTAGTAGAAGCAACGCCAATTTCCGGTCCTGCCATTGTCATCAAGGATAGATCAGACTCTCTAACAAGAGAACTATTAGCCACATTACATATAGCCACAAATCCGAGATAGCCGCTTTCTTTAGCCTTGCGAAGCGCGGCCAATGTGTCTGCTGTTTCACCCGACTGAGAGATAGTCACAAACAAAGTACCTGCTGGCACTGCCACTTTTCGATAGCGATATTCGCTGGCAACTTCAACCTGACAGGGCACCCCTGCCATATCTTCCAACCAGTATTTAGCCACCAACCCAGAGTGGAAACTGGTTCCGCACGCAATAATATGGATATTCTTTGTCTGAGCAAACAACACTTCGGCCTGATGGCCAAAGATAGCTTCGTGAATATGGTCTGAACCAATGCGACCAGCAAAAGTATCTGCCAGAACAGTTGCCTGCTCGAACATTTCTTTTTGCATGAAATGCCGATATTGGCCCTTGTCTGCACGATGATCCGTATCATCTAGTTGGTGTACTTCGCGATCAACGGTCTTACCGCTAGCATCAAACACGTTATAAGTCTCACTACACAACTCGACAATGTCCCCTTCTTCAAGATAAACAAATCGATCTGTTACCTGGCGCAATGCCATCTGATCAGACGCTATAAAGTGTTCGTCCATTCCAACACCTACCACTAGTGGACTACCACTACGCGCACCAATGAGTAGATTTGGGTGATCTTGAGACATAACCCCCAGCGCGTACGCGCCCTCTAATCGGGTGATCGTTCTACTTACGGCTTGGCGAAGATCATCACTATCCGCTAGGTAGTGATGAATTAAATGTGCGATAACTTCACTGTCTGTGTCAGATAAAATGGTATAGCCTGCGGCGCGGACTTCTTCACGCAGCGCGTCATGGTTTTCAATAATGCCATTATGAACGACCGAAATCCCTGATGAGATATGAGGATGAGAGTTAACAGTGCTCGGCGCACCATGGGTTGCCCAGCGAGTATGGGCAATACCACTGTTACCGACCGCAAAATCTGTTTTACACAATGCCTTTAGATCCGCTACCTTGCCAAAGGTTTTCCGTGTTTGTAAGACTTGATCTCCATCTAGAATAGACAGCCCTGCAGAATCATAGCCTCGGTACTCGAGACGACTGAGACCTTCGATTAAAATTTTATAGACATTTCTTTGGCAAACTGCCCCGACAATTCCGCACATAAATCAAACTTCCTTTTTAGACGGCCGCTTCCAGCCTTTGATATTTCTCTGTTTCGCTCGCGCGACGGCTAGGCTCTCGCTAGGAACCTCGCTTGTTACTGTAGACCCCGCCGCTATAAAACCGCCGCTATGCACTTTAATGGGTGCGACCAATGTACTGTTAGATCCTACAAATACCCCATCTCCCAAGTCCGTTTTATGCTTACTGACACCATCGTAATTACATGTAATTGTACCGGCACCAACGTTCACATTTTGGCCCAGTTGTGCATCTCCAACATAGCTTAAATGGTTAATCTTGCTACCCTTGCCGACTAGCGCCTTTTTAGTTTCAACAAAATTACCTACTTTGGTGTCACTTTCCATCTCAGTGCCCGGGCGTAGCCGCGCAAAAGGGCCAACCACGGCACGATCACCAACCACTGATGACTCTATAATGGTATTGGGTAAGATGGAAACGCCATCGCCAATAGTACTGTTGCTGATATGACAGTTAGCCCCAATAGACACGTCATTACCAATAGTCACATGGCCCTCAAAGATGCAATTAATATCAATAAAATTATCGGTGCCAGCTGTCAGCTCACCGCGTTGATCAAATCGGGAAGGATCAGCCAAGCTAGTACCAGACTCCATTAGTAGTTCCGCCAATTGGCGTTGATGTGCTCGTTCTAATTGACTGAGTTGAGCTCTATTATTCACACCCTCTACCTCCGTGGCTGATTCGGGGTTAACGCTTATGACCTCTACGTTAGCCGCTCTCGCGATAGCGACGAGGTCGGTCAGATAATACTCCCCTTGAGCATTATTATTAGTAATTTTAGGCAACCATTCACACAGCTGACTTGCCCGCAAGGCTAATACACCCGTGTTCACTTCAGTAATTTGCAGCTGCTCATCTGAAGCATCCTTTTGCTCAACAATTTCGGTAATGTCGCCATTGGTATCACGGACTATACGCCCATAACCCTGTGGTTCCTCTAAGTGAATGGTCAGCAGACCCATTGTACTTTCAGTAACCACACCAAGGACTTTCTTAATAGTGGCGGGACGGATAAGTGGGACATCGCCGTACAAGACAATAACCACAGCATCACGGCAAAGCTTAGGAATCGCCATCTGTACGGCATGGCCAGTGCCAAGCTGCTCCTTTTGTTGAGTAAAGATGGTTGTAGGGCTTTTAAATTGCTGCTCTACCTGTTGGGCACCATGCCCAGTGACGATAATTTTTTTTGCCTCGCCCAAACTTTCTACTGCCGCCACCACATGACCCAGCATAGAACGGCCTGACAGTTTATGCAGTACTTTGGGCAAGGCTGAGCGCATGCGCGTACCTTTGCCTGCCGCAAGAATTACAAAATTCACTTTACTCATTATAAAATATCTCGTTGTACCGATTGTATAGTTTTAAGGTACTTGGAATAGCGCCACAACTCAAGGCCATTGTGTTTGGCTGCCACATGTCGTTATATAATCTGAGTTTTTAGACAAAAAAAAGAGTAGCTAAGCTACCCTTTTCCCACACGCCAAATGCATTACAAACTTAGCCGCCAAGCTTCTTACGCAAAGTCTGTACTGTACGCAATTGCGCTGTTGCTTCAGCCAGCATAGATGCCGCCTTAGAGTACTCAATTTCGCCACTCTGGTTCGCTATTGCTTGTTCAGCCGTCTTAATTGCTTCAGCAGCAGCAGCCTCATCAATATCTCCTGCACGCACAGCCGTATCAGCAAGAATCGCTATACTGCCTGGTTGTACTTCTAAATAGCCGCCAGAAAGGTAATACACCTCTTCTTCATCATTTTCTTTGACAAGGCGCACGGGTCCAGGGCGCAGATCACTTAATAAAGGTGCATGGCCAGGGGTAATACCCAACTCACCTAATGAGCCTGTAGCAACGATCATCTTTACAGATCCTGAAAACAAGGACTCATCCGCACTTACGATGTCACAATGAACTGTTATAGCCATGTCTTTATTGCCTTTGCTTACTGCAATTTATAGGGTTTTCGCTTTTTCTACCGCTTCATCGATAGAACCAACCATGTAAAACGCCTGCTCAGGCAAATCATCATACTGACCATCTAAAATACCTTGGAAACCGGCAATGGTATCTTTAAGAGAGACGTACTTACCTGGCGAGCCCGTAAAGATTTCAGCCACATGGAAGGGCTGTGACAAGAAGCGCTCGATCTTACGCGCCCGTGCAACTGCCATTTTGTCTTCCTCTGAAAGCTC
The DNA here is from genome assembly GCA_937911225.1 of uncultured Cellvibrionales bacterium. Taxonomy (GTDB): domain Bacteria; phylum Pseudomonadota; class Gammaproteobacteria; order Pseudomonadales; family Porticoccaceae; genus HTCC2207. Next base: position 4,068 of record CALDQM010000087.1, read on the forward strand.
GTCCATTCCTAGGATCGCAATAATGTCTTTTAATTCTTTATATCGCTGCAGAACTGTCTGCACGCCACGAGCAACTTCGTAGTGCTCGGTACCGATGATCAAAGGATCTAACTGGCGCGAGGTAGAGTCTAGTGGATCTACCGCCGGATAGATTCCTTTAGAGGCAATATCTCGACTCAATACAACAGTAGAATCCAAGTGCGCAAAAGTCGTGGCGGGCGATGGGTCAGTTAAATCATCCGCGGGAACATATACCGCTTGAACTGAAGTAATTGAGCCAGTCTTTGTGGACGTAATACGCTCCTGAAGAACACCCATTTCCTCAGCTAGTGTTGGCTGGTAACCTACCGCTGAGGGCATACGGCCCAACAGTGCTGAAACCTCTGTACCTGCTAATGTGTAACGGTAGATATTATCAACAAACAACAATACGTCTTTACCCTCATCACGAAATTTCTCGGCCATCGTCAGACCTGTCAGCGCAACACGTAGTCTGTTTCCTGGGGGCTCATTCATCTGACCATAAACCATGGCAACTTTTGACTCACTCGGAGTCTCAATATTCACAACGCCTGACTCTTGCATCTCGTAGTAGAAGTCATTTCCTTCACGAGTACGCTCGCCAACACCGGCAAACACAGACAAACCACTGTGCTCAGTGGCAATGTTGTTGATCAGTTCCATCATGTTGACAGTTTTTCCTACACCGGCACCACCAAATAAACCAACCTTACCGCCTTTAGCGAAGGGGCAGACTAAGTCGATAACTTTGATACCCGTCTCTAGCAGATCATCCGAAGCGGCAAGCTCGTCATAAGCGGGCGGCTTTCGGTGAATTGCCATGCGCTCTTTTTCACCAATAGGACCTTTCTCATCAATCGGGTTACCGAGAACATCCATGATACGCCCCAAAGTCTCAATTCCCACTGGAACTGAAATTGGAGCGGCGGTGTTATGAACACCCAAACCACGGCTGATTCCTTCTGAGGATCCCATAGCGATTGCTCGCACTACGCCATCACCCAGCTGTTGTTGAACTTCTAGGGTTAACCCCTTTTCATCAACAACCAAGGCGTCATAGACGTTGGGTACCTGATCGCGGGGAAATTCCACATCAATCACGGCGCCAATAATTTGTACAATACGTCCACTACTCATGTCCGATTCCTCTTAACTAAACCTGTAAAATTCGTTGGGCTTTAAACAGCCGCAGCACCACTTACAATTTCTGACAGCTCTTGGGTAATAGCTGCCTGGCGCGCTTTGTTGTAAAGCAGTTGTAATTCATCAATCATGTCACCGGCATTATCGGTGGCGTTCTTCATTGCTAGCATTCTTGCGGCCTGTTCGCAGGCTTTGTTTTCTACGACACCTTGGTAAACCTGAGACTCTATATAGCGAACCAGTAAGCCGTCGAGCAAATCTTTAGCATCTGGCTCATAAATATAGTCCCAGTGATGATTCAACCTAGCATCAGCGGTTGCGGCTAATGGCAGTAACTGCTCCACTGTGGGCGCTTGTGTCATGGTGTTAACAAATACGTTACTGACGACAAATAGTTTGTCGATGCGTCCTTCATCAAATGCGTCCAGCATAACTTTCACACCGCCAATTAGATCGGCAACGTTCGGCTCATCGCCAACATCTTTAACGGCCGCAACAACGTTGCCGCCAACGGCGCCAAAAAAGCTAGCGGCTTTATTACCAACTACACAAATATCAACTTCAACACCTTGATCCGACCAAGCTTTAATAGACCTGAGCGCCGCTTTGAATAGATTAATATTCAAGCCACCGCAAAGACCCCGGTCAGTGGAAACAACTACGTAAGCAACCCGCTTAACATCACGCTCACTGAGGTAGGGGTGCTTGTACTCAGAAACCGCGTTAGCAATATGACCAACCACATTCCTAATCCGCTGGGCATAAGGTTTCCCCAGCGCCATACGCTCCTGTGCTCGACGCATCTTACTAGCTGCTACCATTTCCATGGCACTAGTTATCTTCTGCGTACTGCCAATACTAGCAATTTTCGTTTTAACTTCTTTCCCGATTGCCATGTCTTATGCCTATCCGATTACCCTGACTTACCAGGTTTGAGTTGCAACAAAACTTTCTAAAGCAGCTTTAATACCAGCTCCAATATCACTGTTGTAATCGCCTGAAATATTAATTTTCTCCATCAGATCGCCGTGCTCAGCTTTCATATAAGAGAGCAGCGCAGACTCGAAATCACCAATTTTGTTAACTTCAACTGGCTTCAGAAAACCATTGTCTGCGGCATAAACCATCACACCCATCTCGGCAATACTCTGAGGCGTATACTGCTTCTGTTTCATCAGTTCCGTTACTCTCTCACCATGATCTAGCTGCGCTTTAGTCGCGTCATCAAGATCTGATGCAAACTGAGAGAATGCCGCCAGCTCACGATACTGAGCAAGTGCAGTACGAATACCACCAGACAGTTTCTTAATAATTTTTGTCTGCGCAGCGCCACCCACTCGAGAAACAGAAATGCCCGCATTCATCGCTGGACGAATACCCGCGTTAAACATATCAGCTTCTAAAAAGATTTGACCGTCGGTAATCGAGATTACGTTAGTAGGTACAAACGCAGATACATCGCCAGCCTGCGTTTCAATAACAGGCAGAGCGGTTAAAGATCCTGTCTGGCCTTTTACTTCACCGTTGGTGAATTTCTCAACATAGTCAGCATTGACCCTTGCCGCACGCTCTAATAATCGAGAGTGAAGATAGAAAACATCTCCTGGGTAAGCTTCTCGGCCAGGAGGACGTTTCAAAAGAAGTGATATTTGACGATAGGCCCAAGCCTGCTTAGTCAGATCATCATAAATTATTAGTGCATCTTGGCCACGATCGCGATAATACTCACCCATAGAGCAGCCTGCGAACGGTGCTAAGAACTGCATTGCTGCTGGATCTGACGCAGTAGCAGCGACAACAATAGTATGCTCCATCGCACCATGTTCTTCTAGTTTCCGCACAACAGCAGCAACAGAAGCGGCTTTTTGGCCTATGGCAACATAGATACATTTAATACCTGAGCCTTTCTGGTTAATGATCGCGTCCACTGCAATGGCAGACTTACCAATCTGGCGATCGCCAATAATTAACTCTCGCTGACCACGGCCAATTGGGACCATAGTGTCAACAGCCTTTAAACCAATCTGCACGGGCTGATCGACTGACTGTCGCTCAATAACGCCAGGAGCAACTTTTTCCACTGCATCAGTCAAGGCGGCATTAACCGGACCTTTCCCGTCAATGGGATTGCCCAGTGCGTCAACCACACGACCCTCGAGTTCTGGACCTACAGGAACCTCTAATACGCGCCCGGTGCATCTGGCTTTTTGGCCTTCAGCTAAGGTTTGGTAGTCACCTAATACCACGGCTCCGACAGAGTCGCGCTCAAGGTTAAGTGCCATACCGTAAACTCCGCCATCGAACTCAATCATTTCGCCATACATTACGTCGGCTAGGCCGTGTATGCGAATGATTCCGTCCGATACGGAAACAATGGTGCCCTCATTTTGGGCTTCTGATGAAACATCAAGGTTGTCAATACGACTCTTGATAATTTCACTTATCTCTGATGGATTCAGTTGCTGCATGCTTAGGCCTCAATCCTTACGAATTTAGTGACTCGGCGAGTTTGGTCAAACGACCGCGAATGGACCCGTCAATAACGGTGTCCCCGGCACGGATAACCGCACCACCAAGCAGGCTCTTATCTAAACTAACCTGCATATTTACTTTACGTTGTAGCTTTTTACTCAATGCTTCAGACAACACTTTTTGTTGCTCTGAATCTAATGGCTGTGCTGATGCAACTTCTACATCAACCGCCTTTTCTCGATTCGCTTTCATAACTTCGAACTGATGAGAAATGTGAGGCAACAATGTCAACCGTCTGTTCTCGGACAAGAGAATAATAAAATTGCGTCCAGTAACATCAAGAGCATCACCACAAAGCTCAATAATCATTGCTGCTTGATTCGCCGGAGTTGAACTTGGCGAACCCAACAGCTTCACTACAGCGGCATGCTGAGTAACCGCTGCTGAAGTAGCAAGACTATCAGCCCAACCTTTAAGATCCGACGCATCAACAGCAAACTCAAAGGCTGCTTTAGCATAGGGTCTTGCTAGCGTGCTCAATTCTGCCATGGTAAACCTCTATTAAAGCTGCGACGCTAAATTGTCAACCAGCGCGCGGTTAGCTTTATCATCAATGGACGCCTCAAGAATCTTTTCAGCGCCCGCTAAAGCTAATCCCGCTACTGAAGCGCGAAGCTCTTCTTTAGCTCGATTAATCTCTTGCTCAATTTCTGCTTCAGCGGCAATCTTTAAACGATCGCCTTCGGTAATCGCCTGCTGCTTAGCTTCATCTACAATTTGATTTGCTCGTTTGTTAGCCTGATCAACGATGCCAGCAGCTTCCTGCTTAGCTTCTTTCATCTGGTCAGTTGCCTTGTCCTGGGCAGCCTCAAGATCGCGCATGGCGCGGTCAGCTGCATCCAGTCCATCAGCAATTTTCTGTTGCCGTTCTTCCATGGCCGTAATAATGACTGGCCACACAAACTTCATGCAAAACCACACAAAAATTGCGAAAGTCACCATTTGACCGAAAAGCGTTAGATTGATATTCACGCCAATACCTCGTTAATGAAGGTTGGATTAAAAATTAAGTTGTTGTTATGCACCAACACTTGGAGCAACAACAAAGATCAAATACATCGCGATACCAACGCCAATAATTGGCACAGCATCAATCAGACCAGCTAGCAGGAACATTTTTCCCTGTAGCATAGGCCCTAGCTCTGGCTGACGAGCTGTTCCTTCGATCAACTTTCCACCCAACAAACCCATGCCAATAGCGGCACCCAATGCGCCCAATCCGAGCATAATTGCCGCTGCAATAATTATAAGTTCCATCGTAAACTCCCGATTTCAGTAGTTAAAAATAAAAAAATTAATGGTCTTCTTCGTGCGCCATACTTAGGTAGACGATTGTAAGTACCATGAAAATAAATGCCTGTAGAGTAATAACCAAAATATGGAAAATTGCCCAGCCCCACTGCATCAGCCCACCACCCAGAGCAAAAACACCGCCACCGAGGGTTAACAAACCCAGCGTCAGCAAAACTGTTCTACCCGTAGATATCTTTCCTCGTAGGTTCATCCAGCAAACCCCACAAACCAAGACGAAGATCACTAGCCAGAAAAGACTGTTAGTCTCTTCACCAAACAATTGAGCATTGAGGCCTCCCGCGATCAACCCTGTGCCAGCCCCAGCAGCAAACATCATCGCAATAAGAATAAAGATCATCTCTCCCGCGTACATGTTGCCAAAGAGCCTTAGGCCAAGCGAAAACGGTTTAGCCAAAAGACCAACAAGCTCCATAAATAAATTTATAGGAATAAATGCCCAGTGGTTAAAAGGGTGCATCGTGAGTTCTTTGATGAACCCGGTTCCCTTAATCTTGATATTGTAATAAAGCATCAAAACAAAAACGCCTAAGGCCATTCCCATCGTAATATTGGGATCAGTTGAAGGAACAATCTTCTGATACTCGACACCGGCCAACATTAACAATTTGGGAATTAAGTCTACGGGCAATAGATCCATTAAGTTCATTAAAAAGATCCACACGAAGATAGTTAGCGCTAAAGGCGCTACCATTTTATTTTTACCGTGGAAACTATCCTTTACGGTATTATCAATAAACTCAATAACCAGCTCAACAAAATTTAAAAACCCGGATGGAACCCCCGTGGTAGCCTGAACGGCTGCGCGCCGAAACATCCAGCAAAAAATTAGACCTAGACCGATAGACCATGCCATGGAATCAACATGAATAGCCCAGAATCCCATAGCCGCAGCTTCCGTGGCTCCATGGGCCATAGTCCAAGTATCAACAGCTAATACCTCAGTACCATTTTCTGTATGCCGCTCAAAACCACCTGGCAACCGGCCATAGACTAGGTTTTGCAGGTGATGCTGGATATATTCAGTTGTACTTGCGGGATTTTCGCCTGACATCTATTTATCTCAACTCTTCTGAACACTGAATGATGCACAACCAAAAATGATTAGTGCACTATCTACGCTATTTATTTTACTATTTTTGCAACTAAAAGCAGTTGCAATGGAATCATACCTACAAAAGCAGCCATAAACCCAACAATGTTGACTTCCTTAAACAATACAAAAGTCGCTATGAACGCAGATGCGGTCAATACAACCTTTCCTGTTTCCCCACGGTACATGGCCTGAACAATAATATGTGCCTGACTTGCACCAACATGCTTAAAGGCAACATGGGCAAACCAAGCCTGGGGTAATAACTGGGTTAAACCCCCTAAAAATACTGATCTAGCAACAATTTGGTCAAACCAAAAAACAACCGAACTCGCTATGATCAGGGTAATCAACTGAATCAGCGAGACCATATGTAATGGTGGTTTTGGAATGGTAGTCATTAAACGCTCTTACCATATATCCCAGTTTTCCCCAACTTTTACTGCCACGCTGGGAGCGGGGGGCATTATAGGTATAGTGGTAGTGATATTCAACATGCTATTGAGATCTATATCAGTAATTCATGTCCCTTATGGGGAGCAATTAGCTATTTGATGTGGGCTAGGATCCCTTCAAGCTCATCAACACTGTGATATTTGATTACCAAATTTCCAGAACCTTTAAAGGAATGCTGTATTTTTACTGGCGCTCCGACCCTTTCAGAAAGCTCTTGTTGGATACGTAAAATGTCGGGGTCAGCTGGTTTTGTTTTTTCTACAGGCTTTATAGAACCCGATAAATGTATTCGTTTAACGAGCATTTCGGTCTGCCTGACTGACATAGAATTGGCCGCTATTTCTCTTCCAGCCATAACCTGGGTATTACCGGAGAGTGCCAGTAGACATTTTGCATGACCAAGTTCAATTTCTCCGAGCTCAAGTTGCTTCTGAACTGCAGACTCCAGGCTTGCTAAGCGCATTAAGTTAGTTACCGCCGATCGAGACTTACCAACAGCATCAGCCACCTGCTGTTGAGTCAGTTGAAACTCATCTTGCAGTCTTATTAGCGCGCGACTTTCCTCAATCGAATTAAGATCTTCACGCTGAATGTTTTCTATAAGCGCCATCACAATAGCCGCTTCGTCCGTAATCGATCTAATTATCGCTGGAATTGATTCTAATCCTGCTTGCTGAGTCGCACGCCATCGGCGTTCACCCGCTATAATTTCATATTTGTCAGTAGCGATCTTGCGCACCACTATCGGCTGCATTACACCTTGCTGCGTAATAGAGTTGGTAAGTTCTTGAAGCGCATCAGCATCTAAATCTCGACGCGGTTGATATTTTCCTCGTTGTAAAAACTCTACTGGTAGGTCTCTTAAAGTCCCATCCGCATCGTTCATTTGATCGCTTTGCGAGGTAACCTTTACCTCATCTGAAAACCCTAATAAGGCATCTAAGCCGGTGCCTAAACTTTGTCGTTTTGCAGCCATATCTTTAAGCCCCTACTAAATCTGCTTTCTGTTGTTTTTCGAGTCGGAGTATTTCTCCAGCAAGTGCCAAATAAGCTATAGAACCTTTTGAATTTCGATCATACATTAAAGCAGGTAACCCATGACTAGGTGCTTCAGCCAAACGGACGTTCCGCGGGATACTTACCTTATACACTTTATCACCAAAATATTTTCTCAACTGTGCCGTTACTGCATTTGTTAAGCTACTTCGAGGATCATACATGGTTCGCAAAATACCTTGAATATGCAGCGAAGGATTAATCAACGTGGCTATTTGTTTAATTGTATTATTTAAATCCGCTAAACCTTCTAACGAAAAATATTCACACTGCATGGGTACAATTACACCCTCGCTTGCTACCAACGCGTTAACAGTCAGCATGTTGAGTGTTGGTGGGCAATCGATAATCACATAGTCATAGTTGTCAGTCACTTCTTGAAGAGAAAGCTTTAATTTTGACTCTCTACCTATTTCCTTCATTAATTCAACTTCAGCAGCTACCAAGTCTCGATTAGCAGGTAACAAGTCATACTTACCTGATGTCCCTTTTACAATAATCTCTGCCGCTGAGTTTTTACCGGTTACCATGTGATAAGCGCTTAGCGCACATCCTTGCTTGTTAACGCCAGACCCCATGGTTGCATTGCCTTGAGGATCTAGATCAACAAGTAGAACTCGTTTTTTATACGCCGCTAATGATGCTGATAAGTTAACACTAGTTGTGGTTTTACCAACACCGCCTTTTTGATTTGCTATGGATATTATTTTAACCACCGGCTCTTTTTCCTGGGTAATTTTTTTAAATTCTAACTATTTTTATTAAGTGTCTCTGACCATCTACTGCTGGTACTTTTACAGCATACTGTTCGATGACCTTATAGCCTTTTGGTATTGCACTCAACTCTGATTGCTCAAGACGTCCTTTCATCGCCAAAAACCAACCATTATCTGCCAGAAGATGCTGGCAATTTATAACCATGTCATAAAGTGAGCTAAATGCTCTGCTTAACACTGCGTCATACATATCGTCAGGTAAAAATTGTTCTACTCTTTTGTTCACTTCACTGATATTAGATAATCCCAGTTCTATTTTTACTTGAAACAAAAATCGAGTTTTTTTACCATTACTATCTAGTAAAGTGAAGTGCTTATCTGGGTTCATAATAGCTAAAGGAATACCTGGCAGACCAGCGCCCGTACCAACATCAATAAACCGATCTCCCTGCAACAAAGTCGATATCGCTAAGCTATCGAGTAGATGTAATTTAATCATCTCCAGAGGATCTCTTATCGCCGTTAAATTGTAGGCCTTGTTCCAGCGCTCAAGCATATCTAGATAAGCCAATAACTGGCGTAATTGCTCGTCACTGCAGTCCAAGTTAAGCTGGGCCATACCTGAAGTAAGTAATTTCTGCTTTTCAGAGTAGGAGATAACTAGGGGGTTTTTTGATGCCATTTGATAGGTTACTTAATTAAGCTGCGTGTTTTTTAAGCTGAACTAACAGTAATGAAATAGCGGCAGGTGTTACGCCAGGTATCCTTGATGCCCGCGCAAGGGTAGAAGGCAAAGCTTCGCTAAGTTTTTGCTTAACCTCATTAGATAGACCTTTGATTTCAGCATAATTAAAGCTACCTGGGATCGGTGTATTTTCATGGCGCTGTAATTTATCAATCTCATCTTGTTGGCGACTAATATAGCCAGAGTACTTGGCATCGATTTCTACTTGCTGGCCAATTTTTGCATCAGGTTTTTCATCGGGCAACAAATCAGCAATTATCTGATGATTCAGCTCAGGGCGCTTAAGTAAATCAAACAATGAGTACTCGTGAGATATTTTATGGTCAATATGTTTGAACAACTTTTCTGCAAGGTCACTATTGGGTTGGACCCATGTACTTTTTAACCGTTGTGTCTCCAAAGCGATAGCTTCTTGTTTCTCACAAAAACTTTTCCAACGGTAATCGTTAACCAACCCAAGGGCTCGCCCGGTCTCAGTCAATCGAATATCTGCGTTATCCTCTCTCAATAGCAAACGATATTCTGCTCTGCTAGTAAACATTCTGTAGGGCTCATTGGTACCCATTGTAATCAGATCATCAACTAAAACACCCATGTATGCAGTATCTCGTGTCGGGCACCAAACGTCTTTACCAAGCGTCTGCAGAGCTGCATTAGCTCCAGCTAACAAACCCTGTGCTGCTGCCTCTTCATATCCTGTAGTTCCATTAATTTGCCCTGCAAAAAACAGACCACTAATAGACTTTGTTTCTAATGAATAATGAAGATCCTGGGGATTGAAATAATCATATTCAATCGCGTAGCCAGGTCGTGTGATATGTGCATTTTCGAACCCTTTGATCGATCTTACTAGCTCTAATTGAACATCAAACGGTAAGCTTGTAGAAATACCATTTGGATACAGCTCATAAGTGTCCAACCCCTCTGGTTCGACAAATATCTGATGCTGATCCTTATCTGCAAACCTTACTACCTTATCTTCAATAGACGGGCAGTAACGCGGACCAACACCATCAATAACCCCTGTATAAAGCGGTGAACGATCCATACCTCCACGAATAATATCGTGCGTATTTTTATTGGTATAGGTTATCCAACAACATGTTTGCTGTGGGTGGTCTTCTGCTTTTCCTAGGTACGACATTACGGGTATCGGTTGATCGCCCCACTGCTCCTGCAAACATGAGAAATCAACGCTGCGAGCATCAATTCTTGGGGGAGTTCCGGTCTTTAAACGCTCAACTCGAAAAGGCAACTCTCGAAGCCTTTGTGCTAAATTAATCGACGGAGGGTCTCCTGCTCTACCGGCAGAGTGATTCTCCAACCCTATATGTACTTTCCCCGCAAGAAACGTTCCAGCTGTGACCACCACCGTTTTCGCTTTAAACTGTAATCCCATTTGAGTAACCACACCGGTAACTCTGTCATTCTCGATAATAAGGTCATCTACGGCTTGTTGAAAAATAGATAAATTTGGTTGATTTTCCAGAATCCCTCTAATGGCAGCTTTGTATCTGATCCTATCCGCTTGAGCCCGTGTTGCTCTGACCGCTGGTCCCTTACGGGCGTTAAGCACTCTAAATTGAATTCCACCAAGATCGGTGGCTGTAGCCATAGCACCACCAAGAGCATCTACTTCTTTCACCAAGTGGGTCTTTCCGATCCCACCGATGGCAGGGTTGCAAGACATTTGACCTAATGTTTCTATGTTGTGGGTTAACAAAAGGGTGCTACAGCCCATCCTTGCAGCTGCAAGGCAGGCCTCTGTGCCGGCGTGACCGCCACCAACAACAATGACATCAAAGTAATCTGGGTATTTCATAAAAAGCACATGTTTGTCTCTAGATGGGCATTATACGTCCTGATCCACCAAAATATTACTTTTTTAATTAGTACTAAATTTTCCACGGTATTATCTTTTATAGTTATATAAGTTACTTTATATATTAATAGTTTATATTATTGTTGTTGTTATTAGGGCTATCTATTAATGTGGATAAATATAAATAGTAGTTTAAATTCAGTTGCTTATAACGATAAAATGAATGTAAAACTGTTTGAGTAAAGCTGTAGTCTAAAAACTAACAAGCTGTTTTGGGCGTGTATTAAATTTAAGGCTAGACGATGGATTGTGTGATTATGGTAAAGCGTTGTGGGCAAATTTTTTTTTCATACACAAGGTATTCACACTCTATTAATTTTATAAAATTAGTCCTTAACATACTGTTTATTTACTGTTGATAAAACTGTATCGTTTTTTTATAGGTCTTTCTGGGCAAAAAAGACGGTGTTTTTAAGGGTTTAGTGAATAAATCGTTGAAGTAGGGCGTTTATTTCTTTAGAATCGCGCACCCTGTTAGGGTACAACACATAAATTTGGACGAGATACCATGAAAAGAACATTCCAACCTAGTAATTTGAAGCGCAAGCGCACACATGGTTTTAGGGCTCGTATGGCTACTCCCGGCGGAAGAGCGGTTCTTAACCGTCGCCGAGCGAAAGGCCGTAAGCGTCTGTCAGCATAGGGCGTGGGCCGAGTGCCCAAGTTTAAGTTCGGTAAAGACCAGCGTTTACTCAAGGCCTCTGAATTTCAAGAGGTCTTCGATTTAAATACCTTTAAGATTTCTCATCCTAATTGGCTTCTGTTAGCTAAGTTTAATGGAGACCGTGAGTCTCGTTTAGGTCTTGTTATTGGTAAGAAAAACATTCCTACTGCGGTGGGTCGTAACTTTGTCAAACGACTAGTTCGTGAAACCTTTCGTAAATCCGACTTCCCTCATTCGATTGATGTCATCTTTTTAGCTCGCAAAGGAGCCGATAAGCTAAGCGCTCGAGACATGGCCTTGTTGTTGCAGGAATCTTGGTGCAGACTGCGGCAGCGTTGTAATGATTCAAAGGCGAAAAATGCGTAAATTAGCGATTATAATGATTCGTGGTTATCAGTTGGCTATTAGTCCCTTTCTTGGAAATAATTGTCGGTTTGAACCAACCTGCTCTTGTTATGCGCATGAGTCGATAGATCGCTTTGGTATTTTGAAAGGAAGTTATCTTTCAATTGTCAGGATATTTAAGTGCCATCCTTTTCACCCCGGTGGCTATGATCCAGTTATGGATACTATTGAGAATAAAAACCCACCCAAGCAAAAATCAACAGAGTTGTAGTTAATATGGATTGGCAAAGAACAATTTTAATCGGCGGCATGGGCCTTGTTGCGTGGATGCTTGTTATTCAATGGAATCAATTTCAGGACCAAGAGGTCGAATTACAGGCAACTTATACTGAATCTCAAGCTAACTATGCATCGAACCTAGATTTAGCGACTACCCCTAACAACATTCAAAACAGTGAGGAGTTGCCGCAATTAGAATCGGCGTCTAAGCCGTCTGTTATTTTGGATTTGGCATTGCCTTCTTCGAAAGCAAATTTAATTACTGCTAAGAATGATGTTATTGAAATCGTCATTGACCCCACAGGGGGAGATATCGTTAGCGGTCTACTTTTAAAGCATTTCGACAGAAAACTTGAGGATGGGGGCCGACCTTTTCCTATTTTACAAAATAGTGCAGACAATACGTATGTTGCGCGCAGTGGCTTGATTGGTCCAAGTGGAACGGATACAGCAGAAGGAAGACCGACATTCTCTGTTGATAGAACAAATTTTGTTTTAAGCAGTGATGAGGACACACTTAACATAGATTTAGTTTTAAATGATAGCGGCGTAAGAATCGTGAAGCGCTTCATTCTTTCTCGAAATAGCTATGATGTTGGTGTCCAATACATCATAAATAATGGCTCATCTGTTAGTTGGAATGGAACTTTCTATGGGCAGATAAAGAGAGATTCTAAACCGCCAGTGACAGACGTTTCTGGGTTTAGTATGCAGCCTTTTCTGGGTGCCGCTATTCGCCAGCCTGAAAAAAATTATGCAAAATTCGACTTCGGTGATATCGAAGATGAATCTGTTAAGACCACAATTGAAGGGGGTTGGGTGGCTATGGTTCAGCATTATTTTATTAGTGCATGGGTCCCACCAGCCGACGAGCTAAATAATTTCACTTTGCGTAAGTTAAATAAACAGGATATGTACTTACTGTCTTTCACTGGCGCACCGATTAATGTTCCAGCCGGTCAAGCTGCTGATTATAAGGCTAGCTTTTACATAGGGCCCAAAGATCAGGACGCTCTTGTTGGAATGGCTGAGTATCTAGATAGAACGTTAGACTACGGGTTTTTGTGGATTTTGGCAGAGCCAATTTTTAAAGCAATGAAAATGATTCACAGTGTTATTGGCAATTGGGGTTGGACAATTATTTTGCTAACACTAGGGATTAAATTAATTCTTTACCCTTTGTCTGCAGCAAGCTTGAAATCAATGGCCAAGATGAGAAACTTACAGCCTCAGATGGTTAGACTTAAAGAGCTATATGGTGATGACCGGCAGAAGATGTCTCAAGAAACTATGAGTCTTTATAAGAAAGAGAAGGTCAACCCAGCTGGCGGCTGCTTCCCAATGTTGCTACAGATGCCCGTGTTTATTTCTCTTTACTGGGTTTTGATGGAGTCTGTTGAAATCAGGCATGCTCCTTGGGTGTTTTGGATTCAAGACCTTTCTGCAAAAGATCCATATTTCGTTTTACCAATCATTATGGGCGCAAGCATGCTTCTTATGCAGAAGTTACAGCCCGCTCCGACAGACCCGATGCAAGCAAAGATCATGCAGATTATGCCCATTGCGTTTACCTTTTTATTCATGGGGTTTCCTTCAGGGTTGGTTCTTTACTGGACAGTGAACAACTTGTTGTCAATGGCGCAACAGTGGTTCGTTAATCGCCAACTGATCAATAGCAAAAGTTAGATTAAGGCTCCTTTAGGGGCCTTTTTTTCGGACATAATTATAGTTATGTTACAAAATGATAAAGATACTATTGTTGCTATTGCTACGGCCACTGGTCGTGGTGGCGTCGGCGTTGTACGACTGTCTGGAGAGGATCTCGATCCTTATCTTCAAGGTATAATAGGTCGCGCTATTATACCGCGGCAGGCAAGCTACTGTCGGTTTTTAGATGCTTCTAGTAAAGCCATTGACGAGGGGGTCGCACTATATTTCCCTGCACCGCACTCATTTACGGGTGAATCAGTTCTTGAACTCCAGGGTCATGGAGGGATGGTTATCCTGGACTCCTTGGTACAACGTTGTGTTTCTTTGGGTGCCAGGGTCGCTAGGCCCGGCGAGTTTAGTGAGAGAGCTTTTTGCAACGATAAGATGGATTTAGCGCAGGCTGAGGCAATAGCTGACCTCATCGATGCATCATCTGTGGAAGCCGCAAAATCAGCCGTTAGATCTATGCAGGGAGATTTTTCTAAGCTTATAAATAAGCTTGTTGAGGAAATGATTCAGATCCGTATCTATGTTGAAGCGGCGATTGATTTTCCAGAGGAAGAAATTGATTTTTTACAAGATGAGAAGCTCTTTGCTAATTTAAACAAGCTCACCCGAGATATAGGCAGTGTGCTAGAAAAAGCAAAGCAAGGGTCATTGTTAAAAGAAGGCCTAACCCTTGTGCTAGCAGGAAGACCAAACGCGGGTAAATCGAGTTTATTAAATTCGCTGGCAGGTAACGATACGGCTATTGTGACACCGATCGCCGGGACAACTAGGGATGTTCTGCGTGAAAAGATCGTACTTAACGGTTTGCCCCTCAATATAGTAGATACCGCAGGATTACGTGATACTGACAACGAAATAGAGGCTGAAGGGGTACGTAGGGCCTGGAAAGAGATTGAGGCTGCAGATCAGATTTTGTTTATTGTTGATTCGACTCAAGATGGATCTCAAAACGTAGAGTCGGTTTGGCCGGAATTTTTTGATCGTTACCCAACTTCAAAGCAGCAACTAACACTGGTACTTAATAAGATTGATATATCGGGAATTTCTCCAGGTGCAGTGCCGGGGGAAAAAACGGCGTTCGCTATATCTGCCAAAGAACAAACAGGGTTCGATGCTCTAGTTGAGCACCTACAAGAAAGTGCAGGTTTTCTTGGCCACTCAGAGGGACTTTTTTCAGCCCGTAGGCGACATTTGGTAGCCTTGGAAAAAGCCCTTGATCTTATTGTTGTTGGTATTGCTCAACTACGTAATGCCGGAGCTGGTGAGCTACTTGCTGAGGACTTACGTCAAGCGCAGAGGGAGCTTTCAGAGATTACAGGCCAGTTCACCTCAGATGATTTACTCGGTAGGATATTTTCGTCGTTCTGTATCGGAAAGTGACCAAAAAAAGAAAAAAAGTCACCGTATTTAAAAAAGTTTCTTCTCCGAATCAAGCGAGTCGTAAATAGTCTCTTTACACACGGAGTTTTCACTGTATATATACAGGTTATCAACAAAATAAGGTTATTTTGTATACAGCGTTTAGCTATTTTTTGTGGGTAATGTAAAACTTGTTATTTTATAAGTTACTGATTTAAATCATTTAATTTTAATTTATTGAAAAACCTCCTATTAATTTTTGTGGATAATGTGGTTTTTATTGTATACACTAAATTCTTAGTAACAAACTTTTGATCTGCGCCCCGCACGGAGCATTTCTTACGTTTCAGGGGGGTAGTTTGAAAAGCATAATTATAAGAAATCGCGTCGTTACTGGCAGAATTAAAAGCCCTGCTTTCCTTGGTCGAACAGGGTTCAAAATGGCGATGACTCAATATGCAATCTGATCTCGCTTCTAATATTTGGCCACAGTGCCAAGCCTTATTGCGGGGAGAGCTTCCTGAGCAACAGTTCAATACTTGGATTAGACCCCTAGTTGCGCAATCTGAGTCTGACAGCGATGGAGTACAGCTACTTGCACCAAATCGGTTTATTGAAGATTGGGTGAAAAATAAGTTCTTCACGCGGATTCAAGAACTAATGGATCAGCTTTGCGGCCGCAGAGTTACAGTCGAGGTTTTAGTGGCGGTTAGTCACTTTAATGGAGACGTTGGTAATCCTGTTCTAGCTGTTGGTCGGGGGCAGAAGGAAGCCTCTGGTTGGAGCGCTGCGCAAGTGGGAGAGGTCAAAATACAGGCTCCGGCAATTATTACCTCTGCAGCAGAGAGTAGTCTGAAAACTAATCTAAATCGAAATTTTACGTTTGACAGTTTTGTAGAAGGTAAGTCAAATCAGCTTGCGTTTGCCGCTGCGCGCCAGGTTGCTGAGAACCCTGGAGGTTCTTATAACCCGTTATTTATTTATGGTGGGGTAGGCTTAGGTAAGACTCATTTAATGCACGCGGTTGGTCACGCAATGCGTGAGAAGAATCCTGAAGCAAAAATTGTTTACTTGCATTCTGAGCGCTTTGTCGCAGATATGGTGAAGGCGCTGCAGTTAAAGGCGATTGATGAGTTTAAGCGGTTTTATCGTTCAGTTGACGCACTTCTTATCGATGATATTCAATTCTTTGCGGGGAAAGAGCGGTCTCAGGAAGAGTTTTTCCACACTTACAATGCTTTGCTTGAGGGCGGGCAGCAAATGATCTTGACGTGCGACCGTTATCCGAAAGAGATAGATGGTGTTGAGGAGAGACTGAAGTCTAGGTTTGGTTGGGGTCTGACTGTGGCAGTCGAGCCACCTGAATTAGAGACCAGGGCGGCTATTTTAATGAACAAGGCTGAGCAAGCGGGGATGGATCTGTCAAAGGATGCTGCTTTTTTTATAGCCCAACGGATTCGCTCTAACGTTCGAGAATTGGAGGGCGCTCTTAAACGTGTTATGGCTCATGCTCAATTCACGGGTCGCGTTATTGACATAGATTTAATTAGAGAATCCCTTAAAGATCTATTGGCACTTCAAGATAAGCTCGTTACCATAGACAATATTCAGCGGGTAGTCGCTGACTACTATAAGCTGAAGATGTCTGATATGTTGTCTAAGCGGAGAAGTCGGTCGGTAGCGAGGCCCAGGCAGTTAGCCATGTCGATTGCTAAAGAGCTTACTAGTCATAGCCTCCCGGAGATTGGAGAGTCATTTGGTGGTAGAGATCATACCACCGTGCTTCATGCTTGCAGAAAGGTAAAAGAGCTTGAAGGGATGGACCGAGAAGTTCAGAGAGATCTAAAGAATTTGTATCGAGCCTTATCCACTTAATTTGCATTGGTTGATCATTATTAAGAGTAGAGTCGGAGTTAATAAATTATTATGAAATTTAGCTTATCGCGTGAAGCGTTATTGAAACCTCTTCAGTTGGTTGTCGGTGTTGTTGAGAGGCGCCAAACATTGCCTATATTGTCGAATGTTTTGTTGAGTCTTGAGGAATCACGATTGTCTATGACGGGAACCGATCTTGAGGTTGAGATAGTCGGTGTAACTGATACTGGTGCTCCAGGGGAAGACGGTGATGTTACTGTATCGGCGCGCAAGTTGGTTGATATTTGCCGCTCTCTTCCTGAGGGAGCGCTGGTTGATTTCTCCAGCAGTGATGGTAAGGCAACCATAAAAAGTGGAAGGAGTAAGTTTACGCTATCTACCTTGCCTGCTAACGAGTTTCCGTCGGTTGATGAGGGTGAAAAGACCGTAGAGTTTATGGTTCCCGGTTCAGTGCTGAAAGGTTTGATAGAGGCAACTTCTTTTGCCATGGCGCAGCAGGACGTTAGGTACTACCTCAACGGGATGTTATGGGAGTTAAATGAGAATAAGCTAAGAGCCGTGGCTACCGATGGCCACCGCATGGCGCTGTGTGATGGTGTGTGTGAAGTTGCTGTAGCTGAGCCTATTACTTCAATTATACCTCGCAAAGGTATTATTGAGTTATCACGGCTACTGGACGAAAATGATGTCAAGGTGGCCATGGGCTCCAACCATATTCGTGTTACCGGTGGTGATTATTGCTTTACGTCAAAGCTAGTGGATGGAGCATATCCGGATTATGACCGAGTACTGCCAAAGGGCGGCGATAAAATTGTGATTGGAGATCGTATGGAGCTTAAGCAAGCTTTCGGTCGCGCGGCTATTTTGTCTAACGAAAAGTACCGCGGTGTAAGAATTTTACTGTCCGAAGGCTCCATTAAGATGGTAGCCAACAACCCTGAGCAGGAAGAGGCTGAAGAAGAGGTCTCTGTTAATTATTCTGGAGAAGACCTAGAGATTGGGTTCAACGTTAGTTATCTGCTAGATGTGCTTTCTGTTATCACTGGTGCTGAAGTGCGGATTACTCTCTCAAGCTCCAATAGTAGTGCTTTAGTAGAAGACGCGGCAGACGGTTCTGCGGTGTACGTCGTTATGCCGATGCGCCTTTAGTCGTTTGCCATGTGAGGCCGGACGTATAGTCTGGCTTTGCAGTGCAAGGTTCTCATGTATATTCCTCATCTTGAAATTCACCAAGTTCGCAACCTACAAAGTCTATCTGTAGATTTTCACAGTATGGCCAACATTGTGTATGGCGTTAATGGCAGCGGCAAAACTAGCTTGCTTGAAGCTATATATCTACTCGGTCGGGGCCGGTCTTTTCGTCATAGAGATTTGAGGTTGGTGGTGAATCACCAAGCCGACGAACTTGTCGTATCCGCTAAAGTCAAAAATAAAGATCCGTTGGTGGTTCATCAGCTCGGTATAAAGAGGAGTTCTAGCGGTAATTTCGCGGCTCGGTTGGACGGCAGAGCGATACTGACTGCAGGGCAGTTAGCAACAGTACTTCCTCTCCAGTTAATAGACGCCCAAAGCTTCAATTTGCTTGAGGGAGGTCCTTTGCAGCGACGGCAGTTCTTGGACTGGGGCGTGTTCCACGTGGAACATTCGTACTCCCAGTTATGGGGGCGCTTTCAAAAGGCACTAAAACAGCGGAATCAACTGCTTCGTCATGCTAGAATGGACGAGGACTCTTTGCGCGCATGGACAGCTGAGCTGGCTCCTCTAGCCGAGGAAATTTCCGAATACCGGAGGCGGTATATTGAAGGGCTTGTTTCGCATATACAAACCGTAGCTGAGGGCTTTGATGGTTTGGGTATACTTGAGATTGAATATTATCAAGGCTGGAATGAGAGCTCGTCGTTGCTAGAGGTAATGACTGTAGATAGCAAACGTGACATTGCTGTTGGCTCCACGAGTCATGGCGCTCACAAGGCAGATATGAGGGTTAAGGTGGATGGCGTGCCCGCAGCGGATGTTTTATCGCGAGGGCAAACAAAGCTGTTGGTGTATGCGTTAAAGTTAGCGCAAGCGACGTATTTCCGTGATCAAGTTGGTGAGTCCTGTGTTTTTTTGCTCGATGATTTGCCCGCTGAGCTTGATTATCACCATCGGCAGCAGGTGGTTTCGTGTTTATACGGGCTTGATTGTCAGTTCTTTGTAACTGGTGTAGATAAAAAAGATTTTGAAGGTTTAGTGAAAGATAGTGCATATCAGATGTTCCACATGGAACATGGCAAGATTACCGCAGGTTGAATAACAGGAAGCTATAGAATTATGTCTGAAGAAACTAATTACGATTCGTCAAGTATTAAGGTTTTGAAAGGGCTAGATGCTGTTCGTAAGCGTCCGGGAATGTACATCGGCGACACAGATGATGGCACAGGTTTGCATCATATGGTCTTTGAGGTTGTTGATAACTCCATTGATGAAGCGCTGGCGGGGCATTGTTCAGAAATCCGTATTGTGATCCACCCAAACGAATCCATTTCGGTTTCAGATAATGGTCGTGGAATCCCAACAGAGATGCATGATGAAGGTGTTTCTGCGGCAGAAGTTATCATGACTGTTTTGCATGCAGGGGGTAAATTTGACGACAATAGCTATAAGGTCTCTGGTGGCTTACATGGAGTTGGCGTTTCAGTGGTCAACGCCCTGTCTAAAAAGATGCGACTCACTATACGCCGTAATGGAAAAGTTCATGAGCAGACTTATTCTCATGGGGTGCCTGATGCACCGTTAGCGGTGGTTGGTGAAACAACAGAAACGGGTACTGAAGTATTTTTTATGCCCTCCGAAGGTACCTTCACTAACATCCAGTTTCACTTCGAACAGCTTGCAAAGCGGCTGAGAGAGCTTTCTTTTCTCAATTCGGGTGTGCGGATTGTGTTACACGATGAGCGAAGCGGTAAAGAAGAAGTCTATGCCTACGAAGGTGGGCTGCGTGCGTTTGTTGAGTATTTGAACACCAATAAAAGCACCGTTAATAAAATTATGCACTTCAACACTGATCGTGAAGACGGTACAAGTGTCGAAGTGGCACTGCAGTGGAACGACGGTTTCCAGGAAAATATTCTCTGTTATACGAACAATATTCCTCAGCGCGATGGCGGAACCCACTTAGCAGGCTTTCGATCAGCTCTGACTCGCGGCCTTAATACCTATATCGAAAAAGAAGGGATCAATGGTAAGCAGAAAGTTGCCACTACAGGTGATGACGCCCGAGAAGGGTTGACTGGCATTATTTCTGTTAAGGTTCCAGATCCTAAGTTTTCATCTCAAACCAAAGACAAGCTGGTCAGTTCTGAGGTAAAAACAGCGGTAGAGCAAGAAATGGGTGAGAAGTTTAGCGATTACCTGATGGAATTTCCTCAGGAAGCGCGGGCAATTGTTGGGAAAATGATTGATGCAGCAAGGGCGCGTGAAGCCGCTCGTAAGGCGCGTGAGATGACACGCCGTAAAGGGGCGTTAGATATAGCCGGCTTGCCTGGGAAACTGGCAGATTGTCAAGAAAAAGACCCCGCACTTTCGGAACTGTACCTGGTGGAGGGTGATTCTGCTGGCGGTTCAGCCAAGCAGGGTCGTGCTCGAAAGACTCAGGCCATTTTGCCTTTAAAAGGGAAGATTCTTAACGTTGAGAGAGCTCGTTTTGACCAAATGCTATCAAATGCCGAGATAGGAACGCTCATCACAGCACTTGGCTGTGGTATTGGTACGGAAGAGTTTAATCTAGAAAAGCTTCGGTATCATACTATTGTCATCATGACGGATGCTGATGTGGACGGGTCACATATTCGGACATTGATATTAACGTTCTTTTTCAGGCAGATGCGTGAGCTTGTTGAGAATGGCCATATTTTCATTGCCCAGCCGCCACTTTACAAAGTAAGCAAAGGTAAATCTGAGCAATATGTAAAAGACGATGATGCCTTGCTGGTTTATCTGACACAAAAAGCGCTAGAGAATGCTGCTTTGCATGTTAACGCTAGTGCGCCCGGTATTCAGGGCGCTACGCTGGAAAGTTTGGTAGCAAAATTCAGGCATGTTGGTGATATTATCAACCGCATGTCCCTTGTGTACCCCGTAGAGCTACTTGAGGCGTTAATTTATATTGCCGAGCTAGAGGGAAAAATCCTGCAAAAAAGTAGCGATCTTGAGCCTTGGTGTGCCGAGCTACAACAGTGTCTCGAAGAAGCTGATAGTGGGACTCATCGCTATAAGGTGTCGATTAAAGAAGATAAAGAGCGCAATCTCTTTATCCCTAATATTGAAATCACTGCCCATGGTGTACCTCATTATCATAGTTTGGGGCGTGATTTCTTTGCCTCTAATGAATACGCTGCAATGGTCGAGTTAGGAAAGACAGTTCAGGGACTGATCGAAGAGGGTGCCTATGTTAAACGCGGTGAGCGGGAAAAGCCGGTCAGTAATTTCAAAGATGCTTTGGCGTGGTTGATGGCCGAGTCTCGAAGAGGCATTAGTACTCAGCGATATAAAGGGTTAGGCGAGATGAATCCAGAGCAGCTGTGGGAGACTACAATGGATCCTGAGAACCGCCGGATGCTCGTAGTTACTATTGAAGATGCGATTGCAGCGGATCAAATGTTTACAACGTTGATGGGCGATCACGTAGAGCCACGACGGGAGTTTATTGAAACTAATGCCCTGTCAGTCGTTAATTTGGATGTTTAAAGCTCGAGTAGTCGTGCCGATTAATTGGCCTACTTAAGCTCATGTTTCTCCAGTCGGGCCGACACCCAGGAATGGGTCTTTTCGGTTAGTTCCCGCGCGGTGTAAGCAGACGAATCCAGAGGAGCGGCAATATGGATGTCTATTGTCCCTGGAAACTTCAGCCAGCTACCAGCTGGCCAGCATGCTCCGGCATTATGGGCTAGCGCTACGACGTCCACACCAGCCAGTTTGGCTAATGCTGCACCTCCGGTTTTAAACGGCCCTAATTGCCCACAAGGATTTCTTGTGCCCTCTGGATATATAACCACTTTAAGTCCGTCCCTCAAGCGCGCCTCGCCTTTTTTCAAGACCTGCCGCATAGCTGCTGTAGGTTTGGATCGCTTGATCGCGATAGGCTTCATTGTTGCAATGCTCCACCCAAAGAAGGGGAGCCACAGAAGCTCCCGCTTCAACACAAAGCTTGCGGGCTGTGCCAGCCATTGAATGTAAAAAGACTCCCATGCACTTTGGTGGTTACTTAGAATAACACAGGGCCCCACGGGCAAATTCTCTAGCCCTATTACCTTAATTTTTATCCCACATACTAAACGTAACCAGTTGATGATTAGATGGTTACTAAAAGTAGCCAGCTTCTGACGTTGCCTGAACGGCAAGAACCAAATAAAGCATGAGGTGGTGCCTGATATGATAACAATGAAGAGCAGGCCGAGATAAAACAGTCCTGAGCGGAGCGCCAACCACATATCTTTAAGTATCCTTACCTATTTGCTCGAGGCCATTTGAGAAATATCAGCGACATTAATAAATAAAGTTCGTAGCTTGCTCAGCAAGCTTAAGCGGTTATCGCGTAGAGACTGGTCATCGACCATTACCATGACGTCGTTAAAAAAGGCATCGATGGGATCGCGTAATGTCGCTAAATGCTTAAGAACGGTGCTGTATTCACGATTATCTAAAAGCGGACCTGACAGAGATTCAAGTCTACTAATTGACTCTGCCAGTGTCTTTTCAGCAGGCTCGATAAGTAAGTCAACGTTAAGTGGCGCTGGTGACCTATTCTCGAGTTGTTTGCTTATAATGTTTGAGACCCTTTTGTTTGCGGCGACGAGATCGTCGGCTTCTGGAAGTAAGGAAAAAGACGCAACAGCATTGACACGACCATCAATATCTAATGGATTCCCGAGATTAAGTTGCGCTACAGAGAGATAAATTTCCGCGGTATAACCTTCTTCTTTGTACCAAGACTTAAATCTATCTAATATGTAAGCAAGTACTTGCTTACATATGATTTGCAGTGCTTCACCCTCAAGTTTAAACTGGACGGCTGAAGCTTGTATCGCGGTACTTAAATCTAAGTCAAGCTTGCTATCAATAATGATTCTCAAAATACCCAAACTTGCCCTTCGTAAGGCAAAAGGATCCCGAGAGCCTGAAGGTTGCTGACCAATGCTGAAAATACCCACCAACGTATCCAGCTTGTCGGCTAATGCCAGGGTAGCTCCAACGGCGGTATGCGGAACCACATCACCCGAAAACCTTGGCAGGTATTGCTCAAGCAAGGCTTCTGCTACTTGTGAATCTTCGCCATCATTTAAGGCGTAGTAACGGCCCATAACACCTTGGAGATCCGTAAATTCCCCAACCATATCGGTTACTAAGTCTGATTTACACAGTTCTCCTGCCCTGAAGGCCACCTGAGGATCTGCCCCAGTGCTTACAGCCAATGTTCTAGCCAGCAAGGCCACCCGTTCGGTTTTCGCGTAAACCGAGCCTAATTTCTCTTGAAATACTACGGTCTTTAATTGCTCCCGACGATCAAAAAGACTTACGCGCGCATCATTTTTATAAAAGAACGCGGCATCAGCCAAGCGGGGCCTAATCACTCGCTCATTCCCTTGAATGACCTCATGAGGCTTCTTGCTAATAATGTTGGCAACCGTAATAAACGCTGCCATTAAGTTATCTTGGTCATCTACCAGATGAAAGTATTTTTGATGTTCTTTCATAGAAGACACTAATGCCTCGGAGGGCACCGCTAAAAAGGCTTCATCAAAACACCCCATCAGAGGAACAGGCCATTCGTTTAACGCCGTTACCTCGTCAAGCAGTGACTGATCAATGACAGCTATTCCGGCGCCGTCAGACGCCAGTGATTTAACGCCATCTTCAATGATTGTACGGCGCTTCGCAAAACTGGCTATAACAAAATTATCGTGTAACTGTTGTTCGTAAGTATCTGGCGAACAAATGGTGATGTCTCCAGTCCCATGAAACCGATGTCCTTGGCTTACATTGCCGGTTGTGACACCCAAAACCGACTCATGGCAAGTTTCGCCATTGAACAACAAAACACCCCACTGAACGGGCCGGACAAACTCTTCTTTGCTGTTGCCCCATCGCATGCGCTTCGGGATAGGTAGCAACGACAGAGACTGGTTAATTATCATCCCTAGCAGTGACGAAGTGTCTCTTCCCGACTGAACTCTCCGAACGCAAAGCTTATCTTGCTTCCCGTCACTCTCTACTTTGTTTGAGAGCTCTTCAAGATCCAACCCATTTTTATTCGCAAAAGCTTGCGCTGCCTTAGTTGCATTGCCCTCAGAGTCAAATGCAACCTTCACGGGAGGCCCCCAGGAAACCACTTCGGTGTCTGGAGTGCGAACATCGAGATCCTTGATAATGACGGCCAGACGCCGCGGTGCAGCAAACGATTGCACCTCACTAAAATTAAGCTTATTTTCGCCCAAGCCTTTTTGCATCCCTTCAACAAGCGCATTAGAAAGACTCATCAAGGCCTTTGGTGGCAATTCTTCTGTCCCTAATTCAAACAACAAATCAGCCTTCATTTAGACTCTCCAGCATGGTGTTCTAGGACTTCCTGTGCGATTTCTGGTGACGCCAAGGGGAACCCAGCAGCCATCCGGGAGTCAAAGTAACCTTGGGCGACTCCGCGGGCAAGGGTACGAACCCTAAGAATATAGCGTTGCCGTTCAGTCACGGATATCGCTTTGCGAGCGTCCAACAAATTGAAGGCATGCGATGCTTTCATGACCATCTCATAGGCAGGAAGAGGAAGGTTCTTATCAGTCAAATTGACACAGTCTTTTTCATATTGATCAAATGCGCTAAATAAGAAGTCTACATCGGCATGCTGGAAATTATACGTGGACATTTCAATTTCATTTTGCAGGAACACATCCCCATAGCTCACATCACCTTGCGGACCATGCGCCCAAACAAGATCATAAATACTATCAACACCTTGCAAATACATCGCAATGCGCTCTAGCCCATAGGTTATTTCTCCGGTCACCGGGTAGCATTCGAGGCCCCCGACTTGTTGGAAATAAGTGAACTGCGACACTTCCATACCATTCAGCCAGACCTCCCAGCCAAGTCCCCAGGCGCCTAACGTAGGGGACTCCCAGTTATCTTCAACAAACCTTATATCGTGTACTAAGGTATCAACACCTAAAGATCGAAGAGAGCCCAAATAAAGCTCCTGAAAATCTTTGGGAGAGGGTTTCATTACTACTTGGAACTGATAGTAATGCTGCAACCGGTTGGGGTTTTCCCCATAACGACCATCAGTTGGACGTCGCGACGGTTGGACATAGGCCGCGTTCCAGTTTTCTGGCCCAATGGAGCGTAAGAACGTCGCAGGGTGAAAGGTTCCTGCTCCTACCTCCATATCTAGGGGCTGCATGATTACACAGCCACAGTCCGCCCAGTACTGTTGTAGTCTGGAGATAAGCTCTTGAAAACTATCAGGTGGTGCAAGAAGGTCGCTCACGAAAATTTACTCACTCTAAGAAAGGGTACAGCTCAAGACTACAATTATAAAGCCGCACCGCGATAAAGATAGGGTCTAAGTATATCAAAACAGCGAATTAGATAACCGTGCCGATTCAGCTTTCGATATAATACCAGAGGCGATGCCTAACTGATCCCAACTAAGACGAGGACAACGCCTTGTGCGTCAATCCATAACATCCGGCAGGAGCATCTGGCGATGAGAGACATATTGATCCTAAGAGCCCTGAAGCTTATTTCGTGGCTACCGCTCGGTATCGGCCGCATTCAAGGTCGTATCTTTGGTTGGATATTATATAGTTTCAATACACAGCCTGCGCGTATTACAAAACTCAATTTGGCGCTTTGTTATCCTGAAATGAATGCCAAAGCGATCAATACGCTCTGTGCGCGACGCATGAAACATCTCGCTCAAGCGATTTTTGAAACACCTTTGGTCTGGCGTAAAGGAAACCCTTGGGTTACCAGCAAGGTTGTTTCGATTAGAGGACTAGAGTTGTTTGAGGCAGCAATTGCTGATGAGCGCGGGACCATTCTTATTATTCCCCATCAGGGTAACTGGGAGGTACTAGGTCTCTGGGCTGGCCAACACCAAGCCATGACATCTCTGTATGACCCGCCGAGAATAGAGCTTCTGCAAGAATGGATCAAAACGTCACGCGAGCAATCGGGATCGACGTTGGTACCCACTAATGTCCGCGGTGTAGCTGCTATTGTTAAAGCGCTAAAGAGAGGAGAAATTACCGGTATTTTACCCGACCAACAGCCGCCTCCTGAAAGTGGTGAGTTTGCACCCCTACTTGGCGTTCAGACGCGCACGATGACTCTGATCAACAAGCTCTTGCAACGCTCAGGAGCCCAAGCGTTAATGTGCTCGGCTATTCGCATCCGAGGAGGCTGGGAATTACACTTCTTACCGGCCGACGAAGCGCTGTATAGCGAACATATTGAAATTAGTCTGTCTGCGCTCAACAAGGGAGTTGAGTCAATTATTGCCTTAGCGCCTGAACAGTACCAATGGGAATACAAGCGGTTTCGTGACCGCCCAACAGGAGAGTCCCCTGCGTATGACTAACACTCAATCAAGAATCATGGAATCCAACGTAGGAGCTGTTTTGCCAATTTCATCACCGTCTCAAACCAGTAAAGCTATTCTTTGGAAAGCCCTCTCTGATCTTGATCAAAACCAAGTGCCTAATGCTTGGTATGACTGGTTATCTGATCGAGGGTCACTCACAGCAAGGCTAATTGATGCTAGTGAAAACCAATTTTTAGTAGAAGTGCTTAGTCAATATGAGTCAGTTCCTAATGCGTCTGAAGCGGCCGCGTTAAAAATAACGATAAACACGCCAGTCTTTATTAGACAGGTTATTTTGTGTGGCAAAGGCAAGCCTTGGGTGTTCGCAAGGAGTGTCTTACCCTTGTCTACTTTGACAGGGAGGCTGGCGTCGCTTCGTGAGCTTGATAGTCAGCCGCTAGGGGCGCTACTATTCAATGATCCCAGTATGACTCGAGCACCGGTGGAGGCCAGTTACTCATATGCTTCAGCACTAGCGGTGCCGGATACTGTATGTGATGGAGATGTGTTTTTATGGGGGCGCAGATCTGTTTTTTGCCTAGACCAAAAACCACTCCTCGTCAGTGAGATGTTCCTTCCAGACTTTGGCGCCTATAATAAGAACTACAAACATGCACAAGAAGAACAAGCATGACAACGTCCGGCGAACCCAGAGCAGCTTTTGTATCTAACCCTTGGCTCAGATTAATGAGGTTAGATCGCCCTATTGGTGTGTATTTACTAATGTGGCCAACACTTTGGGCGTTGTGGTTTGCGGCTGAGGGTATTCCCAGCCTAAAGACGTTGAGTATTTTTTTAGTTGGCTTAGTCGTGATGCGTGCAGCAGGGTGTGTTA
Organism: uncultured Cellvibrionales bacterium; assembly: GCA_937911225.1. Lineage (GTDB taxonomy): Bacteria > Pseudomonadota > Gammaproteobacteria > Pseudomonadales > Porticoccaceae > HTCC2207. Next base: position 31,718 of record CALDQM010000087.1, read on the forward strand.
TCAACGATTATGCTGACCGAGACATTGACGGGCTAGTAGAGAGAACTAAAACTCGCCCGTTGCCAGCGGGGGAAATCACGCCGAATCAAGCTCTTTGGCTATGCGGAGGTCTTCTATTCACAGCGTTAATTCTAGTGTTGATGACAAATCCGCTGACTATAGCGCTCTCCTTTGGCGGTCTTGCTGTCACAGCGATTTATCCGTTTATGAAGCGCTTCACGCATTTGCCGCAAATCGGACTTGGCGTTGCCTGGGCATGGGTTGTCCCGATGGCTTTTGCTGCTCACAGAGAGGAGTTGCCATGGGAGTTATGGCTAATATTTGCTGCTATTGTAGTATGGACTGTCGCGTTTGATACCTATTACGCCATGGTCGATCGGGCCGATGATTTAAAGATAGGCGTAAAATCTACGGCCGTATTATTTGGTCGCTATGATCTAGCGATGATTGTTTTACTCCAGACCGCAACCTTGGTTCTCATGTTTTTGGTAGGCTTAGAGTTTCAGCGTAGCTGGATTTATTTTTTCGGCCTGCTTGTTGCAGCAGCATTTTTTGCTAATCAATTTCGTCATGCTCGACATAGAGAAAGACAGGCATGCTTTGCTGCGTTCCTCAGTAATCATCGCGTGGGCATGGTCATTTTCATTGGCATTGCGTTGGACTATGTTTGTGAAGGATTACCTTTAGCGAGCTATTTTTAAAGCTTCTGCCAAACTAATAAACGATTGTTGGCAGGCATAGCGTTGTCTTCTAAAAGACTCATGCCCGCAGTCAAGGCTAGTTGATCAAGATCATTAAATTCCCGAATACCCTGCCGCGGGTTATGTGCTTTTAAGCGATGGTCAAAAGCACGATTACTTTCCGCAGTGATAACGCCAGAATATTTCATCGGCCCGTAAAGACAAAACAGGCCACCAGCAGACAACGTGCCAGCAACCTGACTAAACATTATCTCAACTTCAGGCCACGCCATGATATGGGCAGTATTAGATGAGAAGACCGCATCAAAGGGTTCTGTCGGCCAGGCGTCGCGACTAACATCTAGAGCAATAGGAGCACCGATGTTATCTAATCCACTTTCATCTAACCACTGGTTAATACCAGAATGGTTTTCCATTCTGTCACTGGTTTGCCAATGTAAATGAGGCAGTTGCTGGGCAAACCAAATAGCATGTTGACCGGTTCCACTACCCAGCTCAAGCACGGATGCACTTGTTGATAATAGGCGCGTTAAAACAGAGCCTATTGGAGAGTGATTATTTTCACAAGCCTGCGAAAAAGGTTTATTCATTTAAACAGCCCTTTTGTGAAAGTGGTCAATATCGCTATCTAGCCTCTTGTAAAGACCCACTTATCACCTTCGCTCATAGCAGAATTAAAGCTATAACCGTCGCTATCAAAATGTTTAATATCTTCAACGTCAGTAATCTTGCCCTTAATAATGAAAGCAGCCATTAGCCCCCGCGCCTTTTTGGCAAAGAAGCTAATAATCTTATATTTGTCAGTTTTATAGTCCATGAATATTGGCGTGACAATACGAGCGTCAATATTTTTTCGCTTGACGGCTTTAAAGTATTCGTTGGAAGCAAGGTTCAAAAGCACCGCATCAGAACCCGTTAGTCGTTCATTGAGTTCTGCGGTAATAAGATCATCCCAAAAGGAATAGAGATCGCCACCGCGTTGGGTAGCAAATTTGGTTCCCATCTCAAGACGATATGCCTGCATCAAATCGAGGGGCCGAAGAACACCATAAAGGCCTGACAAAATACGTAGGTGGTCTTGTGCCCACTGGAGCTCAGCGTTACTCATACTACCGGCATCCAATCCTTGATAAACATCGCCTTTAAAAGCCAGCACGGCCTGACGAGCGTTCTGCTCATTGAATGGTGCGCTCCATTCTTGAAAACGCTCGTAGTTCAGTGCCCCCAATTTATCGCTTAAGCCCATCAGGTTGCAGACATCCTGAGGCGACAATTTTTTAAGGCCTTCTAACAATTCCTGAGAATGCTTTAAAAGAGCTGGCTGTGTATGAGCTCCTGCGCTTAGAGAGCTGCTGTAATCGAGTTTCTTGGCCGGTGAAATAACGGTTAGCATCATTTTTAGTTACCCGTATAAAAGGTTAAGTGAGACAGTTGCCCTTATTATATCAAGCCTTCTAACATCTGTTTAGCTAATTAAAAGACACAAACTGTCGATAAGGGTAAGTATGAAGCAACGACAAAACAACCAATCAACAGACAAAGTGCCATGTGCATGGTGTCAACGCATAAGAATCCTTATCAGCCTTCTTATGCTTGCCGCTGCGATGCTTGCGGTAAACGGTGAATTGCCTTTTCTCATTGGGGTTTCTCTGACACGAATAGCTGCGGAATTAGTCGGTGTAGGCTTTCTTATTTTGATCATATGGAAGACCTACTACGAATATTGGAAGCCACGTAATGTCAGAATCAACAAAAAGCCCTAATTGCTTTCAATGTAGGCACCTGACCATTACCCATGATCGTCATCGCCCTTATGGATGCTCCTCAATGGGCTTTAAATCCAGGGGTTTACCTGCCGCCGATGTCTTGCGTATCCAGGGGCACAAGTGCCTCGCCTTCTCCGCCAAAAAAAGACCTTCTTAGTGAACGCCCCTCTGACAAGGCTGAAGAGTCGTGAACCAGTAAAAATGGCATCGCTATTCTTTTTAGTTGCCTACAAGAGAATGCCCCATTGTAAATATTAATAGCGCATCTAAAAGTGTCACTTTGTCGCTTGCTTTCGCTCGAAGTCCAAGTATTTGCGGATTTTAGTGTAGGAAAGACGTTCGGGTTAACGGCGGGACCAACGCAGGTAGGAGAGATAATGGATCTAATCTCAGGCAGCGTTGCAAGCCGCCACCCAACGCCAGATATCTCGGATAATTCAGTTGCATAGTCCATAGCATCTATCCAGCTCAACTTTAACCTATCGCCAGAACAAGTGTCCTGCGAAAAATAAGATCCACCAGGGCAGCGATACCAAATGGTATCGGTTTTCCAGTCCAAAACAGTCCCGTCGGAGCCATATGAAAAAGTACCAAGATCGCTGTCGTCAATAACAGTAGAGCATAAGGGCTTTTGACTGTAGCGATCGCAACCGACGATGATCAGGCAACAAAATACGACAGCGCCACGCTTTAGGAGTCCTAGCGACACGTGGCAAAGTATATAGCCGAGAATTGATAGGGCGCCCTTTTGTTTTTGTGTGCTTTTCATTAAAACTCTCTAACACTATTATCTTATGAATTAGCCGCGGATAAAGCGTGGCCTTGCAACCACTCACTAATCTATATCGGCACTAATGCAAAAAAATTAATCTTTTGTTCACTTCTGAGTACCTTCGGTAGTGCATGCTAGTAGCAAGAGGTCTCATGATTAGTGGACGGCTAAACTCCAGGAACTAACTGTCGATGATATACACAAGGAAATCTGGGTTTTAGTGTTTTTTAGGCAGGCGCTAAGACAGATTGGTGTAAGACTCCAAAGATGAGTCTTACATAGAGAATATAACCGCACTGGATGAACACATGGATCTTGCTTCAATCATTGGCCTGCTCGGCGCCCTAGCTTTCCTTTCTATGGGGATCACGGATATTGGCGCGCTAATTGATCCCCCGTCGGTCTACCTAGTCATTGGCGCTACCGCGTCAATAATGCTCTATCGCTCCAAATTGTCCGATGCAATAGGTTTAGGGGCGGTTATTGGGAAAGTATTTGTCAATAAGACCGAAGAGCCAGCAGAATTGATTGACCAACTGCTAGATCTTGCACAGATAGCACGTAAAGACGGGATGGTAGCCCTTGAGAGTATAGAGCTATCTAACCGGTTATTGCAGAATGGCGTGACTGGCTTAGTCGACGGCACCAAAGCAGAGCTAATTCAGCAAGGGCTTGAAAGAGAAAAGGACCTGACGGCCGCTCGACACGAAAGCGGATCAGACATATTGAGTGCAGGAGCAGAATTGGCGCCAGGTATGGGCATGATCGGCACTCTTATTGGGTTGGTTAACCTCCTAGCGAACCTTGACGATCCCTCTTCGATTGGGCCGAATATGGCCATCGCATTATTGACGACGCTTTATGGGTCTGTCTTGGCTAATGTCTTTTTTATTCCGATGGGCATGAAATTGGAGGGCTATGCTAAGCGGGAAAGTAACAATAATGAGCTAATTATTGTAGGAATAATGTTCATCAAAAGCGGAAAGAATCCTAGGTTGCTTGAGGATACCTTATCGCCCTTTATGACACCTAAGGCCAAGATAAAGCGTGCGGCAGCTCAGGAGTCCCCATAAATAGTCAGTAAGCTAAATGATTAATCAATTTAAAATAAATTTTTAAGGAGTAATGTCATCAGCCAAGATGATTGTCCAAAATGCGCTAAATTAGCCCCCCCTTGGATGGCTACTTTCGCCGATATGGCCATTTTATTAATGGCCTTCTTTGCATTACTTTACTCTTTTTCCTCGATAAACATCAAAGATCGAGCTCATTTCGCCGCGACAATTCGAGCGGCGTTTGGAACAGAAAGAGTGGCTGTCATGGATGATATTGCTACTGCAACAAGTTTTCTGGATGAAACCTTTACACCCATTATTGCTGAAGCATCGCCTTTATCTGCGCCTACCAAAGAAGCACCGACGCCTATTCGTACCTACCGCGCAAAATATACGGAAACAGAGGATGGAATAATTGATGTTGATATTCAGCAAGCGCAAATCAATTTGAAGCGTACGCTCTCTGAAGAGATTGTTCGAGGTGAAGTAAAGGTCAAGGTGGAGGATGACATTATTGTTATTGAGTTGAGGTCTCTGCTGACAGCGGGCGGGGAGGGAGATGAAAATGACGAAAGAAAAGGGGCACGAGTAAAGCAGAGTGCGATTGATATAGCCGCGAAAGTCCTGGCAGTTAATTCAGATAGTAAAATTGAGGTTGATTTTCGTACCCAGGATCTTAGAGCGCCAAAGGCTGATGATTCTGAAAATATCTTAGACTTAGATCGTCATATTATAAAGATGCAGGACGTCCTGTTTGAAGATATTAGTAAGGGAAGGCTGGATATAATGTTAAAAGACGATGTTTTATTAGTACGATTGGATAGTCAAGACTCTTTTGATTCGGGAAAAGCTGGACTAAAGCCTGCGGCTAAGATCTTTTTAGATAAGCTGGGTAAAATTTTAAATACCGTAAAAGGACGGATAAGAATCGAAGGCCATACTGATGATATGCCTGTTATGTTCAGTGAAAGCTTTGTATCTAATTGGGACCTGTCTGCCGCTCGCGCCTCTTCGGTTGCGGCGTCCTTTATTATGGGTTCAGGCATTTCACAATCGCGTGTAGTGGTTGCCGGTTTTTCTGACTCTAAACCGTTAGAGAGTAACGCGACAAAAGAAGGAAGAGCGAAGAATCGCCGAATTGAAATTATTGTCAGCGCTGCAGCGAGTGAGGATCTTAAGCCCAATGGATGATTGCAAGCCCTGCCCAAAAGGCGTTCCAATGTGGATGGCTACCTTTTCAGATATGGCAATTCTACTCATGGCTTTCTTTGTACTGTTAATTTCATTTAACAATACGGAGGTAGGTGGGGCTCAGATGATTTCCGGAAAATTCGACGATCAATTTGGCGTCCAAAACGTTATTCCTGTTGTTGCGCCGCCAAAGGGGGACAACGTTTTAGCTAAAACGTTTTCTCCCGCAAAAGTTGATGAGACCTTGTTCAACACAGTTACAGAAGTCACTACTTATATTCGGCCACCAAAAGATACTGTCCTCACAAGATTTAACAGGAAAAAAGTATATAAGCGCAACCAAGACGCAGAATTACTAGAGGCATCGCTTGCTAGAGAAATAGCCACTGGCAAAGTATTAGTTATTGCAGGGGAATTTAAAACTATTGTTGAAATCTCATCGCAGGACATCAATGGAGAGTTTAAACAGAGTGACTTCTATACCAAGGGATTTAAGATTCGAGAGGAGGATATAAACCTTTATGCGAAAGTATCTAGGTTGCAAGCTGAGACAGAGCGAGAGGTAGAAATTAAATATGTTAATGACCAAAAAACTACTCTTGCGGATCAATTTGAGTCTATTAGGCAGGCTTTAATTGCAGAGATAAATAGAGGTCAGGCTGAAGTAACCATGCAGGAAGAAAGAATTATAATTCGTCTTGCGGAACAAGGATCCTTTTCCAGCGGACGTGCAGAAATAAAGCCTAGTTTTAGGAGGGTGTTAAGCAAACTTGGAGTATCACTGCGAGACGTGACTGGAGAGATTACAGTTGAAGGCCATACTGACAATATCCCTATGGCTTATAACACGCAGTTTCGAAATAATTGGGACCTCTCTGCTGCACGTTCGTCTGCCGTCGTTGAATATCTGCTTGGTATGGCGCCTCAAGTGCGAGGGAAAATTATGGCCAGCGGGATGTCGGATATTAAACCACTCATGACTAACGAGACGGCCGCAGGAAGGTCTCGTAATCGGCGTATCGAGGTCATAGTCGATGCCTCATAATGGTTATAGTGAAGAGTAGAGGATGGTAAGGGCCAATTAAAATAACGGATAGCGCTGGAAGTCGGCGGCGCTATGTCTTTGTCAATTGCGATGGATTTTTTTAATTAGCTAGAAATGCCCTGCTTTCTGCATGTATTCACATAAACAGCTCAATATCTGATTGAGCTGCTTTTACACAACATCGGGCCCACTAAACAAATGTCTAAGTATTAGGATGCTAAAGGAATTGATTGGTTGACCAAAATGCTCGGTAAGACTTGCCAGGCGCTGTCGATTTCGGAGATAAGACCTCTGATCTCTTTAACGATTGTAACATCGTTCTTGATACTTGCGTGGAGCAAGCGTCGCATTGAATAGTCATAGATATCAGATAGGTTAATCGCAAGCTCTTTACCTTTATCGAAGTCCAATGAACCTTGTAAGCCTAATAGGATCTTGTTGGCTCGGCTTAGAGAATAAGCCTTCTTCTCAAAATCTTGGCGGCTGATGTACCCCTCGGCTTCCGCTAAACTTTCTAACAGTGCGCCAAAAAGCATTTGAGTGAGTTGTATGCTGTCTGCGTATGGAGCGGCGGCGGTGGTCTGCACGTTCCGGTATGCGTTAGTCCCGCGGTTAAATCTTGCTTTCATGATAGTTAACACCAATATAGTTTAAGACATTAACTAGATCGGCAGAAAGCCAAATAATCTTAATATTAAAGA
>CALDQM010000088.1:0-5145 GCA_937911225.1 uncultured Cellvibrionales bacterium
GCCACAAGAGGCACCATTGCTGCGGCCACCATAGGATAAATCATGTAGGGAATCGCACTGATATACAGCGCCATACCCTGCCCCTTATCGGCAAAACCTGAGTCCATAAACAATGCGGCATAAAATACCGCCCAAGTAGACACTGGCACTAACACACAAATAGGCGCTGCCGTGGAGTCAACCACGTAGGCAAGCATTTCTCGTGATACCTTGAATTTATCAGTCACCTTGCGCATCGAAGAACCGACGGCAAGTGCATTAAGATAGTCGTCAATGAAAATAACCAGCCCTAACAACCATGTATAGACTAAAGCGCTCTCAGACCCCTTGGCTTTAGTCGCTAGCAACCTACCAAAAGTACCGGATGCACCTGCCCTCATCAAGAGCATAATTAGGCTACCCATGAGGCCACAAACGATGATCACCCAGGCAATGGTCTCACTCATCATCACCTCTAGTAATATAGAGGAGAAATTTGTCAGTGCAGTGCTTGGCTCAAGCATAATCAACCCGACCAATACACCGGCGAGTAGCGATTCTATAGGCCGCCGGCTTAGCATAGCGGTTACTACAGTAACCACAGACGGTAGCAATACTAACCAGCTAGTATCTAAAGACATGACATTTACCCCTATGGTTTAGAGAAATATTTAGCTTATTAGCCATCAATAATAGCTGATATTATTTTGTTCTCTCCCCTACAGCACGAACTGCTGCATCAATGGCCGCCTGAACATAGGCATAGGCCTCGGAGTCAGAATTAGCAATACTAATGCGGCCGAAGGGTTGCCGTCCCAGCTCATGGGGTGCTTGTCCCGGCGCCCATCGTGGGTCATGAAGGTCCATGTATTCATAGGCATAGCCATGGGACCATCGATTAATGGTAATAGCCTCGATATCGCGATCAGCATCAAACCCATCAGCACCAAACATGCCGGCGAGCTGCTGACGAATTTCCCGTTCATAGTCAGCAAATGTAGAGGCCATTATTTTATGTCTTCCCAGGCGGCACAAATCACGGCCAGATTGATTGTCATCACCCTCAGGCGCAGGCATGTGCAGCATATACATTACCATGGGGTCACCTGAATTCGTTGAAACACTGTAGTCCCCTAAATCTACAGGCGGGGCATCGGTGACCAATTCGAAAAATTCATTACAGCACTGATACAAGGATGTCCCACTTTTCCGCATCGCTGCGCTGGTTTTCAGCAACACATTGGCAGATACAAAAGGAACCTTGGAACCGTAGGCTAAATTTTGTTTTTGCACCTCGGGCATATCTGGGCAAAGGTGTGGGATCATTCCGTTATATCCGGCAAGAATGCAATTTCTTCCTGTCACTTTAAACGCACGACTACCAGACACATAGGATATATCAACCAGCTCTTTATCCCTATTTACAACATTAACTGCTGTGCTATTCAAACGAACGCGCACAGGGGAGTCATCTAAATCCAATTGGGAATAATTAAAGCGGCTAGTAATCAAATCTTCCATTGAATTACCTTTTGCCACCTGTGGTATCAGTTTACGCACAAGCAATCTTGCTACCGACGCATTACCGTCAGGGAACATGGGCGTACGGTAAGCATTCGGATTTTCTGGCGCCTCTGGCTGTGTCACTGAGTCTGGCAAACCCATCGCATTAAGGCCCGGTGCGCCAGAATCCAATGCTTCCATAATCGAAACGCTCTTGATACCCACACCCCATATGGCTCGTACCCACGGCTCTGTAACCTTGGCCGCTTTTTTGGTCAAACCAACCCTTTCATACAGGAAGTTGGCATAACTAGTGCGCCGCATATAAGTTTCTTTATCCGCTAGTGGAATATCCGATAGGTAGTCTTGCTCACCACTAACAAGCGTGATCAACTTGTTAGTGTCACTCTCAGGCAAGCTCAATGATTTGATCATGGCCTCATAACTGCCATCACCCGACCAAGTAGACTGCCAGTCACCCGATATAATAGTATCTTTACCGTACAGGTCTTTACTAAGATATATTCCAAAAGGGGCCTCTGGGTTTGTCAGAGCGTAATCATCAGGGCCTGCATCTTGCAGCGTTTTGAACTCTATGCCGATGTCTTTGAGCAGTTGATCAGCAGCGGGGCTAAGATTGAACTGTTCTAGGTTGAGACTACCACCCGGACCGAGTAACATTTTACCAGAGGACTCAAATTCATTTCGTTTAGCATGACCTCCAAAATCATCATGATTATCAAGTACTAGAATTTTTACATCCGGTCCCATCTGCTCTTTGTAAAGATATGCTGCAGCCAGCCCGCTAATTCCACCACCCACAACGACCAAATCATAAATACTATCTACTGGCTCATACTCATTAGGGCGCTGTCCTCCCATAACTAAAGCGTGAGCTGCTTCGAAGGATCCTTTATGACTACCTCGCATGCCCGTCAGTGTCGGTGGATAATAATCTTTACCGTTAACCGTATTGCCAATCGAAAAAGAACTGTAGGGTGCAATCGCGGTAGCCGCCACTGATAGCGCGGCACCATTTAAAAAATCTCGCCGTGTAATTTTATGTTTCATAAATAATTATTCTTCATCCGACACCCAAGCCTTGGTTTCAATGACAATCATCTCACGAAATTTAACAGGCATATCCCACGTTCCCTGCCAACCTTTTGGTACAAGAAAGCTGTCACCTACAGCATAGGCCTGTTTTTCGCCCGATAACGATGTAAGGATAACCTCACCCTCTAAAACAGTAACAAACTCATCATAAGGAAAAGGGTCACTAACATCGATCAGCGCGGGCATGGATTCATACAGCGCAACCACAAAATCACCTTGATGAACCACTTTTTGCCAGTGCTCATTGGCGCCTGACAACACTACACCCTTTGGCCACGGCGGAATAGACTCAAGCTCAGCGCTTTTCATAATCTCTTTATTTAGAGATAAAACAACAGTTTCAGATTGAGCGGGCATTCCCAAAGTAGCCATAAAAAATACTCCAAATAAACATAACTTTTTCATTACTTTTTCCTTTATCAATGCGTAAATATTTTGTTAAGCCACATTAAGCCAACTGCTCTTCCACAGCGCGCCAAGCTGCATCAAAAGCTGCCTGCATTAATGGCATAGCCTCTGAGTCAGAATTCGCAATAGAGATGCGTCCAAATTGTGCTCGCCCAATTTCATGGGGTGCCTGCCCTTCTTCCCACTCAGGATCATCCAACCCCATGTACATATAAGCGTAACCGTGAGGAATTCGATTGACCGTAATGGCGGCAATGTCAGTCTCATGATTAAACCCATGTTGGCCCAGCATTGACTGCAATTGGGCACGAATCTCTTGCTCATAGGCTTTAAAGGGTGTGGCATAAATCTTGTGACGACCCACTCTGAATAAATCGCGTGCAGACATGTCTTTGACATCCGCAGGCGTCGGCGAGGCCATCATAAATACTGCCATAGGCTCGTCCAGATTCTGGGGTGGCTGATAGCCCCCTACTGTCATGGTGGGGGCGGCACTAACCCATGAAAAGGGATCATAGGGACACTGCGTCAAGGTAGCTCCAAGCCCGGCAAAGGCGCGACCATTTTTAAGTAGTACATTGGCATAGACAAAAGGCACCTTTACACCGTAGCTCAAACCGTCTTTCTGCTCTTTGCTCATTTCGGGGCAAAGGTGGGGAATCAGGCCGTTGTAACATGCAAGAATACAATGCTTGGCACTTACCCTTAGCGCCTTACCTTTTTGAACGTAGTCCACCTTTACATATTTTGAAGTGATCTCTTTGACGCCGACCACCGTGCTGTTGAGCCTTAGTCGAGTTGTATTTTTTTCAAGGTCCAGAGCTGTATAGTTAAACTGTGCGACGGCAACATCCTCAAGGCCTTTCATGGCCGGCGCCACGTTAGGTATGAGCTTATGGACCAACAACCGAGCAACCGAGGCATTGCCATCAGGCAACATGTAGGCCACTGGAGCATCTCCTAAAACAAAAGCGCCAGCAAGATCGCTGAGCCGATTTGTTACCCAACCCATAGCCTTAAGACCTGGACAACCTGAAACCAGAGCTTCTAAGACCGTATGATTCCACCCAGCAGGGCCATTTAAAATACTCATGAACGAACCGAGTATGGGTAAGGTTTCTTCAGCTAAACCGACGCGCTCCACCAAAAATTGGTTGTAACTAACTGACTTAACGTATCGATATTGTTCTAAGAGAGACAAATCATCGAGGAAGTCACGTTCGCCACCAAAAAATGTAATCAATTTTTTTTGCTCTTCTCCCGGAATAGGAAGTTCTTTAACGGCCTCCTTGTAACCTTCACCGCCATGAAAATACCCTACCCAATTTCCACTCACCGTTTTATGACTGTCACCATAAGGAATCGTCATGGCATTGTTGGCACTTATTTTCCCACCAAGCGCGAAATTATCAGGCGTATTGATTGCTATTGAATCTAGTGCCTTCTGGTCCAGTCCAATATCCTCTAACAAGCCAACAGCTGTTTCACTGTAACCAGACATGGGCTCCATGTTTTGTGCGCCACCCAAACTCAGTATCATCTTTCCATTTTCGTGAAACTCATTGCGTTTCGCATGCCCACCAAAGTCATCATGGTTGTCCAATACTAGTATTTTTGCAGTAGGGCCCATTTTCTTTCGATAGTACCAGGCAGCCGCAAGGCCACTCTGGCCGGCCCCTACCACTACCAGGTCATAGTGCTCATCTAATTCTTCATAATAAGCTGGTTTTTGTCCCTTCCAAGCCAACGCATGAGCAACCTCATAAGACCCTTTATGGCTGCCACGCATGCCTGTGAGCGTAGGTGGATAATAGTTACCAGATAATTTTGTAGAGACTAGCGACCCAGATGCTTGCGCTATAACTTGGCCAGGCATCAATAGGCTTGCACCGGAGCCAATAGCGATACCATTTAGAAAATCTCTACGTGTAATTTTTGATCTCAAGGCAATGCTCCTAAATAAAGCATGTCAAATGACATGTATCACTTTAACACACGACCAATTCTTAAGTCGAGACTGTTATTTTATGTAGGTGCTTGTAAGGTATACTTTTAGCTTTTGGCTCTCTAAGGCTTTTTCTACACATGACAGCATATTTTTCAGGCTTTGCTCTGGGGCTATCCTTGATTTTAGCGATT
>CALDQM010000089.1:0-4364 GCA_937911225.1 uncultured Cellvibrionales bacterium
ACTGAAGTTGATAACGGCACAGGTACTTTCACCTTAAGTTTAAGTAATAGTGATCTTGCCAGTGCGCTCAATACTAATAAGAATACGTCTGGTAACACCTATGTAAGCATTACAGATGGCAGTGGCCATACTCTAATGATTGAAGCCAACCAGAATGATAACGGGGGTAGCAACTTTAGTGGCTATTGGCGAAATATTCTTACAGCCGATTTGCAGAACGCTACTGTTCAAGTAGGAAGTACTCCGGCAACGAGCGATTACGATGACTTTGACTTTATCATTACTCAATCAGCCGATGGCACTCTGATATTTACTCCTAAGCACGGCGTTACTGACCCAATGGTTACCAGCGTTCTGACGAGCTCTGCCACAAGCCCAGCCTGGAGCACCGCTACCGAATCTAAAGTGAATTTTGCCTACACTAACGCACAACTTCAGACAGACATGCTGCGGGGCGCTATTCATGGTAACTACCCCAATACCAGTGATAAGCATTCCTATATTAGTTTTACTGACACCAATGGCAACACCATTATGGTATCGCGTGATGACAGTAGTGGTGCTGAACTTAAAGATCGAAGTGACTATGGCGGTAATGGCAGCGAGACCATCAAGAATTTGGCTGAAACCCTTCAGGTAGCCACCGCGGTGAGCAGCAGTGATCCCGCAACAAGTAGCTACTCGGGTTTTGACTACACCGTCGGTTATGATAGCAATGGCTTGATTTTCACGCTGAAAGATGGCCGCTCACTCGGGTCCGGCACTTTTGAAGCGCGCCGGTCTGGCGCTAGTTCAAGTAATCAAGATGGCAACGAGTGGCAGACCACAGGGACCTCAGGTGCCCATGGTGGTCCAGGTGATGTCTACCCCTATGGTAGCACACTAGGAGGCACGGCCACCTCTGGTTCCGCATCCTTGGGCTCACTCGCTGAGACCCAAAATGGAGCCCCAGGCACAGAGACCTTGGCGGGTTTAATAGCCGCTATTCAGGCAGATCAAGACTACCCAGCTAACTTGGGTTCAAACAATGATGGCGTCGGTGGCGATAACGGAGCCGCAGATGATCTTCGTTTTACCGTGGCGCTCTCTGGTACTGGCCAAGGAATCGTGTTTACACCGCAGGGCACCCCAAGAAACCCTGATTCTGGCATGGCCATGTTTAGCGCAAAGCGCACATCTAGCGCCTCCACTAGCCTTTACGATCTCAGTAATTTAGGTAATTTAACCGGGGCCACCGGGGGTAGTTACACTGCATTACAGTCAACTCCAACAACGCCAGGATCAGGCAATTACTCTAACACCGGCACTATTAATAGTACGGTTGGAACGACAGGTGGCGGTAAATTCCGAATTGCTTGGAGTGATGCGCAATTGCAAGCGGATCTTTTGTCGGGCCGTATTGAAAATTATGATGATACGGGTGCTGAGGATCGAGCTTACATCAGCTTTACCGATAACGACGGTGATACCATAATGGTTAAGCGCTCTCAAATTACTACGCTAATTGGTCCCGCGGGTTCTGAAACCATTACCGGCTTGGTCACTGCTCTGCAAGGAGCCACTGCGGGCACTAACAGTAATGGGTTGTTTGCAAGACATGCCTATGCTGACTTTGATTACACTATTTCGTCGGACTCAAGCGGTCTTATTTTCACACCAAGAACCTCACCGGCCATAGGCGATAGCCTGTCCTTGCAGATGCGACGCAGTCGCAATGACTCAGAATACACGAGTTCGAACAATGACGGAGCAAGCTATGCTACCGAGCAGCCGCTACGCCATACCATTATTGAAGACCGTGGACTGATTCCGGGCACGCCAGGCACGCCAGGCACGCCAGGTACGCCCAGCGGACCTACCTATTTAACCAAATACAGAACCGAGACGGTATTTGATTCTGCGCGTTTGACCATTACTCGCGACAAGAGCCAGTTAAAAACTAATTTGCAGGACATTATTACTTCCTATAACGACCTTGAATCTTTAATTGATGAGCTCAATACTGATGAAGCTGTCGAAGCAGGCCTGTCTCTGGCGGGTGAGGGCTCATTGCTTCGCTCCGTTCAGAGCCGCATTTATAACGCGTTAACGGCCAGTTCCTCTACGGCTAGTGGAACGGTTGATGCGGTACGTGATCTGGGTATTAGTGTTGATCGCTACGGTAAATTGCAGTTTAATGAAGCTAAATATGACACCCTGATCGCTACAAACTGGGACGATGTGGTCACCATGTTAACCGCAGATACGACTAATCAAAGTCTTTTCGGCTTGGCTCCGAAAGGTCTAGGACAAGATGTTGCTACGATTATTAATGGTTTGTCTGCCTCTACGCTGGACGGTGATGTTCAAAATGGTTTAATTGCCAACCGAACAGCAGCCTTGACCAAAAATGAAGAGAGTTATCAGGCTGAGCTGACTAAGCTGGAAGCGCGCATGGCTGTGTTATATCAGCGTTACTTGACTCAGTTTACGGCCATGGAAACACTCATGAATAGCCTAAATAACACCCGAGACTATATGAAAAGTCAGATAGATGTTATTACCAGTGCCTATGATAAGAACTAAATGAGCGGTGAATGAGAGAGCTCTAGTTTTGCGCCGGTCACTACCGACATACACTTACTAGTTTGCACTCAGTAGTTTTAATACCGACTTAGCATCCATATTAGCTTGGGCTAACAGCGCAGTGCCTACCTGCTCAAGTATCTGTTGTTTTGCCAGTCGTGCGGTTTCAGTAGCATAGTTAGTGTCTTCAATGCGGCCTCTGGCGACCGATGTTACTAAAGACGAGGAGTGCAAATTGTCAACTGCATACTCCAATCGGTTTAGCGAAGCGCCATAGGTTGCGCGCTGAGTGGCAACCGCACTAATAGCGGTGTCAATATCGGTCAATGTGGTATTGAGATTATTGCCTAGACCGGCTGTTTTCCATGAGGAAAAATTACCCCCTAAACCAGCATCTGTGAGGTTAAGATCGCCAAAATCGATCGTCAGCGTCTGTTCTACCCCCGCGTTACTTCCCACCTGGTACGTTACAGAGCTGCCACCGCTCTCATCAGCATTGCCATCAATAATATTTCTACCATTGTAACTAGTGGTGTCCACCAGGCGATCAGTCTCTTGAGCCAGGGTGGTAAATTCCGTGTTGAGGAGAGCAACATCGCTAGCGCTGTTTGAGCCGTCTGCAGCTTGAACCACAATTTCGCGCATGCGCTGAAAAATATTGGTTATGGTATCAGCAGAATTATCTGCAATCTGCACCATAGAAATGGCATTATTAGCGTTTCTAGCCGCCTGATTAAGGCCATTAACTTGCGAGGTTAGCCGCGTAGAAATGGCCAGCCCAGCGGGATCATCTGCTGCAGAGTTAATACGTTTACCGGTAGATAGCCGTTCAATAATCCCATCTATAATACGGTCATTACGGTAAAGAGCGCTCGCTGTTTGCGCCGCTGCTGGGTTAGAGTTAATTGCAACCATGGGTTATGCCTCCACGCCTATGAGGGGTAAATATTTTGCTTGTTAGTGGTAACCACTAACAAGCAAAAAAGGTGTCCTACAATCCGCTTACTATTGTTTTATGTACATTTTGACGAATAAAAGCGGCAAAATCATGCCATTTTTATGGAATTTAGCATAGATAGGATGTTTTAAACAACAAAAACGTATGTATGGAGGCGCTTTAGTAGCGTATTTAATAACAAATAGTTTATTAGTAGGTGCTTGGTTAGCAATAATGCAGGCGTATCGCAGAAAAAAATATCTATGATTTGATTACGGTCAAAATGTTAGTACGACACGCTAGATTTTTTGAGATAAGTAGAATTTCCAGTGAGTGTTGGAGACTGGATCATGCAGTTAAGCATTAAACGGAAAGACTATGGTTATTGTTTAAACCAGATTTAATATGACGATTAAGGACTAAACAGAGGTGTATTTTTTAGGTATTAAATATCAGCGGGTAAGGCGAGTAACAGTTTTAGCAAGAGTAAAAAGAATTTTCAAAAAATTATTACTGGTTTACTACGCTTGCTATATCATTTTTAGAGTGTGATTGATTGGGGTCAGTAAAGCGGCTTTGTTATAAGTAATAGCTGCTCTCGTTCCCCATCTCAATCTCCATTTCTTGACTATATCTTATCTTACTACAGTTACAATATTTGGCCCCTTCACGCATCGTTAGCAGGTTGCTTTTAAAGAATCCCCGGCACTTTCGTACCGGGTTTCTCGGCCCACTAAAAGACTAGTTTTGTTGCAGCAACGCGTGAAGACTAGCTTTTTATTGTAATAGTGCCAGAACAGACTGCGCCTTCTGGTTAGCCTGGGCCAACATGGCAGTACCGGCTTGCGCGATGATCTGACTA
>CALDQM010000090.1:0-2625 GCA_937911225.1 uncultured Cellvibrionales bacterium
CTCTGGCGTTGGGAATTGCCATTTCATGGGTGGTCTTAGATATTGCATTAACGGGCGTACGAAATCATCAGGATGTGATCACTTCAGGCGAAGTGACCGAAAACGGCCGTTATTTATCTAACTTCCTCGAGAATGAATTGAACCATGCGGGATTTTACGGCCAGTCGCAGATTATTATTCCAACTGGCACTGGTATTCCAACCAGAAATAGGTGTACTACATCGCTAAGTACCAATGATTTATTGCATCCCATAGATGGGGAAAATAATGTCGATGGCTCACCGTTTTGTGGGATTGAAAATATTTTGCCAGATTCTGATGTACTAATAATCCGCAGAGCCAGTACAGCGATTCAAAATCAGAATCTTGAAGATGACCAACACTATGTTCAAAGCAACATGGATCAAGTTGTTCTTGGCACAGGCGCTTCTCAAGATACGGTTTTTACGTTAGAAAACATGAACCAATCTGCTGCACCAATCCGAGAGTTTTATGAAGATATCTACTACGTGGATACTAGCGGTAACTTCAATCGACATCGTCTGGTGGGCGGTAGTTACGTGACAGAGCCCTTGGCAGCGGGTGTTGACGACTTTCAAGTCCAATATCACATTGACACAAATGATGAACACTTTGCGGATATAGTGCGTGAGATACCTGACGGTTATGATGAATGGAAAAATGTCATGTCAGTGTCTACTTTTTTCCTAATAAGCAGTACGACAAACAGTAATCAGACAGACGCGAAAAACTACAACTATGGCGGTAAAGCTGGTATCTCTTTTGCTGACAGAAGGAAAAGACGTCTATTTACGTCAGCTGCAGCACTAGATTTAAGGGATCCGACAAACATTACTGTATCCGAAACATTTATTGCTAATTTTAGTTTTGAAGATAATGTCACAGATTATTACACTGACAGAGTAGAAGGCTGGACAACGTGGACAGGCGGGAGTCAAAACGATCCAAGCGATGACGTTTCCGGCGTCATCCATAAAAATACTGAGTATAAAAGAGGAAGTCACAAATCCACGACATTAGCTGTCGAGAACTACACAGGGGACTACGCTGTTTGGATTTGGTTTCCATCCAACGGTTCAAACACCAGAGTCGAAGTGGATACGGGTTTAAATTATGAGGTAATCGATAATGAAACCTCTGTTTATGAGTTTACTGTGGATCTAGGGGACACAAGCTGGATAGATCCGGGGGATGGTTACAATTACGGAGGTGCAGGAGCATATAAATTACAAATAAAAGTAGGTACGCGAGTACTAGGGAGTGTTTCGGGCGCTATACCGGACGACAACGCATTAACAACAGTCACAATATCCTCTGAAAATTTCGCTCCCAAGCCCTATTGGGATGGAAACATTAAATTGGCTATTGAAAATACAGGCAACATAGAAATTTTGGCTGACAATGTAACGGGCACTAAGACCACCACTACCATTAATCAGTTTTAGTAGTTGGGGTAATGAGTAACAGATCACTAAAATTTTTCTCAACAGAGATAAGTGAATTACAGGGAAGCAGGAGTGAATCATGATCAATTTAAACCTTAGGAAGAGCAGCTTTGTCCCTTATCAGCGAGGGAGTATTCTGCTGTTGGCGCTGGTAATGATTTTGGTATTGTCGCTAGTTGGGGTTAGCGCAGTATCCTCAACAAACGCCCATTTAAAAATTGCAGAAAATCAGCAGCGACAATTCGACGTTCAGTTGGACGCTGAGAACATTGCCACCTGCCGGGTCGCAAATTATCCTAATGCCAATGCAGCCGTTGTTGCGCTATGTGGTGGAATGGTTGCAGAAACCACTGATATAGATCTATCTTCCGAAGATGACCAATGCGTCGCCCAAGGCTATATAGTTGGAACGGGCTCTGACGCTGGTAATGACTTGGATTGTGATTGGACTGAGAAAAGAGACAAGCATGGTCACCACTCGTTCAGTGGCAGTAAAAACTGTCAGAATAGTAGTTATACGTCCACAAAGCATCCGCATTTACACAAGATGTCGGGCAACAGAGAGTTATGGATAAATGGGGACGTTACCATCGAACATTGTGGTGGTTGTTTTAAGGATGCTACTAGCGAGATCAACTACACCGGAAGCATTGTAAACTCGTGTACAAAGGGCGGTTATAGTTGGCCTTCGGTTGTTAAAAAAAATAAGGTCTCCGTCGCTCAGTTTAACTTGGCGGCAGGAGGAACTCCCGCGACAGAAAAAGAGTATTATTCCCACGTGGAATTGACAGTTACATCAACCCATGAAGCGTCTGGAGCCAAAGCAACAGTAGTTAGAGGATTTAAGTTTCGAGGCACGGCTTCTTCTTCACCAGAAAAGACCAAATGTGGAATTGGGGTAGACGCAGATCCTAAAAATGTTGCCTCTGACCCATTATTACCGCAAGTTGGCCAAGTACGACCGCTGTATTCTTATTTGTTAATAGATTAGTGATTCTTTAGTCGTAAACCGTGGCAATAGGCAAACGCTTATGCTGGGTTTTTGTGTAGATTGTCGTTAACCGCTGTTCTGCTTCAGCACTGACGACTTTACCCTCAAGAAAATCATCAATGTCATCGTAGGAGAGCCCGAGCACTTGCTCGTCTTCTTTCTGCGGGC
>CALDQM010000091.1:0-9743 GCA_937911225.1 uncultured Cellvibrionales bacterium
TTTGACGGGGACAGAGCGCTTGCCCATATTTACCAACAAGTTTCGTTTGGACCAAGAACACTTGATAACCCAAGTGCTAAGGCGGAAACACTGGGCTTTATTGCTAGCTATTTAAAGCCTCTAGCTACAAAACTGACCATCCAAAAATTCTCAAACAATGGCATGTCCGGTAACAATTTATGGGCTAGCTTCATTAATCCCAAACCCCATGCTAATCAGCGCATTATGCTCGGTGCTCACTGGGATACTCGGCCAATATCTGACCAAGAATCAGATTCAAGCAAACAATACCTACCGACACCCGGTGCAAATGATGGCGGCTCGGGTGTTGCAGTACTACTTGAGTTAGCCCGGATTTTTGCAGCTAACCCGCCTCCCGTTAGTGTAGATTTAGTATTTTTTGATCTCGAAGATATGGGTAATATCGGAAATCTGCCCTTTTCTATGGGCGCCCGCGCCTTTGTTGAGCGCAATCGTTTTTATCGACCCAGCGCGGGTATCATTGTCGATATGGTATGTGACAAAAATCTAACTATTCCTCAAGAACGTTACTCAAAGACCAAAGCAAGCGCACTCATTGATCAAATTTGGAAAATCGCTGCTCGCCAAAATGCAACAGTATTTTCTAAGGATCAGGGTGCTTATATCCAAGATGATCATTTACCGTTTCTTGAAGCAAATATACCCGTGATAGATCTTATACATTACCCCTTTCCAGACTATTGGCATACGTCAGAAGATACGGTCGATAAATG
This sequence comes from uncultured Cellvibrionales bacterium, assembly GCA_937911225.1. Taxonomy (GTDB): domain Bacteria; phylum Pseudomonadota; class Gammaproteobacteria; order Pseudomonadales; family Porticoccaceae; genus HTCC2207. Next base: position 756 of record CALDQM010000091.1, read on the forward strand.
TAGTAGTAACAGCCTAGAGCAAGTTGGCAATGTAATCTTGTCTCTGGTTTACGATGCGGGCTAAAATAAACACACAGATAATAAATCGTTAATAAATGGAGCTTTAAAACTATGTATAGGAAAACTATCTGCCGAATACCCCTGATACTAATGACTATTGCAGGTCTTGTAATGACCAGCATAGCCCACTCAAATAATGACTTATCGGCGTCTATTGACGCAGACTATAAGAATCGTCTGGGAGATATGTTTAAGCATTTTCATGCCAACCCAGAGCTCAGCACTGGCGAATTCAAAACGGCTAAAAAGATCGCTCAGGAATTACGAGCCCACGGCTTTAATGTCACTGAGAATATTGGCGGTACTGGTCTGGTTGCCCTCTTGAAAAACGGTGCAGGACCCTTGGTAATGATGCGCGCTGACATGGACGGGCTTCCTGTTAAAGAGAAAACAGGACTACCTTATGCATCAATCGCAACTCAGCTTGACCCGGTGACTCAAAAAACGTTTCCGGTGATGCATGCCTGTGGTCATGACGTGCACATCACCAGTCTAATTGGCACCGCCAAACAAATGGTGGATCGAAAAGATCAATGGTCCGGTACATTAATGCTCATCGGTCAGCCGGCTGAGGAACGCGTAATTGGGGCTAGAGCCATGATGGAAGATAATCTCTGGCAACGCTTTGGAAAACCGGACTATGCTTTGGCATTCCATGTGGCCTCTACTCTACCGTCCGGTATGATTAACGTTGTTGAGGGCGCCCCTTTTGCTGGGGCGGACACCGTGGATATCTATGTTCGCGGTATAGGGGCACATGGTGCTTCCCCACATGCGGGTAAAGATCCTATTGTTTTGGGTAGCCAAATTGTCATGGCCCTACAAACTCTGGTGTCTCGTGAGCTATCTCCACGACAACCTGGCGTTGTCACTGTCGGTGCTTTCCACAGTGGGACTAAACATAATATTATTTCTGAACTTGCCCATTTACAACTAACCGTTCGAAACACCAATCAGAAAACAAGAGAGTTACTTTTAACAGGGATAAAACGCATCGCTGAAAATTTAGGGCGTGCCGCTGGCTTACCCGAGGATAAGCTTCCTCAGGTCGTATACTCCGAGGAGTCCACCCCACCAACAGTTAACAATGCCGCAATGGTTCGACGCTTAAAACAGGTATGGCAAAGTGGCATGGGTGAGCACAGAGTCTCCGCTTTCGAAGCCGAAGGTATGGGTGCAGAAGACTTTCCGTTTTTTACCACTGACCCTGAAATTACCAGCGTCTACTTTTCAGTGGGCGGGACAGATGCGGATTATATTACCGCAGCCAGAAATGGCACTGGTCCCGCAGTACCTTCGCACCACAGCCCAATATTTAAAATTGAACCCCAGCCAGCGGTTACTGCAGGGATAGAAGCTACCGTTTTGGCACTTCTAGAACTGATGCCGTCTGAGTAAGATTTACAATACAGCTCGCAGAGAATTTAAACAGAAATCTACATTTTTCTGCGAGCTGGCATGGCCCATTAAACCAATACGCCAAACCTTGCCAGCCAGAGAGCCCAGACCTGCGCCAATTTCCAAGTCGAAGTCATTTAACAGTCGACTGCGCACCGCCGCATCATCAACACCCTCCGGAATGGTCACTGCATTTAACTGCGGCAGACGATCCTGTTTTGCAACGATGAAGTTAATACCCATCTGCTCCAATCCATCACGCAGTGCAATATGATTACGCTGGTGTCTGTCCCAAGAATTTTCTAAACCCTCTTCCTGAACAATAACCAACGACTCGTGAAGACCGTAAAGACAATTGACCGGTGCTGTATGGTGATAGGCTCGCTTGCCCTCACCCCCCCAGTATCCCATCACCAAATTCAGATCAAGAAACCAGCTCTGTACTTTAGTGGTACGACGTTTAATTTTATCCGCAGCCTGCTGATTAAAACTCACTGGCGACAAACCCGGAGATGCCGAAAGACACTTTTGCGATCCGGAGTAAATTGCATCAATTCCCCACTCATCAACTTTAAGGGGCGTTCCAGCCAAGCTAGTCACTGAATCTACGATAGTGAGGCAACCATGGTTATGAGCTAGCTCCACCAGTGTCTTGGCATCTGACTGAGCACCAGTAGATGTTTCTGCATGAACAAAGGCCACTAAACAGGCATCTGGATTAGATTTTAGTGCATCTTCAACTTTACTGGGATCTACCGCGTGACCCCAATCATCTTGAACCATCACTGCAATGCCACCACAGCGTTCTACATTTTCTTTCATGCGCCCGCCAAATACACCATTTTGACAAACAATAACTTTATCACCAGGCTCTACCAAATTTGCAAAGCAGCACTCCATTCCGGCAGAGCCAGGTGCTGACACAGCAAAGGTCAGCTCATTTTTGGTTTGAAAAACATACTGTAACAACTGCTTCGTCTCGTCCATCATGCCAATAAAACTTGGATCTAAATGGCCTACCGTGGGCCGTGCCATAGCTTGAAGAACACGCTCACTGACATCGGATGGTCCAGGGCCCATTAGGGTACGAAGAGGCGGCTGAAAAGAGCATATAGTCATATTATTTCCCAAGCTTAAGTAAAATTTAATCGTCGGTTTATGGTGGATTTTAAACTGAATCGGCCACTACGCCGAGAGATTTTAAATGAGTAATCGTCGCACTGTCCATCCCTAATCCTTCAAGAATTTCATCAGTATGTGAGGCTATTTCAGGGCCGGGCCACTCGGTACCGCCTGGAGTACCAGCCAGCTTTGGCATCATAGCAGGAAGCTTTAGTGGCTCCCCATTAATCTCTACCTGCTCGAACAATCCACGATAATTAAAATGCTCATCAGCCATCATTTCTACAGCGCTATAAACAGGGCCACAAGGAACACGAGAGGCCTCCAAAATACTCATCGCTTCGGCTAGAGGGAGGTTCGAACACCAACTAGCAAGTACTTTGTCTATCTCTTGCTCATGGGTCACCCTATTGGCGTTAGTACTGTATTTTTCATCTCCGGCCATATCAGCTCTGCCCACGGCCTGCATTAACCGGACAAAGATAGAATCACCATTGCCACCGATTACCAAGAACTTGCCATCTGCACATTTGTAAGTATTGGTGGGTACTATTCCGGTCACCGTAGTCCCTGACGGTTGGCGGACAACTCCAGCACCGTCATACTCAGGGATAACCGCCTCAAGGAGGTTAAACATTGATTCATAGAGCGCAACATCCACCACCTGACCACCACTAACGCCCTGCTCTACTGCCTGGTCTTTAGCGCGTAATGCCATCAGTATGCCGATCACTGCATGCAAACCTGAAACCGTGTCGCCAATGCTTAAATTAGGTCGCACGGGGGCTTCACCTGGATAACCATTCACAAATCGAAAGCCGCTTATTGCCTCACAGGCAGAGGCAAAACCAGGTTTTTCAGAATAGGGGCCCGTCTGACCGTAACCGGAGATACGAGCATAAATAAGATTAGGATTATCCTTCTGAAGGCTGACCGGATCTAAATTCCAAGCCTCCAGAACCCCAGGGCGAAAGTTTTCAACAACAATATCGGCGGTTTTCATCAACTGCCTAACAATGTCTCTGCCCTGGGCGGTCTTTAAATCTAGTGAGATACATTTTTTGTTGCGTCCTAGACTCCGCCACCACAAGGACGTTCCATCTTTGACCTCTCGCCAATTACGAATAGGATCACCGCCGGGCGGTTCAATCTTTATGATCTCCGCACCGAAGTAGCCCAGCATGCATCCGGCAAAAGGACCTGCTAGTAGCTGCCCCAATTCTATTACCCTCAACCCTTGCAATGGCTTGCTCATTTACAGTTTGCCTTTATAGTGTTATTGATAAATATGTTGGTTATTGTGGTATTGATGCGCATTTATTCTATCATGCTAAGCAGTTCTTAAAACACGGCGTCAGTTATGTTCAAAATATTCTATCGCGGGCTAATTACCCCACTTTTATTTAGCCTAATAGCGTCGGTTAGCTGGCCGACTTATGTGCAAGCCGATGCCCCCATGGTAGGAGAAATTACCAGAGCTAATCTCCAGCAAAATGGTAATACTAAAACGTGGATGAGTGAAAACTATCTAAACTATTCGCCCAACATGGGCTTAGTGAAACAAAGCCAGTCCTTTCTATCAGACGTATCGATTACTGTGTTCTTAGGTACCTGGTGCCATGACAGTCGACGCGAAGTTCCTGCATTATTGAAAATTCTTGATGCCGCTGCTTTTAACTCAGAGAATATACGTATTATTGCGCTATCGCTTGATAAAGATACACCTTCAAAAATAGAGGGCCTGTCAAACATTAGCCGCACACCTACTTTTATATTTTATCGTGATGGTCGTGAAATTGGCCGCTATGTTGAACAGGCCAGACACTCTTTAGACCAAGATATTCTCGACATCGTTAGTGGTGTTGACTATCGTCATTACTACGCAGATTGAGAAAATCTAAAAAACCACATTGAATTTATACTTAGTACTCTTGTCATAATAATTTAAGCCAAACTAAAAGGAATTAAGGAATGTTTAAACAGTTACTCTCAGTATTCATCTTGGCGGTATTTGTCACTTCGTCTGCGACCGCAGTGGCTAAACTACCCAGAGGCGTCGAAGAACTTAATAGCATTGAAGGCATTACCGAATACCGCCTTAAAAATGGACTTCAAGTATTACTTTTCCCAGATCCAAGTCAGGAGACCATTACCGTCAATATGACCTATCGCGTGGGATCAAAGCATGAAAATTATGGTGAAACGGGTATGGCGCATCTGCTCGAGCATCTTGTTTTTAAGGGCACCCCAAGACACAAGAATATTCCTAAAGAACTTACTGACCATGGTGCCGAACCCAATGGTACAACTTGGACTGATCGAACTAATTATTTTGAGACGTTTTCAGCCACTGACGAAAATCTTAAATGGGCGCTAGATTTAGAATCTGATCGAATGGTCAACTCATTTATCGCCAAAAAAGACCTTGATAGCGAAATGACAGTGGTTAGAAACGAGCTTGAAAACGGTGAAAATAGACCTGTCGGCGTTTTGATTGATCGCATGCTAGCGACGAGCTTTGACTGGCACAACTATGGTAAAAGCACTATTGGAGCACGCACTGATTTAGAAAATGTCAAAATTGAAAACCTAAAGGCGTTTTATAAAAAGTACTACCAACCTGATAATGCCTCGTTAATTGTGTCTGGCAAAATCGATTTAGAGAAAACCATTAAATTGGTAAATAAATATTTTTCAAAAATCAAACGTCCCAAGCGTCAGCTTCAAGAACTCTATACCGAAGAGCCCATTCAGGACGGTGAGCGGCAGGTCACCATCCGACGTTCAGGCGATGTAAAAGTTGTTGCTAGCATGTATCACATTCCCGCAGGATTCGATGAAATGTATCCTGCGGTAGCGGTGTTGACCAATATTCTGGCTGACCCTACATCAGGACGATTGCATAAAACGTTGGTAAAAAATAATCTTGCGGCAAACTCCTACGGATTTAGCTTTCAATGGGGTGAACCCGGCGTAGCCATTTTTATGGCGCAATTAGGCGTGGACAAAGATATAGAGCCGGCTAAAACTGCAATGCTGGAGACTCTAGAGAATTTGACGGATGAGCCCATCACTGATGAAGAAGTCGCTCGCGCTAAAGCCAAACTAATCAAACAATTTGAATTACGCTTTAACTCATCACAAAGCATCGCACTGGAACTCTCTGAATGGATCGGCATGGGTGATTGGCGATTGATGTTTTTAGATCGTGATCGTATGGAGCAGGTCACGGCCGATAAGGTTCGTGTTGCTGCTGCGGAATATCTGGTTAACGACAATAGGACATTGGGGCTGTTTCTGCCCGAACAGAACCCTGACCGGGCTGATAGTATCGTTCGTCTTCAGCAATCTGATGTGGAAAAACTGGTGGCCGGCTATCAAGGTCGAAAACCTATTTCTCAAGGTGAAGATTTTGATCCGTCCCATGACAACATTGATCAGCGCACGACTACCAAGCAACTTGATAATGGCTCTACAGTGGTGTATTTACCTAAGAAAACTCGTGGTGAGTCTGTGGTCGCAAGCATCAATTTAGACTTTGGCAATGAGGCTGATCTTTTTGGGCAATCGGTTATTGGAAACATGACCGTAAGCATGCTCGATCGCGGTACACAGAACTACTCGCGTGAGGAATTACAGGCGGCCTTTGATCAATTAAAAGCCAGTGTTTCTATTAGCGGTGGAGCCACCGGCGCGGGGGCCGGCATACTCACCACCAGAGAAAACCTTGTTGCGGTTTTAGAGTTAACTGAAGAAATCTTCAAGCGGCCGATTTTTGATAGTGAAGAACTCGAAGTGTTAAAAGAACAAATGATCGTGGGGCTTGAGCAAGAGAAGCAACAACCTACTTCTCGAGTATTCCGCGAATTGGGAAATCATCTAAACCCCTATAGTCCCGGACATCCTTTTTATCAAATTAGTATCGATGATGAAATCGCGCAGATAAGATCTATAACCTCTGAAGATTTACAGGTATTTCATACTCGCTTTATTGGCGGACAGGATGCCGAAGCCTCGGTAGTGGGAGATTTTGATATTGAAGAGATTAATGCTCAATTAAATACCATAATGACCGACTGGCGCAGTGAAGCCAATTATCAACGAATTAAGTCTCAGGTTGCAGACGTTGATAGCATTAATCGTTTTATTGATACGCCTGACAAGTCAGGTGCCGCATTTGGTGCAATGATTAAGTTTAAACTACGCGACGATCATCCTGATTATCCCGCACTGGAGATGGCCAATCAAATGTTTGGTGGTGGCTTTATCAGTAGTCGACTGGCCAATAGATTACGCCAACAAGATGGTTTGAGCTATGGCGCAGGGTCTTGGTTTAATGCTAGCTCCTATGATGAAAATGCGACGTTCGGTGCCTACGCCATTTGTGCTCCTGAAAATTTAGCTCGGGTGGAAATTGGTTTTAAAGAAGAGCTAACCAAAGTCATTAATGAAGGATTTACGCAACAAGAACTGGATGATGCTCGAGTAGGTGTCTTGCAAAACAGTCGCATAGACCGCGCTAAAGATGGACGATTGGTTAGCACATTATCTGGCAATATTGATTTAGATCGCACAATGCAGTGGGATAAAAACTATGAAGCCGCTTTGATGGGGCTATTAATAGAGGACGTGAATGCGGCGGTTAAGCGTCATCTTTCACTAGATGCTATGTCAATTATCAAAGCAGGTGATGCAAAGAAAATTGATACCGCTACTGAGGTCGCTGATCAAAGCTAAAAGCTGCCATGAAAATAGCCTGCTGTGCTACTCTCATATGGCAGGCTTTTTAGAGTGTTAATGATCAAAATAATCTCTATTGGTATCTCCCACTTTTTGTCTCACATTTTTTAATACCATAAAAAGTGAGCCACTAGTGAGCATTTCGTAGTATGTTTATAAAGAGAAACAAAGGTTTTTGAATCATCTGGAGTTAATCAAAAAGAGACTATTCCATGCATTTAAGTTTAGGCCGTAGCGACTGGATCAAAGGACTCGATAAACGCATCTTAAGGAAAGTTTTATGGGGCTTCTTGGTAATATTTTCGGCCAATAGCTATTCGCAGTTACCCGATGACAAAACTGAACAGACGATATCTGACTATTTGACTGCTATTGATGCTCTTGAAGCCGATCAAGGAGCCTACTCTGCAGAACTTTCCGATTTATTTATGGGCTTGGGAAATGCCTATGTCAGTAAAAAAGAATACAACGATGCTAATTTAGTATTCCAGCGTGGCATGCAAATCCAGCGAATCAACTTTGGTCTCAATAGCCTTTCTCAAACAGCCTACCTACTATCGATAGCCGAAACAGAAAAATATTTGGGCGATTTAGACCAAGCGCAAAAAGCGCTCGACCAAATTTATAGTTTGAGTGCTAAAAATTATGGTCGGTCTAATGCCAGAATGCTGCCAGTCATAGAATCTCTAATGGACTGGCATGAAGAGCTTTACCCGCTTAGAAAACCAAAGGAAGGCCTCAGTACGCTGATCTCTTTAGAGGGCCTAGCTAATGAAATGTTTAATGTTCTAGAGGAAAACAAAAGCCTTGCGGACTCTTCGACTCCTGAACGATATAAACGTATTGGCAAAGCCCAATTCTTGATCGCTAACCATATTAAACATTATGGTGAGCTCCAAACGACGAAGTTCTCTGTGGCTACCGAAAGCTCCTCTTCGACTCGAACCGAACCTAGAACATCATACAAACACTTCAGACGAGGGAGAGCCGCACTGCAAAAAGTGGTAGCCTCGTTAATGCAGCAGCAACCTCTCAACATTTACGATCAAGCAGATGCCATTGCCAATTTAGGAGACTGGTATCTAATCTTTGGCCAAATTACATCAGCAACTAAAACCTATAAAATAGCCGAGGAAACGATGGCCACAACAGAGCGTCCCGATGAGCTTCGTCTTCAAACGTTTGAATCGGCACAGCTAATAGATTTCTCCGACGGGATAGATCAGCGCTTTATGCTGAAAACAGCGCCTGCAGCAGAGCTAGTCGGTACGATAGACGTCTCAATGGAAATTTCACAATCCGGCTTTGCATCCGACTTTAAAGTTGTCGATGAGAATACGACGTTAACCAAAAGTGATATGAAAGTATTACAGAAATACTTCCGTAAGATGCGCTTTAGACCTTTTTTCTCCAACGGTAAAACACAGATAATGCGCGTCAACAAGCGCTATGATTTACCTAGCATAGGAGCCTAACGTTGCAATCAAATACTGTCGTTAGAAAACTAGTCATTAAAAGACCAAGAAGGCTTTTTGGTCTGCTAATAAGTATGTCGTTTGTGTTGGTCCTCAGTGGGTGCCAAATGCCATCGCCCTCTCAGTCATCTAGTTCTCCTAGTTCTCCTAGTTCTCCTAGTTCTCCTAGTTCTCCTAGTTCTCCTAGTTCTCC
>CALDQM010000092.1:0-6746 GCA_937911225.1 uncultured Cellvibrionales bacterium
CTTGGTACGACAGGGGCTATTAAAGATACTGCGGTAAGCTATGAAGATTTAGCCTTTTTTGCCGCAGAGTTTTTGCTCGAGGCATACCCACAACGACTGCGAGAACGCTTTAATGTTGAGGAATTACCGCGCACAGAAATTGCGCTACTAGAGATTATTGGCGCACAACGTGGCTGTCTCAGAGCGGGTGGTAAAGTAGATTTAGAGCGCGTCTCTACCATATTTATCAACGAGTTACGCGCCGGTTTGTTTGGCCCCTTAGGGTTTGAAACACCTGAAATTATTGAGATAGAAATGCAACAAGTAGCGGTTTTAAAGGCGGAGAAAGCCGAGCGTGAAAAAGCGCGATTAGAAAATGCCGCTGCGCGGCGTAGAAAAGCCAAGTCAAACCGTAAATAAGACTAGACGTAAGATCCTGCCGCATAACCAGACGCCCAGGCCCACTGGAAGTTGTAGCCTCCCAAGTGACCGGTAACATCGAGAACTTCGCCAACGAAATAAAGATCTGGTTGGGTTTTACACTCCATAGTCTTTGAGGAAATATGATCAGTATTCACGCCGCACAGAGTCACCTCAGCGGTTCGATAACCCTCAGTACCTGAAGGTTTCAATTGCCAATTAGATAGATGGCTTGCCAAGCTCTCCAATGTTGCATTGGCAATTTCTGCAATCGGGGTTTCAGCGTATTGTGGCCAATAACGTGACTGCAACGACTGCGTCAAACCCTTGGATAGTAGCGGCGAAATCAAATTTCGTAATAAACTTTTAGGGTTAGACTGCTTGTAACCCAGCAAGAGTTCTAGTGCATCTTGGCCGGGCAGAAGGTTAACACTAATAAATTGCCCCGGTTGCCAATAACTAGAGAGTTGCAGAGCCGCTGGACCGCTGATACCGCGATGGGTAAATAATAAATTCTCACGAAAGCTAATGCCATTAACAGACATTTCTACATCGACAGACAAACCAGAATTAGTCTCGCTAATGTCTTTGACCCAGTCACTAAATGTAAACGGAACAAGTCCCGCAGTGCGTGGTAGCAAATTAAGCCCGAACTGCTCGGCAATATCATAACCAAAGCCGGAGGCACCTAATGTTGGTATCGACAGGCCACCAGAGGCAACGACCAATGACTGACAATGAATTTTTTGTTCTGCCACAGAGAGATTAAAACCGCCCTCTTCAACAGATTCAATTTGACTGATAATCGACTTAGTTCGAATGACTACATTCGCTGCTGCACACTCATCAAGCAACATTTTTAAAATATCTTTGGAGGAGTTGTCACAAAATAGCTCACCATGGCTTTTCTCATGATAAGGAATGTTATGACGTTCAACGAGATCAATAAATTGCCATTGGTTGTAGCGATTCAGCGCAGAGATACAAAAATGCGGATTTTGGGAGAGATAATTTTCAGGCATTATGTCCAAATTAGTGAAATTGCAGCCACCCCCGCCTGACATGAGGATCTTCTTCCCCACTTTATTGCTGCTATCTAGCACTAATACCGAACGGCCTCGCTGTCCCGCAGTAAGGGCGCAGAACAAGCCCGCAGCGCCACCGCCAATCACAATAACATCATAGGTCTTCATAGTGCTGTATCACCTAACAGCTGCTGCCAACGCTGCTCAATAGTAGTCCGACCAATCGCTTGAAGAGTCTTAATGTTGCGGCCAGGGATTTGCTCGGGGTTAGTAAAGTTTTGTAGAGCTGATGCCATCATGTCTTCGCGTAAGAAATGGATCAGCGGATAGGGCGAGCGATTACTGAAATGGCTTGCCGACTCGGCTGGCTCTTCAGCAAATTGGTAGTGAGGATGAAAACTGGCTAACTGAATAATACCCTCTAAACCCGCATCGCTTAAAAGTGCTTCAGCAAGATCAACAACATCAAGATAATCTTCAAAGTTACCCAAGCCATTGGGAATGACCAACAAAGTAGTCGCAATATCCAGCTCAGAGGTACTCTGAATAAGGTCTAACTCACTCAGAAAGGTTTGCATGATCTGCTCTAACTCAGTTGACTCGCATATTTTTATTCTTAGCCCATCCGACGATACGACGGGTGCCGCAAACGGGCATAAGTTGAGGCCCACAACAAAGTGTTCGAGCCAAGCTCGAACCTGCTGTTCTATTAAGGACACAACCACCGCGGCCATAGTAAATCCAAGTTGGATAATAATAGGCGCAGGATACCCATTACCATGAACCGGAACAAGGAATGACTGAGAAGTAAGGTAGGGGGTTTTCCCTAATCAGGGAGCGTTCCTCGTTAAATAGGCTTTAATTGGTAGGGCTAACTCATTGCTAAACCAGCCTTCTTATAGATTAGTGTCTCACTATTGTAAAAAGACATCCTGCTCTTGCAACAACTCAAAAGGTCCTTTTGAAATACTCATGATAACCTTCCAAGCACCGTCTATTTAGATTCAATCCTCGCCATGAAGATGTCATCGAAACCCATGCTGACATGCTTGTGAATAGGCTTTTGGGCAATGAAAAGTTATCCCAATAGTCAGCAAAACCGCGTCTACTATCGACCGCTAACCACATAGATATTTAAGCCCTACAACTGGGTTAAAACAGGCTCTAAAATAGTCGCGTTATTTCGCTCTATCAAGAGAAAATAGTGCTTTGAAATAACCCACTTTAAGAGTACATTGGCGCCAAAATTAACTGAGTGCTTTTGTCATGCCTGTTCGTACCGTTGTCGCCATTTGGCCTCTCTTTGCTGGCCTCTCTCTTATTGGTCTTGCCGTTGGCGTACAAGGTAGTTTGTTAGGCGTGCGCGCAGCTTTAGAGGGTTTTGACGACCTACTGATTGGACTCTTAATGTCATGCTACTTTGCCGGATTTTTGGCGGGATCACTGCTTACCCCAAAGATGATTCAACGCGTCGGTCATATACGTATTTTTGCCGCACTGTCTGCAGTGGCATCGGTCACTATTTTGGTACACGCGCTATTTGTTAATCCTTGGGCTTGGGCACTGATGAGATTACTAACCGGCTTTGCATTTTCAACCATCTATGTGGTCTCAGAAAGCTGGCTCAATCAGTCATCCAATAACGCTAATCGTGGCCAAATTTTATCCGTGTATACAACTATTTTGCTCGCTGGAATTTGTGCCGGTCAATTCATGCTTAATGTCGCAGACCCCACTGAATTTACCCTGTTTATTTTAATCTCTGTGATGGTCAGTGTTGCTGCGGTACCGATTTTGTTGTCAATCGTACAAACACCGCCAATCGAAGAAACAGAGCGAGTGACCATTAGTCACCTGTGGTACCGCACAAGGGTTGGTGTGATTGCCATCGTAATGTCGCAATGGGTATCAAGCATTCTGTTTAGTATGGGCGCAGTGTATGCAACAAAGCTGGGATTCAGTGTTTACCAAGTCGCTAATTTTATGGGTGCCATGATGGCCGGCGGAATGATCCTGCAATGGCCACTAGGGAAGCTATCAGATAGCATTGATCGGCGCTGGGTAATCGGCTTTTCGAGCTTAGCTGCTGTTTTTCTTGCCGTTATTCTTAGTTTTATGGATAGTGCATCCCCATGGCTCTATGGGCTTGTATTCTTATTTGGCGGCTGCTCTCTTTCGCTATATTCGATTGTGGTGGCATTCACTAATGACCACTTGCGTCCGGCAGAGATCGTCCCTGCCAGTGGTACTATTATTCTGATCAGTGGCCTGACATCTATCACTGGTCCTATCACTGCGGTATTTTGGTTACAAATTTTTGGATTAAAAAGCTTTTTTATACTGATCGCGGCGAGTTTGCTGGGTATGGGAGTAATGAGTATTTGGCGTGTTCTGACTATTCCGGCTCTACCTGCTGAATACAAGGTACAGAGTACGCTGCAGGCAGCAGCAGCGCCTGTTGGTACTATTTTGCACGCAGAAGAGGAGATACCTGCCGCGACCTAAGATATTTAGCGAACATATCCAATAATGGCAATAAAGTGGGCGGTTGAACCGGCCAATACAGCAAAGTGCCAAATACCGTGCGCATGTTTTAACTGCGAGGTTTTATCAACCACATAAAATATAACGCCCGCAGTGTAGGCAACGCCTCCGGCCACTAACCAATTAAAACCAACCACATTCATGGCTTCCTTTAATCCAGAAAAGTCCAGTGCGCATGCCCAACCCATGGCTAAGTAGATGACTAATTGGGCAACTTTGACCCGACGACCCGACAAAAATATCTCACTCAAAATACCAATCAGCGCGAGCGTCCAAATCACAATCATGATCCACCATCCACTCCCATCCCGCATGCTGACAAGCATAAATGGTGTGTAGGTGCCTGCTATCAATAAGTAGATAGCGATGTGGTCAAACAGCTGAAATAGACGCTTTAACCCAGTAGGTCGAAAACTGTGGTACAGGGTAGACATTGTATATAGCAAGACCAGTGACAGTCCAAAAATAGTAAAGCTAGAAATAATCCAAGGATCTGCCGTCTGCAGACTAACTGTTAAAAGCGAGCCCAAGCCTACTAAAGCTAAGGCCGCTCCAATTAGATGACTAATGCTATTAAGTCGTTCTCCGTAATACATAATCGTCCTCAGTCTATTACTCTAATGTAGGCTTTTAGGATTGTCTGCCACATGATCAGCAGCCCTTAAGTGACTAACCATCCGTTCTAGCATGTCAGGAAGTATATCTTCAGGTACGTTATGGCCCATACCTGGAAAAATAACTATCTCTGAGTTTTTTATAAGTTGGGCGGTATGCTCGCCATGTGATGGCAGAACAAGGCCATCATCCTCACCGTGAATCACTAATGTTTTGGCAGTAATTGTTTTGACCTCATCAGAACGATCGCCCGTTTTGTAAATGGCCATCAATTGACGCGGCATAGATTCGGGGTAAAAGCCACGATCTCTCATTGCTTGATTAAGCTTTTCCGCCGCCTCGCCGGATGCAAGATTAGTCAAACGCTCCCTTGCCGCTTTTGTTGGAGGAGGCAGATGTTTAGCAAAAGTCGTAGACATTACGGAGGTTAAACTACGAACTCTTTTTGGGTGTTGGGCGGATACCTGCTGAGCAATCATACCTCCCATAGAAAAGCCGATGACATGGGCATCCTGATAACCAACGGCATCAAGAAGGCCAACAGCATCGGCAGACATATCATCGAGGGTGTAAGGTGCATTCACCGTAAACCCCAGCTGGTCTTTTAATAGCTGCCACCATATTGTTGGTTGGCCCCAACTATCAAAACGTGTAGATCCGCCGGTATCACGATTATCAAAAATTAGTACTTGGTAACCAGCTTGTTCAATACCACGTACCATATTGTCGCCATGAACCCTATTTGAAGCGCCCAGACCCATGATCATTAGGACTTTTGGATTATCTGGCTGGCCAATTTCTCGGTAGGCTATTTCGATATTGTTAACTAATACTGTCTTTAACGGATGTTCAGAAATATAGTCGGACGAAAACTCAGCATTCGCAAAGGATGCAATTATAACAAGCGTCAGAGAAAAGAGAGCCTTGAGCATTAGTTTTCCTTTTTTAGTGACTATTTTCAGAACTGATATTTTCATATAACTACCGTTCATTATTCCTAGCTGGATTCAGTCAACCATAGTAGCCCTCAATCAATAAATCTATAAGTACTGGTATTTAATTAGGGACTCATTAGTCATTCCCCAAACAGTATCGATACAAAAATCATAATAATTGATCTCTCAGTGCATATCTCATGCTCTTGAATCAGTCTTTTTTGGTATTGCCTGAATCGAAAAAATCAGCGTTGCCGTATACTTGGTTTATCGATATATACAAATATAACTCTCAATTCAGGCTGAAAATACTTCATGCAACTTAGTTGGTTTGACAATGATGCAACACACTTATCTGAGGGCTTTCCCGAGAAGATGGTTTTGCTTGATTGTGAAACGACAGGAGGCAATGCCACTCGCAATCGCATCATCGAAATTGGCCTGTTGGTGATTGAAGAGGGTAAACTGATCAAACGCTGGCAAAGCTTTGTTGACCCGCAGACAGCCCTACCCCCTTTCATTCAAAAAATTACCGGCATTAACCCGGGAATGTTAATGGGTGCACCAACGTTTAGTGATATTGCGGAGGAGCTTCTCCAATATCTCGATGGTCGCACTCTAGTCGCCCATAATGCACGTTTTGACTATGGGTTCATCAAAAATGAATTTGCCAGACTGGATATCAAATTTTCGACTAAGCCCTTGTGCTCGGTAAAGTTCAGCCGGGCTTTGTTTCCTCAGTTTAATCGTCATGGACTGTCCCACATTATAAAACGATTCGACTTAACTATCGAAAACCGTCATCGCGCTATGGATGATGCTGAAATGATTTATCAGTTCTTTTTAAAATCCTCCGCTTTATTTTCTGCAGAGGAAATCGCCGCAACCTGCAAGCAACAATTGAAACGACCCGCATTACCAATGAATTTACCCAGCAACGAAATTG
Source organism: uncultured Cellvibrionales bacterium (assembly GCA_937911225.1). Taxonomy (GTDB): domain Bacteria; phylum Pseudomonadota; class Gammaproteobacteria; order Pseudomonadales; family Porticoccaceae; genus HTCC2207. The sequence goes on from CALDQM010000092.1 coordinate 6,465, forward strand.
ATAAGTTACCGTCCTCTGCTGGGGTTTATTATTTCTATGATTTGAAGGGTGTCCTTTTATATGTCGGCAAAAGCGTTCATATTCGCAATCGCGTAATGAGCCACTTCACTCAAGATCACAAGAATGCCAAAGACTTACAAATGAGCGCGAAAATTGCTCATGTCGATTTTCATAAAACACCCTCTGATTTTGGTGCGCAAATACTAGAGAGCAATCAAATTAAAGCACTAAATCCGCTCTATAACCGTCGACTTCGCCGGGTGAAAAAGATGCACCAATTTC
>CALDQM010000093.1:0-56278 GCA_937911225.1 uncultured Cellvibrionales bacterium
AGGCTGTCGATAATTTATTAATATTGCGTATACCAAAGAGTAAAGGACTACTTACATGGATATTACCCACTTGCTTGCCCTTAGTATAAAAGAAGGCGCTTCAGATTTACATCTATCAGCAGGACTCCCACCCATCTTAAGAATTGATGGTGACTTAGTACGTATGGATTTACCAGTATTGAGACCCAAGCAGGTTGATGAGCTTGTTCATGAGGTTCTCAATGAGGCTCAAATCAAGGCGTTAAGAGACGGTGTTGAGATTGATTTTTCGTTTGAAATTCCAGATGTTGCTCGCTTTAGGGCCAACGTTTTTAAACAGAATCGTGGAGAGGCTGCGGTTTTTCGTTCTATTCCTTCTGCTATTCCTACACTAGATGAACTGGGGTTAGGAGAGATATTCAAAAAGCTCGCCTTATTGCCGCGCGGCTTGGTACTAATCACTGGACCAACAGGGTCAGGTAAGTCTTCGACGCAAGCTGCGATGGTCGATTATATTAATAAAAACCGGAGCTACCACATCTTAACGATTGAAGATCCCATAGAGTTTGTTCATGAAAGTAAAAAATGTTTGATTAATCAGCGAGAGGTTGGCCGTGATACACAACGTTTTAGTCACGCTTTGCGTTCAGCACTGAGGGAGGATCCTGACGTAGTCGTAGTTGGAGAAATGCGTGATTTGGAAACTATCCGTCTGGCTCTGACCGCAGCAGAGACAGGCCATTTAGTGTTTGCAACGCTGCACACAACCTCTGCGGCTTTGACCATAAATCGTATTATTGATGTGTTTCCGGCGGAAGAAAAAGACATGGTACGTTCTATGTTGTCAGACTCACTGCAAGCTGTTGTAACGCAAACTCTCCTTAGAAAAGTCGGTGGCGGACGAATTGCGGCTCATGAAATTATGATTGGAACCCCAGCAGTTCGAAATTTAATTAGGGAAGATAAAGTGGCACAGATATATTCAGTGATACAAACCGGTAGCTCATTGCAGATGAAAACATTAGATCAAAGTTTGAGTACGCTTGTTGATGAGGGGGTTATTACTTTAGAGACTGCTCGCGAGAAAGCCGTTTCTCCCAAACATATTAGTAAGGATGAACGCAATAATTACTCTTTGCCTGAGTTTTCAAAATAAAATGAATCTCTTGGGTGAAACTATCATTAGCCTTTTAGGTTAATTTGATCGATGATTTTAGATGAATTTGGTTTGTTTGCGAATCCGCTAGTGATACCCTTTTAACTTCAAATAATAGAATTTTAGAGGGAACACCAATGAATGGCTTAATGATGGATTCACAGCTGACAATAACGTCGATCATGAAACATGCAGATCGTATTCACAAAACCAGTCGAATTGTGTCAGTTACCGCTGATAATCCACATCATAGTTATACCTACGGCGATGCTTTCCAAAGAGTCCGTCAGCTTGCAAATGCATTAGAGGCTGTTGGATTCAAGCAGGGAGACCGCATCGCCACTTTAGCTTGGAATGACTATAGGCACTTTGAGCTTTACTATGCAATCTCCTGTTCTGGCCAAATCTGCCATACGGTTAATCCACGCCTATTTCCTGACCAAATTAATTTCATCATTAATCATGCCGAAGATCAGTGGGTATTTACCGACCCTATGTTTGTTCCCCTATTGGAATCATTAAAGGACCAACTGCCAACTGTCAGAGGTTATGTTGTTCTAACTGATGAAGCGCATATGCCGAAGACTGACTTAGCTAATGTGCATTGCTATGAAACATTTATAAGTGATCAAAAGGATACCTTTGAGTGGCCCGACCTCAACGAGCAAACTGCCAGTTCGATGTGTTACACCTCAGGGACGACAGGTAATCCTAAGGGCGTGGTTTACAGTCATCGCAGCACAGTGTTGCACTCTATTGTTGGCTCACTGCCCGATGTGATGAACCTCTCCGGCAGTGATGTGATTATGCCCATCGTACCCATGTTTCATGTTAATGCCTGGGGCACCGCTTATAACGGCCCAATGAGTGGCTGCACCTTGGTATTTCCAGGCCCTAAGATGGCTGATGGCGAGACCTTAACGCGACTCATTAATGCTGAAAAAGTTAACTATTCTCTCGGCGTACCAACTGTATGGCTAGCATTGGTCGATTATCTTAAAAAATCGGGTAAGACTGTAGAGAGCTTGAAAAAAGTGGTAGCTGGCGGCTCTGCCTGCCCACTATCCCTGATGAAGGCTATGGATGAGTTTGGCATATACATGCATGTAGGTTGGGGAATGACTGAAATGAGTCCTTTAGGCTCCTATAACAAGCCCATGGCGTGGATGAACGATTGCACGGAGGAAGAAAAAGATGCTTACCGTGTTCGTGCAGGTCGTATTGTCTATGGTGTAGAAATGAAAATTGTTGATGCAGATAACAATGATCTACCCTGGGATGGCATCGCATCCGGATTATTGCTGGTGAAAGGCCCTTGGGTTTGCGATGGTTATTATCGTCTTGAAAATAAGCCGGCACTGGACGCAGATGGGTGGTTTGATACTGGAGATATGGCCTCCATTGATGAGTATGGATATGTCATTATTACCGATCGTGTCAAAGATGTGATTAAGTCAGGTGGCGAGTGGATCAGCTCTATTGATGTTGAAAATGCGGCAATGTCTCACCCCCATGTTCAAGAGTCTGCAGTGATCGGTGTCGCTGATCCTAAATGGACAGAGCGGCCTCTATTAATTGTTATTCCTATCCAGGGTGTTACTCCAGACAAAGAATCTATTCTGGCCTCTTTAGAGGGTAAAATTGCCAAGTGGTGGATCCCAGGAGACTGTGTTTTTGTTGATGAAATCCCCCATACAGCCACCGGTAAGATCAGTAAAAAAGATCTTAGAGAGCAATTTAAGGACTATAGCTACTAAATAGTATTCTTAGGCGGTCAACCAAATGCGTTGAGCATCGTTTTTACAGATAATCTAAAACGGAGGTAATAATGATGAGTAACTATGTATTTTTTATCTTGATAATGGCGCTGTCTTTTTCTGTGTTAGCGGATCATCACAAAGGCCCGGGGAAAAGTGGACCTGGGGAAAAACTTTTCAAAATGGCAGATTCTGATAATGATGGCCAGGTATCCTACGACGAGCATGAGGTTTTTATTGCAATGCAGGCCGATAAGGGTCGCGAGCGTTTTAACAAAATGGATAGCGACGGTAATGGTTATGTAACCAAAAAAGAAGCCAAAGAAGAGTCCAAAGCTATGCGTAAGAAAATGATGAAAAAGAAGAAAGACATGCGTGAAAAGAGAAAGGCTATGATGGAAGAAGAGAAATTAAACGAAGAAAAATAGTTTTTACCTTGGGTAAATAAACAAAAAGGCCGCTTAATTAAGCGGCCTTTTTGTTCTTGTGTTCACCACAAATCTTAATCGCAGTATATACTGCCGGCTAAACAACTCAATAATACTTTAAACACAGGTGTCTTATGTTTGATTACTTAATTGCCCCCTCTATTTTAGCGGCCAATTTCGCGCGACTCGGTGAAGAAGTTGATACCGTACTTGAGTCAGGTGGCGACATAATTCACTTTGATGTTATGGATAACCATTTTGTGCCTAATCTAACGATCGGTCCGATGGTGTGTAAAGCGCTGCGAGACCATGGCGTAACCGCGCCAATAGATGTTCATCTCATGGTTAGTCCAGTGGATGAAATGATTCGGATGTTTGCTGATGCAGGTGCAGATTACATTACTTTCCATCCTGAGGCTTCAACACATGTTGACCGATCTCTGCAGCTAATACGTGATTTGGGGTGTAAATCGGGGTTGGTGATTAACCCTGCGACTGGTTTGAATACAGCTCAATGGGTAATGGATAAGATGGACATGCTCGTGTTGATGTCAGTAAATCCAGGGTTCGGTGGGCAAAAGTTTATTCCCTCAACGATTGATAAGTTAAAGCAAGCCAGGGCTATGATTGATAGCAGCGGTCATAATATCCGACTTGAGATTGATGGCGGTGTCGGTGTCAATAATATTGCTGAAATAGCGGCTGCGGGAGCTGACACGTTTGTTGCTGGTTCAGCCATCTTTAGCCAACCAGACTACGCTAAAGTTATTGCCCAACTTCGAGCCGAGCTAGCCAGCGTTGGCTAAGATTAGTGCAGGCAAAATGCTGCTAAAGTATCAGTCAGAGGTTTATTGGCACGTTAATATTGATTACAATGAAAGACCATTGAGGAATTAGTTTTGAAAGACACTTGGTTTGTTAATTTTTATGTTGGTATTTGCCGTTGGCGAGGTTAATTGGCCTTGAGTGCCGGTCGCGCTCACATATACCCAATAAAATTAGCATTAGGAAGCTGTCATGAATCCCGATACATTTGCCAAGTTGGCTACCCAAAATTTCAATAGAATCCCCATTACCCGCGAAGTGCTCGCAGATTTAGAAACGCCACTGAGCGTTTACCTAAAGCTTGCTTTTGGGCCGAACTCGTACTTGTTTGAATCGGTTCAAGGTGGCGAGAAATGGGGACGTTATTCATTGATTGGTATGCAGACCTCGACTGTACTTAAGCTCTACGGTAATCGGTTAGAGATTATTCGAGATGGAAAGCCAATGGTCACGCGTAATACTGATGATCCGTTGGGAGAAGTCGATCGCTTTAGAGCGCTTTTTAGTATGCCAGACTTACCAGATCTTCCCCGATTCACTGGCGGGCTGGTCGGCTACTTTGGTTATGACACCGTGCGCTATGTCGAGCCCAGGTTAGCTAAAAGTACACCTCCTGATAAATTGGGTACTCCCGATGTACTGTTAATGGCTTCTGATGAAGTAGCGATCTTCGATAACTTATCCGGCACGATTATGTTAGTGGTACATGTTGATGCTAAAGACCCTAATGCTTTGTGTGATGCTGAAGCTAGGCTGGATGAGCTAGAGCTAAAACTCGCCAAACCCAAGCCAGATTTACCGCCAATGAACCTTGAGGGAGATGGTCTTAGTGAGCAGGCTTTTGTATCTAGTTTTGGTAAAGAAAATTATAAAAAAGCCGTAGAAAAGGTCAAACAATACACCCTGTCTGGTGACATTATGCAGGTGGTCCCATCGCAACGTTTTACCGCCCCTTTTCATGATCAGCCCATTAATCTCTACCGCGCACTGCGCCGTTTAAACCCATCGCCCTACATGTACTTCCTCGATTTGGATGGTTTCCATATTGTGGGGTCTTCTCCTGAAGTGCTGGCTCGACTGGAAGACGGGCAAGTTACTGTGAGGCCCATTGCAGGTACTCGCCGAAGAGGTGAGACCGATGCTGATGATCGTGCATTAGAGCAAGAGATGTTGGCTGATCCAAAAGAGATTGCTGAGCACCTTATGCTAATAGATTTAGGTCGCAATGATGTTGGGAGAATTAGTCAAGCTGGCTCAGTTGAGGTTACCGAGCAGATGGTGGTCGAGCGTTATTCTCACGTCATGCACATCACCTCAAATGTCGTCGGTCAAGTCAATAAAGGTATGAGTGCCGTTGATGTTCTCAAGGCAACTTTACCGGCAGGCACCCTAAGTGGGGCACCTAAAATTAGAGCGATGGAAATTATTGATGAACTTGAGCCGGTAAAGCGTAATATCTACGGGGGTGCGGTTGGCTATATTGGCTGGAATGGCAATATGGATATGGCCATAGCGATTCGGACTGCGGTCATTAAAGATAATGAGGTTCATGTTCAGGCTGGAGGGGGAGTTGTTGCTGACTCAGAACCTGAACTGGAATGGGAAGAGACGATGAATAAAGCGCGCGCTGTTATGCGTGCTGCAGCGATGGTTTGCGGGGCAAAAAAATGATTTTAATGATCGATAATTACGATTCGTTCACCTACAACATTGTTCAGTACCTGGCCGAATTAAAAGCCGATGTAAAGGTGGTGAGGAATGATGAAATTTCTATTGCTGATATTGAAACATTGGCCCCAGAAAAAATTGTTATTTCTCCTGGCCCCTGCACGCCAAATGAAGCGGGAATTTCAGTTGAAACCATTAGCTACTTTGCGAATAAATTGCCAATCTTGGGTATTTGTTTAGGTCATCAAAGTATTGCTCAGGCCTTTGGCGGTAAAATTGTGCGAGCCAAACAGGTAATGCATGGAAAGACCTCCAGAATTTGTCATCATAATACCGGCGTTTTTAAGGGCCTTAGCCCGCATTTTGTGGCAACACGCTATCATTCGTTGGTGATCGAGCAGAGTACTCTGCCTAACTGTCTTGAGGTGACTGCGTGGACTGAAAATGACGACGGCTCCTTGGATGAAATAATGGGCGTACGACATAAGCAATTACCGATCGAAGGTGTGCAGTTCCATCCTGAATCTATTCTCACAGAGCATGGACATGATTTGTTGCGCAACTTTTTGGAGTCATAGCCAATGGATATAAAGCAAGCAATCGCCCAAGTTGTTGAGGGGCAAGACCTGACTCGAGGGCAAATGTATGAGGTGTTTCGTCGACTGATGTCAGGTGATACAAGTGACGCGCAAATTGGAGCATTTTTGGTTGCCTTGCGTATCAAAGGTGAAAGTATTAGCGAGATTACCGGGGCCGTAGAGGTAATGCGTGAACTCGTTTCCGGCGTCGACATTAGTGGTAAGTATCTTGTTGATATTGTCGGTACCGGTGGTGATGAGTCAAATCTGTTTAATGTTTCTACGGTGGCAAGTTTTGTTGTTGCAGCTGCCGGTGGTCGTGTAGCTAAGCATGGCAATCGTTCAGTGAGTAGTAAAAGTGGTGCTGCAGATTTATTGGAGGAGGCCGGCGCTAATTTAAATATCAGTGCGGATCAAGTAGCCACGTGTGTTGAAAAGGTAGGTATTGGGTTTATGTTTGCGCCCTCTCACCATAGTGCAATGAAACACGCGATTGGGCCTAGAAAGGAGCTCGGGATGCGCACTATTTTTAACATATTGGGGCCAATGACTAATCCGGCTGGAGTAAAGCGGCAGCTCATTGGTGTCTATGATAAAGCATTGTGTCGTCCAATGGCCGAAGTTTTGGGCCGCTTGGGAGCAGAGCATGTCATGGTTGTAAGTTCGGCTGATGGTTTAGATGAAATTAGTATTGCGGCTGAAACTTATGTTTCCGAGTATAAAAATGGGCAGCTGAATGAGTATGCTCTATTGCCGGAGGATTATTTTGGTGCCAGGCAATCCTTAGAAGGGTTGTCAGTAAAGGATGCCAAAGAATCATTGGTGATGATTAATGCTGCACTAAATGGTCGTGCGCCAAAGGCGGCCGATCTAATAGCACTAAATGCTGGCGCAGCATTGTATGTTGCCGGTTGCGCAGATTCTATTAAAGAGGGTCTAGTTATGGCGCAAAGATCCATCGGTAATGGGACAGCAAGCGCTAAAATTGATCAGCTTGTGAGTCTAACAAATAGTATTTAGTGTGATATTAAGAGAGACGTATTATGAATACAGACACACCGACAATATTAAAGAAAATATTAGCTCGTAAGCGCGAAGAAATTATTGAGCATAGCGCTTCTACTCCCTTGGCCATGCTGGTTGAAAAAATTAGTCAAGCTTCTGCGCCAAGAGGTTTCACGCAAGCTATTATTGATAAAATTGCCACAGGAGAGGCAGCAGTGATTGCTGAAGTTAAAAAGGCATCTCCGAGTAAAGGTGTAATTTGTGAAAATTTTGATCCGGCCTTTATTGCGCAGAGCTACCAGCGGGGTGGGGCTTGTTGCTTGTCCGTATTAACTGATGTTGATTTCTTTCAAGGGTCAGATGAGTATTTAAGAGTCGCTCGGAATGCGTGTTCAATTCCGGTGATTCGAAAGGATTTTATCATTGATAATTATCAAATTTATGAAGCCCGCGCTATGGAGGCCGATTGCATTTTGTTAATTGTTTCGGCTTTAAGTCAAGATGCTTTAGTTGGTTTACATGATACTGCGATCTCTCTGGGTATGGACGTGCTCATCGAAATACATGACGAATCAGAATTAGCGCGCGCTCTGCTCTTAAATAACCCATTAATTGGCATCAACAACCGAAACTTACACACTTTTGAGGTTTCTGTAGAGAATACTTATCAACTGCTAGAGAAAATTCCATCATCAACGACGGTTATTACTGAAAGCGGCATTCTCAATCGTACAGATGTTGAAAATATGAGGGAGAACCAGGTAAATGGCTTTCTAGTCGGAGAGGCGTTTATGCGAAGTAAAGACCCAGGATTAAGACTGCGAGAAATGTTTAATTAGCTCATCCTTTTAGCTATTGTGTTGCCTCGTTAGAGTGGCAGACGACGATCGTTTTCCCATTAACTATCACGAACCCAGAGAGTTCAAGTTCCTTCAAAACTCGGCCAATCATCTCCCTTGAGCAGACGACAATTTTCGACAATTCTTGGCGAGTGATTTTAATTTGTCGCCCATCGGGGTGGGTCATGGCATTGGGTTGGTTACTTAGATCAGTCAAAGCTTTAGCGAGCCTGCCAGTAACGTCTAGAAATGCAAGATTACTAGCGTTTTGAGTTGTCTTCCTAAGTCTTCCGGCAATCTGCTTTGTTAGTGAAAGCAAAAATTGCGGATTTTTTTGGTAAAGATCACTAAATTTTCCGTAGCTTATCTCACTGATTTCACAATCAGTTTTAGCTCTAATCCAGGCACTACGAATACCGTCTTCGAAAAGCCCCATTTCCCCAAAAAACTCTCCTGGGTTTAAATACGCGACAATCATTTCCCTACTATTTTTTTTATCTTCGATGAGTACGCAGACTGTGCCTTTCACCACGTAATGCAACATCTCGGCTTTATCACCCGCATAAATAATAGTCGTTTTTGCGGGGTAACGTCTACGATTTCCATGCGCAAGGAATCTTTCTACGTCCTCGATATGTCTAGGGTTGTTGTTGATCATTTAACTCATCCTTTTAAAGAGCTTCCGCGCAGCCCAACACTAATACCCAACTAGATTCCATTCTCACGTCTAGATACTACCTGCAATTAATGGGAATGTGAATAGACTTTTTTACCAAAGGCTAGTTCGAAAAAAGGAGTAGAAGTCAGAACAGCGAGAGAAAAGTTTGGTAAAGACGCTAAAGGCAAGAAAGGGACCTTATTAGGTCCCTTTAAACAGACTATTATTAAAGATTAAGAGGGGCTTTATTAGAACTAATTTACAATGCTACATGACTACTCAATCAGCAGTCACAAGCCTAAAAAATGTTAGTGTTCCTTGGAAGCCTCTTTGTTAGGCGCTTCAAATTTAGCGAAATCATCTTTCGCAATTGCAGCACCCGTTACGCCAGCAAAGCCGAGCAATAAATATACGAGTGTCATAGTATTTCCTTACTTTTTTGAAGCACCATTGCTCCAACCCCCGTACTATATTCAGAGTTAGGTCATAAATCTAATGCATTTTCTGCATTGTATCTATGCGAAATTGGTATACCGGGATTTTGCTGTGTGCGTATGAAAATAAAAAAAAGGGACCTCAATAGAGGTCCCTTAAAAAAATCCTATGCAGGATTAAGAGGGGTTTGGATCGCAGGGCGAATACTGTATGCCGGAAGCTTCTTACTTGTTGCTTCTTTAAAAGCTTTGCTTCACAACAGAAGTACTAATGTAAGCTTTGAGATGGCATAATTCCAATGCATTGTATGCATTTATAGTATGCGTTTTGGTTATACCCCACTGGAGGGTCCAATGAACTTACAAAAACTTAGTCGATTAGATTTGAATTTACTCGTTTCTTTACAGGCGATGCTGGAAGAAAAAAGTGTAACTCGTGCTGCGGCTCGCCTTTTTATTAGTCAGCCAGCAATGAGCCGAGTACTCCAGAGGTTGCGTTATCAGCTTGATGATCCGCTCTTTACTCGAACAGGTAATGAGTTAGTGCCAACCCCTAAGGCAAGAGAGTTGCAGTTGAGGCTGCCCCAATTGTTGGACAATATTTTAGATATGGTTAGCCAAGGTGTATTTGATCCTGCTACCTATGTGGGAGAGATTTCAATCGCGGTGCCTGAATTTGTTGCAATAACACTTATCTCTGAATTAACCAAAGTTGTTTCTAGCGACGCACCGGGACTGGTTCTTTCTGTATCAAGTGGCATCGATTCGGTAGAGGGGGACTTGGCGGTTGGTGCATTAGACTTTGCGATTGATATTGATAGAGGGGTAACCGATGACATAACTACGCGTGCTCTTACAAACTATGCGCCCTCAATCTGGATGAGGCATGGCCATCCTCTAGCAAGTAAGGCAAAGATGACTCTAGACGATATTTTAAAGTACCCCTTCGTTCAGTATTATCTCCTTATCTCCAAGCGCGTTAGCGCTAGAAACAATGCTCGTTTTGACCGCACGCTAGCGGATCTGGGATTAAAACGGAAAAAAGCGTTGGTAACAAATCAATTAATGACTGCTATGGAGACTATCTGTGATACAGATTGCCTAATGGTTGCAACCCAAAAGAGTAGGGTGATGGAGCGTGAAGAGCATCGTATTATCAGCAAGTCTTTTCCAGAAGAATTACCTCACGAAGAGAGTATTAAATTAGTCTTGTTACAGCACCAGCGAACGTCAGGATCGCCCATACACCAATGGCTAGTTGAAAAAATTATTGGCGTAATGGAGCAGCATGACGAAGCTATTGGTCAGTCTTGAGTCAGACCCTATAGCTACCTTTAGTCATTACTGCTGAGATCAGTGTCATGGCTTTCTTAACGGGTGATGGGAATTTGTAACCACCAGCATCTAAGGCGGCTTGCGCATGACGCTCCTCGTCAGCTAACATTTCTTGCACCACGGCTCTACTTTTAAGGTCGTCTTGGGGCAGTTGGTCTAAATGAGTTTTTAAATGGCTGCACACCTGATCCTCAGTAGCGGCAACAAAGCCTAGGCTTAGCTTGTCGCTGATTAAGCCAGCGCCGGCTCCTATACCAAAAGACGCGGCATAAAAGAGCGGGTTCAAAAGACTAGTGCGCCCACCAAGGTCTTTAATGCGGTCCTCACACCATGCTAGGTGGTCAACTTCTTCAACTGCAGCTTCTCTCATTTGTTCACGCACACCCGGCAGCTTTGCGGTAAGGGCTTGCCCTTGGTAGAGCGCCTGTGCGCACACCTCGCCGGTATGATTAACGCGCATAAGACCAATCGCATGATCGCGATCTTTAGACGAGAGCTCTACATCTTTCTGATCACTCGCCGGTGACACTCTCTCAGGCGGAGGAGCATCTGCTAATACCGTACGCAAGCCGTGATCAATTTGAGTAATAAATTGATCCAAGATTGAAAGCTGCCGATTACTCACGATATTAAATCCTTATTTTGGTAGGCGTCTATTGTAGCCATTTTTAAGTGGTACTTTCTAGTCAAAAATATTGGCAGATAGGCTAAGGCAAAGAATCCCATAGCCAAGCATTCTGTTACTAAGATATAAATTGGCCAGGGGCCAAAAAAGTCTAGCAGCGAGGGATTGACCGGTTTATTCATCATATAGAAATAATTAGCCTCTAAGCCAATATTAATGGGTATTAAGCACACAATATAAATATTCATCCACACAAAGGTACGCAATATTCCCTTAGCTCTAGGGTATAGTTCAAAAGCCAGTAAGTGGTGAACAACTACAACCACTAAGCCGCAATGAATAAGCCAATATTTAAAAAATCCGTAGCTTGGGTAACCTCCGCCGGGATCGGGAGTGATTATCGCTTGCAGCGTACCGGCTAACACAAAAAAATAAATAACCTCAAACCGCCTATGGTTGGGTTTCCAAAACAAAAAAGGCGCTGCCACTGCAAACAGGTTACAAATTGACAGCGGTAAATTAATGGCCGCATCAAATCGCCCATAGACAATATGTATGGCGGTCCAAATTAGCACTGTGAGACTAAGAAAAATCGATGCGCCTCGTGTCAGCAATAAATTTTGACGACCATTTAGATACGGCGCCGCGCTAACAAAGATCAAAAAGCAGACTATAAATACAATCACTGCGCCTAGGTGCGATGGGCTAAAGGATGTGAAAGGAATATTATCGCTAAAAAAGACATTATCACTCAGCATTTACCCTCCGTTGTGCCGCTGAAGACTAACTGTTTTTTTCTCGAGCAATAGCTCGCCAACCAATATCATTGCGCAGATAAACATCATCCCAGTGAATAGTTGATGCTAGTTGATAGGCGCGTACTTGAGCATCAGATACCGTATCACCCATTGCCGTTGCACATAAAACACGACCACCACGGGTAACAACGCGACCCTCCGTCATGGCAGTACCCGCATGGAATACCTTTTGATCACTGTTCTCTAGGGTATCTGACAACCCAGAAATAACATCGCCACCGCGATAGCTTCCGGGATAACCGCCAGCAGCCAAAACCACACCAATGGCCGGTCTTGGGTCCCACTGAGTTGTTTGTTGATCAAGTGATCCCTCGAGTGCGGCTAAACAGTGCGCTACTAAGTCTGATTGCAGGCGCAGCAAAATCGGTTGCGTCTCTGGATCGCCAAAGCGGCAGTTATACTCAATGACCTTGGGTGTGCCATCGGCCATTATCATCAAACCTGCATACAAAAAACCGGTGTAGTCATTACCCTCATCAGCCATACCCTTGACCGTTGGATAAATGACCTCATCCATAATCCGCTGATAAATTACCTCGTCAACTACGGGTGCCGGTGAGTACGCACCCATACCTCCGGTGTTTGGACCAGTGTCGCCGTTGCCAGCACGTTTGTGATCTTGGCTGGTAGCCATGGGCAAGACATTTTTACCATCCACCATGACAATAAAACTGGCTTCCTCGCCATCTAAAAACTCTTCAATCACTACACGACTGCCTGCATCACCAAAGGCATTACCGGCAAGCATGTCACGCACCGCATCCTCTGCTTCTGCCATTGTCATGGCCACAATCACACCCTTGCCCGCGGCCAAACCATCGGCTTTCACCACAATAGGGGCGCCCACCTGTTTTAAATAATCAAGCGCGGCATCTACCTCAGTGAAGTTGCCATAGTTGGCAGTCGGTATTTTTTGGCGTTCCAAAAAATCTTTAGTAAACGCTTTAGAGCCCTCTAACTGGGCGGCGCCACTAGAGGGACCAAAGATTGCAAGCCCTCGTGTCTGAAAGTAATCAACAATACCATCGACCAGTGGTTGCTCGGGGCCAACAATAGTTAGGCCAACATTATTGCTTTCGGCAAAGTCCGCCAGAGCGCGAAAATCAGCAACAGAGATATCAGTATTTTCAATACTGGCCTCTATGGCTGTTCCTGCATTGCCCGGCGCCACATATACCGTACTAACACTTACCGACTGAGACGCCTTCCAGGCCAGTGCATGTTCGCGTCCACCGGAGCCAATAACTAGAACATTCATTGTGTAATTTCCAAGCAGTAATTTATCACAAAATTATAACAGACTGCGCGACGGGGATTACATAATTTGTGGTACGGTGTGACTTGTAAAAACAATCTATATGGCTGTCTACGCCGTAATTTTTAGATGCCAAAAGTCGCTACAGAGGATACATCCCATCGCTGAATTACAATCACCCAATGCACCAACTATTATGTGGTTTCGTCAAGATCTTAGGCTTGCCGACAACCCAGCACTGTGTGCTGCTTGTGAGCGGGGTGACATCATTCCGGTATACATTCTTGACGATGACGGCGCCGACAGTTGGAAAATGGGCGGGGCAAGTCGCTGGTGGTTGCACCATGCGCTGGCAGATCTTAATAATTCTCTCAACCAAGGCCTACAGTTTTTTCAAGGTGATGCGCTAACCATCTTGCGCGACCTAGCAACACAGACTAATGCATCGGCTATTGTCTGGAATCGCTGTTATGAACCATGGCGTATTGCCCGTGATGCTAGTATTAAAAGTGTACTAAAAGACGATGGCCTGGACGTACACAGTTTCAATGGTTCACTACTGTGGGAGCCCTGGCAAGTTCTTAAAAAAGACTCAACGCCTTATAAAGTTTTTACCCCTTATTATCGTCGTGGGTGTTTATCATCAGCTACGCCAAGGCGGCCGACCGCTATCCCTGCAGCGATAATAATTTCAGAAAATAGTGTGCGGTCACTACCGCTAAAAGATCTTAATTTGTTGCCTACAATTAGTTGGGATACGCAAATGAAGGCGCGCTGGGATATCACCGAAGCGGCGGCCCATGAACGCCTCGATGAGTTTGTCATGGACGAGTTACAAGACTACCGTGAAGGGCGAAATTTCCCAGACAAAGCGAATGTTTCACGGCTCTCGCCCTACCTTCACTTTGGTCAAATCTCACCCAACATTGCCTGGCATCGGGCCGCAGAGGCAGGGGCTTTTATTACTAACGAGCAGAGCTTAGACACCTTTATGAGCGAGTTAGGTTGGCGTGAATTTTCGTACTATTTGCTTTACCATTTTCCAGGGTTGCCAACTGACAATTTGCAGGTACGCTTTAATCTTTTTCCATGGGCAGACAACACAGACGCAGATTTAAAAGCTTGGCAACAGGGTAAAACAGGGTACCCACTAGTTGACGCAGGTATGCGTGAACTTTATAGCACCGGCTACATGCATAACCGCGTGCGTATGGTGGTGGGTTCATTCTTAGTGAAGAATCTACTCATTCACTGGCATGCAGGTGAGCAATGGTTTTGGGATTGCCTAGTGGATGCGGACCTTGCTAGTAATAGTGCCGGTTGGCAGTGGATCGCTGGTTGCGGTGCTGACGCCGCACCTTTTTTCAGAATCTTCAACCCCATTACCCAAAGTGAAAAGTTCGACAAGCAGGGCAGTTACATTCGCCGCTATGTGCCCGAACTTGCCAACATGCCTGAAAAATATATTCATGCGCCCTGGCTGGCACCCGCGGAGGTACTTGCCGCGGCTGGGGTCCAAGTTGGCCATAACTATCCAGCGCCCATAATGGATATTAAAGAATCTAGAGAGCGTGCATTGGCTGCGTTTGCGGTGACTAAAATTCAGCCTACAGAGGCCTAACAGCCCTTATTCTAAGTGGAGCAACACAATGTATTTTGGTAGTGACAATCAAACAGGCGCGTCTTCTCAAGTATTAAACATGCTAACTGAGGCTAACCATGACTATACCCATGGGTATGGTGATGATCGCTGGACACACCAAGCCATAGATGCGCTAAAGACTTTATTTGAATGTGACCTAGACGCCTATTTTGTAGCGACCGGTACCGCGGCAAATTCCCTAGCATTGTCGTGTATGGTGCAACCGTGGGAGTCTATCCTTTGCCATGATAGCGCCCACATTATTCTCGATGAGTCTACTGCACCCGAAATGTTTACAGGGGGTGCGCGCATGGTGCCCATCTCAAAGGGCGAAGGCAAAATTAATCCGGTACAGCTGAACCAGTACGTCCAAAAAACAGGTACTGACTACCCACACAATGTTCGACCCGCCGCCTTAAGTATTACACAGGCTAGCGAGTCTGGCCTTGTCTACACACCCACCGAAGTTGCTGCACTGAGCGTTGCGGCCAAAGCCAGCGGCCTATCTTTCCACATGGACGGCGCACGGTTTGCCAATGCCGTGGCATCGCAGCAGTGCACGCCCGCAGAGTTATCATGGAAAGCTGGCGTAGACGTGCTTTGTCTTGGGGCTACCAAATGTGGCGCGCTAAGTGCTGAGGTGGTTATATTTTTTAATAAAGATCTAGCTCACACCTTTACCCATCGTCGTAAGCGTACAGGCCACTTGCTGTCTAAAGGAAGGCTGTTTGGAGCGCAAATGGTAGGCTGGTTGCAAGATGATCACTGGCTTGAGCTAGCCCAGCATGCTAATAATCAAGCGGCCAAGCTAGCCAAAGCAATAGCATCCATTGATGGCCTAACACTAGCTTGGCCGGTTGAATCAAATGAGCTTTTTGTCATCATGCCCAAAGGGTTAGCAGAGCACTTGCAAGCGGCTGGTGCAGAATTCTATGACTGGTATGAGAGCACATTGCCAGCCAATATCACATTAGGCGAAGATGAAATGTTTGCTCGTTTAGTCACCTCTTTTGTTAGTCAAGATTCCCAGCGAGAGACATTCTGTGGACATATTCATGCTTATTTTGCGGCGCAGTAAGAGTTAGCCGTACTTAAACTAAATGCTGACCTGCCCGTTCGGAAAGTATCCAAGCCGCCTTTGTGAGCTTGGGTCACCGGTTGTTTTAGACTCAAACGTTTTACTTCCTATCAAGCAATGGGTTGGCGATACAAAGCCATTACTCGTCGGGAAGTTTTCTGACGTAACCTTCGTCATCGATAATATCTGTGGTGAAGTTCTTGAAGTAGTGACAGTAAATGATGTATTAGAAGCAACGTGTCTTCCATATACAGTTGAAGAGCTAAATGCTTTAGAAGCCGAGAGTGGTCTGTGCAGCGAAGACAATTTAGCGACGGCAGTAGCAATCTATAACGTCGCCACAGCCTAAACAATGCTAATGTTATTTTTCGTGTAACCTCAACCATCAGAGCCGTTGAAAAACGGCTTAAAAATCTGGCCTCTCAAGATACCTAGCTGCTCCTTCTTTACCGTAGTAACCTAAAACTATGCGAGTGTTGATAATTTCTACGGCTGTTTTATCCTAAGCCAGCAATATACAAATGTTATATGTTAGCCCGAGAAATATTATAATTATAGAGAGGAAAATTACATATCATATTTTATAGTTAGTCATAAAGTAGAAGATTTTAACACTTAGAAAAACGTCTATGATCCTTTTTAATCTGCGCGCATAAAGTTTTCTATAAGCGAGTATTACGCCCTTCAGTCAGCCGAAGATGAAAATTCAGTAGTTGTTGTTGACCAGGGAAGTCTAGATAACATTAAAAACTTTCTTGATTCTGACGATTTAAAAAATGGCATAACTAATGCTGGGGTTGTAGGGCCACCAACCATATTTATTAGTGAAAATAAAAGGGTATAGTACAACTCACAAGGCAAAGCATTTGGGCTCGCTACGCGAGGCCATGCTTGCGGCGTTAAACGGAGATCGGGATTTTATGAAAATACCTGCACTAGATTGGATAATAGAATATCTGGAAAGCAATACTATTCCCTACGTAGTGTGTGGAGGACTTGCTGCTCAGGCATATGGTTCAACTCGTGATTTGGCTGACGTTGATATCTATGTGCCGGATGAATATTTGTATCAGATAGTTCAGATGGGTAAAAATTATGTTACCTATGGTCCAGCTCGTTATGTAGATGACGAATGGGATTTAACCTTTGTTCAATTCGAGTTTGAAAATCAAAAGGTAGAAATTGCTAGCGACAAGGAATGCAAAATACTAGATTCAGAGATTGGTGAGTGGCATCAAGAAATAATAGATTTCAATCAGTATAAGGTTTGTTATATTTATGATCGGCCTATCAAAGTTATGAAAAAAGACGATCTAATTTCTTATAAGCGCAAGCTCAACAGGCAAGTTGATATTGAAGATATTAAGCAAATCCAGCAGAGCGTATAACAAAAATTTCAAGAAGGACACAGTACCCTCCGCTTTGTTTATGCGCATTCGCTTCGCTCATTGTTGCACCACACTTCACTCCCGGGCACTGTGGCTTTTAGTTTGGTGTTATAGGGCTTCCCATACTTTAAATTCAATCCGCATACTCTATTCGCTAGCCCAGCATTGGCCATCATGGAACAAGTGCCATCCATTTAAAAATAAACCACCTATACTGGAAGAGTAAACCTTCTCGCGCACAGGTCTTGGTTGAGCCTAACTATTTTATAGATTACGTGACGCATCATAAAAGGGAATAATTGGACAAGGAGTCCAGCATGGAAGCAAAGAATAAAGGGCGTGTTGATAAGGCCGAGACCCTAGAGTCGCTGCAATCTCAGGTTAAATATTTCGAAACTCAGGATGGTGCTTTAGCAGACAGCCATAAAACGCTTGAGTTTGTGATTAACAGTACAGGTTTAGGGATATGGGATTGGCATGTTCAAACTGGAAAAGCGGTCTTTAACGAACGCTGGGCAAATATTATTGGCTATACATTGGCAGAGTTGTCCCCTCTAAGTATTGACACCTGGATGCAGTTCGCCCACCCAGATGATCTTGAAGAATCTGATCGGTTGCTAAAAGAGCTGTGGGCAGGAAAAAGCCAAGTTTATATGTTCGAATCACGTATGAAACATAAGGATGGGCATTGGGTTTGGGTTTACGACACGGGTCAAGTGATCGAATGGGAAAGGGAGGGGGTTCCTAAAAGAATGATTGGCACTCATTTAGATATTACAGAAAAACAAGCAACAATAGCCAAGCTTGATGAAGCAAATAAACGCCTAAAAGAACTAAGCTATATTGATGCGTTAACTAAGATTCCAAACAAAAGAGCCTATGATGAAAAGCTAAGTAGTCAAGTTGCGGCTACTAAAAGATCTAAAAATCCGCTATCTTTTCTTTTAATCGATGTGGATGACTTCAAAAATTATAATGATAACTACGGTCATGAAAAAGGCGATGACATCTTGCTGGGGGTGGCGCAACTAGTAGAGAGCACGCTGCGTAGGGAAACTGATTTTGTGGCACGTGTGGGTGGTGACGAAATGGCTATAATTTTGCCTTACACAGATATAACGGGTGCAACAATAGTAGCAAAGAGAATCCAGCAAGCTCTTCTTGATGAGAAAGAAAACTATCCCTTTAGTGCATTGCAACAAAACTTAACCTTGAGTATGGGAATATCGGGTTCTGAAATGGGCGTTGACTCATTGTTTGATTACGCAGATACCGCTTTGTATTTGGCAAAAAAACAGGGTCGAAATAGAATTGAGGTTTATGCAAAGAGTGACGTCCCTAGCTAATGGTAACTCAGTTACCAGTCAATTTGTTAAGCAGCCTAAAAAGTTAGCGTAAAGTTATAATAAACTCAACAACTAGGACCCTCGCAAGCGTGTCTATGGTCTGGATGTTAGAAAAATATGTGGTGAGTTGTCGCCGACAGAATCGGAGCTGTCACTATAATGTCGTGTCATTACTACTCAAAAAGTGTCATAAAGGTAGGCACAGCAGAAGGGGGAAAGATGAATATTCAACAACGCCGATTAGAAAAAGAATGGTCACAAGATCAACTTGCTCGATATTCAGGATTAAGTACCCGAACTATTCAGAGAATTGAGAGCGGTCAAAAGGTTGGATTGGAATCTTTAAAATGCCTTGCCGCTGTATTCGAAATTTCTGCTAATACCTTAGTGCAGGAGCAAAACATGAATGAACAAAAAGTCGCTGAACCCGCGAAGATTAACAAAATTGAAAGAGACGCAATTAATTTTGCTAAATTAATGACTAGAGGACCCAAACAAGGTCAGAAGGACCCTCTCATGAAAATTGAACGGCATGCAATTAATAAGATTAAGGCTATATGGAATGAAAAATCCTAAAAAAATTATCAAGATTGCCTTAGCGAGCGTGACTGGCCTTTTGGGGGTTGGGGTTTGGTTACTTGCATGGACCTTTTCTTCCAATATCATGCATCCCACATTTGAGTGCAGTGAAGAGCACTTTATTTATTGTGGTGATCCTTCTCAGTTAGATCTCGCCTTTGAAGATGTTGTTTTTCAGTCTGATAATGGCATTGATTTAAACGGTTGGTACATACCGGCTGAAAACTCTAACAAAGCCATTATGTTTGTTCATGGCCATGGTGCCGATAGGCATGAAGGTATGCGCTGGTTTAAGGTTATGCATCAGGCAGGCTTTAATATACTGACGTTTGATCTTAGAAATAGTGGGGCAAATGTGCGTTCTTTTTCATCCATGGGTTATTTTGAGAAAAACGATGTGAAAGCGGCTATCGATTATTTACAGCAGCAGAACATTCAAAGTATTGGTATTTTTGGTACGTCAATGGGGGCAACAACTGCCATTATGGCGATGGAGAGGGACCCTCGCATAGGCGCGGGTGTGTTTGAAGCAGGGTGGGCAAATTTACAGGATTTGTACTCAGACATCATAAAGCAACATCTTGGGTTACCTGTATTTCCGTTGTTGCCACTAACCACCTGGCTGTTGGAGCGCCGTACTGGTATGCATATGGACGCACTAAACCCTGAAGAGGTGTTAGGCAATATTGCACCACGGCCGGTATTTGTTATTCATTGTTCGGGGGATAGTCTTATTGGCATCTCTCACGGGGAAAGGAATTATGCCGCGGCAAATGAGCCTAAAGAATTTTGGAAATCACCCTGTCAAATGCACGCTAGGGCATGGCAATCGGACCCACAATATATTGAAAAGCGTGTAGCCGACTATTATTTAAAATACCTGTAGGGGGCTTAAATTACATCATATTAGTTCATGCTATCCCCAGTTCTGTCATTGCTTAGTCGTTGTGCCCTATCGGCGAATACTATTAATCTTTATCAGCGGTCTATACTAAACAACCAAAAGATCATTATTGTTTTCAGTTGCAAAGGCAGTGAATGGACGCAGTAATGTTTAGTTTTTTATTCCTTCATACAGCCGCTATTTGTGAGAGGAAGTATCAATTATGAGGCTTAATATTTTAGGTAGTTTAGGCTTAGTCGACCGACCATGGGCTAATATGCCTAGCATGCGAGATTCTATAAGATTTTTTATCTACACCATTTTTGTTCTATCTAGTTTTACACCGACCTTTGCCAGCGATGAGGATACTGACGTCACGACCGGATCGTTGTTGATTCGCGGAGGTTGGTTATTTGACGGCGTTAGCGACGCTCGACGTCAGAACAGCGGTGTACTTATTCAAGATGGAAAAATAGTGGGTGTTGATGTTCCTGCCCATCAACACAGTTTAACGCCCGCCCAAGTGATCGAGTTAGCCGATTCAGAAACAATTCTACCGGGTCTAATCGACTTGCATGCGCACTACAATTTAGATCTCGTTGACAAAGGTCGAGCAGAGGAAGTCATCTACAACGGTATTGTCTTTTTAGCCAATGGTGTGACCGCTACATGGTCAGCGGGAGAATTTTATCCTGAGCGGGTCATTGCCCAGCGAGATCTAATTGAAGCAGGTCATGCTATTGGACCACACTTATTTGTCTCTGGCCCCTACTTTGGTGCCTTTCGCTGTGAGTACAACGTTAGTGTGGCAGCTGACGAATGTGCCGCCTGGCCAAATAACATCACCGAAAAAGAGATCAGGGACGAGGTTGATAAGTGGGCCCAGCAAGGTGTTATTAGTCTCAAGATAAAGCAGGCAACACCGCATGAGATGAAGATTATTATTGAGCAAGCACAAAAGCATGACATGACAACCACCGGTCATCTTGCTAATTATGATGTTGAATATGATGTCTCCACGCGTGATGCCATACTAATGGGTATGGATCGTATAGAGCACCAACTTACACTGGCCCTTGGAAGTGATGACCCAAGAAGTGCAGAAATGAATGAGATGGTTGAGCTGATGATAAAACATCAGGTTTATTATGGGCCCAATTTACAAATGTACGGAGGTATCAATCTGCGCAATGCGCACCCTACTGAAATGACGTGGCACGACGAATCAAAATATTTTACACCCTACGCGCAGGATCGTCTTTTACAGCGAGGTATTCCGTCACCCGAGTCAGAACAGAAGGAGTATAACCAGCGCATAATTGAGCTAATGGCACTCTATAAAGCAGGAGGTAAAGATCTTTTGATTGTTGGTACTGATGAGCCGGTCTATACCAGTATGCTTCCCGGTTTTGCCTACCACAGAGAATTACTCGCCATGACCTATGCCGGGCTGCCTCCCATTGTTGTGATCAAAGCTGCCACCATAAACGGAGCTGTTGCCCTTGGGGTTGCAGACCGTCTAGGGTCAGTGGAAACTGGAAAATTGGCCGACCTACTAGTGGTCAAAGGTAACCCTTTAGAGGATATTAAGGCCGCGCGCAGTATTAGGCTTGTAGTAAAGGAAGGCGTGGTTCACGATCCAAAGGTCTTACTAAATTCAGCGAAAGGAAAAATAGGGCCTGCTGGGCCAACTGATCATGCAGATTGGGAATTCCATGTTAAACCGCTACGTGATTAAACAAGTAGGGTGCTTTAATTACAGAGCTAAAACTTGCCGTGACAATCATTGTTCCCTATCGGCTAACATTGTTAATTTGTAACTGCGCCCTATACTGATTTAAAAACCATGTAGGTTCATAGTCTTTTAGATCAAAAGAAAATTAATGGAGGCAAAGATGTGTAGTTACCTTAACAGTCGGACACACTTAGTTTTTTTACTAATGGCTATGATGTCATTACCACTTACTGCGGTTGCCACTGACAGTACCCAAAAGCCAAATATTGTATTGGTAGTGATGGACAACTTTGGCTATGGCGAAATTGGTGTTTATGGCGGCGGTGTTTTGCGCGGCGCACCAACGCCTAATATTGATAGTATTGCCACTGAAGGATTTCAACTCACGAACTTTAATGTCGAAGCTGAATGCACGCCATCACGTGCTGCCTTGATGACAGGCCGCTATGGCATACGAACGCGTCAGCAGCCGGAGGGCCCGCCTAGAGGTATTTGGTATGGCATTACACCTTGGGAAATTACTCTAGCAGAAATGCTTTCAGACACTGGATATGCCACTGGCATGTTTGGTAAGTGGCACTTGGGTGACGCTGAAGGGCGCTACCCAACGGATCAAGGGTTTGATGAATGGTATGGCATTCCCAACTCGTCAGATCAAGCGTTTTGGCCTGATAGTGACAGTTTCCAGAAAGATGCGGGGGTGGAGTTTACCCGCATAATGACGTCAAAACGTAATGAGAAGCCTAAAAAGGGTGAGGTCTATGGCCGCGCTAAGCGTGCGACTATTGACCGAGAAATCACTGACCACGCGTTAGATTTCATGAAGCGCAAAGCGAAAACCAAGCAACCATTTTTTGCTTATTTGCCGTATACCCAGACCCATGAGCCGGTTGATGCGCATCCTGACTTCAAGGGCAAAACAGGCAATGGCAGTTTTGCCGATGTGTTAGCCCAAACTGATGCTTATGTAGGCGAACTACTTGCAACGGTTGATGATCTTGGACTGAAGGATAATACGATTTTTATCTTTACCTCTGATAATGGTCGGGAGGGTATAAAGCGCTCATTTGGTTTTACTGGCCCTTGGCGAGGAACCATGTTCTCACCTTATGAAGGCTCATTACGAGTCCCTTTTCTTATTCGCTATCCGAGTAAAATACCCGCGCGGCAGGTATCTAATGATATTGTTCATTTAATTGATGTATTTCCTACCTTGGCGAACTGGGTAGGTGGAGTTGTTCCTAACGATAGAGTGCTCGATGGTGTCGACCAGACTAAATTTTTGATGGGTACAGCCCCAAAATCAGCGCGAGAATCAGTCATTATTTATATCGGTAATGAGCTATTTGGTGTGAAATGGCGTAACTGGAAAATGTTACTAAAGGAGATCGATGAAAAGAGCTATGCGATTCAAAATATGGCTTACCCTTCAATTTATAACCTAATTGTAGATCCCAAAGAAGAAGAGCCAGAAAAGTTCTATTTAGATGATACTTGGGTCGATACGCCTTTATGGCAAGTCATTGAGGAGCATCAAGTCTCTATTGCTGAAGACGCTGGAGCGCCTGATCAGTAAAGCCAAACTCTAGGTAATAAAAAGCCCGCATAAAGCGGGCTTTTTATTGGTAAAGACAAAAGACTCAGTGCCTAAAGTGGCGCATGCCAGTGAATACCATGGCCATACCGTACTCATCTGCAGCAGCAATGACTTCATCATCGCGCATGGAGCCACCGGGCTGAATAATACAGCTAATGCCCGCTTGACCGGCATTATCAATACCATCACGGAAGGGAAAGAAGGCATCAGAGGCCATCACAGCCCCTACTACCTCAAGCCCTGCATGCTCAGCCTTAATGCCTGCAATCCGGGCACTATTAATACGACTCATTTGGCCTGCGCCAACGCCAACAGTTTGGTTATTTTTGGCATAAATAATGGCATTAGACTTGACCATTTTGGCGACTTTCCATGCAAATAACATATCAGTCATCTCAATGTCTGAGGGTACTCTTTTGGAGACTATCTTTAGGTCTTGCTCAGTAATCATCCCGTTATCACGGTCTTGAATGAGTAGGCCGCCATTCACTCGTTTGTAGTCAAAGTCTTGCGGACGTTGTTCGCCCCATACACCACATTCTAGAACTCTCACGTTTTTCTTCTCAGCAATAACCACCAAAGCATCAGCAGAGACTGAGGGCGCAATAATGACTTCAACAAATTGTTTGGCACAAATGGCCTCAGCGGTCTTGGCATCTAACTCACGGTTAAAGGCAATAATGCCACCAAAGGCCGATTCTGGGTCAGTGGCAAAAGCTAGATCATAGGCCGTGCCAATATCAACTGCCACTGAAACACCGCAGGGGTTAGCATGTTTGACAATAACGCAGGCAGGCTGGTCAAATTGTTTGACGCATTCTAGTGCCGCATCAGTGTCAGCGATGTTGTTAAACGATAGCTCTTTACCTTGCAACTGTTTAGCAGTGGCCACACTCGCTTCGGTAGGGTTAGCCTCGGTGTAAAAGGCGGCCTTTTGATGAGGGTTTTCGCCATAACGCATTTCTTGGGTTTTGAAGTACTGGACATTAAATGTGTCAGAAAAATCACGAGTAGTGTTGTCAGTATCTCGGGCGCCAAAGTGGTTAGCAATCATGCCGTCATAGCCGGCTGTATGCTCAAAAGCTTTGACCATAAGAGCATAGCGAGTGTTGTAATCAAGTTGCCCGGCATTGGCCTGCATCTGCTCAAGCACCATAGCGTAGTCACTATTGTTAACGACAATGGCCACATCTTTATGATTTTTAGCCGCTGACCGAACCATGGTTGGCCCGCCGATATCGATATTTTCAATCGCGTTTGGCAATGTACAATCAGGATCAGCAACGGTGGCTGCAAAGGGGTAGAGATTAACGATAACCATGTCGATGGGCTTAATCGAATGCTCTGCCATGACAGCATCATCGACACCACGACGACCCAAAATACCGCCATGAACTTTTGGATGCAGCGTTTTAACGCGACCGTCCATCATCTCTGGAAAGCCTGTGTAGTCTGAGACTTCGGTCACGTCAATGTTGTTTTCTTGGAGTAGGCGAAAGGTTCCGCCAGTTGAGAGTAGCTCCACGCTCATTGCGCTTAAAGCGCGTGCAAAATCAATAATGCCATTTTTGTCGGATACGCTAATTAGCGCACGTGAAACTTTTTTAAGATCGCTCATGAAGTCCTCGAGTAGTTACAAAAGATCGTACTGTTTTAGTTTTTTACGCAGTGTGCCTCGGTTGAGGCCCAGTATTTCAGCGGCTTTACTTTGGTTGTTTTTGGTGTAGTCCAGTACAGCCATAAGTAGTGGAGTTTCCACCTCAGTCATCACTAAGTCATACAGATTGACGGTAGTTTGCCCGCCAAGATTGTCAAAATAACGATCCATCGCAGTGGCGACACTTAAGCGCAACGATTGCTGAGTATCAGTGATTGGTGTTCGTTGATCTAGACCGTACTCATCATTAATAGCCTGATTGATCTTCTGTAATTCCAGTGATTTTTCGGTGTTCATGCTACCTGTTCCTCTGAGTCATAATCGAGGAAAAAGTCTTGTAGCAATTGCCTCTGTTGTTCGGTAGTTTCAAGAGTGTTGAATTGTCTTGTGAAGTCTTTGCCACCAGCCAGTGGATTGATATACCAGCCTATATGTTTGCGCGAGATACGTAAGCCACCGGCTTCCCCGTAAAATTCGTGCAGTGCAAGAAGGTGCCCAGACATGACGCGTGAGCACTCTTCCATGCTGGGTGGCGCCAACGGCTGGGCATATTTCAGAAAGTGATTAATTTGATTAAAAATCCAAGGATTACCTTGAGCCGCACGTCCAATCATCACCGCAGCGGCGCCGGTATGGTTGAGTACTTCGACGGCTTTTTGCGGATCATTAATGTCGCCATTGGCTAACACAGGAATTGAGACTGCTTCAACAACCTGAGCAATAGTGTCATATTCCACTTCGCCCACAAAGCGGCACGCTTTAGTGCGGCCATGAACCGCGAGTGAAGCAATACCAGCCTCTTCTGCTATTTTTGCAATAGTCACTGCATTACGATTTTGTCGATCCCAGCCGGTACGAATTTTTAGTGTTACAGGTACATCTACCGCTGAGACGGTAGCTTTTAAAATATCACGGACTAGTTCTGGGTGCTGCAGTAACGCAGAGCCAGCGGCTCGCTTGCATACTTTTTTGGCAGGACAACCCATATTGATATCAATGATTTCAGCGCCCAATTGAACATTGAAGCGAGCGGCATCGGCCATCATTTGGGGATCATAGCCTGCTATCTGAACTGACCTAGGAGCTGGCTCATCACCAAATTGAACGCGTTGACGAGACTTTCGCGTTGCCCATGTGTTGGGATTTGCCGCGACCATCTCCGAGACAACTAAGCCTGCGCCCATCTTTCGACACAGTTGCCGAAAAGGCAGATCAGTAACGCCCGCCATTGGTGCTAAGACGGTTTTGTTTTTGATCTCATAAGGTCCAATGTTGAACAAGATAATCTCTGAGGTTTAGACAATTAGACGCCCATGATAACCGCTGAGAGGTTGATTAAAAAGTGATCAATTGAAAAACATGCGAGTTATGGGCAAAACTGCGTTGACCGACAGCGTTAGTGCGTTAAACAGCACACTCTCAGACAGTATCCAATTTTTGCGCGCCTAACTGAGCCCATTCAGACTCAATGGACGGGGAAGAAAACGTAAATTGCTCTAAATAGGGTTTAGATACGGCGTCGATCTGGTTTTCTAAAAGACCAGCAAGACATAGTAAACCTTTGGGTTTGGTCATGGCGCAAAGCTTTGGCGCTAGCGAAATGAGCGGCGACGCTAAAATATTAGCCACCATTACGTCGGCGCAAATAGTGGCGGGAA
This sequence comes from uncultured Cellvibrionales bacterium, assembly GCA_937911225.1. GTDB lineage: Bacteria > Pseudomonadota > Gammaproteobacteria > Pseudomonadales > Porticoccaceae > HTCC2207. The sequence continues at coordinate 26,924 of CALDQM010000093.1, forward strand.
CATCGTCCGGTAAATAGGTACTCAAGCGACTGGCGGCAATATTATTGCGCTGTGCATTATCACGGCTAGCCAGCAGTGCCTGTGGGTCATTGTCAACGGCAATAACTTGTTTTGCGCCAAGCAAAAGCGCGGCAATACCCAAAATGCCAGAACCACACCCATAATCTATAACAATCTTTCCCTTTAAATCTTGTTGGTCTAACCATCTCAAGCAAAGGTGGGTGGTGGGGTGGCTGCCGGTACCAAATGCTAATCCGGGATCTAGGCTTAAATTGACAGCATGGAGGTCTGGCGGAGCAATCCAGCTGGGGCATATCCAAAGACGATCGCCACATTTTAGCGGTTGAAAATGTTGCTTCCATTCCTGCGACCAGTCTTTGTCTTCGAGCTGCTCCCAGCGAGCGTTAATTGTCCCTGATAAATACGTGGTCATTTGCTCATTAACATTATTAGTGTCAATCTTTGAGGAAAATAGCGCGGTCATTACACAATCATCCCAAAGAGGAGTTTCGCCAACTGCGGGCTCTAAAATAGGCTGATCAGCGGCATCTTGTAGGGTGACAGAAAGTGCACCAGCCTCGAGCGCTGCAGACTCAACATCAGCACTGTAAAGACGTGAACACGGAATAATAAGTTGAATCCACTGCATAATTAGGCTCGATTATTAGGTGTGAGATTGCCTGTCAGGCAGAGCCTATAAACCAAGCTTTTTCTCTAGGTAATGAATATTCACTCCCCCTTTTTGAAAGGCTGGATCTCTAACCAAATCTTCGTGCAGAGGAATATTGGTTTTGATGCCTTCAATAACCATTTCATCAAGTGCAATACGCATTCTTGAAAGCGCAGTAGCTCTGTCTTGACCGTAGGTAATAACCTTGCCAATAAGAGAGTCATAATTAGCTGGCACGCGATATCCATTATAAATATGCGAATCGACTCTAATACCATTGCCGCCGGGCGCGTGATACGCCTCGATGGTACCCGGCTGGGGCATGAAATTTACTGGATCTTCGGCATTAATTCGACATTCAAAAGCGTGGCCATTGAAAATAATTTCGTCTTGTTTAAAACTAAGTTCCCGACCGCTGGCAATTAGGAGCTGTTCCTTAACAATATCTACACCGGTAATCATTTCTGAAACCGGATGCTCGACCTGAACGCGAGTGTTCATTTCTATAAAGTAGAAGTGTCCGTCCTCGTAAAGAAATTCAAAGGTCCCAGCGCCGCGATAGTTGATTTGGATGCAGGCATTAACACAGCTTGTGAATACTGCCTGGCGGGCATCTTCAGGAATGCCTGGCGCGGGTGCTTCCTCAAGTACTTTTTGATGACGTCGCTGCAATGAGCAGTCTCGGTCGCCTAGATGGATAGCATGACCTTGCCCGTCACCGAGAATCTGCACTTCAACATGACGAGGGTTTTGCAGGAATTTTTCCATATAAACAGTGCCATCACCAAAGGCAGCGGCCGCTTCAGTTTTGGTAATACTTATCGCATTGATCAGCGCGCTTTCGTCCTCAACAACTCGCATGCCTCTGCCACCACCGCCGGCAGCCGCTTTAATGATAACCGGGTAGCCAATTCTGTTAGCGGTTTGACACAGTAAAGTGGCGTCCTCGCTCAATGGGCCGTCAGAGCCTGGCACCGTGGGAACGCCCGCAGCTTTCATGGCTTTAATGGCGGCAACTTTGTCGCCCATAATGCGAATTGTGTCGGCGGTAGGGCCAATAAAGACGAAGCCACTTTTTTCAACCTGCTCTGCAAAATCAGCATTTTCAGCAAGAAAGCCGTAGCCCGGATGCACACCCTCTGCACCGGTGATTTCCATTGCGCTAATAATCGCTGGGACATTCAAGTAGCTCTGCAAGGATGGATTGGGCCCAATACATATAGCCTCATCGGCTAATTTGACGTGCTTGAGTGCGGAGTCAACTTTTGAGTGCACAGCAACCGTTTTTATATCGAGCTCTTTACAGGCCCGAAGTATTCTCAGGGCAATTTCGCCGCGATTGGCGATAAGCACTTTTTCCAACATAATTCAGGTTCCGAGTGCGGTTAAATGATTGTGAAAAGGGGTTGATCAAATTCGATAGGGTCACCGTCTTCAACTAAGACCGCACCAATCACACCCGCTTTGTCGGCTTCGATTTGGTTCATCATTTTCATGGCCTCGATGATACACAGAACATCGCCTGGCGATACAGTCTGACCGACGCTGACAAAGGCTGGAGAACCAGGAGCCGGTGAAGCATAAAAGCTGCCTACCATGGGTGAGTTGATAGTATGTCCTGCGAGCGGCGCAGCGCTGACAGCCGCTGAGGCGGGCAAGGCAGACGATGCTGGAGCTTGAGGGGCAAGCATCATTGGCTGGGGCGCATAGGCCGCTGCCGGAACACCGCGGCTAATGCGGACAGAATCCTCACCTTCAGTTATCTCAAGTTCGTTAATATTTGATTCTTCTAGCAACTCAATGAGTTTCTTAACTTTACGGATGTCCATATTGGTCTCTCAATCTGTATTTATTGTTGTAATGTATTTAGTGCCGCTTGCAATGCCAGCTCGTAGCTTTTAACGCCAAAGCCGCAAATTACACCCACTGCTATGTCTGAAAAATAGGAGTGGTGCCTGAACTCTTCTCGAGCATGTACATTTGAAAGATGCACTTCGATGAATGGGATGGCTACACCGAGTAATGCATCGCGAAGTGCAACGCTAGTGTGTGTAAATGCACCCGGATTAAAAATAATAAAATTGACGCCACTTTCTGCGGCATCGTGAATACTCTGGATTAGCTCATGCTCAGCATTACTTTGTTTGGTATTTAGCTTATGACCAGCACTCTGCGCCTGACTAAGAAGTCGTTGATTAATGATTTGCAGGGTATCACCGCCGTAAATTTCGGGTTCACGCGTGCCGAGCAAATTAAGATTGGGGCCGTGCAGTAGCAGTAAGTTAGCCATAAGACGCTCAATTCCAAAAACAACAAAGCCAGATTCTGCACTAAAAAGAATAATCTGTCTATGATAAACCGAAAAAACTCGTTTTCGACGAAATTAGAGGAATTTAACCCTTATTTTGTGCATCTTTGCAGATAATGCTATTTTTTTGGTGATCTTAAAACGACGTTTGAAGCATTTAGGCGCAAAATACAGCTAAATATGCGCTTTTTTAGCTATAATCGCCAAAGTTCCGTAAAATTCGTCAAACGAGTGGCTAAAATCAGTTAAATCAAGATTTTGCTCTATTTAAGGCGTCAAGAACCGTACTCTCGAGTAAAATTTGTGGCAAGACTTCTGGCGATCCCTGACCTGCGGGGTAGACCAAATACAAAGGTACTCCACTGCGCTGAAACTGATTGAGAAGTTTGGTTATTTCAGGATCATTATTGGTCCAGTCACCTTTAAGGTAAGTGATGTTGTTGTCTAGCAACTGTTCATAGAAACTATCGGTGAAGGCTACTCGTTCGTTAGCCAGGCAGGTAATACACCAATCGGCGGTTAAATTAACAAATATTGGTTGGCCCGCTTGATTCAACTCAGCAAGGCGTTGCGGCGAGTAACTTTCCCAGAGAGGTGGCTCACCGTCTTTTGAAATAGTAAGTCCAGGTGCAGCTAATGCTGTTATTAGGCAGGCCGCAGCGAGGACATTCGTCAGTGTAAAGTCAGTCGCCTTTTTGCCATTAGACTGACGTAGCTTGGTAAACCACATGGCCATGGCGACTAAAATTACGCCCAGCACTACAATAGCAACAACGTTTACACTCGTTTGACGGCCTACTACCCATAGAAGCCAAGCGGCGGTCATATAAAGAGGAAATGCTAAGAATTGCTTAAACGAATCCATCCAAGCACCAGGCTTTGGAAGCTTAGAGGTCAGCCCAGGAATCCACGTTAGTATTATGAAAGGCAGCGCCATACCAAGCCCTAAAAACGCAAATACTAACAGCGCAATGTAGGTGGGCTGAGAAATGGCGAAGCCTAGTGCAGGGCCCATAAACGGAGCAGTACATGGGCTCGCGACGGTAGTTGCTAGCACGCCAGTCATAAATGATGAGGTTAAGCCATCACTTTGATTAGAAGATTGTCCAATGGACATTAAGCTGGTGCCGATCTCAAGATAACCTGATAGAGCCATACCCATCACAAAAAATAGATAAATAAGAATGACGACGAATAATGGCGATTGCAATTGAAACCCCCACCCTATGGCTTCACCTGCGGCGCGCAAGCTAAGCATTACAGCAGCGATGGCAACGAATGTTGAGGTGACACCTAAGGTATAAGCTAGGCCATGTGCTTGTTTTTGGCGCTGAGTTTGGTGTGTTGTAGTAAAGCTAAGTACTTTGATGGACAGTACCGGGAATACACAGGGCATGAGGTTGAGGATCATACCGCCAATCAGCGCAAAACCGAGTACCCAAAGTAATGAAGACGGTTGGTTCTGCTGCGCCGGATTATTACTCTGCATAGCAACCTTGGCCGCTTCTGTAGGTAGGTCACTAATGACAACATTATTATTCGCGACATCAATAGTGAGCCACTGTTTATAGGGAGGATAGCAAAGTCCTGCATCAGCGCAGCCTTGGGATTCGATCTGAATCTCCATCTGCTCTTGTCCAGCGGTAAACGGGACCCTTACGGTTGTTTTGCCGTAGAAAACCTCCAACTCTTTCTCAAAAAACTCATCATATTTACGTTTACCGGTCGCAAACAAAGGTGACTTCAATTGGGTCGTTGGATCAACGGCATTAAACTTAAATCGATCACGGTACAGATAATAGTTGTCTTGGATTGACCAATTAAATAATAGCTGGTCACCTTCAATAGTAACGGCTACTTGGTATACTTGGTCTACAGGTAAAAACTCATTGCCCGATGCGATAAGGCTAGAAGACTCTGATAGCTGGGATTTACCACTAAAATTGCTCTGCGCCTGGCCTGGTAACGAGGCTAATAACATTGCGATAACAAAGAAGATATAGAGCAAATTTTTCATCAGTGATTCCCTGGGAAGGTAAAGACTATTGCTGCTTGAAGGAATCTTTACGGATTAATTGTGTAATTGTATCCCTATTTTAAGCAGGACGATATTTTATGTCTTCGCATCATCGCTATTCAGGGCACAAAGCAATAAAATTGCAGTCTGGCTGTCGGGTTTCAACGTTATTGACATGCTATAGTTCAGACAAGGAATTCACGTAATACGTTAAGGAGCTATTTTTTGAAATACTTTATTGTTCTCATCCTCTGCTTGTTTATCCAAAACCCTTTGTGGGGTGCTGAACCATCACTGCAGTTGGAGCAAGGTTCATTAATGTTGAGTGGCGGCTATTTACGCACTATGCCGCCAGGACAAAAAGTAACTGCTGGTTTTCTTACCGTCACTAATGGCAGCGACGTAGATTGTCAGATTGTATCTGCACAGTCACCATTAACTGATCGAATTGAATTTCATGCGCATCTACACGCAGATGGCATGATGCAGATGCGACCGATGAAAACTATTTTGGTAGCCGCCAGAAAAACAGTGCGCTTTGAGCCTGGCGCATTACATATGATGTTTTTTAACATCACTACGCGTCTTAATGATGGCGAAACAGTGCCACTTCAGTTAAATACCGACAATTGTGGGAGCGAATCACTGATCTTAGATATAAGGAGCGTACTGCGTCCAATGATGGAGCATTCTTGATGAGTGTTTTGGCCAACCTTAAAGATAGATGGCGCCGGATATTTCGAGGTGCTGGAGAGACACTATCGGAGGAGTACATTGGGAAAAATGCCCCAAAAAGACTTCGTTACGGACTCTATGCGACCGCGATAGTGCTATTGCTTTTAGCGGGTCTTGGTATTTACTGGAGTAATGAGCCAAAGCCGTTTCGCGTTTATGAGCCTTCAAATTCAGCGTTACCCGTCGTAGTGGGAGTCACTACCACTAACACACTTATTGGTGTGGTCGATGTTTTGCTAAATAAGCCGGGCGGTTATCTAAGTAATGATCTTATGCCTCCCGCAATTTGGTTAGACAATTTACCGAGCTGGGAGTATGGCGTACTCATTCAGGTCAGAGATCTCAGTAAGGCCATGCGTGAGTCCTTTAGTCGCTCGCAATCGCAGTCAACTGAGGATTATGACTTGTCGTTGGCAGAGCCACGATTTAATGTCGATCATGCGCGTTGGGCTGCACCCTGGCCTGAGGTTGAGTATGCGGCAGGCCGTGATCATCTCACGGGTTATGCCACAAGGCTGACTGACAGAGAAGTTTTCGATGCTCAATTCTATGCTCGAGCTGATAATTTACGCTATTGGCTGGGTACGGTTGAAAAACGTCTCGGCAGCCTGTCACAACGGCTGTCCGCGAGTGTCGGGCAACGGCGGATTAACACTGATCTTGCCGGCACAGCTGGCGCTCGTCAATCGACCGATTCACCTCAAGAAATCATCGTCAAAACGAGCTGGTGGGAAATTGACAATGTATTCTATGAGGCGCGTGGAACATCTTGGGCCTTAGTGCATTTTTTAAAGGCAATTGAGGTTGATTTTCAAGATGTTTTGGCGAAGAAAAACGCCCTTGCGAGTGTACAACAGATTATTCGTGAGTTAGAAATGACACAGCATTCAATCTATTCTCCGATGATCGTTAATGGTAGAGGGTTTGGCTTGTTAGCCAACCATTCCTTGGTAATGGCCTCGTACATCAGCCGTGCCAATGCCGCTATTATTGATTTACGCGAGCTTTTGTCAAAAGGCTAAAAGGACTATTTAGCGGGATAGTGCGTGACAATCCCGTTCTGAGTAGCTAAAAATAATATGTCTGCAGGCTTGAGTGCGAACAAACCATTAGTGACTACGCCGGTAATGTGATTGATTTTTTCTTCCAGTGCACAGGCAGATCCAATGGGATGCAAATGATGGACATCCAGAATAAGATTGCCGTTATCTGTGACGACGTTTTCACGCCAAACCGGATCGCCGCCAAGCTTAACAAGTTCCCGTGCGACGTGGCTTCTTGCCATTGGAATGACTTCTACGGGGAGAGGGAACCCGCCGAGGTGGCTTACCCATTTGCTCTCATCGGCAATGCAAACGAATTCGTTGGCTACTGCGGTAACAATTTTTTCTCGAGTCAGGGCTGCGCCACCCCCTTTAATGAGTTCCAAGCGGGCGTTGGCCTCATCTGCACCATCGACATAAATAGTCACTTCTGATACTGCATTCAATTCGTAAACTGTAATACCGTGACTTCGCAATCGTTCTGCAGATCCTTCGGAGCTGGCAATAGTTGCCTGAAAAAGGTGCTTGTGTTTAGCGATGAGATCAATAAAACAGTTCGCAGTTGATCCGGTACCAATACCTACAATGCTATCTGCATCAACTTTTTTCAAAACATAATCTACAGCTGCTTGAGCAACGGCCTGCTTCAGTTGATTTTGGTCCACGAATTACTCCTTCTTATTAAATCAATTTCGGTAGTCATAATTATACGATGATTAGCTCAAAAAATCAGATTCATACGTCAAAGGATGCTGTGATTTAGTGCTAATTGGAACAAGAAACTGGCGTAAATGATGATATCAAACTACCATTGCTCATCAACCCATATCTGGATCTCTCATGCCGCAGAAGTACGTTAAAAAAATTCTTGATGCCCGCATCTATGATTTAGCTCTGGAGACGCCGGTTGATAAAGCCCCGTTATTATCACAGCGGTTAAAAAATCGGGTGCTACTCAAGCGTGAAGATTTACAGCCAGTATTTTCATTCAAGATTCGTGGGGCCTATAACAAGTTACGCCATCTCTCCAAAGAGCAATTGGCGGCGGGGGTGGTGGCGGCTTCAGCCGGAAATCATGCTCAGGGTTTGGCGTTAGCGGCACAAAAAATGGGTGTTAATGCAACTATTGTAATGCCTAAAACAACACCAAATATTAAGGTGGATGCGGTCCGTGGCTGGGGAGCCAATGTCGTTTTGTTTGGTGATAATTATGATGCTGCGGCGGGCCATGCTCAACAGTTATTGGAAGAGCGGGGCCTTACCTATATTCATCCGTTTGATGATCCCGATATTATTGCAGGCCAGGGCACTGTTGGCATGGAGATACTCCGTCAGCTACCGGGTGAGCTAGATGCAATTTTCATTGCAGTGGGTGGGGGAGGACTTTGTGCGGGCGTTGCCGCTTATGTAAAGTATGTTCGCCCTGGAGTAAAAATTATTGCGGTTGAATCTGACGATGCGGCTTGTCTGCAAGCTGCAATGCAGGCTGGGCAACCGGTAAAGCTTAAAGAGGTCGGAATATTTGCTGACGGTACGGCGGTAGGCCAAATTGGCACCGAGACTTTTCGGATCCTTAAAGACTTAGTCGATGAAGTTATTACCGTCAGTACCGATGAGATCTGCGCCGCGATTAAAGATGTGTACAACGATACGCGGGCGATTTGTGAACCTTCTGGTGCCATGGGCGCGGCGGGGCTTAAAAAATATGTTGAGCAGCACGGTGTTGTGGGTCAAACCCTATTAGCGATTCAGTGTGGTGCTAATATTGATTTTGATAGGCTGCGCTATATCTCAGAGCGCACAGAGGTTGGCGAGAAGCGTGAGGCAATTTTGGCTGTGACACTGGATGAAAAGCCCGGTAGTTTTAAGCACTTTTGCAAAGCATTGGGCAAACGTACTATCTCAGAATTTAATTATCGCTTCAGTGGTGCCGATCACGCTCAAATTTTTGTGGGCGTTAAAGTGACTTCAGATGATGATCGCTTCGAGTTAGTGAAAGACTTAAGTGAGGGCGATTACCCCGTTGAGGATATGACCGATAGCGAGCTTGCCAAGTCACATATCCGACACATGGTGGGTGGGCGTTCACCGCAGGTTGGAGAAGAGCAGGTTTTTCGGTTTGAATTTCCTGAGCGACCGAGCGCATTGCTTAACTTTTTAACTGAACTTGGTGATGATTTAAATATATCAATGTTCCATTATCGTAACCATGGTTCGGCGTTTGGTAAGGTCTTAGTAGGGTTTCAGGCATCGCAGAGTGAGGGTCTAAAGGTTAAGCAATTTTTAGATGAGCTAGGTTATCGGTGCGAAGATGAAACCGATAACCAAGCATATCGTTTTTTTCTAGGAAACTAAGTCGCTGATCGTTTAAGCCGCCAACTTTAGCTTCAGAGTAGATCAGAAATTTTCCGTATTTGAATGGCTTCAAAACCTGAGCCTGCTAGTGCATCGGAAATAACGACTACCGGATCGTCGGCAGAGAAGTCATTCCTAGTGAGCATGATAGCGGCAGCAGCAGCCAACGTTTGCTCTGGATCCTCGCTAAACGTAATTTGATAGCTTAATACATTGCGGTTGAGCATCAACTGGCGCATGGTCAAAGCATTGTCAGTAAAAGCGCAAATAATAGATTGTTGAGGATGGCAGTTAGTCACGCGGTTAGCCATGCGGCCACGCCGAGTTGGCACCATGATCGCTTTTGCCGAAATGGACTCAGCTAAGGTCACAGCGGCCTTTGCTATCTGCTGTTTATCTTCTTTTACTTCTAAATTGTCGGTAAACAAAAGACCTCTACTGCTCTCGGTTGAGCGCGCAATACGGTCTAAAATTTCGACGCATTTAATAGGATATTTACCTACGGTGGTTTCACCTGAGAGCATAATTGCGTCGGCTTCTTCATAGACAGCATTTGCAACATCAGTCACTTCTGCCCGCGTGGGAATCGGATTTTCAATCATAGACTCTAGCATATGCGTGGCGACAATAACCCGTTTGCCCATTTCAGCACAGGTGCGAATGATACGCCGTTGGATTCTAGGCAATACTTCGAGAGGAATCTCAACACCTAGGTCTCCTCGAGCAACCATAATACCGTCGGCTGCTTCGATAATTTCAACCATATTGGTAATCGCCTCTTGATCTTCAAGTTTTGCAACGATCTTAATTTTGTCCGCTCTATCACCAAGGAGTTCACGTAGTTGATGAATATCGGCCGCCTCTCTTACAAAAGAAAGCGCAATAAAATCTACCCCTTGACTCATACCAAACTCAATATCACGACGATCTTTTTCGGTGATAGCTGGGAGGTTTACCCGAATGCCGGGTAGATTGACATGCCGTTTACTTTTTAAGAGGCCGCCATCAATCACTTTAACCTGCATGATTCGTTCTTGTTTCTCCAGTACTTGGAGATTGATTAGACCATTATCTACGGTGATGATATCACCGATATCTACGTCATTGATAAGGTCATCATAATTAACATGTATAGAGGATTCTTCAACATTTTCCGCGCCTCGGGCTACGATAGATATAGTATCACCCTCATTTAGGTGCAGGTCATTAGCCATATCGCCGGTACGAATTTCCGGCCCTTGGGTGTCGAGTAAAATAGCTATCGGATGATCGAGTTTTTTGTTCAGTTTTTTTATCGACTGGATGATATTTGTATGTGATTGATGATCGCCGTGAGACATATTTAATCGAGCAACATTCATTCCTGCCGCGGCAAGTTTTTCCAACATCTCAATCGACTCAGTTACTGGGCCAATAGTACAAATTATCTTGGTTTTACGCATATTATTTCTTTCTCAGTTGCAATTAGATGTAATGGAATATCCCAGCTTTGACTAGATATCTGTGGGACTTCTTGGCCGCTGTGGGCAAGCCCTACCAGTGTTAGTGGTGGCTTTTCTATCTCTTTCATGAATTCTAGAGTGCGATCATAATAGCCGCCGCCCATGCCAATTCGATTTCCCGATCTATCAAAGCCAACCAAAGGCATGAAAAGAACATCTATATTTCTTGGTGACAGTATTTCAGACTCACCATCCACTGGTTCTAAGATACCATAACGATTGGGTGCTAATTTGCTATTTGCGGTGAACGATGCGAAATGCAAGCTGTTGGTCAGCGTAGAGTCTACAACCGGAAGAAAGCACTGTTTACCTAGGCCATCGGCTAAAGATAAAATAATCGAAGGATCAATTTCACCGTCATTGGCTAGATATAGCCCAACACGCTTAGCTTTTTGAAAAAAGGTGCTTTCTTTTATTAAAGTTGCCAAAGACTGAGCGGCCTGCTGTTGCTGCGATAGCGTCAGTGACCGTCTTTTTATGCGCAACTGTTGTCGTATCTCGTTGCTATTCATTGATTTTTCTCATCAACAATTAAACCCCAGAGTGCCGCTGCCAACGTGGCCTTGAACCGAATAGTTCAAGTTGGCAACTTTCGCAACATATCAGGCTTTCCGACGCACGGAATTGCACAACAATGTTGGCAGAAAGAAGCCGGATAATAATTATCGGCTCAGGGACTTCTTGGCTGGCAAACACCCCAGGAGCCTCTAGTATACCAGAGAGAATTACAAAGATAGCAACCGAAAATACAAATTCTATGCACTATTTACTAGGTAACTTAAATTAATTTGCTAAATCAGCTAAAACTGAGTTCAATTTTGAATCCATTGAGCTCAAAAGTCCTGACGCCTGATTATTTTGTTTCGCAGAATCCTCGGTGCGAATCAAGTCATGAGTCAGATTAAGTGCGGCCATCACGGCGATGCGCTCTAGGCCAATAATGTGAGAGCCACTACGGATTTCTTCCATTTTTTCGTTCAGTAACTGCGCTGAATACTCCAGGGCTTGCCGTTCTTCTGGGGCACAGTTAACCTGATATTCTTTATCTAGGATACGAATTTTAAGAGAGATATTAGACATTATTGTTCTGCACTCAACGCCTGTAGACGGTTAATCATAGTTTCTACTTTATGTCGCGCCTGCTCATTTTTTTTCATGAGCTTGCTGCGCTCACCCAGCAGTTCGTCTTCACGCGCATGAAGTGCTTGATTGTCCCGCTTTAGCCGCTGGCACAGCTCAATAAGGCGGTCCAGCTTTGCTTCGAAATCTTCAGTATCTGTCATGATTAAATTATTACCGCTAAAGGAATCTATGGAGCCTCGTAACTATAGGCATTGTGTCTGTATTGGTCAATTATAAGATGGTCTCTACTATAGTCCTTTGATTCAAACACCCAGATATACAACCACTACCAGTCTTGCTGCAGCTCCCATCACTGGCCAGACACGGCGTCGAGCTTCTTGCGACGAGGAGCTGAGGAAAAGTCACAATTCAACAAAAGCATAAAATGGGCCAACAATCTGCAGATAGCTTTGACAAGCTACGCGCAGGCTTTCTGCATCAGTAAACAGGTCTGCCAATAATAATGAACAATTTAACTAGACGCTAGTCCGACTTAGGCTAATTATATAAAACTCAATCGGACTCTACTTCCTTAATCTAGGATGCATGGACAAACTAAGAATGTTAGAATATTCGTTATTATTAGCGAGGTAACAATGTGACATTTGATGAACTTGAAGAGTTATTTTACGCCCTAAAAATCAATGCTAGTCCGTCAGCATTTCATGGGTTTCTTTGTGGCAGGCTTACCTGTGGTGCAGTGGCGATTGATCTTTTAGTTGAAGCATCTACAGAGTGGTTGGCGTTGTCTGATGAGCAAGCTGAGGCTGCAGATAGTGACTTCAGAGATTTTTATGAAGCTTCATTAAGTAATTTGGAAGATATTTCTTTTCTTTTTAAACCTACCTTACCTGAAGATGACCTGCCACTTGAAGAGCGTTTAATTGCTGTTGGAGAGTGGTGTGGCAACTACATTTCTGGTCTAGCAGAGGGGCTTGGGGAAAGCTTTGAGCTTTCTGATGACGGCAAAGAGGCGCTCAATGATTTAGGTGCAATTGGGCAAATATCGGTTGATTTGGAGTCAGACGATGATGGAGAACATGATTACACTGAATTGGTTGAATATGTGCGTTTAGCCGTGCAGGTGATTTTTACTGACTTGCACCCAGAATTAGATTCTGAACTAAATTCAGATTCTGAATCGAATCCCACTATTCATTAAAACCCAACATCGAGCAGTGTTTTTTAGCAGGGCAGGAGCCATTTAAATGATTACTAATAAAGAGTACGCCGGAAGACGCAAAGAATTAATGTCTTTGATGCACAGCAATAGCATTGCGATTATCTCGTCTTCACCCGAAAAAGTTAGATCGCGAGATACACATTATCCGTACAAGCAGAACGTAAATCTGTCTTATCTTTGTGGGTTCCCTGAGCCAGAATCAGTATTGGTGTTAATTCCTGGCCGCGACCAAGGAGAAATGGTGCTGTTTTGCCGCGACAAAGATCCACTGCGTGAGACCTGGGATGGATACCGTGAAGGCCCAGAGGGAGCAGTGAGTAACTTTGGTGCCGATGATGCTTTCCCGATTGCGGATATTGATGATATTTTGCCCAATCTGATCGAAGGCAAAGATCGTCTTTACTATGCCATTGGCAAGGACCCAGAGTTTGATCGACATCTAATGGATTGGGTTAATCATGTGCGTAATCAGCGCGGAAATGGCGCTTTGCCGCCGGGAGAATTTGTTGATCTTGATCATTTCATTAATGAGATGCGGTTGTTTAAAACAGCCGGTGAATTAAAGATAATGCGCAAAGCTGCAGAGATATCAGCCAACGCACACTGTCGAGCGATGAAGGCTAGTAAGCCTGGTCTTTTTGAGTACCAGTTGCAGGCTGAGATTGAACATGAGTTTGCGGTTAACGGCTCAGCGGGCGCCGCCTATACAAGTATTGTTGGTGGCGGCAAAAATGGCTGCATATTGCACTATATCGAAAACAGAGATGCGCTAAAGGACGGTGATTTAGTCCTCATCGATGCCGGGTGTGAATATCAAAATTATGCAGCTGATATTACTCGCACATTTCCAGTTAATGGGAAGTTTAGTGACGAGCAAGCAGCGATTTATGACATTGTGCTCAAAGCGCAAACTGACGCCATCGCCGTGATTGGACCGGGTATTGAGTACAACAAAACTAATGAAGCAACGGTTCTTGCGATTACTCAGGGTTTGGTTGACTTAGGTATTTTGCATGGCGATGTTGACGCATTGATTGCCAGTGAGGCGCACCGTGAATTTTATATGCATGGTGCTGGTCATTGGTTGGGTATGGATGTGCATGATGTTGGGGATTATAAGATCGAGGCCCAATGGCGAGTGTACGAGCCCGGTATGGTGGTTACCATAGAGCCGGGTATTTATATTGCGCCGGGCAATCCAAATGTTGATAAAAAATGGCATGGTATTGCTGTTCGTATTGAAGATGACATCGTTGTGACTAAGAGCGGCAATGAAAACATTACTGCTGGAGTGCCTAAAATGAGAGATCAAATTGAAGCGTTGATGGCGGGTTGATGATTAATTAATGAGCGTTAAAGAGCCAATAAATACTCAAAAAGACCTATCCCATTTTGATATGGTGATTGTTGGTGGGGGTATGGTTGGTATTAGTTTGGCACTAATTTTAGCGGCACAGCGTGATTGGAAAATTCTGTTAGTTGAGGCTCAGTCAATGAAACTGGGCTCAGTCTCCAATCACAGCGCTAGCTTCGATGATCGCTCAACAGCCTTATCTTGGACAAGTAGGAATATTTATCAATCAATAGGAATTTGGGATCAGCTGAGTAAACATCTCACAGACATTAGGCAAATCCATGTTAGTGATCGTGGTCATGGTGGTCTTACGCGCATGAGTGCTGCTGAAGCTGGTGTCGATGCATTAGGTTATGTGGTTGAAAATCATTGGCTTGGGTCGGTGCTAATCGATAGGCTAGCGCAACAATCGATAGATGTATTAGCTAACACACACATAAGTTCAGTCAGGCCTTTAAGAGATGGTATCGAAATCAGTTTGAAGGGAGTCAAGGCTTTGGACAGCGAAGAGGCCAGTATCATTCACAGTGATCTGCTGGTTATTGCTGACGGTAGCAACTCTAAAACTGCTGAAAAGTTGGGAATTCACAGTAAATCTTCTTCCTACCGGCAAACCGCTATTATTGCCAATATCCAGCTTGAAAAAAAACATCAGAATGTGGCTTATGAGCGTTTTACTGATCAGGGCCCCATGGCGTTATTACCGCTGAGTGACTTTAAGGGGCAGCATCGTAGCGCATTGGTTTGGGTTCAACCTGAAGATAAAGCAGAGCAATTAATTAAGGCTGAGGACACGGCTTTTCTTGATACATTACAACAACGTTTTGGTCACCGCTTGGGACGATTTAAACAAGTCGGCAATCGGTTAGACTATCCGCTGGCGCTGACTCTTGCCGCAGAGCAGGTGCGTCGTAATGTGGTTGTGGTAGGTAATGCTGCGCACAGTTTACACCCGGTTGCAGGTCAAGGGTTTAATCTTTCTTTGCGGGATGTGGCGGCGCTTGCAGCTCGCCTTAACATCGCGCGAATACAGCAAAAAGATATTGGTGCGCTGGAGGTTCTTGAGGATTATCAGCAACAGCAATTGGTGGACCAGCGCAACACTCTAATTTTTAGTGACAGTCTGACTAAGTTTTTTTCGGGGACCTCCAGTATATCTGCTGTGACTCGAAACTCGGGATTGTTGGCGCTAGATTTGGTCCCTCAATTGCGGCATGGTTTCGCAAAGTTTGGTATGGGCATGGCAACTTCAGAGGCTCGGCATGGTTGACTCAAGCGCGTCTGAATATGACATTATTATTATTGGGGCTGGCATGGTTGGTGCAGTGGCAGCATGCCTACTGGCAGAATCCAATAGTTTAACAAAGGTCGCACCTTTAAAAATTGCGCTTATCGAAAATTCGGTAGCAATACCGTTTAACCCAGACCAATTCGACCCTCGTGTTGCCGCTATTACTGAAAATTCACGGCAAATATTAAGCGGCTGTGGTGTATGGTCGGATATTGAAGGTTTGCGGGCCAGCCCTTATTTAGCGATGAACGTGTGGGATGCGGAGAGTACAGGAAGAATTCGTTTTGACTGCCATGATATTCATGCCCCCAATCTTGGCCATATTGTAGAGAGTCGCGTTATCGTAGAGGCATTACTGAATAAGATAGCGAGTCTTGATAATATAGATTTTATCTGCCCTGCGACGATTCACCAGTATCGGAGGGAGCAAGAAAACATTACCGTTGAAATGGATGATGGTACTTGTATTAGTGGTTCTCTACTAATTGGTGCTGATGGCGGAAATTCTAGAGTACGCGATCATTTTAATTTTGATTGTAAGCAATGGGACTATCAGCATGAGGCAATTGTAGCCACAATAAAGACTGAAAATCCAAATGAGCAGACTGCTTGGCAGCGCTTTATGCCCACTGGCCCACTGGCTCTTCTTCCGCTTAATAACCAGGGAGACTTACATCAATGCTCAATTGTTTGGTCACAGAGACCGTCAATAGCAGAGGACTTGATGGCATTGGATGATAGCCTTTTTTGTGATGAGCTGTCTCGAGCTAGCGAATACTGTTTAGGTAAAGTGACCTCTGTTAGTCGTCGTTATAAGTTTCCACTAAGACAAAACCATGCTGTTGATTATGTTCTCCCTCGAGTAGCGCTGGTCGGTGATGCGGCGCATACCATTCATCCGTTAGCGGGGCAGGGAGTTAACTTAGGTTTCGCTGATGTAGCAGCGTTAGCAGATGAGGTAATAAGAGCTAGAGGGCGTAATATAGATGTAGGGGATGAGAGTATACTCAAGCGCTATCAGCGTCGACGGAAGCCAGAAAATTTAGCCACGATGGGTGTTATGGAAGGTTTTAAAAATCTCTTTTCTGCAGATCAGCTACCGCTAAGATTATTGCGTAGTTTGGGTATGTCTCAATTAGATAAGATGACACCACTTAAAAATGAAATCATAAAACGAGCGATGGGTCTCTGAGTTTATTCCTCTGATACTTCGTTGCTAGCAAGCCGTTCTTGACGTTTTTCTTCTTCTAAAAGTACCGCTTTAATTTCTTCGAGAACCCCATCAACATCTGACTCTGTAGAGTCAGCAGCAAACCGACCGGTCAGTTCCACCCCGGGTTTCAATTCGCCATCTTCGTAAAGAGCCCACATTTCTTCTGCATATTGAGTACCCAGCAGTTCAGGTGCAAATTGACCATAATATTGAGTCATATTTTCAACATCCCGTTGAAGCATGGATTCTGCATGGTTATTGGCAGAGGCATCAACTGCCTGAGGAAGATCAATAATGACCGGCCCATAATCGTCAACTAAGACATTGAACTCGGATAAATCCCCGTGAACTATGCCTGCACAGAGCATCAATACGACATAGTGCATGACCACAGCATGATCCTCTAGTGCCTGCTCAGCGCTCATCGATACGTCACCCAGTCGAGGTGCGACATCGCCACTCTCATCGGTGACGAGTTCCATCAATAAAACACCATCAAAACACCCATAGGGGATAGGAACACGGACTCCAGCGTTGGCAAGTAAATAGAGGGCATCGACTTCAGCATTCTGCCACGTTTCTTCCTGTTGTTTGCGTCCATACTTGGAGCCTTTCTCCATAGCACGTGCTCGACGCGTGTTGCGAACTTTGCGCCCCTCTTGATATTGAGTAGCTTTTTTAAAGCTACGTTTCATAGCCTCTTTGTAGACTTTTGCACACCTTATTTCTTTACCGCACTGTACCGTATAGACGGTAGCTTCCTTTCCGCTCATTAGTTGACCGATAACGGAGTCGATCACGCCGTCTTCAATCAAAGGTAATAATCTTTTTGGTGTTTTCATAATTAATTAGGCCCTAAGAGGGCGTTATTGTTTAGTTACTAAGGGCGATCAGTTTAAACGAACTATTTTTTTCGAGTACTTGGATCGATCTGAAGTACTTTTTTGCCTTTTGCTCTAGTGGAATAAAGGTATTGACCACAAATAGAGCATGTCCACCGGGCGCCAATAGTCGCCTACTAGCCGCAAGAAACTTAGAGCTCATATCACCATCGACCGCAAAGCCTTGGTGAAAAGGAGGATTACACCAAATCGTATCGAAGCGTTGGCTAATAGTATCACCTGCATCTGAGGCTATAACCTGAACCTCGGAAGACGTAGTTTGAAAATTTTCAGTAGTAGCCAACAAAGCCGCGGCATTATTGTCAGTTGCCGTTATCTGCTCAATACCGAGCTCAGTAGCATGGGAACACAAATAGCCATAGCCGCAACCGAGATCAAGAAGAGATTTTGGTGGTTGTGGGAAGCGCTCGAGGAAAAGAGGTAAATGCTCGACCAAAAAAGCACTACCACGATCAACTTTTTCCCAGCCAAAAATACCAGGCTTACTGCGCAGCGTAACATTTTCAATGATGGGAATTTTACGAGTCTTGGCGTAACTCTTATCATCCAGCGGCTCTTTTTCAGCCGGATAAAGCGTAACAATAGCGAGGTAATTATTGCCATTCTTTTTGGCCGCAGTGCGGTCACCAAAGAGATTGCACGCATTCTTAACATACGCTTTGATACCGTCATTTTTGTTCCCAGAAAGTAGCAAAGAGCCCTGGGGTTTTAGTAAATGAAAAGCGTGATTGATCACGTGGTGGCTGCTTGCTCGCTCTTTACATACACGAAACAAAATGCCGTCATAGTAGTGATTTTCAAGATGGCTAAAGTCCAAGTCATTAAAGGTTACAGATAACCCCGCGGCTTCTGCCTGTTGGGCAACATCATAACGATTGCTTATAATATCAAGCTCGCATTGACAGCGGCTTGCAAGATCAGCCCAATTAGTTTGCGCCCAATTTTCATCGGCAATGATTAGATAATTGCCTTTAACTGAGTACAACTCCTCGAGAAGTAGAGAGACATTTTTGTCAGTCATTGAACGCTGTAGAGAAAATTTTTCGATCATAATATACAGGCCACTTCAGCGTCAGATAAAATTCTATAGTCACCTTCGGCTAAGTCATCATCTAGCACGATGTCTCCGACCTGAAAGCGATGGAGTTTAACGACGTGATTACCTAAGGCAGCAAACATGCGCTTAACTTGATGATATTTACCTTCACCTATGGCAAGAGTTAGACGATGGCTGTCTAGTTGCTCCATAGTGGCGGGCATGCAACGGTGTTGTTCGCTCTCTAACAATACGCCATTGGCGAGCCTTTCTTTATAATCATCGCCGATGGGTTCAGCTAGAGTGACTGCATAAAGTTTACTGCATTTAGATCGTGGTGACGTGACGCGATGATTCCATTTGCCGTCATCGGTGACTAAAAGCAGACCGGTGGTATCTATGTCTAGGCGGCCGGCAATTTGTAATTCTTCGCTGCGGTGTTCAAAAATCAGACTTATCGCTGTTGGATGATTATTATCTTTGGTTACCGATACTACACCGGCCGGTTTGTTGAGCATAAAATAACGATGTTTATAGGCGCTGATGATTGATCCATCCAGACTCACCTGCTGCTCAGAGTTGACCTTGACGGCTGGATTAGTCGTCACTTCACCGTCGATAGCTGCGGTCCCGGCTTTGATCATGCGCTTCACTTCAGAGCGAGAGATGTCGGTAGCATTACTGATATATTTATCTAGGCGCACAGTTAATCAACGCTCCTTAATAGTTGAGCGGCCTCTTTGGCGAAGTAGGTTAGGATACCGTCGGCACCAGCTCTCTTAAATGCCAGTAATGATTCCATGATTACGTGCTCTCTATTTAACCACTCATTATTAAATGCCGCACAATGCATGGCATATTCCCCACTCACTTGATAAACAAATGTAGGGGCTTTTAATTCATCTTTAACTCTACGCAGAATATCCAGATAAGGCATTCCAGGTTTGATCATAATAATATCAGCACCTTCATCAAGGTCCATGGCGCACTCGTGTAAGGCCTCATCGGCATTGGCTGGATCCATCTGATAAGTTTTTTTATTGCCACCTTTAATATTGCCCGCTGAGCCTACCGCGTCTCTAAAAGGGCCATAGTAGCTAGAAGCATATTTGGCAGAGTAAGCCAGAATTTGCGTATTCTCAAACCCGTTATCTTCAAGTTCTTCACGGATGGCACAAATACGCCCATCCATCATATCCGAGGGTGCAACAATGTCGGCTCCCGCTTCTGCATGGGAAAGCGCCTGCTTAACCAATATCGCGTTTGTAACATCATTCACTACATAGCCGCTTTCCTCGTCTATGATCCCGTCTTGACCATGTATGGTAAATGGATCAAGCGCTACGTCGGTAATAACACTAAGCTCTGGTACTGCTTGCTTTATCGCTCTAACAGCTCGTTGAGCTAAGCCCTCTGGGTTATAGGCCTCTTCGGCTAAGGGCGACTTTAAGTCTTGGCTAACCACTGGAAACAGAGCAACTGCCGGGATGCCCAAAGCAGCAACCTGCTTGGCTTCCACGACCAATAAATCAATAGAGAGCCGGTTAACGCCAGGCATAGACTCGATGGATTGAGATTGCGAAGTTCCCTCAACCACAAATATCGGTAAGATAAGATCGTTGACGGTCAAGCTATTTTCTCGCATCAAGCGGCGAGAAGAATCCGTTGCGCGATTACGGCGCATCCGAGTGTAGGGATATGGCCCACGATTACTTTTAAAGCTCATGAATACTCCAATAGAGTAAAAATAGTCAATGTTGGTGGTCTCTTGCGCACATGATACTCAAAAAACTAGCCTCCTACATGAATATTGCTATAACTAATCATTAGATTCGAGCAAAAACGCGCTCTGCGGCATTCAGCGTATCTTCAATATCTTGGTCTGTATGAGCAGCTGACATGAAGCCAGCCTCAAAGGATGCAGGAGCAAGATAGACACCCTCTTCCAACATACCGTGGAAAAACTTAGCAAAACGATCAGTGTCACACTTAATAACTTGATCGTAGTTAATGATTTTTTCTTCTTCAGAAAAAAATACTCCCCACATCGTTCCCACGTGATTACTCGTCAACGGAATACCTGCTGCTTTTGCTCGCTCGACGAGGCCTTCCACTAATCGTGTTGTGCGAGTAATTACGGGGTCTAAAAACCCGGGTACAGATATTAAGTTTAGCGTTGCCAAGCCCGAAGCCATAGCCACTGGGTTACCTGAAAGAGTACCAGCCTGATACACAGGCCCAAGTGGCGCTATGTGTTCCATTATGTCTCGTTTTCCACCAAAAGCGCCGACGGGCATGCCGCCGCCAATCACCTTGCCCAGACAGATTAGATCAGCATCGATTTTGTAGTGACCAATTGCCCCCTGTTGGCTAATGCGAAACCCAGTCATAACCTCGTCAACAATAAGTAGGGCGCCGCTGTCAGTGCAGCACTCTCTGAGTGCTTCTAAAAAACCGGGTATTGGTGGTACACAGTTCATGTTACCCACGACTGGCTCAACAATAATACAGGCAATTTCTTTACCAATTTCAGAGAAGACCCGTTTGACCTGTTCAATATCATTGTAGGATAGAGTGATGGTGTGATCGGCTAGGCAGGCGGGGACACCTGGAGAGCTGGGGACGCCGAGAGTCAGAGCGCCTGAGCCAGCTTTCACTAACAGAGAGTCTGAATGGCCGTGATAACAGCCCTCAAATTTAACTATTTTATCCCGCCCTGTATAGCCGCGCGCCAAACGAATCGCGCTCATGGTTGCTTCGGTGCCTGAGTTGACCATGCGAATCATTTCCATACCTGGAACAATTGAGCAAATCTTATCTGCCAACTGGATCTCTAACTCCGTGGGGGTACCAAATGTCATTGCTTTGTCTAACTGAGTGCGAATTGCTTGTAATACTGTTTCATGACCATGTCCCAGAAGCATTGGGCCCCAAGATAATACGTAGTCAATGTAACGGTTATTGTCGGCGTCATACATATAGGCACCGCTTGCTCTGTCAAAAAATATGGGCGTGCCGCCTACTGCACCAAAGGCACGTACCGGAGAATTTACTCCACCAGGGATTGTTTTCTGGGCAGCTTCAAAAAGTTGTTGTGAGCGTAAATTTGTTGGCTTGACTGTTTGTGGCATTAC
This sequence comes from uncultured Cellvibrionales bacterium, assembly GCA_937911225.1. Lineage (GTDB taxonomy): Bacteria > Pseudomonadota > Gammaproteobacteria > Pseudomonadales > Porticoccaceae > HTCC2207. Next base: position 48,789 of record CALDQM010000093.1, read on the forward strand.
ATTTCCCTAGCGTCTGGATTATGTTGTTTGATTTGGGTTTGGGTTTGGATTTGGATTTGGTACTGTTCCATTTTTTGCTATATGCGGATCATGGCGTTACTAAAACGGTTGTACTATTACTAAAATGACAATGGCGACTAAAAATATTACCGGTATTTCATTAAAGACCCGAAAGTAAACATGAGTTTTCTCATTACGATCCGCCGCTAATTTTTTCATATGGCTAAGACACATATAGTGGTAGCCCACTAGTAATGCCACAAAACCCGCTTTTAATTGAAACCAAGTTTCAGAGAGATAAGCCGCTGGCGCCATTGATACTAGCCAAACACCCAGTGCTAATGTGGCAATCATCGACGGGTTCGCTATGCCACGATATAACTTACGTTGCATGACCTTGAAACGTTCAATACTGATATTGTCTTCTGACATCGCATGATAAACAAACAGCCGAGGAAGATAAAAAAGTGCTGCAAACCAACAGATTACAGCGATCACGTGAAAGGCTAATACCCATTTATACATTTTATTAATGCCCCTTAGGCTTGAGGTCCCAGTAACATATGGAGTGATGGCATAGTTGATGGAACCACTTTACGGTATTATAGGCTCCTTAAGCCATTCTGGATATTTAAAAGCGAGGGTCAGGTGATCAAAGTTGGTATTGTTGGTGGAACGGGTTACACCGGTGCAGAACTCATGCGTTTGTTAGTAGGGCATCCTGATGCAGAGTTAGTTAGCGTTACTTCTCGAAGCGATCAAGGTACTTCTGTAGCCCACATCTATCCTCACCTTCGTGGTTCCGTCGATCTTGCCTTTGTGGCGCCGGATTTAGAGAATCTAAAAGGCTGCGATGTGATTTTTTTTGCAACTCCCCATGGCGTAGCTCAACATACAGTGCCTGCAATCTTAAAGTTGGGTATAAAGGTCATTGATTTGTCGGCGGACTTTCGGATTCGAGATGTCGCTGTCTGGGAGCATTGGTATGGTCAGTCGCATCAGGCGACAGACCTACTCGATCAGGCTGTTTATGGGTTGCCAGAGTTCAATCGAGGAAAAATTAAAAATGCTGATTTAGTTGCCTGCGCTGGTTGCTACCCTACCAGTGTGCAAATTGGATTGCTGCCGCTGTTGAAGAAAGGATGTATTGATCTATCCGATGTGATTGCCAACTCTGCATCGGGTGCCAGTGGTGCTGGACGTCAGGCGAGTGTGGCTAATTTATTGTCCGAAACAAGCGATAGTTTTAAAGCTTATTCAGCGTCAGGACACAGGCATCAGCCTGAAATCGAACAAGGCCTTGCAGACATTGCAGGGCGAGAGGTGAAACTTACTTTTGTTCCGCATCTACTACCGATTAACCGCGGTATACACACCACGATTTACGCCAACTTGCTTGATACCAAAATAGACGTGCAGGCATTGTTTGACGAGTACTTTGAGAAAGAACCATTTGTAGATGTATTGCCTGCCGGAAGTCATCCTCAGACGCGATCAGTAAGAGGTTCTAATTATTGTCATGTTGCGGTCCATCGCCCTAAAAATAGTAATAAAGTAATCGTTTTAGTGGTTGAGGATAACTTGACTAAGGGTGCTTCAGGTCAGGCCATTCAGTGTATGAATTTGATGTTTAATCTAGAAGAAACTACCGGTTTAAAGTCACCTGGGCTGTTGCCGTAATGATCGAGAGACGATCAATTGTCGTTACTCATCGAATGGGTTACAAGTATTGGCTACTGGGGTCGCTACTGCTGGTCGGATTGTCTTTTTTTATGTTAGGCAAGTGGATGGGCCAGGCTGAGTTAGCCGAAATAATTGAAGAGCGGCAACAATTAGCAAGTAAATTAGCAAAACTGGGTACCTCCCTCGATGTCAAAAGTAGAGAGCTTGAAATGGTTAGACTAAATGCTACGGTTGATTCTGTGGCATTAGAAAATACGCGGCAGGAGATGATCGCTCTTCAGAAAAATATTAATCAAAATGAAGGGCAACTGGGGCTCTATAGAGAGCTCATGGGCGATAGTAGTCAGCCCGCTGGATTGTCTATCACTGAGTTTGATCTTACTCGACTTGGCCAAGGTCGATTTGCTTATCGCTGGGTGGCTCGCCAAAAAACCTCTAAAATGCAAACATCTGAGGTCATAGCGGATATTTCTATAATCGGGCTTAAAAATAATCAAGAGATCACTGTAATGCTGTCAGATTTGGATGACCAGATAGAAAAAGCGTCAATTAGGTTAAAGTTTAAGTATTTTTCTATCAATCAAGGAGTTTTGAGCTTACCAGAGGGATTTAACCCTGATAAAGTCAGAATTCAACTACGCTACTCTTGGAGTAAGGCAGTAAGCTATGATCAAAACTTTAACTGGGAAGAGGGAGTTTAAGCCATGTTTAGTAAAGATAGAGAACAAGCAATAACCAAAGCTTCATCGTCGGGTGAGGCAACAACGCTAATTGCTCATGGAACAAGCCTTAAGGGTGATCTTAATTTTCATGGGAGTTTAGAGGTTCAAGGTTCAATCGCCGGGACAATTACCGCGGATGATGACAATGCGCAGATAAGAGTTATCCAGGGTGGTGCTGTAGATGGAAAAATAGCTGTACCGACAGTAATCGTCAATGGACATGTCAAGGGTGATATTTTCGCCACCAAACATGCTCGACTTGCATCAAAAGCGGTTGTCGAGGGCAATATATATTACAATACGCTAGAGATTGAGCGCGGAGCTCATGTGGCGGGTAACTTGGTACATGAAATCCCACCAACTAACATCAGCTCATTCCAGCAAGATGAGAGTGTTGATGGCGACAATAAAACTGGCGTTTAAAGGTATTAAAAACGTATTAAGTAAAAAGACAATCAGCCAATGAGCCTTTTAGTCTGATGGTTACGGAGTAACAATGTCAGGAATTCAAACATATATACCTTCAGCACTGGAAGTGACCGATAGCGCTATAGCTAAGGTCCAGAGCCTTAAGTCTGAGGAAGAAAATGAAAACCTAAAGCTCAGAGTGTATGTCACCGGTGGGGGTTGCTCTGGATTTCAGTATGGATTTTCATTCGAAGACAATATGGCCGAAGACGATACCCCTGTCAGCCGAGAAGGAGTCACTGTGCTCGTCGATTCTTTGAGCTTTCAGTATTTGGCGGGCTCCACTGTAGATTATGAAGTGGGATTGATGGGCTCACGTTTTATCATTACCAATCCTAATGCTTCTACAACCTGCGGTTGCGGAGCATCATTCTCGATTTAAAGCTCCCTTTGAGGCGTCAATGTTAGTACAGTCCGCCTAGAACTACCGCATCAGATGCTCCTGTTACTGCGGGGAGATTGCCCGTTTTATTCTCAACGCGACGTTTTGCCAGCCATGCGAATGCACAGGCCTCTACCCACTTTGGATCCAAGCCGATATCTAGGGTAGATTGAACCGCGGGTTGATTGCATGCGTGAAGACTTCGGTTTAAACAATTTATTAGCTCGATATTAAATATACCACCGCCACAAATAAATATAGCATCAATTGATCGAGTTAGACCTGCTATCGCGTCTGTGATAGTTTCAGCCGTCAGAGCTATCAGCGTGGCTTGAATATCTTCAGGCTTTAAGCTAAAAGTTTCTATTTGTTGCTCTAACCAACACAAATTAAAGTTCTCTCGGCCGGTACTTTTGGGCGCTTGCATAGAGAAAAAAGGATGCTTTTTTAACTGATTGAGTAAAGGCTTCGACACATCGCCTGTGGCACCCCATGCGCCCTTGTCATCGTAATTTTGTGCCTTGTGTTTAAAGCACCAAGCATCTAATAGCATGTTACCTGGGCCGGTATCGAAGCCGTTGCACTGATCGCCACCGTCCAAAATGGTTAGATTAGCAATGCCGCCAATGTTTATGATTACTCGGCAGCTGTTTTGTTCATGGAAAAAGCGCTGATGAAAAGCTGGAACCAGCGGTGCACCTTGTCCTCCAAGAGCCATATCTGCCCTTCTGAAATCAGCAACCACCGCGCATTTAGTGCGTGCGGCAATTAGACTGGGATTACCAATTTGTACGCTAAAGCCTTCAACCTTATTCGGTGGTTGATGGCGTATTGTCTGTCCATGAGAACCGATCGCGACAACTTGATCAGGCTTAATATTTAGTTGTGCCATGAGGTTTAGTGAGGCCTGAGAGAATAGTTCACCAAGAACATTGTCAGTTTCTGCGCAGAGTGCAATCGAATCTGTGCCAGGCTGGCAGAGGCTTAATATGTCTAGCTTTAGTTGTGCAGAAATCGATTCAGAATGACTGCCTAGTATATTAATTTTTCCGTCGCTAAAAGTTACCGCAATGGCATCGACACAGTCGATACTGGTTCCGGACATTAGCCCGATGTAAATATTAGCTTCATTCATCAGGTGGTCCTAGTTGGCATTACTTGGCATGCTTTCTCGCAGAGCTAACTGAGTTTTTTCCTGATACTGAGCTAGCTGGACTAGAACTGGAGTAATAGCCTCGTTAAAAGCCACTTTTTCACTATTGGCAATTGGTTTTGCTTGAGGCAATTTTACAGTACGTGGATTACGGTGCACACCATTGACCAAAAACTCATAATGCAAATGCGGGCCAGTTGCATAGCCTGTGGAACCAACAGTCCCGATTAATTGCTTTTGCTTAACCACCTGACCTCTGCGCACTTTCTTTTTGTTTAAATGCAAGTATTTGGTGATGTACGTCTGACCATGCTGTAAAAAAACATAGTTCCCGTTGGCTTTGCTATAGCCGGCCTCGATAACTCTGCCTCCACCTGCTGCATAAACGGGTGTTCCTTTTGGTGCCGCATAGTCGACGCCTCGATGAGCCTTAATCTTTTTATGGATCGGATGTTTGCGACGCAGATTAAATCCAGAACTAATCCTAAATATATCCAGCGGCGTTCTAAGGAATGCTTTGCGCATGCTTAGACCTTCGGGGGTGTAGTAATCACTTAGCCCATTACTGTCTGTGTAACGAACCGCGCTTAAAGTCCTTTTTCGGTTAGTAAAAGACGCAGCAATAATATTACCAACAGATAATTTTTCCCCGTCAATAAAACGATCTTCATAAAGAAGAGAAAATGAGTCCCCAGGTCTAATATCAAAGACGAAGTCGATATCCCACCCAAATATATTGGCCATTTCCATAATTAATTTATCGGGAAGATTGGCTTTTTTGCCAGAGAGGTAAAGTGAGTCTTGAATTACTCCTTCTCTGTAACCTAATAAAATTTCGGGCTCACGAATTCTTCTCTCTTGAGTATAACGTGATTCCTGTCGAGTAAAGATATGAGTTTCTAGAGGTGACTTAGCATAGTGGACTTCGCGCAACTGATTATTCTCATCCGTACCGAAGCGGAGAGATTCACCTGGATACAGATTGCTTAATGCTTTTCCTTTTGGCGACGAAGAAATTTGGTAAACATCAATAGCAGAAAGATTTGCTCGTTCGAAAAGAGTAGAAAGGTTATCACCATTACCAACCTTCTCGGTGCGCCATTGAAGCTCGGCGTTTTGGCTGTCAGGCTCTGCTGGCTGGCTTTGGACAGTGATAGCAATGGGCTCTGAAGTAGTCGTCAGAGTGTCAGGTTCCTCGCGTGGAAATGAAAACCCGAGAAGGATTATGCCGCTTAAGCTAGTAGCAATAAGCATGTTGCGTCTGGGAAAATCCCTTGCAAACATGAGGAAAAAATGAGCGACCTTACGCGCTTTTTCAATCACTTTTTATCACCGCTAAACTAGAACAGGCCTGATTTTAGCGTGATTGAATATCAACATACAATGATGACAAAAAAGTTAGCGTCTATGCGAGCGTGTTAAGTAGCTGAGAAAGTCCGGTATATTGATCTATATTTGTGATCTCATGCCTTGTATTTAACACCTCATTCTGTAGAGTTAACGGATCTACTAATTACTAAATTTAAAGGTCAACATGAATCTCAGCGGTGAGCAATTATTAAAAGAGCTAAATCAAAGAGGGCTTATTGCTCAGTACTCAGGCGATCAAGAATTGGCGTCACATTTGGATCAACCGCGAACCCTTTACTGTGGTTTTGACCCCACAGCAGACAGTTTACATATCGGTAGTTTGGTGCCTTTGCTGGTTCTTCGGCGATTTCAGAGGGCGGGGCATAAACCTATAGTGTTAGTGGGTGGGTCTACTGGATTAATCGGAGATCCTAGCTTTAAAGCTGAAGAGCGAAAGTTAAACAGTCCTGCAGTGGTTGCAAGTTGGGTTGAGAAGTTAAAGCGCCAAACTAGTCAATTTGTTGATTTTGACCAGTCGGCAACTAATGGCGCCCAGGCGGTTAATAATCTGGATTGGACCGCAGGGGTCGACGTACTCGATTTTTTACGCGATGTAGGAAAACACTTTTCGATTAATTCTATGATTCAAAAAGAAAGTGTTAAACAGCGGCTAGATAGGCAGGGTGCTGGAATCTCGTTTACTGAATTTTCGTACTCCTTGCTACAGGGTCTTGACTTCGCGGAGTTAAACAGAAGACACGACTGTACGCTGCAGATAGGCGGTAGTGATCAGTGGGGAAATATTGTCAGTGGCATCGATTTAAGTCGCAGGCAAAACAAATCACAGTGTTTTGCCCTAACAGTACCCCTTGTGACTAAGGCAGACGGTACAAAGTTTGGAAAGACAGAGTCCGGCACAATTTGGCTAGATGCAGAAAAGACATCACCCTATAGTTTTTATCAATTCTGGCTCAACGTTGCAGACGCTGATGTATATAAGTTCCTCGGCTATTTCACCTTCTTGCCCGTTGAGAAGATTGCCAGTATTGAGGCTGCTGATCTAGCCGCGCAAGGGCGTCCGCAGGCCCAGCGAGTATTAGCAGGAGAAGTGACGGCTTTAGTGCACGGCACAAAAGGACTCGATGCTGCTCTACGAATCACAGAGGCGCTCTTTAGTGGCAACTCTAGCGATCTGTCTGAAGATGACTTTGAGCAACTCGGGCAGGATGGGTTACCATTTTCTCAGATTACAGATTCTCAACTTCTCGATATACCCCTGACTAATTTGCTAACCGACTGCGGCATGGCTAAAGCCGGTAGGGAAGTGAAAGATGCGCTTGCCAGAAATTCGGTAGTGATTAACGGTATGCCGCAGGGCTCTGCTGATAATATGGCCACAAGTCGTACCTTTGCGTCTGAAAAGGCTCTTTACGGTCGTTTCTTTTTAGTTCGCTTGGGTAAGAAAAAGTACCACCTCTTTGAGCGTGTTTAAAGGCTTAGTAGTGGGGCTATAAATAAGTACAAATAGTTGTTGACAGTTTGTCTTCGGTCTTTCTTGCGCGCAGTCCTCAAAGGGGCTGAGTCTCTAGGCAATTAGCGGTGATAAGTAGAATTACAAAGTCTTATGGTTTATTTGACCTTTACTGTTGACAAGTCAGATGTTGCCGCTAGAATGCGCGCTCCCAACAGCGATGTTGAGAGGTTAGTAAAGCGTCAATTAAAGAGAGTGAGA
>CALDQM010000094.1:0-54192 GCA_937911225.1 uncultured Cellvibrionales bacterium
AGCGACCGACCCAGACTTTTTTAACTTCATATAGACGTTAGAAAAAGTGAATACTATGTCATTGGCTTGAAAGCAGGCCGAAGCCCTCAAGACTCTGGTCAGTTAAGATGATTTCTCAACCAACGAATTAGTATCACGTTTAACATTCTCCAAACAGGGATGGCTCTCCCAACTTACTTTTAAGGGCACACCTAAAGCGCGTCGACTAAATTTGCTGTAGTCTATTGTGGAGTTAGTTTTAGTAAAAAGACTGGGCAGCTAAAGTCATGTCACTAAAAACAGCAGACAGAGCCATTGACGCATTGCAGAGGGGCGACTTAAAACAGGCCGCAAATCTGTTTGATCAGTGCCGTAAAAAACTCAGTCAACCAAGCCATATGCATGCGTGCGCAGCGACTTACTTTAAAGTAGGTCGTTACAGCGATGCGCAAGCAATGTTAAAAAAGCTGATTAGACAGGTCAATATAACGCCACAAATAATGTCGTTGTCCGGTGACATTAATAAAGCAACAGGTAAACTAGACGCTGCCGTTAAAGACTATCGCCAAGCGGTGGCTATGGGGCCACAAGCACCTGAATTGCATTACAATTTGGCACTTGCACTGTTCGCTAAAGCAAATATCGTAGAAGCAAAAGTGGCGTTAGAGCGGGCCCTGAAAACACGTCCAGACTATGTAAAAGCGCTTGTTTTATTGGGTCGCTGTCTCGCTGCGACCGAACAATTTGATGATGCAGAGCAAGCATTTACAAAAGCCATTAAGATTGAACCCAATAATTATTTGCCCCATTACCGGTTAGGCCGTCTGCATGCCTATAAAGGCAATACGGCAAAAGCGACTGAGTCACTTGGCGCTTCACTCGACATAAACCAGCAGCTCATGCCCGCTCAAGAGGCATTGATACTGAATAGCATTTATTCAGGTGAACACCAAACTACTGCTGCTCTGATCGAAGCTAGCCTAAGGATGGCACCCAACAGTGAAAGTATTATTGCCATTGCGACTGACTGGGCAATTGAGAATAAACAAGACAACCCCTACCATTACTATGACAAGGCATGGCAGACCCGCCCTACTGCAAATTTATTTAAAGACTTTATCAATAGTTTAATTTCATCCTCTGATAGTAGTCGTGCCGAAATCCTTATGGGGGAGTATGAAGACCACATGGGCAAGGACCTAGCGTGGGAGTCTGCCAAACTGAAGATTCTTGAGACACAAGGGCATTACGAGGAGATGATTTCACTGATTAAATGTTCACCTCGACGATCACAACATCAGATGTATAGTTGTTTGGCCAACTTTGCGCTAGGTCATTACGGAACTAGCTATGACTGTGCAGAAAAGCTTCATCACAGTCAGCCTAGCAACCAATACTATTTGGCACTGTTGACCACCGCTCTTCGCTGTCTGGGTGACAAACGTTACGACCAACTTGCGGACTATAACAAGTTAGTCTTGCAGGCTAACTTGGACACCCAATTTAGAAATAGTGTGCGGTTTAGTGATTTCAAAACCGATCTAATCGCCCACTTAAATCAACTGCATGTGACTCGCCGCGCACCACTACAGCAGTCCGTAAGAGGCGGAACTCAGACTCCTGGTAATTTATTCGCACAGAGTAAAAGCCCGTTAATCCATACGTTAAAACAATCTATAGCTGATATTTCACAGCCATTTTTTAGCCGTTTAAAATCGACGGAACTAAACGACTCACACCCTATTATCACTGGGTTTCCTGACACCCCATATTTTCATGCGAGCTGGTCTATACGCACCGCTGAGGGAGGATTTCATAAGTCGCATATCCACTCAAAAGGGTGGTACAGCAGCGCCTGCTATATTGATGTCCCAGAGGCCATTAGTGATGATTCGGATGCGGGGTATCTGATGTTAGGCAAACCACCCTTTAAGACAAAAGATGAATTGGACCCTGATTACAGCATTAAACCCAAAACCGGATCACTTGTTTTATTTCCCAGCTATGTCTGGCACGCGACTCAACCCTATCAAGGCAAGGGTAATCGGCTAGTCGTTGCTTTTGACGTGGGCGCACCTAACCTGTTTGTTTAGCCTCACTTTGGTAAAACCAAATAACCGAAAGCCCTGCCTAAAAAGATTCTACCTTTGTAAAGCGTAGCACCCACTCAAGCAACTATTTATTAGCCATTTAAATCGGGTTTAATCACAACTAACTCCGCAAATGCCTGACCTTAAAGCTACGGCCCTTAAGCTTGCCTTCACTGAGCTTTTTAAAGGCTGTTTTCCCATGCGCATGGGCTACAGCAACGTAAGCCCACTGATCACCTACCTGTATTCTGCCTATTGCGGTACCCGGAATACCATCACTACTGGTTAAGGCACCTACAATATCTCCAGCTCTAACCTTTTGCTTTTTGCCGCCGCCAATTTGAAGGGTCACCATGGGTGGATAAAATGGGGGCTGACGCAATAAGCTAACGGATGGCAAGTCACCACGGTCAAACTTTTGTTTTAAGTAATCTTCTAACAAGCCAATTTTATGGTTTTCTCGTTGCGTATATAAACTGCAGGCAATTCCATGAGCACCCGCACGCCCAGTACGACCTATGCGATGAGTATGAACTTCGAACTCGCGCGCAATTTGATAATTGATCACCATGTCTAACGCTTCAATGTCTAAACCACGGGCTGCAACATCAGTAGCAACCAGCACAGACGCACTGCGATTAGCAAAACGTACTAAGGTTTGGTCTCTCTGCTTTTGCTCTAAATCGCCATGTAAGGCCAAAGCTTCGTAACCGGCTGTGCGTAACTCGTTGGCCACATGGTCCGTGTCGATCTTTGTATTACAAAAAATAAGCGTGGTCTCTGGTTGATGTGCTTGTAACAAGAGCCTAATCGCCTCTACGCGAGCTTCATTGTTTTCCACTTCATACAGGGTTTGCGCAATACTTTGTTTGCTATGGCTATCCTGCACTTCCACAATCACTGGCGATTGCATAATACGCTGTGCAATTTTTTCAATTTTTACAGGATAAGTGGCACTAAATAACATAGTTTGCCGCTGTTGAGGCATGTAACTAACAATGTCATCTAAGGCTTTTTGGAAACCCATATCTAACATTCTATCGGCTTCATCTAACACCAACGTCGTTAGGTTATCAAGGTTCAGATTAGCTTTACGCAGATGTTCTTCGACCCGTCCAGGTGTGCCGACAATAATGTGTGCACCATGCTCTAAAGAGCCAACCTGGGGCCCAAAGGCCATGCCACCACATAAAGAGAGCACTTTAATATTGTGAATACCACGGGCCAGTTTACGTATTTCTACCGCTACTTGGTCTGCCAACTCACGAGTTGGACATAGCACTAGGGTTTGCACACGAAAACGTTTCACTTCAAGTTTATTCAATAACCCTAAGGCAAACGTTGCGGTTTTACCCGAGCCTGTTTTAGCCTTAGCAATAACGTCTTTGTTCGCTAAAATATCGGGTAAAGCTTGCGCCTGAATCGGCGTCATTTCCGTGTAACCAAGGCTTGCAAGGTTATCAACTAAGGCAGGGTTTAGACCTAAACTGGCAAAATCAGATTGTGACAAAGGAATTCTCGTGTTTTGTTTTAGTAACAGCAAAACCAGTCTCAGAGCACAGCTTTGGCCTGGCGCTATAAAATCTACATGGGCTACAGCAGCCCCAAACTACTCACCTGTATTGGCTTACATGAACCTAACAGATTACCATATGGCCTAGACCATGATTTGGACCGCTAGTCTAACAGAATAGCCGTCCCTAAGCTGATTAACATAGACGGTGTAGCATCTGCGTTTTTATCTCTCCTAGCCAATGAGTAGGCTAAGCACTAAAATGGCTCTGTCATGCGCTCACGCGGCTACTATAATAATGAGCATCCCGAGCCGGCAAGATCCATGTAATTAAGGTTAATTTGAAAACGCTTTTTGGCACCGTATTACTTAAAAAAATCATTAGGCATCTTCATATCTGTTTAGAGCAGAAACCTCTAACTCAATAATTGATCGGTCGATGGTTCAAGCGCTATTTAACCTGACTGTGAAGTGGTTGGGTTATTACACCTAATCATTAAAGACCTGCTCATCATCGGTTGTTCACTACTAAACAAACCCTCTTTAGAGATCTCAGTGGACGCTGATGACGACTTGTCAGAATCTTTTTTTAGAATCTTATAACCATCTCGCATATAGAGCGTTCTGGCCTTAGCCTAGCAGGAAACCCAAGTCGGAGTTGGTTATAGATTAAAGCCCTACCGAACCCACAATTACTCAGGAATTATGGGTTCTCGTACAGAGGATGTCTGTTATTAATGGTAAATCAGACGAAGAAGTCTGGCGCTAGCTCTGAAATATCGAGTGATGTGTCCACCTGATAGCCATTTAAATCAGTAATGCCCTCGGCAGCCAGTACGTCATCATCTACATAGAAATTGCCTGTATGTTCACGGCTGTCTCGGGTAAGGATAATATGCGCGGCATCCGCCATGATAGCCACGGTTCTTGAACGCGCTACCATCATGTCGCCACCCAAATGATTAGCAACAGCTGCAGTAGCAATAGCGGTACGAGGCCACAACGCATTGAAGGCAATACCGTCTCGGGCAAATTCGCTGTGCATACCCAGTACGCACATGCTCATGCCATATTTTGCCATGCTGTAGGCAACGTGGTTTTGAAACCAGCGTACTTCCATGTTCAATGGTGGTGACAGATTCAAGACATGGGGGTTAGCAGACTTGCGTAAAAAAGGTACCGCTTTTTGAGAGCACAAAAAAGTACCACGCGTATTGATGTTGTGCATCAAGTCATAGCCCTTCATTGATACTGATTCAGTACCTGCCAAATTGATTGCGCTAGCATTGTTGATGAGAATATCGATGCCACCAAATTCTGCAGCAGTTTTTTCCATAGCATCTTGAACTTGGTCTTCAAAACGCACATCAACTACTAAGGGGAGTGCTTTACCACCGGCCGCTTCAATTTCTTCTGCGGCGGTATAAATGGTACCGGCCAAACGAGGGTGAGGCTCTGTGGTTTTAGCTGCGATTGCAATATTAGCGCCATCTGCCGCCGCACGTTTAGCAATAGCTAATCCAATACCACGACTAGCACCGCTGATAAATAATGTTTTTCCTGATAAATTTCCCATGCTATCTCTCTCTGTTAATCTGATATTCAATGTTTTTATTATGATTACAAGGTTATTAAGACCGCAGTGTGACCTAGCCTAAACCACCTTTGGTTAACTTGGCTGGGTCTAACAGTTTCTCTAGCTCTGCCCGTGGAATATCGGTTTCCTCTTCGGACACATCCAAAACTGGCCTACCCTCTTTATAAGCTTTTTTAGCAATTTCAGCAGCCTTCGCATAACCAATAATAGGGTTTAGCGCAGTAACCAAAATTGGATTACGGCCCAATGCAAGTTTTAGCTGGTCTTCGTTGACGGTAAATGTTGTGACCGCTTTATCAGCCAGTAACCGACTCACATTCGCAAGTAATTTAATACTGGAGAGAATATTGTCAGCAATCATTGGTAACATAACATTGAGTTCAAAGTTACCGGCCTGACCACCAATGGTGATTGCGGCATCATTACCAATTACCTGAGCTGAGACCATGGTAGCGGCCTCTGGAATAACGGGGTTCACCTTACCCGGCATAATGGATGATCCGGGTTGAAGAGCCTCAAGGGCAATCTCTCCTAGTCCTGCCAAGGGGCCTGAGTTCATCCAACGCAAATCATTAGCAATCTTCATAATGGACACTGCTGTGGTCTTCAATTGACCCGACAATGAAACAACCACGTCTTGTGTATTGATATGAGTAAATAAATTATCTGCCGGTGAAAACGCTATTCCAGTTACTGCACTTAGTTCCTTGCTAAATTCAGCAGCAAAGTCAGGGTGGGCGTTAATACCCGTGCCAACTGCTGTTCCACCTTGCGCGAGTGTTTGTAACTTGGGTAGGGTCGCTTTAATAAAGTATATATTTTGCTCAATTTGAGATGCCCAACTAAGCAAGCTCTGGCTGAGACGCACAGGCATAGCATCCATAAGGTGTGTGCGTCCGGTTTTAATGTGATGATCTACGGTCTTAGCCTTTGACACAATGGCATTATGTAAATGCTCTAAAGCCGGTAACAACTGCTCAGTGACCTCAATAGCGGCACTGATATGAATAGTGGTAGGGATAATGTCGTTACTACTCTGACCATAGTTTATATGGTCATTAGCACTAACCGCTTCACCCACTTTAGCAGAGGCTAAGGTCGCTAAAACTTCATTAGCATTCATGTTTGAGCTAGTGCCTGAACCGGTTTGATAGACATCAACCGGAAAATGAATCATCAAGTCTGGGCTAGCTAATAATTCAGTAACAACATCACTAATGGCATTAGCCACGTTAGCCGGCAACAACGCCAACTTGGCGTTTGCTTGTGCCGCAGCTGACTTAGCGGTCAACAAGGCTCGAATAAACGCCTCAGGCATGGCCTTACCACTGACGGGAAAATTATTAATAGCGCGTTGCGTCTGCGCCCCATATAGTGCCGCTTCAGGGACATCTAGTTCGCCCATGCTGTCGCGCTCAATCCGAGTATTCATTGCCATTCCTTAATATGCTAATCAAATTTGATGACTTGGTTGTGGTCCACAGACACGCAAGACCACCCCAATGTAGGGGGACTATATTAGCAGAAATAGTATTTATTAATAATTAATTAGACGGATATTATTGAGAGCATAACCAGACTAGACCTAAAAGCTAACTCTGAATTACACAACCATGCTCTTGACCGGCATCTAGAAGCCACTGAGCAATGTAGTCAGCAAAACTACGTCGAATTGTGAGGTCAAAACTGCCATCGGCATTACTGGACACCAGCGCTGTTGCCTTAGCAAAATTAGTTTGGACGCACCGGTTTACCGTTTCACCAGCCATTGCCCAACCCTCAAAGTCATAACCACTGGCTTTCTTAAGGACCAGAGCCACAGAAGAACCTCGAAGGTTAATTTGGGTTTGGCCACCGGTGACATCAACAATAGAAATATGCCCTGCCAGTGCCCCTCGAAGCGACGACTGAACTGTTTCAGCCGATTGATCGCTGACTATCACCCATTCGTCTGGCCCCAACCAACAGGCCATCGTTAATCCATGCCTACTGTAGGTACCAGCCTCAGTCGGCAGAGTCAATTTTAAGCTATCTTTGACCCCAGCAGTAAAAGCGGCATCATTCGCATTTCCTCGCAAATTGAGATAGCACCCTTGGTTTATCTCAGTCACAGTTAATCCTGGCTCAACATCAGTAGTCCAGTCCGGTGAACGCTGTCCTTTTAAATAATGGAGTGACGATTGCATGATCGAATTTTCGAGTGCTAATTCAGACATTCTGGCGGTCTCCTTTGGGATCATAAAATACCGAACTGACAATTTTAGCGGCGCTAATACTACCGTCTGCTGATGGACAATAGACCGTATCGCCGAGACGATTCAAACCACCCTTAACCACCGCTAGCGCAATAGAATGACCCATATTAGCACTGTAATAACTAGAGGTTACGTGCCCTTGCATAGACATTGGAATTGTTTGTTTTGGGTCGTTAACGATCTGTGAGCCCTCCGAAAGAACCGCTGCTGGGTCGAGCGTTTTAAGCCCAACTAACTGCTTGCGGTTTTCACGTACTGAATCACTTCTCTCTAAGGAACGTTTGCCTATAAAACTGAAGGTTTTGTTTTTACCCACCACCCAGTCCATATTCATATCTGCTGGTGTCATCGATCCATCGGTATCCTGACCAACAATAATAAAGCCCTTCTCTGCGCGCAGCACATGCATGCTCTCTGTACCGTAAGGGGTAATATCAAACTCAGCACCAGCCTCAATTAGTTTTTCCCACACATGGCGGCCATAATTAGCAGACACATTAATTTCATAGGACAATTCACCCGTAAAGCTAATGCGGAATACTCGTGCAGCAACACCCGCCACCGTGCCATCACGCCAGTCCATAAAGCCAAACTTGTCCGCACTCAGATCAATGTCTTCGCATACTTTGGCGACGACCTTACGGGCATTAGGCCCAGTTACCGTTGCTGTCGCCCAATGATCTGTGACAGAGGTAAAATAAACCTGCAGTTCTGGCCATTCTGTTTGCTGCCACAATTCTAACCAAGCCAAAACACCGGCAGCACCGCCGGTCGTTGTAAACATTAAATAGTGATTGTCCGCTAAGCAGGCACACACACCGTCATCAAAGATCATGCCGTCTTCTTTTAACATCACACCATAGCGACACTTTCCCGGTGCTAGTTTGAGGTAAGAATTGGTGTACATTCGCGTGATAAACTCAGCAGCATCTGGGCCTTGGATATCGATTTTACCCAGCGTGCTGGCATCCAGAATACCAACGCTATTACGTACCGCCAAACATTCTCGGTTGACAGCTTCATGCATGGTTTCATTGCCCCGTGGAAAATACCAAGGACGTTTCCACTGACCAACATCCTCGAACTCCGCACCTTGCTCTGTATGCCATCGATGTGCAGCGGTATATCGCTCTGGATCAAAGAGGTCACTGATATCTCTACCGGCAATCGCGCCAAACGTTGTGGGTGTATATGACGGCCGGAAAATGGTTGTACCCGTGGCACTGATACTCTGACCCAGCGCATTAGCTAATATCGCCATACCATTGATATTGCCTAGCTTGCCCTGATCGGTACCAAAACCCAGGGCAGTGTATCGCTTAACATGCTCTACTGACTCAAAACCTTCCAACACAGCCAGCTCAATACCACCTGCACTAACATCTAATTGAAAATCAACAAATTGACTGGGCGCACGACTTGTAGGTTTTGTGTGGGGCACTAAAAACAGCGCCTGCTGCGGGTGTTCAATCACCTGCTTCACTACGGGCAATACTGTTTTTACAACACCATCACCAAAACCTGCCATTTTGGCTGCTTCAGCGCCCGCTGTTGCGCCCTCTAAAATGCCGTCGCTAAGTCCAAAAGTACCTTTGCATGCGCCAGCAGACCGTTCTTGCTGTTTTGATGTGCCGGGTCTAAAGCTTACAATTTCATCGTCCCATACCGGCTTTGCACCAGTGTGAGAACTCAAATGAACAGCGGCACTCCAGCCTCCCGAGCTAGCAATTAAATCACAGGCTAACCTCTGTACTGCGCCAACAATTTTTGTACCTTCTCCGTTAAGCGGGGCTACAAGAGCCGATCGGACTCGCTTGCCACCTTTGGCTTCTATAACGCCACAGCCGTCAATAATTTGAATGCCTAGCGCTCTTACTAACTCAACGAGCTCACCCCTGGGTGAAGATCGAGAGTCGACCACAGCTACTACCTCGCGACCAATACTGTGCCAATCAAGGGCTGTTCGGTAAGCGTTGTCATTGTTGGTGGCTAAGACTAATTTACGCCCAGGAGCCACGCCAAAACGATTGATATAGGTAGAGACTGAAGACGCTTGCATAACCCCCGGCACATCATTGTGAGCAAACACTAGTGGTCGCTCAAAGGCACCCGTCGCCAGAACTACCTGTTTAGCTCTCACACGATGCATACACTGCCGAGGTCCAGAAGTAGCCTTTATACCCAAATGGTCGGTGCGTCTTTCTAAGATAGTTAAAAAATTGTGGTCATAGTAGCCAAAGACTGTGCTGCGCGTCAGCCGTTGCACATTACTCAACGAGGCTAGCTGGGTGTTCATAGAAGATATCCAATGGCTAGCCGATGTGCCACCAACTTGTTCTTTGGAGGCTAATAAACTGCCACCAAACTCACTCTGTTCGTCGGCAATAATAACTCTCGCACCCGCAGTACCTGCCTCAAGAGCAGCAATCAAACCCGCAGGACCAGCGCCAACAACAAGTACATCACAATGCTGATTAATCTTTTCGTAAATATCTGGATCAGCCTCTACGGGCGTTTTTCCAAGACCGGCTGCCTTACGAATGAAATGCTCGTAGGTCATCCAAAATTTTTGCGGGTACATAAACGTTTTATAGTAAAACCCTGGCGGCATAAGCCGTCCAAAAGCACCAATCCAGCTCATCACATCGAAATTAACACTTGGCCATCCGTTGACGCTCGCAGCTTCAAGACCTTCGTAGAGCTCGACTTGAGTAACCTTTAAATTAGGTACTGTCGCAGCACCAGACCCCAACTGGATAATGCCATTGGGCTCTTCCATACCATGCCCGACAATACCGCGGGGACGAGAGTATTTAAAGCTACGCCCAACTACATTGACGCCATTTGCCAGTAGCGCTGAGGCTAGAGTGTCACCAGCAATACCTTGGTAGGCTTTACCATTAAAAGTGAAATTAAGGATCTTGCTAGGATCAGTGCGACCAGACGTAGAAATACGATTCATTTGAGTCATGCGTCTGCTCCAGTAACCTGAGGTTGTGTGCCAACGATATAAGTCTCTAAAATCTCGTAGGTTAAGGTGTTCCGCGTGGCGTTAAAGTAACGTCTACACCCGACACCGTGGTACCACATTTCATGGTGAATACCACGAGGGTTTTTCCGAAAAAACAAATAGTCGCCCCACTCTGCATCAGTCAGAGTCTCCGGCGCAAGCGGCCTTGTGATATGTGCCTCTCCTCCGTAACTGAATTCTTCTTCTTCACGGTGCTCTTGGCAATGCGGGCAATAAATTAATAACATAGTTTTTTCCGATATCTCTGAATGCCAATAGTTAGTGAGCCACACCAGCGGCGCCGTGCTCGTCAATCAATGCGCCGGTATTAAAACGGTCAATATTAAAGGCGGCAGCTAGTGGATGAGGACGATCATTTGCTACGGTATCAGCAAATACAAAGCCTGAGCCGGGCGTTGCTTTAAATCCGCCAGTTCCCCAGCCACAATTGAAGTAAAGGCCATCCACAGACGTTTTGCTGATAATGGGGCATGCATCAGGGCATGTATCCACTATGCCTCCCCACTGCCTATTCATTTGTACTCGACTAAAGGCCGGAAAAAGCTCACATATAGCTTGGACGGTATGTTCAATCACATTGAAAGAACCTCGCTGACCATAGCCGTTGTAATTATCAACACCCGCACCAATCACCAAATCACCTTTGTCTGACTGACTAACATAACCGTGCACTGCATTGGACATAACTACCGTGTCTAAACAGGGCTTTACCGGCTCAGACACCATAGCTTGTAGCGGTCGTGATTCGATCGGCAGTCGCAATCCGGCCATGGCGGCTACCAGGCCAGAGCTTCCAGCGGTAACACAGGCAACCTTGCGAGCACCAATAAAGCCATTGGTCGTTTCAACGCCAACCACGGCACCATCTTTGCGACGAATACCCGTCACCTCTGTCTGTTGAATCATATCTACACCGAGCGCATCAGCAGCACGAGCGTAACCCCACGCCACTGCATCATGACGCGCAGTTCCACCGCGAGGTTGCCATGAAGCGCCTAAAATGGGATAGCGGCTATTGCGAGAAATATTGATCAGAGGTGCTATTTCTTTAATTCTTTCAGGCGTAACTACTTCACCATCAATACCATTGAGTCGATTAGCGTTTACGCGTCTCTGGATATCACGCATATCTTGCAAGTTGTGCCCCAGATTGAGCACGCCACGCTGGCTAAACATAACGTTGTAGTTAAGTTCTTGGCTTAAGCCCTCCCAAAGTTTCAGCGACAACTCATATAATTGAGCTGCCTCATCCCACAAGTAGTTGGAACGAATAATCGTAGTATTACGCGCGGTGTTACCGCCGCCTAAATAGCCCTTCTCAACTACTGCAACGTTGGTAATACCGTGGACCTTAGCGAGGTAATAGGCAGTCGCTAACCCATGCCCGCCACCACCAACAATAATTACATCGTAATCTTTTTTTGGGGTTGGATTACGCCATACCTTTTGCCAATTTTCATGGTAACTGAGAGCGTTTTTTAACAGGCTTAAAGCGGAGTATCGTTTCATAGTATCCACGGCGTTAAGAGTAAAATAATAATGTCGTATTGGACCAGTTTTATTAGTGGGGTTGCTAGAACAAAAACGCCAATCGATGACTCAAAAACGACAAAATAAGCCTATAACCACAAAAACCGAGGTTTTAAGGGTAAAATGTCATTAACGTTATGACTTAAAACCAGTTTATGTTGTATTAAAACGACTTGTAGAGCGTAGTTAATCATGCCGAAATCTATATCACAGAGTCTTAATTCTGCACATCTTGCAGTAGGTTTTGTGCTCATGCCAAGCTTTACCTTGTTACCCTTTTCGGCCTTTATTGATGCTCTGCGTCTCGCCGCTGACGAGGGCGATCAAAGTCGTCAGATTAATTGCCAGTGGACGGTTATGGGTCCGACACTAGCACCCATAAGCTCAAGCGCAGGAGTAACGGTAAAACCCTGGGAGACTTATCGGAACCCAGCAGATTTTGATTATATTATAGTGGTGGGTGGCCTCTTGGAGCACACCTTGTCAGGTAGTGAACATGTTATTGATTACCTACAACAGGCAGATCGTGCCCACGTACCCATTATTGGTCTCTGCACAGGTTCCTTTGTAATGATACGAGCAGGGCTAATGGATCAACGTCGATGTTGTGTCAGTTGGTTTCACCATACAGATTTAACTGATCGCTACGCACATGTTATGCCTATTGCTGACCAGCTTTTTGTCGATGATGGCGACCGAATTACATGTGCTGGCGGCGCAGTAGCCGCTGATTTAGCCGCCTACATTATTGAACGCCATTTAGGACAAAGTTGGGCACGCAAGAGTTTACGTATTTTAGTCATGGACAAGCCGCGGCCAGCGAATGCACCCCAGCCGCAAAAAAATTCTGACTATCAGGTCAATAATCGCTGGGTGGCAAGAGCGCTATTATTGATGGAACAAAATTTGAGTCGACCACTAAACAGCGATGAGATAGCCTTGCGACTTAGTATCTCCAAACGCCAACTGGAGCGTTTATTTATGAGCGATACTGGGGATAGTTTGCAGAAGTTCTACCGGAAAATTCGCCTCCGCTATGGACTCTGGTTATTACAAAACACGGATCGTCTAATTACCGATATTGGTCAGGATTGTGGTTTCTCAGACACGGCTCACTTCTCCCGCGTATTTCGCCAAGCCTTTGGAAAAAAACCCACCGATTACCGCCATTAAACCTATTATCTTAGAGCTCGGCGTTCAGCGCTGGGCGGTTTCCCATAAAGGTCGCTGTAACATTTACTAAAGTGTGGTGCGGTTGAAAATCCACAGCTTATGGCAACGTCAATGACTGCAACTGACGTCTGTAACAATAACAAACGCGCCCGTGATAATCGCAACTCAAGGTAATAACGCGATGGCGCACAGTGCAGGTACCGGTTGAATAAACGCTCCAGCTGCCGACGTGAGATTCCAACATAGTCGGCCACTTCATCCAGTGTGAGCGGCTCCTCTATATTACTCTCCATTAACGTTACTGCATCTACCAGTCGCGGCTGGCTCGCACCTATAAGGTATTTCAGCGGTGCACGCTGGGCATCTTTTTCGGTACGCACGCGATCACAGGTAAATTGCTCTGAAATTTCCTGAACTAATTGATGACCATGGATACTGGCTATGAGGTTGAGCATTAGGTCAATAGAGCTTATGCCACCAGAACATGTGTATCGATCACGATCAATCACAAACAGGCTTGAGGAAATCTCCAGACGCGGGAACTCTTCGCGCAGACTAGACAGATTTTCCCAATGGATGGTGCAGCGGTAGCCATCTAATAACCCCGCGACTGCCAACGCATAAGTACCAGTATCGATGGCGCCTATAGGGATTTTTCTCTTAGCAATCTTGCGCAATCCGTCAGTCAGTGTCTTATTGCAGTATTTCTTAACCGAGTAACCACCACATACCATTAGGATATTAGCGTCAGTCGCTTCTTCAAGACTACCATCGATAGTCAGTTCAAGGCCTGCACTGGAAGTGAGTGGTTGTCCATCAAGACTGTGCACAGACCAGGTATAAAGCGATCGATTGGTAAGTCTATTAGCCATGCGCAAGATGCCAACAGCATTAGAAAATGCGCTGAGGGTATATTCTGGAAGCATTAAAAAGCAAACATGCAAAGCGGTTTCAGCTTCAGTGACATTTAAATGTATTGAATCAGACATTTTTCAATCCCTCACCAACAGTGTAGCGCATGGCATACATACACGGACTAATTTGGCCTTTTGATAGAGGCTCTTGTCGCGAGTATAGGCCAAGAAAAGGATTTCAAAAAGGCTTTTATTTTCGCCTGCGTTTACGGCCGCCTGGCGCCTCCATGAGGACTTTTTCGGCAGGCTTTTCTACCACAGAAAAAAGATTTGGAAAGGGGTCTGTTTTGTTAGGGAAAGCCATCGCATCAACAAAGTATTGTTGAAATTTTGGCTCCATTGCAGTTTCAATCTTTTCAATATTGGTGACGAGAGACTCAATCGTATTACGTGACTTAGTGTTAAGTAGGGCGATTCTAGCACCGGTGCCAGCGGCATTACCCGCAGAAGACACCTGATCTAGTGCACAATCAGGAATCAATCCCAACACCATCGCATGTTTGACATTAATATGGCTACCAAAGGCGCCGGCAAGCCGAATACGATCAATACGTTCAATACCTATTTTGTCCATGAGCAACTTAACCCCAGCATAGAGCGCAGCTTTGGCCAATTGGATTTGACGTACATCATTTTGAGTAACTGTGATCGGCGCTTTGCGTTCGGCCCCAAGAATATCGGTGACATCTGGCTGATACAGGACATAAGAAAAAGTACGACCATCAGCAACAACACGCTTACTTCGTGCCGCTAAAGCCCCATCGATAACACCATCGACAGTAATAATACCTGCCAAAAACATTTCTGCTACCACTTCAATAATACCTGAACCACAAATACCAGTGACACCAAACTTTGCAGTCTGTGCGGAAAAGTCAGTCTCATCGGACCAAAGCTCAGAACCAATAACTCTAAACCGCGGTTCTAAGGATTCAGCATCAATACGCACTCTTTCAATCGCCCCAGCTGCTGCGCGTTGTCCAGAACTTATCTGGGCACCCTCAAAAGCAGGCCCTGTGGGACTAGAACAGGCCAACAAACGGTTCTTGTCACCAAGTACAATTTCAGCATTGGTTCCAACATCCACCAGTAACGTCATTTTATCTTGATTTTGAGGCTCTTCGGAGAGGATGACCCCTGCAGTATCAGCACCAACATGGCCAGCAATACAGGGCAATACGTAAAGTCTGCCGCCGTAATTGATTTGTAAGTCCAACTCCCGAGCTGGAACTTCAATAGCAGAATCTGTCGTCAACGCAAAAGGAGCGCCACCAAGCTCCACTGGGTCAATACCTAACAACAAATGATGCATAATAGGATTAGCCACCAAGGTTATTTCCAGAATATCTTCAACCGACCCTTTGACCTGTTTAGCGACATCGACAAACAAGCTATTGAGCGCATCGCGAATAATAGTGGTCATCTCAGACACCCCTTCAGGGTGCATCATCACGTAAGACACTCGGCTCATCAGGTCTTCACCGAAACGAATTTGCGGATTCATCATACTAGCGCTTGCCAATACTTCTCCACTTGAAAGATCACAGAGGTGTGCTGCCACTGTGGTCGAGCCCACGTCCACCGCAACGCCATATGCACTTAGATGAACCCCAGGCCACAGCGCAATAATAGAGTTATTTTTATGCACGGCCACCGTTAAGGATCGAGCACTCTTTTTTAGTGCCGGCTGTATACTTCGGAGTAACAGGGTGTCACAAATCAACCCCGTTAAGCCCCACTCAGCTTCGAGTGCCTCGAGTAAGTGTTGCAAGTCACCCTTGGGTACTTCCATATCTGGCTCAGGTACTTCAACAAAATAGAGGCGTGTGGCAGCATCTAACTCAATATCGCGATGTTCAGCGTCTTTACGGACCACTTGTCGATGGACTTGACTCTCAGGTGGCACATCAATGACACAATCATCTAGTAATAAGGTGTGACAACTTAGACGACGACCGCTGGCTAGCGACTTTTTCCTCTGACTATAACTTTTTTCAGTCTCACTTAAGGGGGATAGATGGCTATTGGCAGAGTGTATTTGATGTTTGGGAAATGCACCTTCGGCACAGGTAATCTGGCAGCGCCCACAAAGACCGCGTCCACCGCATACTGAGTCGATGTCTACACCTAAACTACGGGCCGCATCCAGCAAGGGCGTGTGCACTGGAAAGCTGCCACGCCGACCGGAGGGAGTAAATACAACCTTGACTTGTTTTTCAGTCATCAGCCTTACCTATCATTCTCTATTGTTTAACAATAACCTGAGCTCATTTTTATGCTCGTTTACGGCGACCACCACGAGCACGTTCGGTACCGGGAGCCTGGGGTTCACGATAGGCCTTAATCCAACGAGTACAATTTGGGTCATTACCCATCATCACATCGCCTCCACGCACCGCTTGCATAACTTCAGCATGCAGTGGGCTAGTAATAGCCGACGTCATTCCAGCACCCATAGCCATGGTTAAAAATGCACTGTTGATACCATTACGATTAGGCAAACCAAAACTCACATTGGAAGCACCACAGGTGGTATTCACTTTTAACTCTTCCCTCAGACGTCGCACCACATGCATTACTTGTAAGCCTGCAGAATTAATCGCGCCTATAGGCATTACCAACGGATCAACAATGACATCACTGTAATGGATACCATAATCTGCAGCCCGCTCGACTATCTTTTTAGCCACGGCAAACCGCTCGTCAGGATCTTCTGAAATACCCGTCTCATCATTCGATATTGCCACTACCGCAGCGCCATACTTCTTCACCAATGGTAGTACACGTTCAAGCACCTCATCCTCACCAGTAACCGAATTGACCAGAGCCTTACCCTGGTACACCGACAATCCTGCCTCTAAAGCTGCAATAATGGATGAATCAATGCTGATCGGCACGTCTGTAATGGATTGCACTAGCTGAATCGCCTCAGCTAAGATCCGCGGCTCATCTGCCAGAGGAATACCAGCATTAACGTCGAGCATCTGTGCACCGGCTAGAACCTGGGCTAAAGCATCAGCTTCGACACGACTATAGTCTCCTAGCTTCATTTCTTCCGCCAAAATTTTACGGCCTGTCGGGTTGATACGCTCGCCAATAATAACGAAGGGTTGGTTAAAGCCAATTTTGACTTCCCTAGTGGCAGAGCTCAGCGTAGTAATGGTCATAATTAATCCTAGTGGTGTGTCTAGTTATACCTAAAAGAGGTCAGTTTTAGCCTGTTTTTGCTACTGTGTAGCCAAGCCCTTACCGGCGAATTCGAATTCACCATCTTGTATTTTGTACATCCATGCAGCCGATTTTTTAAGCCCACCCAAAGGGTAAAGATGGCACTGTTGAATCAAACAATCAGGATCAGCATGAATACCTCTGATCAAATCTCGCAGCAGTTCGCTTGGCTCAGAAGAAGGTGCATTTACGTATTGCCCTAAAAAAGAGTCTTTAAGTGTCAACTTCAGCATATCCATTGGATTACGTGTCAACATGCGCATAGACGGGCCGACACCGCAGTGTTGTGCATGACGAAGTAACGTCTTAATGGTCGCTAAACCGGGAATACCAACGTACACGGGCAACGTGTTCCCCTGCTGCCGAATTCTTTTCTCCCACGCCAGTATAGGCGCAGCCTCGAAGACAAATTGAGTAGCTAGATACAATCTCATGTCACTATCACGAGCATAGTTGTTTTTTTCCTGAATAGCCGCAGCACAGTCGGCCTCTGGAATATCTGGACTACCTTCAGGATGACCCGCTAACCCTAGCTTAGTGAACCCATACTTTTCAAATAGGCCGGTACGCAAAACCTCAATAGAAGAGCTGAACTCTCCCAGCGGTTTATCGACTCCACCACCAATTAATAACCCTTCAGTGATACCCATCTCGCCCTGTAAAGCAGCAAGGTTTTCCTCTAACACTGTCGCTGAAACAATTGAGCGCGCCGCAAAGTGCGGCACTGGGTTATAACCTTCGGACTTCAAACGACGGACGGTGGTGAGAGTGTCAGCGAAATCAGAGCCGGGCAAAAATGTGACGTAAATAGTGCAGCCGGAACGAACCATTGAACTGAAATCAGCGACCTTTGCCGCACCCCCGGGGGTAACCTCTAGCG
This sequence comes from uncultured Cellvibrionales bacterium, assembly GCA_937911225.1. GTDB lineage: Bacteria > Pseudomonadota > Gammaproteobacteria > Pseudomonadales > Porticoccaceae > HTCC2207. Next base: position 18,191 of record CALDQM010000094.1, read on the forward strand.
TGGTTTGGCTCATCATATTGATCAGCGACTGTTTTTCTTCGATCACGCTCAGGGCCATCTAAATTTTCTCCACTATGACTCTTTTGAGCGCCCCATAAGACACTCCATAACATAGATTAATGATTATATTATTCGGCCTTAAGGCCTTTATTTTTTACTAAAACCTTGATGTCTTCATCCGAATACTCCTCCTCCAGTGCCGTTGCAAAGCCCTCGGCGAGAGACTGAAGAGTGTCCTGAGATTCCAACATACTGGACTCGCGTCGCCAGTCAGCGAGGTATTCATCACTACCACCTTTACCTGCACGCATAGCGGCCCGATCAATAGCCGCCTGAAACCGGTGGCTTAAAATCGTCTTACCACGCTCACGACCCCTTTTAACGAGTACTTGTGCGGGGATATCACGCCAAAAAACAACAATTTTTTGCATGTGTTAAATCACTCCAAATTACATCACTGACTGGTCTCAGCCAAATTTTAATATCTGTAACTCAAGACCCGTTTTTAAGTCTCCATAACCGCACGGTTCATGCTTGAACGCTAACCCTAGAGCATCAGCTGCGCTCTGGGCTCGAGCAAGCAAATCTGGGTTATCTTGCTGTGACAAATAAACCACACGGGTATAGTGAGCAAAAAATTGATCTCGAAGCTGCGGATATACATCCAACTTCAACCCTTTAATCATTATTCTGTCAAAGTGCTGAACCAAAAAATCAGTCAAATAAAAGCTTCCTAACTCTTGCTCAGCAATCTGATTAAATTTTTGTTCTCCTGCAAAGAACGAGTAACAGTGTGCGCCAGGCAATCGATCTATACCCTCTTCCTGCAACACTTTATCAATTTCGCCTGAAGTACCGCAGTCAGCGTACGCGACAAATATATTGTCGTACTGATGACGATACTGGGCAATCTTTTTACGTAATTTACCGGCAATTAATTGCGGCTTATTATGCAACTCAGCATCCAGACATTGTAAGTCCATGTGAGTCCATCCATTGAGTGCTTGTAGCGCTATAATTTCATGAGCCAGTGCACCGCAAGCGATAATTAAAATCGGCGCGGGCTGAACCACTTGATCACGGACAGCGTTCATTAGGCAATCATGTCAAGTTCTCTGCGCTCAGATACCAAGCGAATAGCCGTGGTTGCAGCGTCTGCCGCATCACGACAATAGGCATCCGCCCCTACTGCGTCGCCAAACTCTTGATTGAGCGGCGCGCCGCCGACCATAACCACATACTTATCGCGTAAACCAAGGTCCTTAAGCGCATCAATAACTACTTTCATGTAGGGCATGGTGGTAGTCAGAAGAGCGGACATTCCTAAAATATCTGGCTGATGTCTCTCAAGCGCAGCAAGATATTCCTCTACAGAATTGTTAATGCCAATATCATAAACATCAAAGCCTGCGCCTTCCATCATCATAGCGACCAGATTTTTACCAATATCATGAATATCCCCTTTTACGGTACCAATCACCATGGTTCCAACGGGCTTCGCACCTGTCTCAGCCAGTAGTGGCTTCAAAATAGTCATCCCGCCTTTCATAGAATTGGCTGCCAACAACACTTCTGGTACAAAGAGAATGCCATCTCGAAAGTCAACACCAACCACCGTCATGCCGTCAACTAGCGCCTCACCCAGCACGCGTTCAGGCGACCAGCCTCGAGCGAGTAGAATATCGGTACCCTCCATAACCTCTTCTTTTAACCCATCATAAAGGTCATCATGCATCTGCAGTACCAGCTCATCATCTGGTAAGTCGGCTAAAATGATATCGTCTTCTTCAGACATAGTTCACAACCCTCAATTAGGTAGGTCTAGTAATGCTTAGTAGTCTCGATCGGCAAATGAGCCCTTACGCCGAGCCATAAAATCAAGTAACGCTTCATCAACCGCCGGATCGAGATCAGGCGCCTGATAATCATTAAGCATTTGCTTCCATATTATATTTGCTCTCTGAGCAGTATCTAAACTACCGTCGGCTGTCCACTGCTCATAGCTATTATTATCAGCGACAGTTGAGCGATAAAACGCGCTTTCAAAATTCTTTAACGTATGCGCTGAACCGAGATAATGCTTACCCGGCCCAACTTCACGCACTGCATCAAGTGCCTGTCCATTCTCAGACATATCCATGCCGCCAAGTAGTACAGAAATCATACTAGCCTGATCACAATCCATAATAAACTTCTCATAGCCCATTGCCAGACCACCCTCTAACCAACCAGCGGTATGTAGCATGAAATTAACCCCTGCCAATGCTGCGGTCTGTAGGGTGTTAGCTGCCTCATAAGCTGCCTGTGCATCAGGTAGTTTCGAACCACAAAGACCTCCGCCACTACGAAAAGGTACACCCAAACGCCTTGCTAGGGCAGCAGCAGCATAGATGACTTGGCTAGGTTCTGGAGTTCCGAATGTCGGAGCACCAGTGGCCATAGACACAGCAGCAGCAAAGGTACCAAAGATTACCGGTGCGCCAGGTCGACACAACTGAGTAAAAGCGATACCCGCTAACGCTTCCGCAAGAATCTGCGTAACTGTACCTGCTGTTGTAACCGGTGACATAGCACCGGCAAGAATAAAGGGAGAAACAACTGTTGCCTGATTATTTCGAGCATAGACCTTTAAAGAACCAAGCATCGTTGCATCGTAGGTCATTGGAGAATTGACGTTAATAAGGCTCGTTAACACACAGTTTTGATCAACAAACTCATCACCGAAAACAAGTTTTGCCATGTCAACGGTATCTTGAGCGCGCTCAAAATGTGTAACCGAGCCCATTAATGGTTTGTCACTGTACTTAAAGTGACTGTACACCATATCAAAGTGACGCTTATTGACAGGTAGGTCAACCGGCTCACAGATCGTACCACCAGAGTGGTGGAGACCTGGGGCCATATAGGCTAATTTAACAAAATTATTGAAATCTTCAATCGTTGCGTAGCGTCGGCCTTTATCAATATCATGCACAAAAGGAGACCCATACGCTGGTACCAGCACCGTTCGCTTGCCACCAATAATTGTACTACGTGCTGGGTTACGTGCATGCTGTATGTATTCACTTGGCGCAGTTGCCTGAATTAACGATCGGCATAAACCCTTCGGGAATCTTACCCGAGTGCCCTGCACATCTGCACCGGCATCCTTCCACATTTCTAGAGATTCAGGATCATCCAAGAAATCAATACCAATCTCTTCCAGCAAGATGTCTGCATTATCTTCGATGAGCTGCAGATTCTCTTCGCTAAGATACTCCATGTAGGGGATTTTTCGCTCAATAAACGGTGCTGTTTTAACCACCGCATTAGCACGAGCTTCGCGGCGGGCATCGCGTCCGCCACCCTCTCTGCCTGGTCTTCTTCTACCGGTTTGCTCAGTCATAATTATCAGTCCAATAAAGCAGTTGATGGCCCTTTAAAAGCAGCTCTTCTATGTTTGGCAGTCTGTGCCTCTTTCCTAACCATCGCATACGATGTTACGACCTAGCCGTATTCGGTCGCGACACCATTTTGATCATAACAAATCAGCTTCTTAACGCTTTATTGTCCGGATCAAAAGCAGATTCTGCTATCACGGTAGCACGATGCTTCTGACCAAGAATCTCAATCTCTAATTCTGTACCTTCGATCGCAAAAGCGGTCTTTACCAAGCCCAGTGCTAATGATTTATTAACACGGAAGCCAAAGCCTCCAGAGGTCGCTCGTCCAACAAGATCTCCATGACTGTACAAACCCTCAGAACCTCGAGCATCGGCATCAGTAATATCATGAACTTCCAGTGTCACGAAAGTATTATCAAAACCGCGTTCCTGCCAAGCCTGCAACCCAGCCTTACCAACAAAGTCACAGTCTTTATCAAGCTTAACAAAGCGATCAAGACCAGATTCTAGCGCAGAGTATTCAATAGACATTTCCCGCGGAATTAAGCGGTAGGACTTTTCTAACCGCATGCAATCCATAGCGCGAATACCAAACGGTTTAATATCAAACTCAGCACCGGCTTTCATTAACTCATCAAAAATATAATTTTGCATTTCAATCGGATGATGTAATTCCCAGCCTAACTCTCCAACGAAGTTGACTCGCAGTGCCTCAGCCTGAGCATACCCAACATTTATCGACTTGCCTGTTAGCCACTTAAAGTTTTCATTTGAAAGGTCAGTATCAGTAATTTTTTGAAGTACCTCACGAGATTTTGGTCCCGCTAACACCAGAACACCCATTTGCGTAGTAATTTTTTGTAACTGAACAGAACCATCCTTGGGTGCTAGTTTAGTAAGGTAGTCCCAATCATGACGCTCGTTAGCACCCGCAAAGACCAAGTAGTAGCTGTTTCTAGCGCGCTTATAAATGGTAAATTCCGCTCGTACACCGCCATTGAGAGATAGCATATGACAAAGACCGATACGCCCAATCGCTTTGGGTACATTATTAGCGACAATACTATTCAACCAAGCTTCTGAACCATGCCCGGAAACGGTAGCCTTAGAAAATGCTGACATATCCAGCAAGCCGACATTGTCATGGACATGGCGACACTCGTTGCCAACAAACTCAAAATAGTTAGATCGTCGAAATGAATTTTTTTCCACAATACGGCCATCAGCCAATGCTGTAGAGTGATTTTTGTTCCACAGCGTATCGCCTTTGTTAAGCTCTTGCTCTGAAAGAGAGTAACCTGGAGGAGCAAACCAATTAGGCCGCTCCCAACCATAGACACTGCCAAATACTGCACCAAGATCTTTCATGCGGTCATAACAGGGTGCCGTTTTTAAGGGCCGGGCGGCACTGCGCTCTTCATCAGGGTAGTGATTTTTAAAAACGTGGTCATAGGCCTCTTCATTTTTACTACGCAAATAACCACGCGAGGCGTAGGGTCCAAACCGTCGAGGGTCAACACCCATCATGTCTACTGTTGGCTCACCATCAACGATCCATTCAGCGAGTTGCCATCCAGCACCACCAGCTGCAGTAATTCCGAAACTATGACCTTCGTTGAGCCAGAAATTTTTCAATCCCCACGCTGGTCCCACAATCGGATTACCATCTGGTGTGTACGCAATAGCACCGTTATAAATTGTCTTTACGCCCACCTCGGCAAAGGCTGGAACGCGACTCATGCAAGCTTCGACATGCGGCATTAAACGATCTAGATCACCATTAAAGAGTTCGTACTCTGATTCAGCACTGGGGCCGTCAACATAGCAACAAGGCGCATTTTCTTCGTAGGGCCCAAGAATCATACCGCCGGCTTCTTCTCGCAAGTAGTAGCCTGCATCAGAATCACGCAAAACGGCCTGCTCAGGTAAACCAGCGGCTTTACGCGCTAAAATGTCAGGGTGCGGGTCGGTAACAATGTATTGGTGCTCTACCGGAATCACCGGTATGTCCAAGCCCACCATTTCACCGGTTTTGCGCGCAAAATTTCCCGTACAGCAGACAACATGCTCGCAGTGAATATCACCTTTATCTGTTTTTACAATCCAGCTATCATCTGCTTGTTGTTCTAAGTCCAGAACAGCTGTATTCCTATAAATTTCAGCCCCACGCGTACGCGCACCTTTTGCCAACGCTTGGGTTAAGTCCGCAGGTTGAATGTAGCCATCATCAGGATGTTGTATAGCACCAATTAAGCCATCAATGTTACACATGGGCCAAACTTCCTTAACCTGTTCAGGGGTTAAAAAATTAACCTCAACACCGACCGTCTGAGCCACTCCCGCATAATAGCGGTACTCATCCATGCGGTCTTCGGTAGAAGCCAGGCGAATATTGGATACCACACTAAAACCAACGGTCTGGCCCGTTTCTTTCTCTAGCTCATGGTAAAAATCAACCGAATATTGATGTAACTTACCCACCGAATAACTCATGTTAAACAATGGCAATAGCCCTGCTGCGTGCCAAGTGGAGCCAGAGGTCAATTCTTTACGCTCGACCAGCACTACATCAGTCCAACCTTTTTTAGCAAGATGATAAAGTGTACTCACACCCACAACACCCCCGCCAACTACAACCACTCGTGCATTTTTCTTCATTCTGGTTTCTCAAATTTAATATTTATGGACAGCGTGCATAATTGGAAAGTGTAACTGCCAAAATGGTATGAGATAGAGTACAGTTACGACAGTTGTGTACCTGCAAGCGTCACGAGGAAGAACGCCACATCCGCTGGTCACCGGTCGTTTTTAAGACAGCAATTGACGGTCATGGAAATCCGTTGCATCCACGGTTTAAGGAAGATGACGGTCCAACATATAAGCTAGTATTTTAGAAGGTATAATAACAATGAGTGATATTGAGATCGCCCGCAAAGCGACAATGAAACCAATCAGTGAGGTTGCTGAAAAGCTACAGATTCCTGAGTCAGCCATCATCGCTTTTGGTAAGACTAAGGCCAAGATTGATCCTGAGTATTTGGCCACGTTGGGAGATCGGCCCGATGGTAAGCTAATTCTAGTCACCGCAATTTCACCAACACCGGCGGGTGAAGGTAAAACAACCACGTCTGTTGGGTTGACGGATGGGCTGAGTAGGATTGGAAAGAAGTCCATTGTATGTCTCCGCGAACCTAGTCTGGGGCCCTGCTTCGGAATGAAAGGCGGGGCGGCTGGAGGCGGGTACGCTCAGGTCGTTCCAATGGAAGATATCAATCTTCATTTTACTGGGGATTTTCATGCCATCGGCGCCGCGCACAATTTACTGTCAGCATTGCTGGATAATCATATTCATTGGGGAAATAGCTTAGAAATTGACGCCCGCCGTGTGCAATGGAAAAGAGTGATAGACATGAATGATCGGGCCCTGCGAAATATTACTGCAGGTCTTGGTGGTCCGGGCAATGGGTTCCCCAGGCAAGACGGTTACGATATTACTGTCGCCTCTGAAATTATGGCCATCTTTTGTCTGGCAAATGATCTAGAAGATTTAAAAGCTCGTCTCAATAAAATTGTGGTGGCTTATACTCGCGATCATAAGCCCGTTCTAGCCAGTGAAATCAAAGGTATTGGCGCAATGGCAGTGCTATTAAAAGATGCCTTAGCTCCAAATTTGGTGCAAACATTAGAGAACAACCCTGCCATTATTCACGGCGGCCCATTCGCTAACATTGCACATGGCTGCAACTCAGTGATTGCAACTAAGGCTGGCTTGAAGATGGCTGATTATGTTGTCACTGAAGCCGGATTTGGTGCGGATTTAGGGGCTGAAAAGTTCTTTAATATTAAATGCCGTAGTGCAGGTCTAAGTCCTGATGCCGCTGTCATCGTCGCAACCGTCCGTGCCCTAAAAATGCACGGTAATGTTAGCAAAGATAACTTGGGCGAAGAAAATGTTGAGGCGCTCCAAGAGGGTTGTAGCAATCTGGTTCGCCATATTGAGAACGTTAAGTCGTTTGGTGTCCCTGTCGTTGTAGCCATTAATCGCTTTGTTACTGACACAGATGCAGAGGTTGCAATGATTAAGCAGGTTGCTGAGGCTAATGGTGTCAAAGCGATTGATTGCACTCATTGGTCTGATGGTGGCGCTGGCACAGAGGCTCTGGCACATGAAGTTGTTGAACTCGTCGAAGGAGGTCACGCGAACTTTGCTCCCCTTTATCCTGATGAGATGCCACTGTGGGAGAAGGTTAAGACGGTTGCTACACGGCTTTACAGAGCCGATGATATTATTGCTGATCAAAAGATCAGGGATCAGATCAATAAACTTCAAGAATCAGGTTACGGTCACTTCCCCGTATGTATTGCCAAGACTCAGTACAGTTTCTCAACCGACCCTAACCTTAAAGGTGCGCCAGACAATCATGTAATGGCAATCCGTGAAGTGCGACTCTCGGCAGGCGCCGGCTTTATTGTAGTGGTCTGTGGAGACATTATGACTATGCCAGGTCTTCCTCGAGTGCCTGCGGCAAACAATATTGATATCGATGCGAACGGTGAGGTAGTTGGCTTATTTTAAACGCAGCAATAAGCTCGGCCATTGCGCTCAAGTGCCCCAACTGTGATGGCCAGCTTATCCCCACCGACACTGCGGAAAAGGTCTATCGGTGTGTTCAAAATCATAGTTTTGATGTCGCCCGTGAGAACTACCTAAATTTACACCTAGCCCAGAACAAGCGAAGTAAAAACCCTGGCGATAGTAGTCAAATGATGCGTAGTCGCCAGCGTTTTTTAAATAACGGATACTACCAAGTGCTGGCTGACGGGATTATTTCAGCCATAAATCAGACTCATCTTAATTTAGAGCAAACATTGCTCGATATTGGCTGTGGAGAGGGTTATTACCTAAATCAGTTGAGCGATGCCGCTGTTAATAGCGAAATAAATCTTCAACTGGTTGGTTTAGATATTTCCAAAGCTGGCGTGCGATTAGCTGCAAAACGCAAATTATCGGCACAACTTATTGTCGATAGTGCTTATAAAATACCGCTATTTGAGAACAGTGTTGATACCGCACTGTCAGTTTTTTCACCCTTATGCCCTAATGAAACTGCAAGAGTCCTTAAAACTGATGGCATTCTTATTATGGTGGGCCCAGGAGAGGAACATCTCACCGGACTGACCGCACACATTTATGAACAACACGAACCGCATGAGGGAAACTTTAAGACCACAGATGAGCACCCGAACTTCAGTCTCCAGCAACAGATCGAAATAAAATCAGTGGTCACCGTCAATGGGCCAGATATTTTTGATCTCCTGACCATGACTCCTTATTACTGGCACTGTACTGCTGAGCAACAACAACAGCTTGCCGCACTTGATCAGCTCATCACTCCAATACATTTTTACCTGCGTGTTTATAAAAACAACACCTCAGAATGACCACCCTCAGTTTTGTGTCTAAGTATTTGAAATTGCTTTTTAACATAGGTACTGTTGATCAAGAATCTGAGAATTGAGTTAACCATGAAACTATTACAACAATACCATTCGAGTCGCCAAGCCGAGTTAGATAGTTTGACGCTAGAACAGCAAGGGATATTAGCCCACGTTTCATCCAAACATTCTCACTCTCTATCAGGATTTGTGACCGGAGCATTTACAGTGGGTTTATGGGCTGTATTTGATCATCAGTATGAGGATGCCAAAGCTTATCTAGCAGATTCAACCCATGAAGTAGCCAGCGGCTTCTCAGTAGATGAGCTAGCAAACGTCAAAACGGACTCCGAACACTATTCTTACGCTGCGTTGAACCGATTTCTGATTTATACCTTTGGAGGTATTGGTTCGGTCATCGTGCTAGTGGCCACCTATATTTATTGGTGAGTGGTACTATCCGCGGCGGTACGAAAACCAATATGTGACGAAGCCAAGGTAGTGTCTTGGGCTTGCCGTGCTGCTGGCCTAAACCGCTGACAATAATTATCAGAGCATAAAAATGATCCGCCCTTTAGCGTCTTAACGATTACGCCAGGCTGCTGGGGGTCATAACCATCCACGCCATAATCGCGCTTGCGGTCTGGGCCATAAGGTGTATCTGTCCATTCCCATACGTTACCGGTCATATCATGCAAGCCTAATCCATTTGCTGCAAAACAACCCACAGGAGAGCTACCGACAAAGCCATCTTCATTTAAATTATTGTAGGGGAAGCGGCCCTGCCAAGTATTAGCCTTGGATGCGCCCGCATTAGGATCCTCTTCGCCCCACGAAAAAGAGGCGCCCTCTAAGCCCCCTCGAGAAGCATATTCCCACTCTTCCTCCGATGGTAAACGTCGACCTAACCACTTTGCATAGGCCAAAGCATCTGCATGAATGATATGGACAACAGGAAAGGCGCCCTTACTCTCTACGTTACTGTCTGGCCCTTGAGGATGCTGCCAACTAGCGCCGGCAATAAACTGCCACCAAGTGGCTGGCGAGCTCGGCTTATCTAGATCAGGGGCAACAAACACCATAGATCCAGGCACTCTAAACTCGGCAGGGATATTAGGGAACTCTACCTCGGAAAGACCAAGCTCTGCGGCTGTCACATACCCGGTGGAATCAATAAAGGCTCTAAATTGAGCATTAGTTACTTCGGTTTTATCAATATTAAAGTCAGCAACCTGAACGACTTTAATGGGCCCTTCATTAGGATAATAGCGGTTGTCGCCAAACTTGAATTCTCCTCCCTTAATACTAACTGTGATATTGGCCTCAGACTCAGCCAAACACATCACGGGCGATGGGTTGTCGCTGCACGCTGTTACAAAAAACAAAGCAATACTACTCAAAATAAATATGGGTAACTGTTTATTCATAATGACGCTCTTTAATCTTTTGGCCCGTAGGCATAAAAGTCTGTTTTGGCTATACCGCGTTGGTAGGCCGGTCGCTCATGACAACGGTTACGAAATGCCATAAGGTTGGGTAGCTTATCAACCGTGTACATCATAGGGGCAATTTCGGCGATAAAAGACAACTGAACATCTGCACCGCTAAATGTATTCCCAACAAACCAGTTAACGCCTTCTAAAGATTTTTCTATATAACCCAAGTGCCGGGTTAACTCGTCGTTAATTCGCGGTTTAAGAGCCTCGCCACCATCGGGCAACTTAGAGGTATAGAGTTTAAGCATTAATGGCAGTACGGCACCACTCTCTCCGTAGTGCAACCACTGAAGGTATTGTTCATGGTCATTACTATCTGTCGCGGGTAAGAACTGGCCACCCCCGTAATTTCGCAACAAATAGTCAATAATCGCGCCGGATTCAATGACAGTGATACCTTCATCCGTTAGCACCGGTGATTTACCTAAAGGATGCACTGCCTCCAGCTCTGATGGAGCTAAGTTCGTCACTGGGTCACGCTGGTAGGTCTTAATTTGATAGTCAACACCGAGCTCTTCAAGCAACCAGATAATACGCTGAGAGCGCGAGTTATTGAGGTGATGTACTGTCAACATGTGTCTAAATCCTATTAGTTGGGCGTGATTATGGTAGCGTCTATTTTAATAGATGGTTTTTAATAATATCAAAAATCTCAGGTTGAGTGATCATAGCCGGTACTATCCCCTGCCCCACATCATTACTCAACAAGGGTACATTAACGCCAGTATGTTCTTCACTGACGAAGTTATTCGTCGCATAATTAACTGTCATTACCACTCCCTCAGGCGTTGTAATACGCGCTACTTGCCCAGGGGAATGAATAGGCACATCAAGGACATCATAAATAGTTCTCTCAGGGAGAATTTGCGCTGCATGTCCGTGATCAGCAGTAACTAAGATTAAAGTATCGGGGTTTGTTTCAGAAAATTTAAGCGCCACAGCTAAAGCCTCATCGAGTTGCTGTAACTCCCCAATACTGCCACATGCTTTACGCTCATGGGCCTGCTTATCAATAGATGCTGACTCGATCATTAGAAAAAATGGTGTTTCCGCATCATTAGTCAATTCGGCCAGTGCCACTTCACTCATTGATGCAAGACTCGGCATACCCGCGTAATCCGGATTATCTTCGCAAATCATGGGTTCAGGGTAGGTCACAGAACCAAGCATAGGGTGAAATAGATTCATAAAGCTTGTTTTAGGCTTTTCGGCAGTTCGTCCGTCCTCACCATGCCATCTTACGGGCATGGTACTTGGTGAGAAAAGACCTAATAATTTTCCACCATGATTACCAGCCAGTTGATCTGCATTTTCAATAACCGTGTATCCGGCCTCCTTGGCTAGTGCAAGCACACTTAAAGTTGATCCCTCAGCATCAGGCGTAAAATGCTTCATCCCACCCCCTAGCGCCACATCAACACCAGAGATAATTAACTGCTCTGAGATCGACCCTAAACCTCCATTTGCTTTAAGGTCCTGCGAACAGTCAACAATGAGACCAGCATATTTTTCAAAATCAACCATTGCTGATGGGTTTTCACATCCACGATCATTAACATGTGCATAAAAAGATGCGGGCGTGGCATCAGTAATACTGGCGGTAGTGACCAGTCCAACTTTTATACTTTGCTGCTTAACCAGTTCGACTAAGTTAATCACATCTTTATCAGACGCTGCCGTCGTGCCGATACGCCCTGGACTAGTAATAGCACCTGTAGCAATAGAGGTAGCACTATTAGCTGAATCTGCTACATACAAAGGCCGCTGGGGGTTCTCTTCATCAACTGTAAGTACCTGCACAGCACTTCTTAGCGGCAACTTATCAACAAGTAGCTTACTACGGCTGCCCACCAGGTAGTTTCGAGCTATAGTTATCTGGTTGTCATCCATACCATCGCCAATAATTAAAATAACATTACCTGCTATAGCCGGGACTGAAAGCCCACCCAAAAAAATCAATAACAAAGGTAATAAACCACGAACGCTGCATGAAAATAATGAATTAACCATAAAATATAACCTTACTAAAATGAATTTTTGGGAAATTTTCCATAGTGTAAATGATAAGTTGATAAGGAAACCAACAAAGGCATAATTATTTTCTCAGAAAAGCCGTTTATGTTAGTGTTAGGTTGGCTCTTCTGATTAATAATAAGGTCTTGTCGGCATTGAACCAACCACTTCAACTATTTCTAAACAGGCACTCGCTGCCTGACTCTTATCTGACTACAGCTGATAACCATTTTTCGCGGCTAATAGACGAGTTTGTGACGGTATACACTCAAAATAATGCTACTCAAATTATTGGTATTAACGGTTGCCAAGGGTCTGGGAAGTCAACTCTTGCAGACTATTTATGCACGGTTGTTAGTGCACGCTATAACCTGCAGACGGTAGCACTGTCTCTCGATGATTTTTATCTGACAAAGGCCCAACGACTCTCATTAAGTGAAGAGGTTCACCCTCTGCTAAGCGTGAGAGGAGTGCCAGGTACTCATGATATTAATCTCGCCATACAAACTATTAATAGCCTAGTAAAAGGTAATAAAACGTACTTGCCCCACTTTAATAAAAGTATCGATGACCGTATTAGTGTCTCTGATAGCACTGTGATGAAGGGCCATATTGGACTTATCGTGATCGAGGGCTGGTGCTTTGGGGCAGCGCCTGTTTCACAAGGTGACCTTTTAGAGGCGAGTAATGATTTAGAACAGCAATACGATACCGATGGAGTTTGGCGCCAGTATGTTAATAATGCATTAGGTGGTGACTACCAAGCGTTATTTAGTATGGTTGATCGCTTGGTGATGTTAGCCGCTCCCTCGTTTGATAGCGTTTTTGCTTGGCGACTAGAACAAGAACAAAAGTTGGCAGAGTCAATCAGAATGATGGAGAAGGGAGTTCTTGGAGCAAAGACTATGAATGAAAAGGAAATTAGTCATTTCATTGGTCATTTTCAGCGCATAACCGAACACTGTTTATTAGAAATGCCGGCCAGAGCCGACCACCTCTTTAGGCTAAATAATGACCGTAGTATTCGCAGCTACAATCGCCTCAGCATCAAGGGTTAGCCCTGCAACTACAGCGGTACTGCTCGCTGATTGAACTCACTGACTACACGCAATAGTTGCCTGCAGGTAATCTGCCCGACCAATTTTCCGTGATCTAAAACGGGTCGACGGCGGTGACCTTTTTTAATCATGTCATCAGCCACATCAACTAGGTCTGCGTGAATATCACAATATTCAACATCAGTCGTCATATAGTCCCCAGCCAAACCAAGGTCCCCATGCTCGTTATACGTCGCGGTTAAAATAGCTTTTAGACAATCCATCTCAGATAGTACACCCACCAAATCACCCTGCTCACTGACCACACAAATACCCGATATTTTATTATCAAGTACCAACCCAATTGCTTTAGACATTTCATCATTGGCATGAATTTTTACGGGTCTATGGATCATATAGTCACTGATATCAACTGAACGTAGCATAACTAACTCCTTATTTTACAAACCGCACTAACACATCGATACGCAGCGCTAGAGTAAACCTGCATAGGCAATAAAAGGCTGGGGCCAAGCGCCAAGCACTAAAATTGAAATCATTAACGCTAGCGCAACTATCTTTTCCTGCCAGTTAGCGCTGTTGCCGGGACTTTCTGCGGACTTGGTCATGGCGAAAATAATCCTTAGATAATAGTAAATAGCGATGGCACTTGCGACTATAAGGACTGCCAACAATCCCCAAAGACCGGACTGGATACCGACTGTGATCACAAAAAATTTGGCCATGAAGCCAGCTGTTAGAGGTATACCGGCCAGAGACAGCATAGCCACCGTTAGCGCAGATGCCTCTAACGGGCGATGCCAGAAGAGTCCGGCAAAGGCACCAATATTTTGCTTGGCCGTGTCTTCACCAGTAACCATCGAAACAACCGTGAAAGCAGCCAAGGTGGTAACTATGTAGGCTGTTAGATAAAAGGTAATACTTTGATTCACTAAACCAGCATCTAAATAAGTTAAGGCTATCAACACCACTAACAGATAACCAAAGTGGGCGATCGAAGAGTACGCTAACAACCGTTTGATGTTTTCTTGACGCAATGCCAGCCAATTACCTACCAGCATAGATACAATAGCCAACGCCGCTAATGCCGTATTTAAATCACTAAATTGATAGAGAGATCCATCGATATAAAAACGAGTCAGGGCTACAAATACTGCACCTTTAGAAACAGTGGCAAGAAAACCTGTCACGGGTGTAGGAGCACCCTCATAGACATCAGGTGTCCACATATGAAAAGGTGCGACGGATAATTTAAAGCCAATACCCGCCAGCACCATGGCACTACCGGCCATAACAAGCATAGGATTTTTCGCATAGGCTACAGCAGCCCTAGAACCAATGCCTGAGTAGCTTAACTCACCTGTAGCGGCATAAATGAGTGCAAATCCATACAGTAACATTGCCGATGCACAGGCTGATAAAACAAGATACTTAACAGCAGCCTCAAGAGGTAACTGGCCGCGCTCCGGAAAGGCAATCATGGCATAAAGAGCAACGCCCATTAGCTCCATACCCAGCAACAAAGAAACCATGTGACTGGATTGAATGAGTACCACCGCGCCTAATACCGATAATACTAAGAGTAAGTAATACTCTTCTTTTCGTTCCCCCTCAGAAGAAAATGTGTCTTTGGAAAGCACCAGAGTCACCAGAGAGGCTATCAAAATTAGGCTAGTAAAAAACAAACTCCAGTGATCCACTTGGAGCAAAATTGTCACTGGCTGAGTAAAGTCTCTGGCATAACTGGCGCTCCAAAGCGTGAGGAGAAAACCAACACCCGTAATGACCCAGGCAACCGATTGATCTCGTTTTATGGAGGCTTGAATCATCAATACAATAGCCGTCAAAGAGAGCATTAAAATAGGCGCTAAAGCCGAGAACATAGTTGCATTCATCAGAGCACCTCCACTATGGCGACAGCAGGTAAAGTGGTTAAATTAAGTAAGCTTTGCAACACAGGTTGTGCGGCATCTAATATCGGCTGCGGATAAATCCCCAATACGATTAGTGCCACCATCATTACCGCCATTGTCAGCATCTCTCGAGGCCCAAAATCAACTAGACCGTAGTCCACCCATTTTTTATTAGCTTCACCTTGAAAAGATCGCTGCATCAATAGCAATGAATAAGCAGCGCCAGTAATTAAACCTGTCGCAGCAATAACCGTAATCCAAATATTTACCTGGAAAAGCCCCAGAAGTATCAGGAATTCCGCAACAAAGTTGCCTAAACCTGGGAGACCTAAAGAGGCAACAACAAAAAACATTGCCACCGCACCCATGCGAGGCATCTGTTGCCACAGTCCACTCATCTCTCTCATATCCCGTGTGTGCAGTCGTTCTTGTAACGAGCCTGCAATCATAAATAGAGCTGCGGTGCTAAATCCATGAGCAACCATTTGCATCACTGCACCCTGCAGTGCGAGCTCATTCCATGCATAGATACCTAGGAGTACGAACCCCATATGACTAACGCTACTATAGGCGATTAGACGCTTAAAATCGGTTTGACCGAAGGCTAACACGGCACCATAAACAACCCCTGCCGCACCTAACCACATAGCCGCTGATGAAAAATTTAACGCGGCTTCAGGAAATAGCGGTACTGCAAAACGAATCAGTCCGTAAGCACCTGTTTTAAGCAGAATACCGGCCAAAATTACACTACCCGCCGTCGGTGCTTGAGTGTGCGCATCTGGCAACCAAGTATGAAAAGGAAATCCCGGTAGCTTGACTACAAATGCAATAAAGAAACCCAGCATAATCCAGTGTGCCACTTGCTCGGTCATTTCGGTATGGAGTAAATCAAAATAGCTAAAGGTCCAAACCTCAGTAGCACTATAGTTAATCGCTACTAGTGCCAGTATTGACATTAGCATTAATAAACCACTGGCTTGAGTGAAGATAAAGAATTTCATGGCCGCATAGCCGCGATTTTCATGTCCCCAGATAGCAATCATAAAGTACATAGGAATTAGCATGACCTCCCAAAACAGGAAGAACAGCATCAAATCTAGGGCCATAAACACCCCTAGCACGCCTGCAAGAGACCATAGCAAGTTGGCCTCAAAGAAGCCTTTGCGTACCACAATATCGGTCCAAGAAGCACTGATCGCAATGGCGCCAAGAATCAACGTGAGTAATACCATCAGCAAACTAATACCATCTAATGCGAGCTCGATGCTAATACCAAAAGCGGGAATCCAATCAGCCTTAAAGTGCATTAACCATGTCGAAGGATCATTGGCCACAGGTGCCTGTAATTGAGTAATGTCAGGCATGCCAGACAGACAAATTAGAAGATACAGTAAGTCGATTAAGACTATAGCCATGGCGACTTTACGCGGCATAGTGTCACTAATACGCTCGGACAAAATAGCCAATAAGCCGCCGATTAGGAGTATGAGTATTAGATTAATCATTACCATTATAGCGCCCCCTCCGAAAGATTAGTGGCTAGCGTAATGACTGCGATTAGCCCTGCTACCATGCTCGCTAAATACCAACGCATGCGACCTGATTGCGCGGAACTTAGCCAATGATTAAAGGTTTGGTTAATAGAGACAATCAACCCGTATATTGCATCAACAGGCTCTCTTTTGAGTGCGTCAGCTAAGCCATAATACGGTTTTACAAAAAGACGATCATAAAGCCAGTCAATACCCCAACCACTGAGCCAAAACTGTCCGACACGCTTACCCAAAGCGGAGTTAGCAAGCCCATCAACTTTTAATCGTCCGCTATAAAATATTAGATAGGCCAGTAGGACACCAACAAGCGGAACTGATATAGACACATATTCGACCCAATGGGCCGGGTGATTACCATCGCTAGTAGGGAAAACCTCACTCACCGGAATCATAAACCACCCACCCACCATGGCCAAGAGACACAACACTGAGAGTGGAACGGCCATACGCCATCCAGTGTCTTTATCTGGTTCAGTGTTGGCTGGACCAAAAAATACAACAAAGACTAATCTGAAACTGTAAATTGCGGTCAGTAAGGCGCCCAATAGTCCAGCAGCCCACAAACCTGGTCCAATATCAGGGAATTGATAGGCCTTGAGCAAAATTTGATCTTTACTGAAAAAGCCGGAGGTCATAGGTAGTGCGGCCAACGCTGCTGAGCCAATCATAAAACTCCAAAAGGTGACAGGCATGCGAGTTCTTAAACCACCCATTTTGAAAATATTATGCTCGTGATGTAGGCAATGGATAATGGCTCCTGATCCCAAGAACAATAACGCTTTAAAAAACGCGTGAGTCATTAGATGAAAAATTCCTGCACTCCAAGCCCCCACACCTAACGCAAGGAACATATAGCCGATCTGACTAATTGTCGAGTAAGCCAAAATACGTTTAATATCTGTTTGCATCAAGGCGGTAAAGGCAGCCATCAGCGAGGTGGTGATACCAATAACGGCAACCACTGTCATGGCTGTCGGTGCCAACAGGAATAACCCATGAGTACGCGCTATTAAGTAAACCCCTGCGGTAACCATAGTCGCTGCATGAATTAACGCACTAACTGGCGTGGGGCCGGCCATCGCATCGGGTAGCCAAGTATGTAATGGCAACTGAGCTGATTTTCCGACCGCACCGCAGACTAGCAGCAAACAGGCTACTGTGGGGACAGTAGCGCCAACTTGCCAAGTTTGCTTGGCCCCACTCACCATAGCTTGAATGTCTAAAGTGCCTAACTCGGTGAACAACAGCAATAAACCCAAAGCCATAGCCGTATCACCGATACGCGTTACGATAAAGGCCTTACGCGCCGCATAACCGTTGGCGTTATGCTGATACCAGAAACCAACTAACAGATAACTACAAACCCCGACACCTTCCCAACCTAAATACAGTAGCAACAGATTATCGGCCATAACCAGTACCAACATGGCGGCAATAAACATATTTAAGTAGGCAAAATATCGAGCATAACTAGGATCTTTCTCCATAAATTCAGTCGAGAAAAGGTGAATCAAAAAACCAACGCCAGTAATGACAGACATCATGACTAAAGTCAGCCCATCAAAATAAAACGAAATGCCTGGAGCGAACCCTGCTACTTCCATCCAGGTCCAAAGAGACAGCTGAATAACTTGCTGGTTCTGCATGAATTCAGTTGCTAGCAATAGTGTCAATAAAGCTGATATAGCCACTGAACCGACCCCAATAGCTCCCACTTGAGATACCTTGAGACGCGCACCAAATAGCATTAACGTCACTGAACTAAGTAGTGGAATCAGCGGTATTAACCAAATAATCTCACTCATAATTAACCCTGCATCCGGTTGGCATGGTCCATATCTAACGTTTTGAAGCGTTTCTGAACTTGAAGTACTAAACCTAAACCCACGGCTACTTCTGCTGCAGCCACGGTAAGAATAAGCATAAATACTACCTGACCATCAGGCTGCCCCCAGTGGGCACCAGCGGCAACAAAAGCCAAGGCCGCAGCATTGAGCATGACTTCTAGCGACATCAATATAAAAATAATATTACGCCTAATCATTAGACCGAGCATGCCAATGGCAAACAGGAGCGAGGAAACCAGAAGGATATGATTAAGTGGTATATTCAGGCCGTCCATTATTGGCCACCCTGCTTTTCAAAATTGTCTCGTTCAAGATAACGGCGACCAAGGTGAAAAGAACCCACTAAACCTGCCAGTAATAGCATAGAGGCAATCTCAACCGCTAAGACATAAGGGCCAAAGAGTGACAAACCTACCTGCTTAGCAGAGACTGCTGTGACAGATACTGGGCCGTTAGTCTGACTAATCACTATGACCAACTCAATGAGTAACACAGTTGATAAAATCGCTGGGCCAGCCCAGATTGAAGGCTGTAACCACTGTCTTTCCTGCTTATCACCCTTCTCGCCTAAATTCAGCATCATGATGACAAACACAAATAACACCATAATGGCGCCGGCATAAATAACAATTTCTAGAGCCGCTGCAAATGGGGCGCCAATCAAGAAAAAGATAACGGCAACCGCCAACAGTGAGACGATCAGATAAATTAGCGCATGAATAGCATTAGCTCTTGTCATAGCCATAACCGTTGCCATCAGAGCCACTGTTGAAGCGATGTAAAAAAATACAATTTCAAGCATGAAAGGCCCTCAGATCTACTATTCCATTAAGTAAGCTCATGGTAATAAACTCTTGGTATCGATGGGTCTAGCTTCGTTGAGCGCTTCACCCTTGTCTTTAAAGGCTGTTTTCATACCAGATACCCGATAAAAATTGTAATCTGGGTATTTGCCTACACCGTTAATTAACAAATGTTCTTTCTCATAGACCATATTCTGACGATCGTATTCACACATTTCAAAGTCAGGCGTTAGTTGGATAGCATAGGTTGGGCATGCCTCTTCACACATTCCGCACATAATGCAGCGAGAGAAATTAATACGAAAAAATTCTGGATACCAGGTCCCGTCCTCACGAGTATCTTTTTGTAATGCAATACAATCTACAGGGCAGACCGCCGCACAGAGATTACAGGCAACACAACGCTCTTCACCATCAGGATCGCGAGTTAGTACAATCCTACCTCGATAACGCGGTGCCAAATAGGGCATTTCCTCGGGATATTGAACCGTTTCGGCTTTAGTGAATGTGTGCTTAAGCACTTCCCACATGGTTCTTAACTCACTTAACATTAGACGATACCCTCCATCCATAACAGCACGGCACCCGTTACTAAAATATTAACCAGCGTGATGGGTAACATGACTTTCCATCCAAGTGACATTAGTTGGTCATAACGCGGACGCGGAATCGCTGCGCGCAATAAGACAAAGAAACAAATAACCACAAATACTTTAAAACTAAACCAGAAGAATGGCGGTAACCAATCGCCAATAAACATTGGTCCATGCCAGCCACCAAAGAAGAGAGTCACAATCATGCAAGAAATAAGCATCAGTCCGAGGTATTCCCCAAGCATAAACATGGCAAACTTCATCCCGCCATATTCAGTATGAAAGCCTGCTGTAAGCTCGTGCTCAGCCTCGGGCAAATCAAAAGGCAATCGGTGGCTCTCTGCAATACCGGCAATAATAAATACGATCAAACCCAGTATCTGGGAGAAACAAAACCAAACATCAGTCTGAGCTTCAACGATATCTACCAAGCTAAAGCTTCCTGTCATCATTACCACACCAATTAATGACAGCCCCATAAAGACCTCATAACTAACCATTTGCGCCGCGGATCGCAAGCCCCCCAAAAGTGCATATTTATTATTAGAGGCAAGGCCTCCAAGCAGCACGCTATAAACCGCAAGAGATGTCATGCCAAGGAAAAATAATAAGCCAATGTTAACGTCGATAATCATCATGCCAGGAGCAAAAGGTACTACGGCAAAACCCATCATCATCGCCACTACGATGGCGGTAGGTGCAAAAATAAAGACCAGCCGATCGGCAAACGGAGGAACCCAGTCATCTTTAAACAGCAGTTTAATCATATCTGCTGCCACCTGACCAATACCAAACGGTCCGAGTCGATTAGGCCCATAGCGATCTTGCCAAACACCCAATAGGCGCCTCTCGAACCACGTCAAAACAGCCGCGCCAGCAACGCCTCCTATTAAGATAGTGAGAGCGAGAAGCACGGGCATTAACTCAGACACTTCTCGCACCTCCATCGCTAATCACCTGTTCAAAAACAGCTTTGTCCGAAGCAATCATCTCAGGGCCTGAATGCTGCCACGCCTTATCCGCCTCCAAGCTGACCAAACTACCAGCCTTCAGCCCTTGCGTCTCGGGGAAGCCTACACTGTAGCCAACACAGTTTTTAGCCACCCTCGATAAAATCCTAACTTCAAGAGAACATTCAAGCTCTCCCTGCTTAACCAACAAACCATCTCCCTCAGAGACAGAGAGTTTTTCGGCGACTTTTTGGCCAATGGCAATAAACCCACGGCCAGCCAACTCAGCAATTTCATCCGTGTGAGCTGACAATTCATCACTCCCATGAATTTGCTGCATCGGTACTAAGTGCCAATGGTGTGGTTTCAAAATCACTTTGTTTATCTGCGGAGAAATATCGGCGCCCTGCTGAGAGGAAACAATTAAGCGCACGCCTAGAGGGCCACCTTTGAGGGGACCATCTACCTCGGCTTGAAACTTTTGTAAAGACTGATTCGAATTCCAGCCTGGCGACCATACAAAGGGGGTCAATGATGCAGGCTGATCTCGATTTAAGCCTTCCATGCTATAGGATAACGGACTCTCATGATCTTTAGGTTGCTGAGGTTCATGCACAGAAATATCAGAATGCATTGCAGTGCGACCACTGTAACGGTGAGTCTGACGAGGTATCTTTGAACCACGATCTCTGAAACTGGTCATTGGCGCTACATCTACAAGGCCAGCGAATAGCACACTGCTTTTGGCACAAGCAGTGACTATTTGATCAAAATGCTCCAGTTTCGATAATTTTTTATGCTCGGTAGCCTTCGCCAAGCGGAGTAGCCACTCCCAGCTGGGTAATCTTTCAGACGATGGAGAATGCACTGGATAGAATCGCTGGGCCCTCCCCTCACTGCTTACCAATGTGCCTTGAGACTCCGCATAAGAGGCCGCTGCCATGACCAAGTCAGACTGATCAAGGGTGCCATTTTCATACATATCTAAGGTCATGACCTTAGTCCCACTAGCCAATAGCTGATTGATGAGATCTTTGTCGCCACGACGATACAAATCGTTTTCTAATATTATTAATGCATCGAGTTTGCCCGCACGTTTAGCTAAGGTCTCTAAAGTGCTACTGGAACCATCCACTACCATCAGTGCTAGGCCTAAGCTATTGCACTCTGGCAAACAAAAAGTCAGCATGGTTGTCGGTTGGCTCAAAGCCTCCGCTACTGCAGCCGCGCTGTTAATAACACCCTGATGAGCCATACTTAAACCACTGACTATTAGGGGGTTTTTTGCCGCTTTAAGCATCTTTGCCGTGGCATCTGCCTCGGGATTATTTGTTGTTTCACCCACCAAAGCTGCTGCCACAGCATACCCAAAGGCGGCTATATCATCAGGCGCTAATGACACACAAGCACTAGCAACATCATCTAGGCGGGTATCCATGGCCGATACAATAGTCATTGGTGAACGTTGGTCTTGAGCAAGATTCCGTACCGCTGCGTCTTGCCAAGCAGGAAGACCCATCTGCTCGGCTAATTCAAAAGCTTTGTTACGTACAGTTTGCCGAAGCGCAAGCGCAACGCGAGGGGCGGTATTAGTAACGTCCTCACCAAGAACCAGCACCGCATCGGCAGTCTCTATCTGCTTAATTGATGGATTAATTGACATAGTCGCCTGTAAAATATTGGCAATACTACCCATCAAATCAGCTTCTCGATCTGAAAATCCGGGTACAAAGTTTTTTGATCCAACCAGCTCGCGCAGAAGGTAATTTGCCTCAAGTGAGGCTCTGGGCGAACCAATAGCCGCGACTTTTTTACCCGCTATCCAACCAGCCGCTGTGTCTAGTGCTTGCTGCTGATGAACGGCAAAGAAGCGACCATCAGGATTTTTAATACCCGCATAATCAAGGCGTAAATCACTGTTTAAATAACCACTCCCAAAGCGACCACGGTCACATATAAAGTAACCATTAACGTCGTGGTTATAGCGATTATGAACGCGCTTAACCTTGCCATAACGCTCGCCAGGAGCAATATTACATCCCACTGCGCAGCCCTGACAGATAGAAGGGGCCGACTGTAAATCCCACTTGCGACTGTATTGCTTGAGGAACGGCTTGTCGGTGAAAACCCCTGTGGGGCATACCTCAACCAGATTACCCGAAAATTCACTCTCTAAAATACCTTCCTCATGACGACCAAAATACAAATGGTCGTGCGAGGCCTGAGCACCTAGGTCCTTGCCTCCAGCGTAATCTCGGTAATAACGCTCACACCTGTAACACGCAATACAACGGTTCATCTCATGGTGAATTAGAGGGCCCAAATATTGGTTGCGATAGGTATTCTTTTTCCCGGTATATCGGCGATCACGATGTCCGACCATAACAGTCATATCTTGCAGATGACATTCTCCACCTTCAGCGCATACGGGACAATCATGCGGGTGATTAAGCATGAGGCTCTCAACAACCGCTTCACGAAACTGTGTCGCATTTTCAGCCTTCAGCGAGAATCTTGCACCTTCACTCACTGGTGTCATACAGCCCATAACTATGCGACCGCGAGTATCCTCCTCGTTTTGGTATTGAACCAATGCGCATTGACGACAAGAGCCAATAGAACCCATGGCTGGATGCCAGCAAAAATACGGCAAATCTAGACCTGCATTAAGACAGGCTTCAAGTATATTTTCGCCTTTTTTTACCTCAATTTTCTGACCATCAACGTAGATCATCGGCATAGCTTAGGCTCCCTTTCGTGAGTGGTAAGGACAACAGCCACCACTAATATGTCGTTCAAAATCATCACGGAAGTATTTAAGGGCACTTTGCAGTGGCTCCATCGCTCCAGGCGCAAGGGCACAGTGTGTATTACCAATCGCACCTATGTAGTTAATTTGATATTCAAGCGTATCTAAATCTTCAGTTTTACCTCGACCTTGCTCTATGTCTTCTAACACCTGCCTCGTCCACGGCAGGCCATCTCTGCAAGGAGTACAAAACCCACAAGATTCATGGGCAAAAAAGCGAATCAAATTTAATACCATACCTACCGGACAAGTCTGATCATCCAGAATAATCATGGTGCCGGTACCCATACGGCTGCCAGCTTTGCCGATGACGTTATAGTCCATGGCTAAATCGAGATGGTCCTGGGTTAAAAAGTCGGTTGAGCCGCCGCCCGGCAGAAAACCTCTAAGCTGCAAGCCGTCTTGCATTCCTCCCGCATAGTTTTCAATAATTTCGCGAATTGGAGTACCCATTGGAAGCTCCCAGCAACCGGGAGTTTTAACGCGCCCACTAACACCAAACATCTTAGTACCCGCATCCTCGCCGACGCCAAGGCTCTTAAACCAGTCAGCGCCACGGTCAATAATATGTGGGATATTACAGAGCGTTTCGACATTGTTAACGATAGTCGGGCGACCCCATAGGCCGCTCACCTGCGGAAATGGTGGTTTGGCTCTAGGGTTTGCTCGCTTACCTTCAAGTGCGTTAATAAGGGCCGTTTCTTCACCACAGATATAGCGACCTGCACTGGGATGGACGTACATATCAAGTTTAAAACCACTACCCAGAATATTCTCACCAAGATAACCTTTGGCATAACATTCTTTTAAAGCTTGGCGAAGGCGATCGATGGCCACTACGTATTCACCGCGGATAAAAATATAAGAAAGGTCGGCGTCAATACAATAGGCCGACAAAATCATCCCTTCGATGAGTTGATGCGGGTCATATTCCATCAGCAGACGATCTTTAAACGCACCAGGCTCCATTTCATCGGCATTGCAGACAAGATATTTGTGCCCCGGGGTACATTTATCGCCCATTGGCACAAAGCTCCACTTCATGCCAGTTGGAAATCCAGCGCCACCGCGCCCTCGCAGATTAGATTCGCTGACAACCTCTCGACAGTCTAGCGGGGACATACCCGACATCGCTTTACGTAAACCTTGATAACCGCCATTAGCCTCATAGGCAGCCAAGTCTGTGGGAGCTTTACCGGGCTCAATATTGCGCGTCAGTACTTTTTCCATCAAGACTGACCTCCCAACTTACTGCGACTAAAAATTTCACTAATTTTATGATCATCAAGATGCGTCACCAAATCATCGCCGACCATCATCACGGGTGCTCTGTCACAGGCACCTAAACAGGGAACAGGCAGAAGCGTGTAACGATTATCCTCAGTGGTCTCACCGTAATCGACACCCAGAGTGTCCGAAATAGTTTGCTTAATACTGTCACAACCACTTATCCAACAACTGACGCTGTCACAAAATAGAATGACTTTTTCACCTACTGGACGGCGATAAATTAAATTATAAAACGTGGCCACTCCCTCTAGCTCTTCCGCAGACATATCCAAATACTTAGCGATTGCTTGAAGGCTCTCATCAGATACCCAGCCGCGCCCAGCCTGGACTATTTTTAAAGCATCAATCGCAGCACCAGATTTATAGGGAATATGCTCAAGCTCATGGTCTATCTCCGCCATTTCTTGTAGCGTAAGCACTGAACTGATGTCACTTTGAATCATCTTTGCATTACTCATCGGTCAACATCCGCCATAACAAAATCGATACTGGCAATAATGGCTATTAAATCGGGAATCATTAGCCCGTTACTGATTAGAGGTATTTGCTGTAAGTGAGGAAAGGAGGGTGTTCGGATACGTGTTCTGTATGAGTTAGTGCCACCATCACTAATCAGGTGATAACTATTTATCCCTTTTGTCGCTTCAATCATTACCGAGGCCTCCCCAGCAGGTACCACAGGCCCCCAGCTAACATTGAGAAAATGGTGAATCAAAGTCTCAATATCTTCCATGGTCCGCTCTTTTGGCGGTGGGGTTGTCAACCGATGGTCACTTTTATAGGGACCTCCCGGCATATTATCCAAGCACTGGCGAATAATACGTAAGCTCTGTCGCATCTCTTCAATACGTAATTCAGCACGGTCATAACAATCACCGTTATGTGAAACGGGCACATCAAAATCAAACTGATCATAGCCACCATAAGGGCGCTTTTTCCGCACGTCCCAATCACAACCCGTAGCCCGTAAGCCAGGGCCAGTAATACCCCAATCAATAGCTTCTTGTTGGCTATAAACGCCAATACCAACAGTGCGCTCTTTAAGCATTTTGTTCTGCATAGCCATCTTGTCATAGTGGTCAAGACGTGCTGGTAAAAAGTCAATAAAGTCGCGAACCAACGTATCCCAACCTTCTGGAAGATCCTGCGCAACACCCCCAATGCGGAACCATGCAGGATGCATACGTCCCCCAGTAATTGCCTCTATAATGCCAAACAATCTCTCACGGTCAGCAAACATATAGAAGACTGGTGACATCTGACCCACGTCTTGAACGAAAGTCCCATAAAAAACTAGATGACTAGAAATTCTGAATAATTCAGCCAACATGATACGGATAATTTTGGCGCGTTCGGGGACCACAACTCCACCCAGCATTTCTACTGACTGGATATAGGCAAGGTTATTCATTACCCCACCAAGGTAATCAATACGATCTGTATAGGGGATGTAGGTATGCCATGTTTGGCGTTCGGCCATTTTTTCAGCACCGCGATGGTGGTAACCAATATCAGGAACAGAATCAATAATGACCTCACCATCTAGCTGCAAAGCGACCCGAAATACTCCATGAACACTAGGATGATTAGGGCCGAGATTGAGAAACATATATTCACTATCTTCTGTCGCCTTTTCCATACCCCACTCTTCGGGACGAAAACGTAATGCTTCCTGTTCTTTGGCGACTCGTTCAGGCCCCATTTCAAATGGCGCCATCTCCGTAGCACGCGCTGGGTGATCTTTGCGTAACGCATGACCCTCCCACGTTGGAGGAAGTAAAATACGATAAAGCGTTGGGTGGCCATCAAAGATCACACCAAACATGTCCCATGCCTCTCGTTCATACCAATTTGCATTAGGCCAAACACTTATAATTGTCGGCAAATGCAGGTCAGCCTCGGACAACGCTACCTTGATACGAATATCATCATTACGCTCCATCGAGAGCAACTGATAAACCACAGTAAAATCAGAATCGGGTTGACCCAAACGGTGTTGACGGGTGCGCTCATCGATCGCAAATAAATCGTAGAGCATAGAGAATTGGGGTTTTAAGAACTGTAAAACATCAAGCAAAAGGGATCTAGGCACCCACAGTGTCAGAATGGAATCGGCCGTGGCTTGAACTGTAAACTGCTGTTGTCCAAACCGGCGATACAAGGTTTCTTCTACCTGGCTATGAACCATTGATTCAGCCGTGTGCATTTAACCCTCACAGATTGTTATTGGAATACTAGGTTTTTTTCGGCTCCCTTAACTCAGTCGCCTGAATACGTTGTGCAGTAAGCTCATCACGCTTACTAATTTTGGCTGGCTTAACAATTGTTTGATCACCAGCGGCCCAGGTTATGGGTCGTCTCTCCTTACCAATAGACTCCTGAAGCATTATTAAGCCCTGCATCAAAGCTTCTGGTCGTGGCGGGCAACCGGGGACATAAACGTCGACAGGAATAAATTTATCGACCCCCTGCACTACCGAATAAATATCATACATACCACCGGAGTTAGCACATGATCCCATCGAAATAATCCACCTAGGCTCTAGCAACTGCTCATATAGCCGCTGAATCACCGGTGCCATTTTTAAAAAACAAGTTCCCGAGATAACCATTAGGTCAGCTTGACGAGGCGTGGCTCGAATAACCTCAGAACCGAATCGAGCAATATCATGTCGGCTTGTAAAAGAGGTTGCCATCTCTACATAACAGCAGGAAAGACCAAAATTAAAAGGCCACAATGAATGCGCTCGCCCCCACGCAATTAAATCTTCGAGCTTGGCAAAAGCTACATTACGCTTAACCTGCTCTTCAATAAAATCGTCATTCTGACTAACCACATTGCCCTGTTCGGGTCGCGTTAAGCTCCAATCCATTATTTCACCTCTGCCGATATCGTCGAATCATTTAAGCCAGTACGCGTTTTATTACCCCAGTCCAATGCCCCAGATCTCCACTCATACACAAGTGCCAGACCTAGGATGGCAATAAATACCACCATGGATAGATAACCTGGCCAGCCAAGTTCAAAGAAAGCGATTGCCCAAGCAAAAATGAATACAGTTTCAAGATCAAAAATGACGAAGAAGATCGCCACTAAATAAAATTCTACAGAGATACGAATTTGCGACCCACCAACAGAGACAATTCCTGATTCAAAGGGATCGTTTGTTGCCGCCTCTCTGCGACGCTGACCGAGTAACCAAGAAAGTACTAACATGGTTATTACCAACAGAATAACCATCAAAAAATACACGGCTAAAGGCCAAATTTCATTCGCATAGGCATTAGTCATAGCGACGCACCAGTGTAGGAGCTGCCTGTATTTGCATTGATTGGCTGACTATTATGAGAACAAAAAGAGAGAGCGTTACCATCTCATAGAGATGGTCGAATGGCCTATGAAAAAGAAAATCCGTATATTGTTCAAGTGGCATAAAATACCCCAAACACACTGGGCTTCTTTCGCCTAATATTACCTAGTTAGGGAAGAACCCTTTTATTATTATCAGATAACTCTTAATAACCGTACCTAATGTAGGGTTTTTTAGCAAGCTTGAAACTAAAATTTAACCAATTGTGGATTATTTTCTATATTTTAGTGAATCGGTATTTAAATTGTATGCAGCCTATGTCTGCTAAATACCACAATATTAGTTAGTCAATAAATTACCTCTAATAAAAAGCCGCCAAAAGGCGGCTTTTTATTAGAGATTTTCTAGTTTAGCTATAATTACAAGCAAGGCGCTCACATTCAAGCAATGGCTACTATGCCTAAATTTTCCTACATACAAAACTCGTAGTTGTAATAATCAACGGTAGGAATACTGGCCGACTCTCCGTTGAGTTGTTAGAGTGCAGGCGCCAACTCATCAAGGTAAGCTTCAACATCGGCACCGGATGTTCTTGTTGCATCTACAGCTACAGCACCTGCTATAAGCGAATCCCCACTCAAACCAAACAAGTACCTCAAGATCAATAGCCCATCTGTCAATGCGTCTACTTGACCATTACCGTCAATATCCAAAAGTTCACCAAGTACGCTAATTTGAGACTCAATCTCTTCTGACTCTATATAAACTGCACCAGAGCCGATGACGTCAACAACCAGAGTATCACCGGTTAAACCAAACATACCTCGCAGTATTAAAATACCATCAGTGAGCGCGTCATATTGACCATTTCCGTCAATGTCTATTGATCCAGAAGGCGTAGTTCCCGCTAAGAATTCATCCAAAGCCACCACACCATCATTGTCGACATCACTTGTAGCGTCAGAGGGGTCATTGGGATCAAGTCCATAACGACGCTCCCAAGCATCAGGCATGCCGTCGCTATCAGAATCTAATACGTAGAGATCATTATTGGGATAAACGTCTGAATTGTCCCCCACCCCATCTCCGTCGCTATCTGCCGTTTCAGTCACCTCGAGAGGAAAAGCATCGGCGTTATTGGCAACACCATCACCGTCACTGTCATTGGTCGGGTCTAAAGGTAATGCATCATCTTCATCAATTACGCCATCGCCATCATCATCGGTATCTGCATTATTACCTATCCCATCCAAATCAGTATCCACTGTTTCAGCTGGATCTAAGGGTAATGCATCATCTTCATCAATTACGCCATCGTTATCATCATCCGGGTCAGCATTATTGCCAATGCCGTCTAAATCAGTATCTAATGTTTCGGTCGAATCTAGCGGAAATACATCTGATCCATCACTAACACCATCATCATCATCATCTGTATCTGCGTTATTACCAATGCCATCTGAATCAGTATCAATCGTTTCAGCTGGATCTAGCGGGAACGCATCAAACTCATTGGTAACCCCATCTCCATCAGTATCTAAAAGGATAGTGATATCCACCGCAGCCGCGGCACTGTCCAGGCGCCCATCATTAACCTTAAAGCTAAAGCTATCAGCGACTGCCTCTGCCTCGGTACTCACATAGGTGACCACTGCAGGTATTCTATCGCCGACCTGAATTCTAGAAATAGCATCAATGATAACTAGTCCATTTTCCTGGGCAACATAGGCGATACTATCGTCACTAGACAAAGCCACTCCACGAGATGCACTCGTGTTAAAGATTCCCTTAGACCTAGGTTCTGCCTTGTTACTAACATCAATAACCTGAAGACTGTTTAAGTCAGCTATAAAGGCAAAGCTGCCATCTGATGATAACGCTAAGCCCCAACTATCGCCCTCTGTATCGAAGTTACTGAGTATGACCGGATTAGCCGAGTCAGTGATATCCACAATCTGCAACCCGAAAGTTTCATCGGTAACATAGGCTGTATTGCCATCATTGGATAACTTAACCGCTCTTGCGATGCCCGGAGTATCAAGGGTACTCACCAACACCGGAGCGGCAAGATTACTGATATCAATAATGTCCAGGCCAGCATCAGCAACAGTGACATAAGCCGTATTTTCATCCGGAGAAAGTCCAACTCCATATGCTGTGCCTGAAGTGGTTAAGGACCCTAATAAGAATGGCGATTGGGCATCTGTAATATCAACGATCTGTAAGCTAAACACGTCTGCGATAAAGATAGTTCCCTCATCACTGGATAGAGTGACACCTATACTTACGCCCTCTGTATCAAATGTACTGAGTAAAGCTGGATTAGACGAGTCAGTAACATCTATAATCTGCAATCCGGCCTCCTCGTCAGCTATGTATACGGTATTACCATCACTAGAGACGGTCACATTAAAAGCATGCCCACTGGTCTCAAAAGTACTCATTGTTACTGGATTTGAGGCATCCGTGATATCGATAATTTGTAATCCAGCCTCATAATCCGCAATAAAAGCCTTATTGCCGTCGTTTGAAATAGCGACCTTCAAGCTGATACTATTATTGGCTACTGAACCCAGTAAGTTTGGGTTAAACGCTGCTGCAAAATTTCCTTTGGTAGGCATAGAGGCCAGATAATAAGTGAGTTGATCGTTCTCCGGATCTGTCCCAGATAATGTAATGTCTGTTGGTATTTTTTCGACCAGCGTCACCGCCTGAGAATTAGCTGATGGCCCGTCGTTAGGATAATCTCCAATATTTATTGCCCCTTCTCCTTCTCTGCCGGAGTTAAGCGTTTGGGTTACGACTTGATCTCCAGAAATTGTCAGTATCGAAAACTCCGCGCCATTCCATCCATCAGCATAGGAGTCGAACATTGTTAAGGTATAACGAGCATCACTTAAACAAATTACTCCACTGAATGGAGCTACGCCCTCATACAAAATCGTACCGAAGGCATCCTCCAACAACCAACTTACCTCTGCAGGGTAATTACCAGAGGTGACATTGACAAAATAAGGGGTAGATGAACATGACGAGATCCCAGTATTAACTGAATTAATGAGTGATTGGAGTTCATTTAGTTGGTCAACACTAGTCCCGCTTGTTAGCAAAGTGATAGCGGTCTGGTAGGCATTAAGATTATCAGCATTAATATTTACAAGCCCAATAATCGCGTTCAAATTCGCTATTGTGACCTCGCTAGCATCTCCAGAGTCAGCAGCAGCCAGCAATTGGTTGAGAGCATCAGTATTGAGATTGACCGAGTCGCAACCTTCCGTAGGAGTTACATCAGCCGATCCAACAGAAATGGGCCCGCCTGGCCATCCAGACTTGCCATCACAGTAGCTCACCAATATAAGATCTCTATTTCCGAAAAAACTTCCGACAGCTATTAAAGGTCTATCACCCAAAAAACTAACGGCCAAGAGATTATTGTATGCAAAAGCATCTTCCCCAATTTCGGTTACGCTATCAGTAATAGTTATTGATCTGAGTGAATTGAGGACAAAAGCGTAATCCCCAATAGAGGTAACACTGCCAGGTATGGTTACAGAGGTAATACCACTGTCAGCGAAGGCACCCTCTCCAATAGCAACAACCGGAGAAGAGAAAAACCCAATTGTTTCTGGAATTACCAAGTTAGGTTCGCATGCACTAACACACCCGGTAATAGTCACCTGGTCATCAGAAGTTCGCACATAGGTCAATGACGCAGTATTGGTGATTGACGAGTCCATCCATAGATCTATGTTAGCTAAATTACTATCAAATTCTCCATC
Organism: uncultured Cellvibrionales bacterium; assembly: GCA_937911225.1. Classification (GTDB taxonomy): domain Bacteria; phylum Pseudomonadota; class Gammaproteobacteria; order Pseudomonadales; family Porticoccaceae; genus HTCC2207. The sequence continues at coordinate 50,428 of CALDQM010000094.1, forward strand.
ATTAACTTTAAAAGTAAATACATCTGTTGGTGCATTACTAATCACATCTTGTGACGTATGGGTGTATGTAACATTTTGAGGAATAGTATCTTCAGCAGAAAATATAATCGGCACAACATCAATAATCTGCAAGCCATTAATCCGGTCCGCCAAATAGGCTTTTGTGCCATCAGGTGACAACACAACGTTCAAGGTATCCGTTTGTAGGTCAGCGCTGACCCTGAAATCTCCCAATGCAGAAGCAGTTGTACTCTGTATATCAATAATTTTTAGGCCGGCAAAACCATTCGCAACGTAAGCCTTGCTCCCGTCAGAGGAAAGAACTAGATCAGACGCATAGCCCTCAGTAGTCAACACGCCTGTTAAACTTGGCTCAAAGGAATAACTCACATCAACAGCCAGAAGTCCATAAGGCCCACTAGCTAGATAAGCTGTACGCTGATCCAATGAAAGCGCTACACTTTCAATAGGCGGTGAGTTGCTTAAAGAGCCATACACATAAAGATTGGCCGCATCACTGACATTCGCAATAACAAATCCCCCTTGTCCAGCAGCAATGTAAGCCTTGATACCGTTTTCTGATAGCACCATGCCTAGTGCCTCACCTCCCATATTAAGGATCCCCCAAGAAACTGGGCTTGCAGGGTTAGTAACATCGACTATGTGCAGTCCAGCATTACCGTCAGAAACATATGCTTTATTACCGTCAGGAGATAGTGTTACATCGTAAGCATAGCCATCAGTATCAAATGTGCCGACTAACGACGGACTACTCGGATCGCTCACATCAACAACATGAAGCCCAGAGGCACCATCGGCAACATAGGCATAATTAGCTCTCACCGCAACCCCCAAAGCCTGACCCGTTGTCGCCATATAAACGGGTTCGCCTGGATTAGCCGAGTCTGAAATATCTATAATGGCAAGGCCTGATGTGTAAGCCGCTAAATAGGCGTAATCACCATTAATCGCTACCTTTCTTGCTCCGCCATTTGCATAGCTTTGGCCCAGTAATGTAGGTGCTATGACACTCAGCTGTCCACGCTTAGGAGTATCCACCAAAGAAAATGTTAATTGTTGTCTTTCTGGGTCTGTTGCCCCCAGAGAAATTAAAGTACTGCCTTGCGCTGTCGCTTTAACTGCCTGCGGCAGGGCTATAGGCGCTCGGTTAACGTACGGGCCATCGGTAGTTATTTTTAAAGTGAAGTTATCAAGACTACCGCCATCTCCGGGATAAATATCTGTAATAGTTAAAACCCAATCTCCCTGGGTACTTTGGTTGTTAAATACATCAAGTGTGCCAAGTTGAGGCCTTATAATACCTGAGATCACTGGGCTCGATGATCCACATAGGAGGTCTGAGCCATCATCGTCAAATACCACATTGATATCAGCGCCCGAAGAAAAATCTTCTGGGTTGAAACATGTGTCTACTGGTAACAATGTGGCAATAGTTCCTGTAGGCGATGTCAAAGTAATGATCAGTTCAGCAACGTAGGTATGAGAGACATCTACACCAACATTAATGTCAGTAATAACCAAATTTTCGGAGATTGATATAATCGATGACACTGAGGTAGGTTGATCAGATGCAATCGCAACGGGTAAATTTTGGCCTTGAAACAAATTAGGTGTCGTAAAGGAAAATGGCGTCCCTGCATCCGACACACCACAGCTATTTATAGGTCTCACCCGCCAATAATAATTGGTCTCACGCTGCAGTCCAGTGATCGTTATAAAGTTCGTATCAACGTTAGAGCTAAAGAAAACATCACTAAAGCTCTCATCAGTAGCGACCTCGACCTCATAGCTAACTGCATTATTCTGTTTTTGCCATTCTAACTTAGCCCTCAAACCACTAAGTAAACTCTGGTCATTTGGTAATACCAAGACGACAGGCGTAAATTCCGAGCTATAGGTGGAGACGTTAAAAGTGAGAGATTGAGACCGAATATCTGAAGTTGCAACTACTTCAACGGGGTAAGTGTTCGGTTCAATATCATTGTTGGCTAAAAAAGTGACGTCAACATCAGTCTTATTGACCGATGCGCTTAACGGAGAAAACCTGACTGTTAACCCAGATGGTGTATTTAATGACGAGAAAATAGCTGTATCCGTGAACGATGATGACGTTTCGTAAAGCAAATTTGCGGTGACGCTTTCATTGTTACAAACGGGGTAGTTAAGCTGACTGAAGGTCAAAACAATATCGTCACGAGTGATGGCGAAATCTCGAGAGTTTATCGCGTAAAAAATATTGTTGACCGACTCAACACGCACTCGTGCTTGAGCGGTTACTATGTCTGGCATTTGTACTTTATGACTTCCATCATTGTTGACATTTTCCGCCAATGAATATGGATATGTCAGTCCACCATCAGCTGACAATCTAATGTTAACCAACTCTGCGAGAATAGGTGCGGCATTTGTGCCTGCGACAGCCCAAGTGACAGTTTGCTCTGAAGCAGTCAAATAGATGGGGGCATCGCCTTGAGACGTCACCTGAAAAGCTCCTTCACGATCAACAACAGTAATCTTTGTTCTTGTCGAGGCAACACCACCACCACCGACAGCATTGTCCCTAACGGTGAACGCAAAATTAAACTCACGAGGTACCGTAGATAAAGTTTCCCACGTCGATTCAATATTAGGATCCGATAGTGTTAAATCGCCAGAGATAACACTGGTTATCAAAGGAAAGTAACGCGTAGAACTTTCAGAGGGAGGCAATGATCTAAAATTTGCACCTTGGATATTTTCGGAACTAAATACGCTACTGGGTACTAACCCGTCATCAACTTGCTCCCAGGTATAGGTAAGGACATCACTCTCATCGACATCGGTCGCAGACCCCGTCAAAATAAAGGGCGTTCCGACTGGAATCGTATAATTTTCAAGCTCTTTTACCGTGGGAACATTATTGTCAATATCTTTATTAACCTGACATGACTGGCTTTTGAGGTAATTTAGACCCTGTAAAATACTAACATTATGATAATAATCGTCTCCATAAATTGCCACGTCATCAGGACCTGTAATGCCTGCATAGCTCATAATAGTCGTACCACTGCCAGGTTCGACGTTGGTTCCCGTACCCTCAGTCCTCATCGAGAATGTGTGATAAGCGCCTAACTGATGTCCCATTTCATGAGCCACAAGATTAACAAAATAACTACCCTCAGGCTCGGTTGAGGCGGACCATGCGCTTCCCTTTACACTATCATTACAAAAAGCACCAATAGCTCCCGCGTTACCGCCACCACCAATACCACTAAAAATATGCCCTACATCATAATTATCATCACCAATTACTGAGCGCAAAATGGCTTGGAGCTCAGTATTCATAGTGCCATTTAAATTGCTGGCATCATCTTGAAAAGGATCAGTATCAGGATCTGTGTAAACGATAAGATCGTTGTTATCTATCAACTCTAATCGAATTCCAAGATCGGTTTCAAAAATAAAATTGAGCGCTGTTAAAGTAGAATTGATAGCCGCTAGAGCGGCCTCAACGGTGCCCCCATGATAAGCGGTGTACTGGCCATTAACGGCCACAGCTAACCGATAAGTTGTAAGATTTCTTTCATCAGAGAAGCGCACTAGGGATGACATCTCGCCAGCTAAATTCACCTTCGTTTGAGAGTTTCCCATTGACTTCAAACTTATTTTTGACGGCTCTGGGGTTGAGCATGAAAGCGCCTGTTTGGGCTTAGAGTCATCTAACTGGGTGTATGCAATATAGCGATCATCTATCTTAGAGATCTT
>CALDQM010000095.1:0-2751 GCA_937911225.1 uncultured Cellvibrionales bacterium
TTTTATAATTATCTAGCCTTTGCTCAAACTCTGCGGGCAAAGTTAAGCTCGCTAATACTTGTTTAGTTTCGGCTGTTACCGGAATACCCCAAAACTCAAAAACGGGTATCAAGTTTAAGCTCAGAGCATTGGATGCCGTAATGACAAAATAATCATCCTCTAAACCATAATTAACCGCTTTACCTTCCAAAACGCCTTGATCATAAAACGCCTTATGAATAGACCCAACACTATCCCAGCCAAACATCTTCACCAAATCAACAAGCCGTGCCCAACTTCGTGTTTGATACCTAACCTCATTGTCCCATTCATCAAGACACAGCCGACGACCTTTTTGCCAGTTCGGCGATAGCATAGTATCTAAAGCGGAATCATCGAGCGTATATTGTTGGAAACCCGAGTATTTTAATGCTGTGTCTAAATCGGCCCCGAGGACCTTATTGTAGGCAACCGCAGCCAGCATATGAACGTTAGATTCTTGCTCTTGGCAGCCTAGCGTGGGTTGATTGTGCAAGTGCCCCCACTCGTGCCACAAGATTTCTGCTGAATCAAGTTGCCGCTTCCTATCAACATTAGCGTTTGCTTCAAAAAAATCTTTGTTTAAATATTGCCATGGCGAGAACCAAGAATAGTCTGTTGTTGCAGTGATCTCTGGCGAATCATTTGACCAATCGTCTCCAAAAATAGGATAACTCGCAGCCATAGCAGTGCCTCTAACCGTGATTTGGGCATCTGTAGCAAGCCACTCCGATCTTATTCTCTTTAATGGTCTGCCAGTCATAGCGCTAATTGCGTCAAACATTTCGCCAAAGACGTCAACTAATCCTTGAGGATTTGTGGCCTCATTACGGACATTAATCCGCTGAGTTGTTGTGAATTTCTCGCTAGTTATCTCAAACCAAGGAACCTGATGCAAAGACAAATCAGAAGTAAATTCTGCTAAATCTGAACTATGACCCTCTAAATCCAGAGTTGAATACATGGGCATTTTGACTGCCCCAGCAACAGTCACCTTGACCTTCCCTAGACTGGAACCGTCTGGAACCTCAAAATAGAGCCCCCCTCCAAACGGATTCGCAATTTTTATCTGTTGTTGATCTATAGCAAATGTATTGGAGATACGAGGAAATCGAGAGAAATAGGTACAGTTACCGGCTTCAAGATCAAAACGATGTATACCTATACGAGCAATGAGGCCTTGATTAATCGCTGAAGCTTCAAAGTCCAAAGTAACCATCTCTCCTGGCGCCACATAGAGTCCTGTTGGCCTAAACACCGTTTCTTGACCATTAAGGGTAGATCCTGGATCTGTTACATAATCACCATCAAATTCTATTGATTTGACAATCCTAGGAGCGTCAGTCGAAACTATGCCGGGAAATACGTCAGCATCCTCGAACCTCATCTCTGAAACTGTATTAAGCGTATTTGACACAAATAAATTATCAAATATCCATTGCTGCAGGTAAAAAGCTAATATTTTTTCAGGAGAAAACTGACTTGGATACAGTTCTTGCCTATCAAAAATTGGCGGATATTTAGCAGAATAGGCTTCAAGAAACTCCATTGCTTCTGATGCAATGCTATCCCAATCTCCGCCAAATCGAGTCAAAAATGATTGACTAATTTGACTAAGCTCCGCGGCAGATAGTATGGTTTTCTCATTAATATGGTCTGTCATGCTTTTTAGTAGAGCAGACATCTCTCCAGCATTCGCCAAAGTTTTTGGAGACATAATGTGCAGATAATCCAATACTAATGTTGAATCGTGAACTCTCGGATCACAGCAGCCTATATTTGCAATAGGAAACCCACCGGCAAATATTTGTAATTTATCCAAACCATGGGCTTTGTTGTAATAATCACCACCTGAGAGCAGGGTTATCAGTTTAGATATATCTGCGCGACGAGCTTCGCCCAAAACCATACTTTGCGAGCTTCCATTTAAAATGAAGTCCACTCGCGGTGTCGTCGCATTTAAACGAAAAATAATACTTAAGTTTTGCCAGCTATGAGGGTCTATATATGCGAGTGTTTTTACGTATCCTTCCACATCATTATAGGGAGGCTGGAGTCCTGAGCCCTCGCCTACTTGAAACTGTAGCAACCAAGATCCGCTTTCCTCACGCACTAAGAGAGTAAACCCCTCGTCCCTTTGATCTGAAGTCGTAGTGGTCAAAATCTCTCGAATAAATAACTTTTCCGAACTTATGGTCACCGCATCATCGAATTTGAAACGTAAGTCGAATTGAACCGGTTTATTGAAATCAAAGAATGTGGATACACTTGGCGGCGTCGCTAAAAATTGGCCATTAGCTAATGACACATTGCCATTTTCATAACTTGGTTGGGAAGAGTGGTCTCTAAAATCATTGGCACTAGGCGTAAATTCATAACTACCTAACATATTAACCAGGTTTTGATCACCAGAAAGACTGTTACCAAAGTTATAGTAAAATTCTTCGGCCTCAAGCTCCGACGGATAGAAAAAAGTCAATGAAGCAAGGAGTAATAAACAGAATTTTAGATTCATATTAAGATCGATTTCGTGAAAAGACAAAGCAAATCTCTTTGGGTCAACGAGACTACGGACGGCAATGTTAATTCATTCACCTATGCGATAATAGATGAAAAGCACTATAGCTTGCGATACTCTTGAGTAGCCGGGAACTCGCTCGACGCGAGCAAAGCTACTTGAAAAATGGTGGGCCGTCCGCGACTCGAACGCGGGACCAATTGGTTAAAAGCCAA
>CALDQM010000096.1:0-7257 GCA_937911225.1 uncultured Cellvibrionales bacterium
CCGTTGGCCAGTATCTATGAGGAATGATGAAGACCTATCGTTTCTGCACAGAATTAAGTCGCTTTGGACTACCGACTTGCCTAATTTTATATTACTCTCGAGGTTATAGAGGTTGGTCTCTAACGCTGCGCTAATAATTGAGATTTATTAATGGAAAAGTTACTCCTAAGTTTGACGGATATATTTGCTGCTGCGCCTGGTACCGTACTGAAATTTAAGCGTGCAATATTGATTATATTGACGTTAGTGTCCCTCATAATGTTTTATTCCATGGCAACGCGGACGACGTTTGATCTATCCTCAGAAGCATTTTTAAACGAAGAAAGTCCGGCGCAGCAGGCGCTAGAAGAGTTCCGCCGACAATTTGGAAGTGATCGCTCGGTCTATTTAATCTACAAACCTGCTGATGGTGATGTTTTTTCAACCGACTCGTTAAGTGCACTGCAAGGGCTTACCGATACGTTAGAGAACTGGCAAGATTTAGATAGTTTAAAGTACCCTGATGTCGACCTCAGAGAGCTCATCCACATTCGTCGGGTACAATCATTAACCAACCTGCGTGTTCAAAATAGTGTAGGCGATGCGTTAATCTCCGAGCGCTTAGTCCCTAAAATAATACCCACAAGCCAAAAAGAGCTCAACCGTATAAAAGCGCTGGCTATGAGTGAGCCGGATTATATATCGTCTTTTTATGCAGCCGATGGCAGTTTTGGTGCGCTTTTACTGCAGACCGATTTTGGTACCGAACCAATCGACGGATATCAATCAGCATTAGATTCTGATGCCATAAAACTTGATGAAAGCTTTGAAGACTTTGACGTGTCTTTTGATACACAAGCCGTCGTTCAAAAAATTGAGTATAAAGATGTTAACCCTCTAGATTATTTAGCCTTCAACGATGCATTGGAAGCTGTGTATGGACAATACTCTGGACAGTTTGAATACTATGCGGTTGGCGAGCCCTCTCTAATGAGCCAGCTACAAGGAATTCTCGACCAGCTCAAGGTTCTCGGCTATCTGATGGTACTAATATTTGCATTTCTTTTGTGGGTTTTGTTTCGCTCCGCTAGTGCTTTGCTTTGGCCGTTAGTGACCATTGCGCTGAGTGTTTCCTGGTGCTGGGGAATAACCGTGCTTTTAGGAGTTGAGCTATCAACGATGATCGGCTTGACGGTGCTGCTGATATTCTCTGTAGGAATCGCTGATTGTGTGCATGTAATGAGCGCTTATTTTAGTTTTAGAAGAGAGGGTTTAGAACATTCCAAAGCACTAACCAAGGCCTATGAAAAAGTTGGCTTGGCTATTTTACTGACAACACTGACCACCGCCGCCGGCATTATGGTACTAGCCAGCTCAAGTCTTGAGCCGATTAGAGTTTTTGCCATTATGTGTGCTTTTGGCGTAATACTCGCCTTCTTTTTTACTGTCATACTGCTTCCTATTTTATTAGACTTTTGGCATCCGACTGGCACCACAGAGAAGGGCAGTGCCGCAGATAAGCTAGGGTTGTTCTGGAAGCAACTGGCCTCTAAAACAAAAATATTATTGGCATTAATAAGTGTCTCTATTGTGTTTATGTCACTTGGAAGTCTAGTCGGTGGGTTTATTAATGGAGTCATCCTCTTGACCTACTGGATAGTAAATTCTCAGTCTCAGATACTTGCTCGAGTGCCCGCTATTGTAGAGCGGAGCCCGCGACGAATTATGATGATATTTGGTGCGGTCTTCTTACTGTGCTGTTATGGCGCGACAAAAATTGTCATTGATACCAATATTGCGGGTTCATTTAAGGATGATCATCCACTAGCCATTGCCATTAACGTGGTAGACAACAATATGTCCGGTTCACAGAATATGGAAGTGATGATAGATACCAAAACTACCGACGGCATGCTTGATGCACAGTTACTAATGGCAGTTGATAACCTACAGACAAGTCTACAAGCACGTTACCCTAATACCATCGGCCGCACTCACTCATTAGCGAACATCGTCAAAGATACCAATCAAATAATGAACGACGACGACCCCAGCTTTTATGTTATCCCAAATTCAAATCAGTCAGTTGCTCAGCTACTTTACTTATTTAACAGCGCTAATCCTGAGGATCGTCGCAATTTAGTATCGGATGATTATAGCCGTTCTCATATTGCGGTTAACTCCAAAAGTATGGGCTCTTATGGGTATCAGAAAATGTTCACTGAGGTAGAGCAAGAGATTAGCGACAAATTTGGCCGCTTTCAAACAATCTATCCAGACTTAGAAATTGTTCTTACCGGCACTATGGCAACATTAATGGTAGTCTCCGACGAGATTGCCACGTCACAGTTCAATGGTTTTGCACTGGCCCTGTTATTGATAAGTGTCATTATGATTGTTACTTTGGGATCATTACGGGGAGGGTTGATGGGCATGATCCCAAATGCCATTCCCGCGTTTTTAGGCCTTGGCTTGATGGGGCTATTTGGTATACCACTGGATACTGACACCTTATTGATTGCACCGGTCATACTCGGTATAGCCGTAGATGACACTATCCATTTTATGACCCATTACAGAGTTGAGCTGAGTAAATCAAAAAGCGTTAGCATAGCGTTGGAGAGTGCCATCCGAGAAGTGGGTCAAGCTGTGCTCTTCACTACGATGATTATTGGTCTTGGCTTTGCAGTGTTAAGTTTTTCGGACTACATGGGAATGGCTAAGGTAGGATTTTTTGGCTCACTATCTATTTTTGTTGCGCTACTGTGTGATCTGTTTCTGATACCGGCGATGATTATCGTTTTCAAACCAACCTTTGGTGTGGTCAATGTAGATACCCATACTAATTTTAGAGGAGTTAAAGCGTGAGTTGGATGAGAAATCTGTCGATACTCAGCATTACAATGCTCAGTGCTCTCACGTTGCCCATTCAGGGTGCGGAGAACACCACCGGTTTAGAGGTCATGCAGGCAGTAGGTGATAATCAGCGAGCAACCAATGATTCCTCATTCACGCGTCTAAAGCTATCTAGCTGTAAATTTGGGGTTAATAAGGGTCGCATTGCCTGCGCTGAAAAACCACGAGTCAAAGTGCTTGAGTCAATTGCTGCTAACTATGGAGAGTTACTTAAAGATACAAAGAGCGTAAGTATCACTATTGAACCCGCCTCAGAGCGTGGTATCGGCATGCTAAGCTATTCCTACGATGAAGAAGGGCGCGACAACCAAACCTGGCTGTATCTTTCTGCCCTTGGTCGAGTCAAAAGAATCGCCGGCGGTGACTCAGATGGTAATACTGAACCAGCATCCATATTTGGCTCAGAATTTACCACCGAGGATACTGAGACAGGAAAATTGACTGAATATCAGATAAACATCCTAGAGGAAACGTCACGCAATGGCCGCGAAGTTTGGAAAATAGAGATGATCCCCAATCAGCAAAGAGCCAAAAAGAGTCGTTATTCTCGTTCCGTCCATTACATTGACAAAACTCGCTATGTTGCCCTGCGTTCTGAGATGTATGACAAATACGGCAAAGAGATAAAAAGACTTGTGGCCTCTCGTATTGAGCGCGTGAACAGCAGTTGGGTAGCTCGCTCAATTACTATGATGAATTTAGTCTCCAATCGCCTATCAAACATGGCGTTTGTTGAAATTTATACCGACCTTGAGATCAAAGATGATTTTTTGACCCAACGCACACTTACCGATACGGCGTACCGAGAGGCGATGCTCAAAGAGCTGAGAGCACAACTTAATTAAATGGATCAGGATATTGATGATTATTCGTAATGGGTTATTAATCCTTACTTTACTATCTCAAATTACTCTCGCTCAGCAGGCTAGTGAACAATCGTCGGAGGATGACGTTTTTCTCGGTGAACTTAGTTTAGATGACGATCTTTTTGCAGATGCTTTTGCTTTAAAAGAAGATACTAATGTCGATTCATGGCGAGATGGGTTAACGATTCGACTCAGCCAACAGTTGTCGGGGCAAGTTAATAACCACACGGTAGAGCCTATAGAAGGGTATTTACTGTCTAAACCCAGTGAGCTAGAGAATAACCGATTTGGTGTTAACGTTCGATTTCAGAATGCTTTTGCTGATGGTTGGTTGGTTCAGGGTAGTTGGCAGGCTCGTGCTTATTGGCGGGGTGATTATGAATATACGGCTAACAATAACAATATCGAGACTGAGTATCGTGTCAATGAACTATTCGTGCAACGGAGCCAAAGTCAGCAAAGCCTAAAACTGGGTCGTCAGACCGTTGTTTGGGGCGAGACTGTCGGTAATTCGGTACTGGACGTCATCAACCATACCGAGTATCGAGACTTTGGCACTATTGATATTGAAGATGCCAGACTCAACCAGTGGATGCTGGTTTGGGATGTATTTAAAGATAACGGTAATTGGTCTAGTTTCATTAACCTCTACCCAGAGTTTAATCCTACGCCTGTAACAGGGAGTCCATTTTACAACCCACTAGACTCCAATCTGGACGGCTATTCCCGTAGTGGCCAATCAATTTTTGAGGCAGGTACTCAGTGGAGTAAGTCCTTTGATGGCAGCGACATAGCCTTCATGGCCGCTTACCTTTATGAAAATCAGTTGCAGTATCAGGCGCCAAATGTACCGTTGGATGAACCTTTAGCGTTGGCTAATGATTTTATACTTATTGGCTTTAGCGCCAACAAAGCGTTAGGGAAATTGTTGCTGAGTCTAGACGTTGCATTGAGCCATGGTCTTTTACTCGACCAGTCAACACTTGCCGGTGCAGCAAGCAATGGACTAAGCAGCGGCATAAAGAAAGACCAGGTCGGTATTTCCTTAGGCTTTGAGTATGGTGTCAATAGCCAGCAAAGCGTCAGCGCAAGTATTCAGGCAAAGGCTATGTTAAATGAGCGGGATGGGTTGATCGACGAGCAACCATTGATCAACGAGGGGGTCTATGGAAACTGGCTGGTGCGATATAGTAATTTAGTGATGAACAGTACATTAAACTTATCAGCAACTATTCAGGGTGATCTTGAAGGTGATGCCGGTTTACTCTTTGTTGGCGCTGATTATTCAATTAACGACCACTGGCAAGTTGCTGGGCAGGTCATAAGTATTAAAAGTAACAAAGCGAGCCCTTTGGTTATTTTCGATGAAGATCTGCGTCTGGGAATTATCGTCTCCTACGCTTTCTAAAATTTGCTACGACTCAGTAGCTCCAAAATTAATAGTTCTCCGTATAGCTACATGTCAGCTGCAAAAAAACGTTGGTTTAGCTTGCTAGCGCTTACCTGAGCCGCTGATTGTGTTGTACCATAGAGTACTCAAAGACCACCAATACATCGGCACAATTAATGACCAATCAGAACGACGGCGACAACTGGCAAGATGATAGCGGAACGGCAACGCAAGAAGCGCCACCCAAGCTGCAGAAGCCACGCATGTACCAAGTAGTACTTTTAAATGATGACTACACACCTATGGAATTTGTGGTTGAATTAATCGAGCAATTTTTCTTTAAGTCGCGAGAAAATGCGACACAAATCATGCTTAAAATTCATTCCGAAGGAAAAGGTGTCTGTGGTGTCTATACTGAAGATATAGCAGAAACAAAAGCGGCTTTAGTAAACCAATATTCACAGGACAATCAACACCCACTCCTGTGCCAAGCAGAACCCGCTAGTAGCGATGAGGAGTAAGAATTATGTTAAGTAGAGAGCTGGAAGTTACCCTCAATTTGGCGTTTAAGTCTGCCCGTGACAAGCGTCATGAATTTATGACCGTAGAGCATTTATTACTCGCGTTGCTTGATGATGCATCTGCAGCCTCGGTATTAAAGGCCTGTGGTGCTGATCTCAACGCTATGCGCGAAGACCTTAATGAGTTTATCGAATCCACAGTACCAATGATTCCAGATACGATATTGGAACATGAAACGCAGCCCACACATGGGTTTCAGCGGGTATTACAACGCGCCGTTTTTCAGGTCAATTCTGCGAATCATAGCGAAGTTGTAGGGGCTAATGTGATTGTAGCCATTTTTAGCGAGCAAGAGAGCCAGGCGGTTTATTTCTTGAGACTGCAAGATGTTGCGCGCATTGACGTGGTTAACTACATATCCCATGGTATTTCAAAATATGCGGATCATATTGAGAATGTTAACGAATCTGAACAAACATCGACGGACAACGTTAAGGAAGGGGAGCCTGCAGAACAGAGCTTACTCAGCCAGTTTGCTACTAATCTAAACGATCAGGCTCGCTTGGGACTCATCGATCCATTGATCGGCCGTGATGCGGAAATTGAAAGAGTTAGCCAGATACTGATTCGCCGACGAAAAAATAACCCGTTGCTTGTTGGAGAGTCTGGGGTTGGTAAGACCGCTATTGCCGAAGGTCTTGCAAGACTTATTGTAGATGGCGATGTACCAGAGCCGATGCTCGACAGCACTGTTTTTTCCTTAGATATGGGCTCTTTGCTGGCTGGCACTAAGTATCGTGGTGATTTTGAGAAGCGTCTAAAGGGACTAATTGCAGAGCTTATCGACCATGAAAAGTCGATTCTTTTCATTGATGAAATTCACACTATTATTGGCGCTGGTGCAGCCTCTGGAGGCGTCATGGATGCCTCCAATTTGTTGAAGCCGCTATTATCGTCAGGAAAACTACGCTGCGTTGGTTCAACAACGTACCAAGAGTACCGTGGCATCTTTGAAAAAGACCATGCCTTGGCTCGTCGTTTTCAAAAGATAGACGTTCCAGAGCCCAGTGTTGATGAAACCTTTGAAATCTTAAAGGGCCTCAAGTCACGGTTTGAGGAGCATCATGACTTGAAGTTTACTAATCCTGCTCTAAAAGCGGCGGCTGAGTTGTCAAGCAAACATATCAACGATCGATTCTTGCCTGATAAGGCCATTGATGTGATCGATGAAGCTGGTGCTTATCAACGCCTGCAGCCCGCCTATAAGCGTAAGAAGACTGTTGGGTTAGCTGATATTGAGCTGGTCATTTCTAAGATAGCAAGAATTCCAGCAAAGAGTGTTTCCGTTTCTGATAAAGCTCAGTTACAAGACCTAGCGTCTAATCTCAAGATGGTCGTGTTTGGGCAGGATATGGCGATTGAAGCACTATCTACGTCTATTAAACTTGCTCGAGCCGGTTTGAGAGAGGGTAGTAAGCCAATAGGTAGCTTCCTATTTGCTGGTCCAACAGGTGTGGGTAAGACAGAAGTCTGCAAGCAGCTTGCTAATGTGTTGGGTATTGAACTAGTGAGGTTCGATATGTC
>CALDQM010000097.1:0-6279 GCA_937911225.1 uncultured Cellvibrionales bacterium
GACGCACAGTGCACCATGGTGATTAGCATAGAGAACTTTATGGAAATGGCCGAAGGAAAGCTAGATGGCACTGCGGCCTTTATGTCTGGAAAGCTAAAGATTCAAGGAGATATGGGTATCGCCATGAAACTAGGGCCGATCCTAGCTTAAACTACATTTAAGTAGTCCTTTAAGATGCCCCGCTATTCGTTTAGTGGGGCATTTTTTTATTTCCGCTTTGGCATAATACCCATGTGCTTACTGATGATACCAAGCATGACCTCGTCAGCACCGCCACCAATGGAGGCCAATCGACCATCTCGATAAGCTCTCGCTACAGGGCTGTCCCACATGTAGCCCATTCCACCCCAATACTGAAGACAGCTGTCGGTCACCTCGCGAGACAGCCTACCAGCCTTTAACTTTGCCATAGATGCCTTTAGCGTCACGTCTTGGCCATTAATATAGCCCTCTACCGCATCATAGGTTAAGGCTCGCAAGCACTCGACGTCCGTTTGTAATTCAGCTAATCGAAAATGTACAACTTGGTTATCAAGTATCGATTTCCCAAATGCCTGACGCTGACGGGTGTATTCAATGGTGTCATTAATGACGAATTCCATCATCTTTAAATTACCTGCCGCTGCGTAAATACGCTCCTCTTGAAATTGCTCCATTTGATAGCGAAAACCTGCTCCTTCTTCACCAATTAGGTAACGCTGAGGTACACGCACATCGTCGAAGAAAATTTGCGCGGTATCAGAGGAACGCATGCCTAATTTATTTAGCTTTTCCGATAACGAGATACCGGGTAGATTCATCGGCACAACGATCAGTGATTTATTAGCATGTGGCCCATCGCTACTGGTGTTGGCTAACAAACAAATAAAGTCTGCTTGGGTAGAATTAGTAATCCACATCTTAGTGCCATTAATAATGTAGTCATCACCATCTTTTACAGCGGTGGTTTTAATCGCCGAAACATCTGAGCCTGCATGGGGTTCAGATACGGCGATAGAACACACCATGTCACCGGCAATGGCAGGTACCAAAAATTCTTTACGCAGCTCATCACTGCCATGATTAGCCAGCGCAGGTGTTGCCATATCAGTTTGTACACCAATAGCCATACCCACGCCCCCTGCTCGAATACGCCCAAGCTCTTCGGAGAACACAACCTCATAACTATAATCAAGTCCCATGCCACCAAACTCTACGGGCCTGGCAATACCCAGCAAACCAAGGTCACCCATTTTTTTGAATAGCGTGTGAGCGGGGAAAATACCCTCCTCTTCCCACTGGTCGGCAAAGGGATTGATCTCTTTATCAATAAATTGGGCAATAGTATTGCGAATGGCTTCATGTTCTGGGGTAAAAATCATAGCTGGTCTCCGCCAATATACCCGCGCCTAGACGCAGGGATATCAAAAAGTTATTTAACGTTACTGTTTTGGCCGCCCATGGTCTGGGCCTTGATAAATGAGCGTGAGTTATTGCACTACCAACCCAAGGGTTTGTTGGTTGTTGTTGAAAACCCCATGCTCAAAGTCCAAATTGACGCGCAGCTAAGTCGCGCATAATTTCCTCAGAGCCACCACCAATGGCGTTAACTCTGACCTCGCGATAAATCCGCTCTACCCTGTTACCTCTCATATACCCGATACCACCCAGAATTTGCATAGCTTCTCGTGCACAAAACTCCATAGTCTGGCTACATTGAACTTTTAGCATTGCAATATCACCCGCACTTTCATTACCGCTCTGTACTTCTCGACATATTAGCTGGAGATAAGCTTGAGTGGCATTAATACGCATCTTCATATCGGCAATTTTATGTCGAATTACCTGATGATCTGCCAGACGTTTTCCGAAGGTTTTTCGCTCGCTCGCCCAAGCCACGGCGTCCTCAAGGCACACTCTAGAAAACCCTTCCATTGCTGCAGACATGGCTAAACGCTCAGCATTGAAGTTATTCATAATGACACTGAAGCCTTTATTTTCTTGTCCAATCAGATTGCCAACGGGAACCTGTACATTATCAAAATAAATAGTCGCTGTATCTGAACACCACCAGCCCTGCTTTTTGTCTAAGGCCGTACGTGAGACACCTTCAGCATCAGCAGGAATAAGTAGTGCGGAGACACCGCTAGCACCCTCGCCCCCAGTTCTGACCGCCGTCGTAAACCAGTTAGCGTTCATACCGCCGGTGATATAAGTCTTTGAACCGTTGACCACATAATGATCGCCGTCTAGTCTCGCTGTGGTTGTTAGGTGCGCCACATCCGAGCCTGCTCCGGGCTCTGTAATCGCCAATGAAATACGTTTAGTACCTGCCAATACCGGTGGCGCAATCATTTGCTTTACTTCATCACTGCCAAAATTGATGATCGGTGGCAATGCAATACCATGCACCATTAAGGTTGCACCGACTCCACCCACAGCAATACGAGCTATTTCTTCATTAAGAATAATGCCATACCAGATATCAATACCTTCTGACACACCGCCAAACTCTTCTGGATAGCCCAACCCGAGAATGCCAACCGCCGCTGATTTAGGCCATAGCTCATCAGGGAGCCGGCCGTCTTCATCCCATTGCGCAGCGTAGGGAATTACTTCACGATCAAAGAAACGCCGCAATTGCGCCCGCCATTCATGGTGCTCGGGTTTCAAAAAAGGGTTGGGTAGTCGAGCGCTATCAAAATCTAATGACATAATAATTTCCGATTCATTGGTTTTATGCACAAATAGTAGGCAGGTACTTGCCAGCAAGCAAGGTAATCAGCGCCATATTGTTAGGAATAAACGCCAACAAAAGTTCTTATTTACGACGATAATCTCGGGGTGAAACACCATGCCAGCTTTTAAATGCACTAGAAAAAGACCCCTGATCAGCATAACCCAGTAGAAACGCTATTTCGGTAATCCCAAGACGTCCATCGGACAGATAGCGTAGTGCAATTCGAGATCGAACTTCTTGCAAAATATTTAAAAAATTTGTATCTCGGTCTGATAGCCGGCGCTGCAAGGTGCGGCGAGAAACATTCAGTTTGCTGGCCAGCTTGTCGATAGTGACCTCTCCTTCTGGCAAGTATTGAGCAATCGATTGCCTGAGACTAAACAGTAACTCATCGGATGGGTCTTCATCTTCAAAAAAATCTCGAAATGGATGACTATGATCCGGTCCCTCTTGGTAGTCCTGCTTTAGCATGGGCAGGTGGAGCGCATCTCTATGAAAGAAAATACTACTATGGGGCTGATCAAAACTAAGGTTACTGCCAAACAGCATCTCCAAATTAACTAGATTTGTAGGTTTTGCATAACTAAAACTGGCTTTAACAACGTTAACGGGCATGATACAGATGGAATTAATGATTCTTACCGAAGCCGACAACATCTCATCTGACAGAAAGCGTTTTCGCTGGGTACCTAATAATAGAGGCTCCCATCGTAACTCTACGAGTTCGCCATCACGATGAGCCCGAATCTCACCAATATCACCCCGCAATTTTAGGGTGCTAGGCATGAGGTTAAGATAATCTCTAAAGGACTTACATACCGTTGCCATATACAACTGGAAATTTAATCCCTTAAGATGCTGAATACGACCCACGGTTAAGGCTATATCTGGATCGTTTGACGCAAGGGCAACAGCTTGATAAAGACGGTAATAAACCATTACCGGAAATCTGCGATCTGGAATGCTAAGATCTTTTACATCCAATCCCACCTCATTCAGCAGAACCTGTTGGCTCACGCCTAGCTGCTCTGCCACTTGCAATAGCGTAATCAATGGTGCCGCATAGACGGACCATGAAGGGTCAATAATCTGATCTATTGGCTCAGGTTTAGGCATCAAGTACAGTTATTCAAATATTTTTAAGGAGCGCTCAGTTTAGCACCCACTATAAAATTGATACAACGATTCTCAGAATGAAATTATTAAAGACTTAATGAAAAAATCTATTTTTCTACCCCCTCATCCTATTGACTTATTGGCTAGAAAATATCAATATACTGTATATATAACCAGTATTAATTCATCTATTAGTAATTAAGAAAATGTCGAATGAACCATTATTAAATAACCTCCTTTTGCGCCAGGATACTTGGCGAGGACGCAATCGATCATTGCGTAGGCATGTCATCGCCACCGGCAATGAAAATCTAGATAGGCTATTACTAGGCGGCTGGCCAGTGTCTGCGCTTACCGAGTTGGTTACTCAGCAAGACGGCATAGGTGAGCTGAGTCTACTACTACCCACCGTCAAACATTACGCCAGTGAAAACAAATTGTGTGTATGGCTAGACCCACCTTACCAACCCTATGCTCCAAGCTTAGTAAATGAGGGGGTTCCTCTTGATAAACTGTTAATTGTACGTAGTAAAAACAGTAAAGAATGGTTGTGGGCCGCAGAACAATCTATCCGCGGTAAGGCTCTACTTTTTGCCTGGGCCAATCGAGCACAGCCACGTTATTCGGCACTCCGTAAATTACAGTTAGCTGCGACAGAAAGTTTGGCACCCGTTTTTTTATTTAGCCCACCCAACGCACTTAAAGCTCACTCTCCTGCACTATTACGTTTAGAACTTGAAAGCCTAGAGCCTAATATTTTGTCCGTGACCCTGCATAAACTAAGAGGGAAAATGCCTGGTGCAAAGACACAGATTACTCTTGGTGAGCGAACAACTGGGCGCATATTGCTGGACAAGCTGCCGGTTAATATTCAGTATCCAAAAATGCCACAGACAGATTTTCCACTAGTGCAAAAAGATGACATTCAGCATCTGAATACTTAGTTGATGAAAGAGCCTTTAGCCAATATTCAAAAACAGACTCATCAAATAGATCACGATATCTGGCTTTATATACATTTACCTCAGCTGGCCATTGAAGCGGTGGCAGCCAACCTTATTACTCCTCTAAAAGATGGCCCAGTTGCAGTTGCCAGTGTGCAAAGAAATGCCCAGCGTATAAATTGCTGTAACCTCAATGCAAAAGCTTGGGGTGTTGAACCTTTACTGTCGCTTTCTACGGCATTGGCTATTTGCCCCGACTTAACGGTACTTGCAAAAAACACACACCAAGAACAGCAGTTACTTCAACAATTAGCTCTAATCGCTTATCGTTTTAGTCCTAACGTTATTGTTGATACTGATGGCTTATGGCTAGACCTGTCAGGCTGCGCTCAGCTTTTTAATGGCTATAGCAACCTACTAAAAAAACTTTATACCCAGCTGTCAGCGCAATCTATTATCGCCGTTAGCGGTGTTGGTAAGAGCCCTCTGGCAGCAAAATTGCTCTGCGGCCATGAATTTCATCACTATTTACCCAGCAAGCTTGAAATACAGCATGCATTGTTGGCCACTACGCTAAACAAACTACCAAGTACCGCCAAACAACAGCAAAATTTTAAGCAGTTAGGGTTAGCCACCATTGGCGATTTACTGACGCTCCCTCGGTCAGCGTTAAGTCAGCGATTTAATAGTGACTTAATGAACACTCTACAACTACTTCAGGGTGAAAAACCCTCTCTGTTAACACACTTTAAACCTGCCAATGAATTTCACGATAAAATCCAAAACCCTCAGGGGCTATATAATAAAGAGAGTTTGTTATTTCCCATGAAGACCCTTTTACAGCGCCTGTGCCAATATTTAATGGCAAGACAATGTTATAGCCGCAAAATAGTCTGGCAATTTGAGCCACTATTGGGCAACCAACAGTCAATGTCGATTACGCTATCTGGCAACAACCATGGCTGGTCAAGCTTGTTGAGCCTGAGCCGCTTAAAACTAGAACGCCTAGAACTACCAAGAAGCATTGAGCAGATATCACTTTTCTGCGATCAATTCATGGTTATGCCTGGACTTAGTTTTGACCTATTTGGTGATCAAATTACTCTACAAGAAAACACCTCTGAGCTCATTGATAATCTCAATGCTCGCCTGGGTGTTGAGGCCTTATCAAGGCCCACTATAAATGCCGAGCATCTCCCAGAGCTAGCTGGCAACATAGCCTCTATTGAAAAATTAATAGGCTCTGAGCAACAACTTGGTCAGGCACAGAAACCATTGTGGTTACTCCCTGAACCTGCGCCCGTTAGACTACATAATCGACAATTATATTGGCGCAAACCACTGACTATTGTCAGTGGTCCGGAACGACTCTGTGGTAATTGGTGGCAGTCCGAGCAGCAGCGCGATTACTATCTTGCCTGTGACAGTAAAGGCGCCCGCTACTGGCTATTTAGAGAGTCCACAAGCAAACAATGGTTTGTCCATGGACTTTTTGCTTAA
>CALDQM010000098.1:0-25503 GCA_937911225.1 uncultured Cellvibrionales bacterium
GATGATATGTCGACTCCAAGAATAGTATCAGGTTGAGATTTCAACCCAAATCTCAGCGAAGCTAGTCTTTTAATTAAGTGATCTAAAAAATTCAATTACGTTCTCTCTCAATAATTATGCTAATTCATATAGTCATAGACTATATTTTTATGGTCTGATGGGATGCACTTCACATTACGGACGTTCTATAATAAAAACTTTATGTTACTCGGACTTTTTTTTATGAAAAAAAATCAAGCTTTACGGGCCTGCTTGATATTCCTTACCACTAGCGTGGGTGGGTTTCTTTTAATAACGTCCTGCCTTTTTCTTTACTTAAGCCCGAAATTACCTTCGATTGACGAATTAAAAGACACAAGGTTACAAATACCCCTAAAAGTAATCTCTCAAGATTTAAAACTTATCAGCGAATTTGGAGAAAAAAAACGGACTCCCGTAGAATTTAGCGATCTACCGCAAAATTTGGTAGACGCACTTTTGGCGGCAGAAGACGACAGTTTTTTTGAACACAAAGGAATCGTTATTTCAGGACTAGTTAGATCGGTTGTTCAGCTGGCTCTAGAAGGAAGAGCAATGGGTGGCGGGAGCACAATAACAATGCAGGTTGCTCGCAACTTTTTCTTCCATAAGCGAAAAGAGTTTACGCGTAAATTTAATGAAATCTTACTTGCATTTCGAATTGAAGAAGCCTTGACCAAAGAAGAAATCTTCTCACTTTATGCCAACAAAATGTTTCTTGGCAAGACTGCTTATGGCTTTGCAGCTGCAGGACAAGTCTACTATGGAAAGTCTCTTAAAGAACTTAGCTTAGCTCAGCTAGCAATGATTGCAGGGCTCCCAAAGGCACCATCCCGATATAATCCAATAGCCAATAGTGAGCGTGCTACAGAACGAAGAGATTGGATCCTTGGCAGAATGATGAAATTGGGGACTATTACCAACCTCGAGTATCAAACAGCTCTGATGGAGACTGATGTTGCCACATACCATGGATCAAAATCAGAGTTAGACGCAGATTATGTTGCTGAAATTGTTAGGCAGGAAGTCATTGCCAAGTTTGGTTTGCAGGCCTATACCGAGGGTTATACTGCGATAACGACCATAGATTCATCGATGCAAACCACTGGCCTAAACGCACTGCAGACTGGCATTTTAGCTTATGATCAGCGGCATGGATATCGTGGGGCAGAGGCATCAGTACTAGATGCTGAGCTGTGGAAAACTACATTACGTTCCACACGCAATGTAGGTCCCCTGGCGCCTGCCATTGTGATTGCTGTTGCAGATGACCGTTTAACGGTGCTTGCCAAAGATTCAAAGATTTATATGCTGAATTGGGCGGATGGTCTAAAGAATCTGCGTCTTTATAAAACAGTTGATTCTAAAACTGCGCCTATTTCCTCCGCGGAAGATGCTTTTAATGTTGGAGACTTAATCCGTGTTAAGCGCGGTGGTGATGGGCAGATGAAATTAGCTCAGTTGCCTAAAATACAGTCCGCACTTGTCGCCTTAGACCCCTACAGTGGTGCAGTAAGGACCTTAGTGGGTGGCTTTGATTATCGGCAGAGTCGATTTAATCGTGTCACTCAAGCATTCCGGCAGCCCGGCTCCAATTTTAAACCCTTTATTTATGCTACGGCTCTCAATAACGGCTTTACCACCGCATCTCTAATAAATGATGCACCGGTTGTATTTGACGATGTGAAACTTGAGGAAACATGGCGGCCGGAAAACGACGGTGGTAAATTCTATGGTCCAACACGATTGCGCGAAGGGCTTTATAGATCCCAAAACTTAGTGTCAGTCAGGTTGTTAAGGCGAATGGGTATTGACAAGACATTAGAGAGTCTACAATCTTTTGGGTTTGATACCAGTGAGATGCAGCCAGATTTATCATTGGCCCTTGGCAGTCATGCATTAACGCCGCTACAAATAGCCACTGGTTATGCCATATTTGCCAATAATGGGTTTCGTGTGGACCCCTATATCTTAGCTAAAGTTATTGACCGCGATGGTAATATTATTTACCAAGCCGCCCCTGAGGTTGCATGTGACCCCTGCGAACCAGTAATGAGTTCCATTGCCAGCGATGATACTTCCATATCTGAAGACAATATTGAGCAACAACTTGAAAAGATGTTCGGAGACCTAAGTCAGGTATCCGTCGACCAGGGCGATAACTATAGCTGGGACAAAGTTAAGCAAAGTTTAAAGACATTACCCTTACCGATTGTTAAACCGGCCACTAGGGTCATCGACCCACAAACTGCCTTCTTAATTGATTCAATGTTAAAAGATGTTATTCTCCGTGGTACAGGAGTAAAGGCTAAAAAGCTCAATAGAGTAGATCTGGGCGGTAAGACAGGGACTACTAACGGTCCGAGGGACGCTTGGTTTTCTGGCTACTCGCCCCACTTAGTTGCGACTGCATGGGTCGGCTTTGATGACAACTCTATGATCGGTCGCAACGAATATGGCGGCTCCGCAGCGCTGCCGATTTGGATAAACTTTATGCAATCTGCTCTTGCTGGAAAACCACAAATTATTCGACCGCAACCTAACGAAATAGTAATGGTAAAAATAGACCCTAAAACAGGCACTCGAGTCGCACCCAATCAGCCGGGAGTGTTCGAATATTTCAAAGCTGGCACAGTACCTCCAGCTCCTTATAGTAGCCTCAATGGTATTGAAATTGATCAAAATTCCATGCCAGATGATGTGTTTTAATATCAAAAAAATTAGTCTCTAAAAATGGTTATGACGTATTATTGGATGTATTTAGATGGTCTTAAATTGGGCAAATATTGATACCGTACTGCTAGATATGGATGGTACCTTACTGGATCTGCACTTTGATAATTTCTTCTGGCTAACACATCTGCCGGAATACTATGCAGCCAAGTTTCCGGGCAAAGAGCAGCAAGCTCGCGATACGCTTAAGCGGCAGTTGTTCGAAAAGCAAGGGAGTCTCGACTGGTATTGCACCACATTCTGGTCTGATGAATTAGATCTGGACATCATTGCCTTAAAAAAACAGATTGGCCACCTAATCAGTGAACGGCCGCAGTCATTGTCATTTTTAAAGGCTCTAGGTAGCCACAACAAAAAACGGGTGCTCGTAACCAACGCTCATCCTGACAGCGTGACGATAAAATTTTCCGCAACGCGTATCGAGCCTCTGTTAGACCAGGTTATTTCTTCGCATGACTATGGCTACCCCAAGGAATCCCCACAATTTTGGAATGCACTCCAAAAGCACAGTCCTTTTAATCCAGAAAAAACACTATTTATCGATGATTCGGTGGCCGTTCTCAATGCCGCTAGAAATTATGGTATCGGCCACATTCTCTGTATAGACACACCTGACAGTAAAAAACCCTCCTCACCCTGTGTTGAGTTCCCTTCTATTAGCCATTTTGAAGAGCTATTAACCATTGATGGAGCACTCCATCATGCTTAAAGTACGTATTGATAAATGGTTGTGGGCAGCACGTTTTTTCAAAACCCGTGCACTCTCAAAGGCAGCAATAGAGAATGGCAAAATTTATTTAGGGGGTCAAAAATCTAAGCCAAGCCGAATGATTGAGGCCGGAGAAATAGTGAGAGTGCGTCAAGGGGATGATGAGAAAACCATTTTAGTGTTGGAAGTGTCAGAACATAGGCGAGGAGCAACAGAGGCACAGACCCTGTATGAAGAAACACCGGATAGCATTGAACAGCGCGAAAAAAAGTCTGCTGAAAGAAAAGCATTTCACGGTTCAATGCCCGCCTCTGTGCGTCCCAATAAAAAACAACGCCGGCAAATTCACCGTTTTTTAGAAAATTAAACTTACCCTGCTCCTATCTTTCAGTACAATGGCGCGCATGAAAGATCACGATACCTTACAACGTTTTTTGTTTGATGGCACCGACATCAGGGGTGAAATAACATCCCTAACATCGAGCTATCGAAACATTCTTAACCTGAATAATTATCCGGCCCCAATCGCTCTTTTGTTTGGAGAGTTTCTGGTGGCGGCAAGTTTAATTGGAGCGTCGCTTAAACAAGCGGGCATAGTCACAGTGCAAGCGACGGGTAATGGCCCAGTGACTGCTATCATGGCGGAATGTACCCAACATCAGGGCATCAGAGGTATTGTGCGCGGTAATTTTGAAAACATAGACATTGGTACTTTATCTGGTAGTCCTGACATCGCTGAATTATTAGGTTCCGCCACTCTGGCAATAACTATCGAACCCGAAAAAGGGGAGCGATACCAAGGGATCGTGGAAATGGTATCGAGCAAATTAAGTGACTGTTTAGAACATTACTTTCAGCAGTCGGCTCAGTTACACACCAAAATAAAGCTGGCAGTTAGCCCAAAGTCAGCATCAGGAATCTTAATTCAGCAAATGCCTCTAACCCAAAGTGTTGAACAGGCCGACTTGGATTGGCAGCATTTATCAACACTGATGGATACTCTGAAGAATTCAGAGCAACTTCAATTGTCTCATAATGACCAATTATACCGGTTATTCCATGAGGACAACGTTCGTACATTTGAATCTCAGCATGTAACATTTTTTTGCAGCTGTACACTGGAAAGAACCGAACGAGCCCTGGTTTCACTAGGTAGTGATGAATTACTTGAAACCTGCAAGGAGCAAGGGTTGGTGATAATCACCTGTCAGTTTTGTGATCAAGAGTATCGCTTCGACGAAAAGTCTATTAAAGCAATTTTTCCACCCTCAGACGACCTTTTACACTAAAACCTCACCTAAATGTCGTAGTCTCAATCCGTAATATCGACGGAGAATAGTGACTTGGCAATAGTTACCCGTCAAAGTATCTGGCATAATAGACCGGTGGTGGCATGATGCCGCCGCATAATGTGTGTCCACTTTGGGAAGAGAGGAACAGAATGACCGAAGCACCAATTCATACAGATTTGGGCTCTGCGGAGCTTATTGAGTTTTCATTAAAACGGGGGGAAGGTGTCCTCAGTAACACTGGAGCTCTGGTCACTACCACTGGCACGCGGAGTGGACGCTCTCCAGCAGATCGATTCATTGTTGATGAACCAAGCTCCTCTAATGATATAGAGTGGGGAGCCGTAAATAGGCCCATCAGCGCCGAGATTTTTAGCGCTCTTTGGGAGAAAGTATCTGATTACCTGTGCACAAAGGAGCGTTTCGTCTCTCACCTGCATGTTGGTCAAGATTCAGCCCATTATATACCCGTCAAAGTAACTACAGAAACAGCATGGCATGGCTTGTTCGGACACAACATGTTCATTCGTCCAAAAAAATTCAATGCGGGTAACAAAGAGACATGGAAAATTCTCCACGCAGCTAACTTTGAGTGTAACCCCGATCGTGATGGAACAAATAGTGAAGGCGCTGTCATCATTAATTTTGCTCAACGGAAAGTGTTAATCGCAGGCATGCGTTATGCTGGTGAGATGAAAAAAGCGATGTTTTCTGTCCAGAACTTCCTTCTTCCTGAAAAGGACGTAATGCCAATGCACTGCGCTGCTAATGTTGGTGATGACGGTGATACAGCACTATTTTTTGGATTATCTGGAACAGGAAAGACTACTCTTTCTGCAGACCCCGAACGATTTTTAATAGGGGATGATGAACATGGCTGGGGCAAAGGAACTGTGTTCAATTTGGAAGGTGGTTGCTACGCGAAAACAATTAATCTTAGCCAGAAGAACGAGCCAGTTATCTGGGAAGCTATTAAATTCGGTTCAATTGTTGAAAATGTCGCCATTTCAAAAAAATCGCGTATCGCCGACTATGATGATACCTCGCTGACTGAAAATGGTCGATGTAGCTACCCTTTAGAGCATGTCGAGAAACGTAGAGTCGAAAATAAGGCGGGCGAGCCTAAAAATATTATTTTCTTGACCTGCGATGTCACGGGGGTTTTGCCCCCTGTCTCAATTCTGTCTAAAGAAGCGGCTGCTTACCATTTTTTGAGTGGTTACACCGCTCGTGTTGGATCAACAGAACTTGGTGCAGAAGCTGGAATAAACCCCACTTTCTCAACCTGTTTTGGCGCGCCTTTTATGCCACGAAAAGCCAGTGTATATGCTGAATTGCTAATGAAGCGTGTCCAAGAATTCGGATCGCAGGTTTATCTGGTTAATACAGGCTGGACCGGTGGAGGCGGCGGTACTGGAGGGAGTGGTAGTAGATTCCCAATTCCGGTAACGAGAGCGGTTATATCAGCTATTACAAAAGGACAATTAAGAGATTGTGAGACAGAACATTTAGCCATGTTAAATCTCACCATTCCCACAGCCATAGAAGGTGTAGATGACTCGTTCCTAAATCCTCGCAGTAATTGGGATGATACAAAGGGTTATGATGAGCAGGCAGAAATGTTAGCTAAACTCTTTATGGAAAATATTGTTAGCTTTGCACCGTCACAGGATATTCTAGATGCTGGGCCAAGCATCTAGACTCACGCCAGACATTCAATACAGGTGAATAAATCAATCATGGTTCTCCATGATTGGTTGTTGGCGCTGCGATTTTACTGACTATTAGCAAGAATATAATCAACAGCCGCTTTAATCTCATCATCACTGCATGCGAAGCAACCGCCTCTAGCAGGCATAGCACGGACACCGTTAATAGAATTTTTGTAGAGAAGATCCACACCTTTTATGAGGCGCCCTGCCCAGACGGCTGAATCCCCAAAGCGAGGTGCGCCAGCAACACCATAATCGTGGCATGCTCTACACTTACTCGCATATATACTTTCGCCTGATTGTGCGAGAGATTCATCAGCGCTTACACCAGTCTCTTCGCCCTTAACAGAAGCTTCCGACTGGGAGACATCACCGTCACAGCCCACTAAAAATAGGCCCAGTATTAAGAAAACCGGCAACCCTAAACGCTGAATAATCACTTTTAGCAAACCAATCGCTCCGACAGTATTTGGCACTCAAACTGTACTAATTAATAAAATTAAAGCTGAGAAAGATACCCTGAGAGGCGATCACCATTCATCATAAAGTTAGACTTGTGTTGATTAGCTGACGCTTGAATCTCACTCATATTGACCGCTTCGCCAACCTGAATAACGCCAACCATCGCCATCATCGCATGCGGATCACATTGATACACGTAAACGCCTTCGGCATCCAGAGTGATACTTACGTCTTGACTGAGCGCGCTAGCCCAAGAGGCTGCGCCCTCAGGGATCATGCCTTCAATAGTTGCTGAATTGTGCGCCATATCCACCGCTTTGAAATGAATAGTATCGCCTTTTGACACCTTGATGACTGCTGGCTCAAAAATCATATTTCCACCGTCACCCGAGTTCAGCATCTTCACAATATGCTCTGATCCTTCTGAGAGACTAACCTTCTTAACATCAGCCTGACTTGATCCGGCATCCACAATGCTAACTTGTCCTGCCATCATCACACTACCTACGGGAGCAGTGCGCTCATCGACCTGAATTTTCTGACTAGCAGTCAGCTCAAATTCAGACTCACCGGCGCCGCAACCGACTAAAACTAGGCTCGTTAAAACTAAAAATGCAAAAGGACTTAAGTGGCTCATGAACGGCTCCGATGATAATAAATATAGTTTGTTCAGCATTCTTCTTAGGTGAACAAAAGGTGGCGGCATTATACATAGGTCGGACTAAATTCTCATTACAGAAAAAAACTTAAGGCGTCCTAACCCAGTCGACGAAGACCAACAGCTTGGCGCAAGCTCATCATCAATTCTGTGCTATGTAATCGCGCCTTCGTCGCCCCTTGACGCAGAATAGCCTCCACTTCTCCAGGATTCGCTATTAAGTCCATATACTTTTCTCTAGGCTCTTCAAGCTGCTTATTGATCAACTCGAATAATTGCTTTTTAGCCTCGCCCCAGGCGATCCCATTCCCAAATGCATCTCGCATTTCCGCGGTTTGTTCTGCCGTTGCGAAAGCTTGCCATATTTGAAAGACTGCAGAATCTTCAGTATTTTTACGCTCTCCAGGCTCAAGAAGATTAGTTTTTATCTTATTAATATGTTTTTTGAGTTTCTTCTCGCTTGAAAATAATGGAATGGTATTACCATAACTTTTACTCATTTTTCGTCCATCTAGCCCTTGTAAAATAGACATTTCTTTATCGACCTGAGCCACCGGAAGAACAAAGTGTTCGCCATAGTGGTGATTGAAGCGCTGAGCGATATCCCGTGCCATCTCAATATGCTGGATCTGATCACGCCCTACTGGAATTTTATGGGCATTGAACATCAGAATGTCTGCCGCCATTAATATTGGATAGCTGAATAATCCCATGTTGATTCCAAGATCAGCATCGTCGCCATTCTCCTCATTTGATTGGACAGCACCCTTGTACGCATGCGCACGATTGACTAGACCTTTTGCTGTCATACAGGTGAGTAGCCACGTAAGTTCAGGAATCTCTGGTATGTCAGATTGACGATAAAATGTCACTGTGGTTGGATCTAGACCTAGTGCTAACCAAGCAGCTGCGATCTCCAGAGTTGACTGATGAACTACATCCGGATCCTGACACTTTATAAGCGCATGGTAATCCGCCAGAAAGAAAAATGAGTCAAACTCACCACTCAGACTAGCCTCTACTGCGGGTCGAATCGCTCCAACATAGTTGCCAAGATGCGGTGCACCAGAAGTCGTAATGCCCGTTAAGACGCGCTGTTTACTCATAAATAATCTGCCATCCAAAATGTAGTTCTATGATACTCCGTAAGCAATGTTACTCAACATCAACAATATTGCTCGCAGTGCTATTAAAAAACGCTGCCAAAACCCTAGCCAAGCGAAGCGGATCTTCAGCGCCGGTCGTTTCTCGGCATGAGTGCATGGCAAGCTGAGGGATCCCTACATCGAGGGTTGCTACGCCCAGCCTTGCTGAGGTTATTGGTCCAATAGTACTCCCGCACCCCATATCATTGCGAGACACGAACGACTGCACTGGCACATTGACTATTTCACAGAGCTGCTTAAACAGACTCGATGTTAAACTATTCGTCGCATAGCGTTGCTTTACATTAAC
The DNA here is from genome assembly GCA_937911225.1 of uncultured Cellvibrionales bacterium. Classification (GTDB taxonomy): domain Bacteria; phylum Pseudomonadota; class Gammaproteobacteria; order Pseudomonadales; family Porticoccaceae; genus HTCC2207. Next base: position 9,037 of record CALDQM010000098.1, read on the forward strand.
CTTAACCACAGGGCCGCCATTCAACGCAGGCATGTGAGCATTATCATGCTTCTGAGGGAAATTAGGGTGGGCTGCGTGCGCATTATCACAAGAAATCATCAATGATTTACTAATCACACGGTTTACCGTCGTTACCGTTTGATCCACACCACATAGGCGCGCGGTTATTACCTCTAAAAATGGGCCATCAGCACCAATAGCAGAAACACTGCCGACCTCTTCGTGGTCATTACAAACCATCACACACGTCTGCTGAGTATCATTACTAATAAGAGCTTGAATACCGACGAAACAACTTAGCAGATTATCCAGTCTTGCCGATGCAATAAACTCATTTTTCAGACCAACCACCGCTGCAGGTTGAGTATCATAAAAGCACAGATCATAGTCGATGACTTGTTCGGTATCCTGTAAAAACTGCTCGGCCAGTAGCTCTCTAAAGTTCGCAGAGCCATTAGATACCTGCATTAAGATAGGAGGAATGTCAGTCTGAGCGTTAACCGAGTGACCTGTATTTGCTTCACGATCCAAATGTATCGCTAAACTCGGAATCATCGCCACGGCACGTTCAAAATCAACCAACTTTTGCTTCAACCCTCCGGAGGCGTCTTGATAAACGATACGCCCCGCAATAGAGAGATCTCGGTCGAACCAAGGGTTTAATAGTGCACCGCCATAAACTTCCACGCCCAGCTGCAGGTAGCCTTGCTTACTTATTTCTGGCTGCGGCTTGACCATCAAACAGGGGCTATCGGTATGTGCACCGACCATTTTGATACCCGTATCCAATAACGGTGCTTGGCCCACAATAAATGCGATCATTGACGATCCATTGCGAGTCACAAAATGTTTGTTGCCTGCCAGTAATGCCCATTCGTCATCTTCGCGCAGCTCTGTAAAACCATCTTTCCTAAGCATTGACGCCATTGAAGAGACTGCATGAAACGGCGTGGGTGATGCATCTAAAAATTGAGTTAACGCTACGTTAAATTTTTCTTTATCTTGAAACATCATTACCTCTTACACCAATGAACAATAGTATTTCTTAGTAGTCACTATTATAGAAGATTTGCAGTAGATCTAAAACGCTAGCAGTCATCAAGATTTAAGCCTTGCTAAAAGGCTAGATGTGTCCCATCGATTACCCCCTAACTCTTGCACCTCAGAGTAAAAATCATCAACCAATTGAGTAACCGGTAGTGCGCTGCCATTACGTTTTGACTCCGCCAGCGCAAAAGCAAGGTCTTTGCGCATCCACTGTACGGCAAAACCGTGCTCATAGTGTCCCGCCAGCATGGTCTGATAGCGATTTTCCATTTGCCATGATTGAGCGGCACCTTTAGAAATTACATCGACAACCTGAGTAGCATCAAGTCCTGCTCGCTGTGCAAAATTAAGTCCTTCTGCCAGTCCTTGCACCACACCCGCAATGCAAATTTGGTTAACCATCTTACACAGTTGTCCACTCCCGACGGAGCCGAGCAAATTTAGGGCCTTTGCATAACAATTAATAGCGTCGGTCACACTCTTAAAGACATTCTCATCCCCGCCGCACATAACCGTTAGCTGACCGTTTTCAGCGCCTTGCTGCCCGCCCGACACTGGCGCATCAATAAACTCACATTGGTATTTTTTAACCGCCACAGCAAGCTCCTTAGCCAGCTCTGCAGAAGTGGTCGTATGGTCAACAACAATAGCGCCCTGTTTAATACCTGAGAGAATACCTTCCTCCCCACAGACCACTTCCAGTACATCATCATCGTTGCCGACACAAACAAATACTATTTCCGCATCCACAGCAGCAGCACCTGGGGTTGACGCCATAGAACCCGCATAGTGATCTAACCATTTCTCAGCAACCGAAGTGGTACGGTTATAGACGGCGACCGAATAGCCTTTTTTAGACAACCAGCCAGCCATGGGGAAACCCATAACGCCAAGACCAATAAATGCGACTTTTTTATTCATGATTTAAATAATCCTGATTTATGCATCTCTTATACGCTTTCTTTTCTGCCAGGCATCAGCACCTCGAAGGTAGACTAAATCAACAGCACTAATAGGGACAGCATCACCTTTGTGGTAACTCAACAAGGTAATACCTAAAAGATCTATTGCGTCGGGAAAGATAGGTTTTAACGTACCTGTCCAGACTGAACCTGACGCTAACAATGCTTCTCCATCACCAACAATTACCTCTGGCGAAAGCTTTTCGACCCATTGCTTTGCATCAGCGGCCGTTAGTAGTCGATCACTGAATTCACTCGCAATGACGCCATTGTGATCGATGGTGTAGCAACCACAATTAAATTCGCCCATTCGAGCATCGAGAATCGCCATGACCCTCAACATTTGACTGTGTTTAACAGGCAACTGAACATTTACAGTCTTGCGAATATATGTGGCCACCATAACCTTCAACGAGGACACTGGAATGACAGGGATATCCAAACCAAAGGCGAGGCCTTGGGTGGCAGCAAAACCGATGCGCAGCCCAGTAAAAGATCCTGGACCTATGGCAACACCAATAGCGTGCAGTTGATTGGGTTTAATTCCTGCTTCTATTAGCACGGACTCAACCATTGGCATCAACAATTGAGTATGGGAGCGCGGCTCTTCAGCATAACGAGAAATTGTGCCCGACAAACCGTGTAGAGCGACAGAACACGCCTCCGTTGATGTTTCAATGGCTAATATAGATGTCATTGTGATTTTCTAAACCTTCGCTTGGAAAATTAAAAACTAATCGAGGAGCTTACGAGATGTCTCCACACAATGTATACCCTAGAATGGCCCGCATCTAGTCAAAAGTGACTACAATAGAAACATCGATCATCCCAAATTTAAATAGTGGGCATTAGACATTATTGCAACGCTGCAACCAATCTTGCTTGCACATCGCTGAGTAAACCAAGGCCATCTACAGTAGAAAATTTTGGCGCTATATTATCTGATGCCGCCAGTTCGGTGTAGAACTGCACCAGAGGCTGCGTCTGCATATGATAGACGGAAAGTCTATTTCGCACCGTCTCTTCCAAATCATCCGGACGCTGCATGAGTGGCTCGCCAGTTTCATTGTCCATACCCGCCGTAGTGGGAGGATTGTGATGGATATGATAGATCCGACCCGAACCTTCATGCACGCGACGACCGCTTAATCGAGAGACAATTTCATTATCTTCGACCCGAATCTCGACCACTGCGTCAATAATAATTCCGGCGTCAATAATGGCTTGCGCCTGAGGGATAGTTCGAGGAAATCCATCTAACAAAAAGCCGCGCTCACAGTCAGCGTGAGAGATACGCTCCTTTACTAACGAAATGATCAGTTCATCGGATACCAAACCACCCGATGCCATTATCCCCTTCACTTCAAGTCCGAGTGCAGAACCCGCTTTAACTGCAGCCCGCAACATATCTCCTGTAGAGATTTGCGGTACTGAATACTGCTCAGTAATAAACTGTGCTTGAGTGCCTTTACCTGCACCGGGCGGACCTAACAATATTACTCTCATTAGCGCAATTCCTAAATTTTCTAGCGGTTTTTGCCACTTAAAAGGAGTGTTTTCACCAAAAAAATCCAGTATTTGGCGAACAACATCTGATTTTTTGTTCGATTAAATGCTCAAGGAAAATGAACTTTTAATCGGCCGAGTACAATACACTTAATGCAATAATCGAACAAGTCTAGGTTTGCTCAAACAGCATTGCAAATACGCTAGATTACTGCAATGAATGTTGCTCTGATTGTTTCACGCGGCGCCACAATAATTCTAATTCATCAGAGGAATGATCCTCTATTTTCGTTTCTCCGGCCAACAGTTCCATCGACTCAAAACGTCGTTTAAACTTCTGATTAGCACCTCGCAGCGATGTTTCAGGGTCCAATTCCAGATGCCGGGCTAAATTGACACAACTAAATAATAAATCGCCTAGTTCCTCAGCCATCCGAGCCCTAGATCCATTCTTAATTTCCGCGTCCAGCTCGGCAAGCTCTTCATTGATCTTTTCAATAACAGGCTTTATATCTGACCAATCGAAACCAACGCTGGCAGCCCGCTTTTGTAGCTTTAACGCCCTATTTAATGCCGGGAGTGCCAAAGGAATATCCTCTAAGGTTTTCCCTAAGCCTTTGTCAGACCTTTCTTGTCGTTTAATAGTCTCCCATACTTCTTTGATCTTCACTATTTCTGCATCAGCCATACTCATATTAGAAGATTCAAGCGTGCCGTCTGGAAATACATGCGGATGTCTTCGGATCAATTTATGAGTGATGCTACTAATAATTTCACCAAAACTGAACTGGCCTTGCTCTTCAGCTAACTGACTATAGAAAACGATTTGAAATAGTAAATCGCCAAGCTCCTCGCTGAGATGGCTAATATCATCTCGCTCAATGGCATCAACAACCTCATACACCTCTTCAATGGTATGACTAGTTATTGACTGATAGGTTTGCTTTAAGTCCCACGGGCAACCAGTTTTAGGATCTCTCAAGCGCCGCATTAAGTAACGCAGATCTTCAATACCGTATTCTGTTTTTATATTTCGATTCATCGTATTGTCAAACACCCTTTATCGGATTAGATATTCAAGCATAAATACCTGAGGACAGATAGCGATCTCCTCGATCGCAAATAATCGTTACAATCACTGCGTTGGTTAAGTGCTCGCTCAGTCTTAATGCCGCAAATACTGCGCCACCGGCTGAGGCACCGCAAAATATACCCTCTTCCTTAGCTAATCTACGCATCGTCTGTTCAGCATCATGTTGAGACACGTCTAGCGTTTTATCAACTCTTGCTGCATCAAAAATTCCCGGCAAGTAGGCTTTAGGCCAGCGCCGAATACCTGGGATGGACGCGCCGTCCTCAGGCTGGAGGCCAATAATTTCAACAAGCGGATTTTTGTTTTTGAGATAGGCTGAGACACCCATGATGGTGCCCGTTGTGCCCATAGAACTAATGAAGTGAGTCACCGTCCCTTGAGTGTCTCTCCATATCTCAGGGCCAGTACCCTGGAAATGGGATAGTGGGTTATCGGTGTTATTGAACTGGTCAAGCACTCTGCCAAGCCCTTCGGTCTGCATCCTTAGTGCCAGGTCACGGGCCCCCTCCATGCCTTCATCAGCACTTACCTCTACTAACTCTGCACCGTAAGCTCGCATTGCCATTTTACGTTCTATGGTTGCCGTGATCGGCATAATTAACGTCATTCGATAACCCATCATCGCCGCAGCCATCGCAAGTGCAATACCAGTATTACCGCTCGTCGCTTCAATAAGATGGTCACCAGGGGCAATTTCGCCACGAGATTGAGCATTCATAATCATACTTACAGCCGGTCTATCTTTGACGCTACCGGCAGGATTATCTCCCTCCATCTTGGCGAGTATAATATTTGACGTATTGCCAGGCATCCTCTGTAGCCTTACCAAACGAGTATTACCGATAGATTGATCAATTGAAGGGAAATCCATAATCGTTCCTTGCTCTCTAAAAACCGAACCTAAAAGTAATTATCCGAATCTAGTCCGATAGCAGCGCATAAGCAATGGCATACTTTTGCTCATCAGCAATACTCAGCAGTACCTTTTGGGCAGACTTCTCACTAGCAACCTGAGCGGCACCCCCGGACAAGGTTACTGACGGAGCACCTTTATCATCATTGCTAATAGTCATATCTTGAAAACTTATGCCACTACCTATTCCAGTACCTAAAGCCTTAGCCACAGCTTCCTTGGCCGCAAACCGTTTAGCCAGAAAAGCAGGCTTTTGGTTACTGGCCTGATAGTGAAATTGCTCGCTGACTGTTAAAATACGTTTTACAAACGCGTCCCCTTGACGATCTAAAACAGCTGCTATTCTGGCTATTTCTACAATATCAGTACCAATGCCTACGACCATTACAAAGATTCCTTAGGTGGCTAATCGATCGATCTCTCAACACTCATAAGGTGCTGCCTATAAAGCTCTCGACTATGTAATTTTTGTCCGCCAAGATAAAAGTCTATCACGCTACGCAGAAGTTGCTTAGCCATTCTAGTTACCGACACTTGATCAAATTCACGGGCGGTAAAGGCCATAATATCTGAACCTTGATAAACACCCGGTGCTATTTTGCTCTGATTTAGGCACTCCACTAAACCTCGATCCGGAATATAGTTATAAAGCTTGTCACTCATCAAAGGGTTTCCATCAACAGCTTCAATATCCAGCACTAAACCGTAACCAAGCTCCTCAAGTAAACACATCTCTAAATCTCTAAGTTGCTGTTCCTCGGGTCGACCAAGACTTAGCTGGTCAATAAATTTTTTGTATTGCTGAAAAAGGTATTCATGAGGATCATGCTCATGAAGTAACCGGTAAAAAAGCTCGTTGACATAAAGACCCGTGAATAAGCAGGAATTCCGTAAAAAGACCGGCGCATGCATGGCGTCTGCCTGGGTTAGCGTCTTTAAATCCCCGCGGCCCTGCCAGCTAAAATGATGTTCGGTATAAGGAAAAAGAGCGCGACTGATGCCCTTTTTATTGGGCTTTCTGTACCCTTTGGCAACGCAGCGGATGCGTCCATGATGGACAGTTAATAAGTCTACTAACAGGCTGGTCTCGCGGTAAGGCATGGTGTGGAGAACGAAACCCACTTCACCGTCAACCCTCACCTTGGTTTACTCATCCATGTAACCCAGACTGCGCAGTGCCCGCTCATCATCAGACCAACCACTACGAATTTTGACCCAAGTTCTAAGCATAACCTTGCAGTCCAATAGATTTTCAATATCCGCGCGCGCCTGCTCACCGATTTTTTTGATACGCTCCCCCTTAGTACCGATGATAATTTTTTTCTGTCCATCTCGCTCAACTAAGATAAGAGCATCAATATAAGTCATTTTTCCTTCAACGCGAAACTGCTCAATTTCTACAGTCACCTGATAGGGAACCTCAGCACCCAACTGGCGAGTAATTTTCTCTCTTATAATTTCGGACGCCAAAAATCGTTCGCTTCTATCAGTAATTTGATCCTCAGGATAGAGATGCATTTTCTGCGGAATATACGTTTGGATCTTAGCTTCAAGCTCATCTAAATTAGTTTTGCGCAACGCAGACAAGGGAATGAACTCAGCGGCATTTATCTTACTGGCAAGAAATTTAAGGTGGGGTAACAGTGCTTCCTTGTCCTCAATCATGTCAACTTTATTGACCGCTACTATCACTGGGACCTGATTGTTCGACAAATATTTGGCGACATATTCATCTGCAGAACTCCATTCAAACCGATCAACTACAAAGATAACTAGATCTACATCCGCTATAACACTTGCTGCAGAACGATTCATTACTCGATTGATGGCGCGTTCCTGATTGGTATGAATTCCTGGAGTATCAACAAAGATCACCTGCACATTCTCTTTTGTTTTTATACCCAATAACGTGTGTCGCGTTGTTTGTGGTTTGCGTGATGTTATACAGAGCTTTTGACCCAGTATATGGTTCAGTAAAGTCGATTTACCAACATTAGGACGACCAACGATCGCCACATAGCCGCAGTAAGTTTGCTCTGTGGTCACTTATTTTTCTCCAGTTCAGTTAATAGTTGCTCAGCCACCATCTGCTCTGCGCGACGCCGGCTAGTGGCTATAGCAGTCATTTCTTGCCCAACTGCATCAATCTTACAGCTGACAGTAAACAGTCGACTGTGTGCTTCACCACCTGTGTCAACGAGCTTATAGTCCGGCAACGATTTGCCGCGCTGCTGCAACCACTCTTGAAGTGTCGTTTTTGAGTCCTTAAGAGGCTTTACTTCTAGAGCACTATCAAACAATGACTTAAACCAGTCAAAGATACGATCCCTAGAGGCGTCTATTCCCTTATCTAGGTAAACGGCACCAAGTAACGCTTCTACTGTATCACCAAGAATCGAATCACGTCGATGCCCGCCACTCTTCATCTCACCTGGGCCGAGCAATATATCCGAACCCAACTCCAATTGCTTTGCGACCTCTGCAAGTGACTCACCACGCACAATATGCGAGCGCATCCTACTCAACTCACCCTCTCGGGCATCAGGGAACTGCTGATATAAGTAATCAGTCACAACCAGTCCCAGAATCGCATCACCAAGGAACTCCATCCGCTCATTATTAGCACCCGCAAAACTTCGGTGCGACAGTGCGAGCGAGAGAAGTGCAGGGTCATTAAACACATACCCCAATCGTCGCTGAAGTTGCGTAATGTTAGAAACCACTACTATGCCTATGATTCATTATCTTAAACCGACGTTTTACGTGAAATGGCGTAATGTAAAGGCGCTAGTGTAACATCGCCACCAACTACTGCTCCAATTGAGTATTGAAACATGCTTTTACCTGAGATTATCTCGATCAACCGAAATCTAGTCGATTGCCCCTGCTCGAGAGAACGAAGGAATGCTGCTGTAAGAGTCCCAAAACATCCATCTGGCAAATGCCTTACCCACAATGCGCTCCTCTGGCACAGGGCCCCAGACACGACTGTCGCTTGAGTTATCCCTACTATCACCCATCATAAAATAATGCCCCTCAGGAACCAGCGTGGCGAAATTTTGGCTGAGACGGGTGGGCGGTACTCTTTTTTGAATACTGTGCTCAACACCATCAAGATTTTCAATCATCACTACAGAACGAGGTGCACCTGCCTCAATCTCAGACTTTGACTGCTCCATCATTTGCTCATTAATATAGAGAATTCCGTTGACAACCTGAACTTTGTCACCCGGCAAACCAACTAATCGCTTGATAAAATAACGATCTTCATGGGGAGGAAAGAACACAATAACATCACCTCTTTCAGGCGAAGAAACGTCAAATAACTTCGTTCTGATAACGGGCAAACGAACCCCATAATTCCACTTGCTGACCAATATAAAATCTCCAACTTTTAGGGTTGGAACCATTGATCTAGAGGGTATTTGAAAGGGTTCGATGATAAAAGAGCGTAAAATCAAAACAAACCCTAACACTGGGGCTAACGATGCGAAGAACTCAATAACGCCTTCTTCTTGCTTGGTCAAGAAACGGTTCACTAGCCAAAAGCACCCGGCAATCAGAAATGCTACGGTTAAAATTAATTCGAAATTAAAATCCATCTTTACGCGCCTTTTTCCGACAGCCAGGGTCGGAGTTCATTAACTTCTCAATACCGCCAAAAATGCATCCTGAGGTATTTCAACATTACCAACCTGCTTCATACGCTTCTTGCCCGCTTTTTGCTTCTCAAGTAACTTTTTCTTTCGCGACACATCACCGCCATAGCATTTTGCAGTGACATTCTTACGGAGTGCCTTGACGGTCGTTCTTGACACCACACTACCGCCTATTGCTGCTTGAATTGCCACATCAAACATTTGCCGTGGAATCAATTCTTTCATTTTTTCTGCCAAATTTCGGCCTTTTTGGATCGAGTAATCACGGTGTGTAATTGCTGCTAAGGCATCAACGCGATCACCATTGATTAAAATATCAAGTTTGACTAATGATGCCTTTTCAAAACGTACAAAATTATAATCTAGCGAAGCAAACCCACGGCTAACTGACTTTAATCGATCGAAGAAGTCCATCACCACCTCACTCATCGGCAATTCATAGCGAATAGCCACTTGGCCACCGACAAATTGCATGTCTTTTTGCACGCCACGTTTCTCGACGCAAAGAGTAATAACATTGCCCACATATTCTTTTGGAACCAGAATGCTAGCCTCGCAAATAGGCTCCCGCATTTCCTCTATTTGACCTGGATCGGGAAGATCCGAAGGATTAGACATGTAGAGCGTTTCACCCTTAGAAGTGATTATTTCATACACCACCGTGGGAGCAGTGGTAATCAGATCTAAATTATATTCTCGCTCAAGACGCTCTTGGATAATTTCCATGTGTAACATACCCAGAAAACCGCAGCGAAACCCAAATCCTAATGCATCAGAACTTTCTGGCTCATAAAATAGCGATGCATCGTTAACAGCCAGTTTACTTAGAGCCTCACGAAACTCCTCAAATTCATCCGAATCAATAGGAAACATACCCGCATAAACTTGCGGCTTAATACGCTGGAATCCGGGTAATGAGTCAACCCCTGACGTACTCAAATGAGTGACCGTATCACCGACCGGTGCGCCGAGAATATCCTTAATACCGGCAACCATAAAACCAACTTCGCCAGCTCTTAAAACTCCGGTCTCTTTGCGTTTCGGTGTAAATACACCAATACTATCTACCACATGAGACTTGCCTATTGACTTGGCGACTATCTTATTTTTGACTTCGAGTGTTCCCTGCATGACGCGCACCAGAGACACAACCCCTAAATAGTTATCGAACCAAGAATCTATAATTAATGCCTGCAATGGCGCATCAACATCACCTACTGGTGGCGGTACTTTTTTTACCAATTCTTCTAGTATCTCTTTGATACCATCGCCAGTTTTCGCGCTACAGCGGACAGCATCATCAGCTTCAATACCAATAATGTTTTCAATCTCATTAATCACTTTTTCTGGCTCTGCCTGAGGCAAATCCATTTTATTGAGAACTGGAATGACCTCAAGACCCTGAGTAATCGCCGTATAACAATTTGCTACAGACTGAGCCTCAACCCCCTGTGCCGCGTCAACAATAAGAAGAGCGCCTTCACAGGCCGCCAACGAGCGCGAAACCTCATAGGAGAAATCAACGTGCCCTGGGGTATCAATAAAATTTAGTTGGTAGGTTGTGCCATTGTCAGCAACATAAGGCAGCGTTACGCTCTGTGCTTTGATGGTAATGCCACGTTCACGCTCAATGTCCATTGAGTCCAGAACTTGCGCCGCCATCTCTCTTTCACTTAGCCCGCCACACATTTGGATAAAGCGGTCAGCAATCGTGGATTTACCATGATCGATATGGGCAATGATGGAGAAGTTTCTAATATGACTCAGGTCAGACAAAAGATTTTTACTACCGTTAGAATAAGCGGGCGCAGTCTAGCCTATTTGCACCCCAGACGCCATCAGCGCTTACTTCAAATCGCATTGAAAAAAGCGCTAATAACTCAGTTTACTGGTTAATTTGAATCGTTCTGAAAATAGCCTGGCCTTGACGGTAAAATCGAATAGCCACCGGCGTATTGACAGGAAGCTCAACGATCACTGACTGGTACTCCTCAAGGTCATCAATTCGGCTGTAACCTAGTTGAACAATAATATCATCAGCTCTCAAACCAGCAATATCCGCCGGCGAGTCTGCCAACACTTCAGCAATCGAAACGCCACCCCGTAACCGCAAGGTGCGCAACTGGCTTTTTTCTGCAGCGATCGCAGAAATACCGAGACGATCCGCACCATCATCAACACTTGCGCGCATGCTGTCATCTCCCTCAAGAGCCCCTACCTTAATCGTCAGCTTTTTACGCTTCCCTTCTCTATAAACCACTATTTTGACCTTGGTATCTGGCTTGATCAAACCCACAATATGAGGCAAATCTCCCGATCGTAAAATCGACTGGTCATCAACGCTTACAATAATATCTCCAGGAAGAATTCCGCCATCATCCGCCGCACTACCGGGCATCACAGAATTTATCGCTGCACCCATAGGACTCGGCAGTCCCATTGCTTCGGCCAAGCTTTTGTTAACGTCACTAATACCAACGCCTAAGAATCCTCGCTTAACCTTACCGTTTTCGCGCAATTGAGCAACAACATTGCTAGCTATGCTGACCGGAATCGAAAAAGATAACCCCACCGAGCCGCCCGTAGGAGAATAAATCTGAGAATTTATACCCACTACCTGACCGTCCAGATTAAAAAGAGGACCACCGGAGTTGCCTCGATTAATAGCCACATCCGTTTGAATAAAAGGCACATAATTTTCGCCTTGCTCAGTGGGAAGACTGCGGCCAATAGCGCTAATAATTCCGGCTGTCACCGAATAATCAAGCCCGAAGGGAGAACCAATCGCGAGTACCCAAGCCCCAACCTTGATCGAATCAGAGTCGGCAAATTCAAGACTGGGTAAATCGGTAGCCTCAATTTTAAGTAATGCTAAATCTGAACGTCTGTCTGAGCCCACAACCGTAGCGGTATATTCGCTGCGATCTGCAAACTGAACCTGAATTTCTTCGGCTTGGTCCACTACATGATGATTGGTCAAAATATAGCCATCAGCAGAGATTACGAAACCAGACCCCATCGTCCTAGAGGGGCGAGCCGGCCGCTGGCGCTTTTCGAGTAGCTCCCGAAAGATTTCTGGCATCTGTCCCTGTATTCGCGGCTGCTCAGCCTTGGGTGTAGCCTTACTCACGGTATTTATCTTGACGACGGCAGGAGCCACTTCTTCGACTAGCACAGTGAAGTCAGGCAAGCTCGCGTAAGCATTGGTATTACAGAAAGCCAATAAACAGGAAATTAAGATTACTTTTTTAAGCACTGAACACTCCAATAAAATTTTGCATGAAAATCAACTAGGCACTGTAACCAGACTAGGTGTACTACCGACGTCATATAGGACAGGATTATTTTCGCTCTTATCCTGACTCTTTTGACTGCGCGAACGAACGAAAATTCCACCACTTACCAACCCGATCAGCGCTCCCATAATACTCATCAAATCCATGGTTACGCTTTTCTCGACAGAACCCATGGTCCAAGCACCTATCAAGGCCCCAAATAACGGCACCAGATAAACAAACAGAGACCCTTTAACGACCACATGATCAGGGATCCCAATCGTCACTGCTTGACCCAGATTGACCTCATTTACTTTGAAGTCGCCCATTAGGACTCTAATCTGAACAGAATTGCCGGTAAGTTTTGAAAGCACAGAATGACCACAACCTGGCTGCGCGGAACAACTGTCGCACGCGGTCTTTTGAATAGTTTCAACCATCACGCTTTTATCTGCTCTGCTGACAACGATTCCTGATTCAAAAATCATTCACTCACCTCCAGTTTTTTACGGAAGGTTACGCAGTTTAGATGTATGACTAACCGATTGAGCAATTTTTTTGGCGGCATCAGCTGGAATTTCTCCAACCACCGAAACTGTAAATTCATCCTCCTCGTTTTTTAGCTTAGCACTCACTGCCGCAGTAGCGCCTTGACTAAAGGTAAAGGGTGGAATTTTTTTACTCATTTGCACAGATTCTATGAACACCGTAAAGGCTGATAATCCATCAGAAAAACTCAGAATACTCTCTCCTATTATTGGCTCTTTTTCAGAGTCCATCAAAAGGAAACCAGGGGGAATCCAACCGACAGTCCAATCCCCTAAAGGTTGCGGCTTGGAGCCAGCATCACAAGAAACTTCGGCATTAATCCCCGCATCACCCACAGTTATTGAATCTAGGTCACCCCCTACTTCAATTTCAACAAATTGGAACCGTTCTAATGGTTTTCCAGCCAGACTCAATATCACCGACATCAACATAAGATTAGATTGATTATCAATTGCCACAAAATAGGGTAAACGAAAACTATCTTTGGGCTTCAATAAGAGCGTAGTAGCCTCTCGACCAGCCACTCGAGACTGCCCCCTTATTTCCACGGTATAGCTGGCTTTGAGGCGCTCAAAGCCACTACTAGTAAGGGTTGATAACAAGTCCGCTTTTTTGTCCTGCGTAGTGTCCAACTCGCAATCGCCGCTGGTTCTTCGCCATGAAAACTGACCTGCAGGGCCATCCAAATGAGTGAGTTGTTCAAAGGTGCCATCCTCTCGATTCAGATGAAGGATTTTGGAGGTCTTTAACCGTCCTGCCTTTTCATACGTTACCAACCCAGAGTAGTTTAAGGTTTTTGAAGCATCAATCATGCCTTCGACTAACTCGTAGGCTTCTTTACTTTGCTGAGCCAATACTGGCACAGAAACAAAAATGGCGGTCATAAAAACCGCCATTTTGAACACTCTTATACTAAATAAATGAGTCACGACTAATAATTATTCCTGATCCGTTATTGTTGTACGCGTTTCCATGCGAGCGTAGGGCAGCATTCCTTGACTACGAACATAGGGTGCCTTGGAGGCATGTTTAGCCAAAACATAAGCGAGGTATGCACGAGCATCCTCCTCAGAGTAAATGTCTTTCTCAACACTATCTGCACTCACCGTACGTACCTGCAACTCCTCAGACATTGTCCATCCTGCGGGGAGCTGATTAGCGGGCCCAACTAAGCCTTCAACCGACGTTTCGTCTATGTAGGCAAAACCGGCGGCCTGATCAGTTGACTCAGCTGGTAGATTAAACTGCTGAACCCCTAAAACTGCGACCAAAGCTACTGATGCTGCGATTGCGAGTCGACCTGACGAACTGAGAATCTTTACTAGAGGATTCACCTTAAAGATGGCTTCCTCTGCAATGGCACGAGTAATGTCTACAGAATAGTCAACCTTGGAGACTACATCACCTTTCATCACCGAGGAAACGCTCTGATATCGCCGCCATTTGTCACGCATCAGCATGGCATTTTGGCTATCTTCCAAGGCTAGCTCCTTGAGTACTCTGCGAGTATCCAAATCACTGGCTTCTCCGTCCATTAACGCAGACAAAGACTCTCCTAGATATTCATCATACTGGCTCATTTTTATGCCTCTCAAATTGACAACTGTTCAATATACCCACTTTATGACCAACTCTTAGCAAAAAGGTTCACCAAAAGACTAATCAGTATTTAGTAATTTTAAAACATGCGCATCAATTGCCTCTCTGGCACGAAAAATACGCGATCTAATAGTCCCTACGGGGCAATCCATAATTTCAGAAATTCCCTCATAACTAAGCCCTTCATATTCTCTCAATGTGACCGCTGTTCTCAGATCCTCCGGTAAGTCGGCTATTGCCTTAATAATAACTGCCTCTAACTCATCTCTAAAAAGATTATTCTCTGGGGTACCTAAATCTTTTAGATAATCACTGCCTGAGTAATATTCGGCATCAGCCACATCGATATCTGAGGCTGGCGGACGTCGACTTCTTGAAACTAAGTAATTTTTTGCCGTGTTTACGGCGATACGATACAACCAGGTATAAAACTGACTATCACCACGAAAATTAGGTATCGCCCGATATGCCTTTATAAAAGACTCCTGGACAACATCGGCGACCTCATCAGTATCACGAACAAATCTACCTACAATAGAGTGCACTTTCTGCTGATACTTTAACACTAACAGGTCAAACGCTCTTTTATCGCCTTTTTGTACTCTAACCACCAACTGCTCATCCGATGGTTGCGCTTTTTTTTCGACCATTCTGTAATCCGTTTTTGTAACTCTTGAGTAAACTTGATGAAGCAAACTAAATAAATCATTCGCCAACGTCTAAATACAGACCGCTAACTGTTCTTTAAGTTCGCTTGATTTAAAATCTTATATTATCATGGCCCAACGGATCTGTGTGGCAAAGCAATGAAGCAAAATCATATTTATGACGTTCTAATTATTGGCAGTGGTGCTGCTGGCCTGACCAGTGCATTGCAACTTGACAAGCACCTGCGGGTGGCTCTAATCAGCAAGGTTTCTCTACAAGGTGGAGCATCCTGGCTGGCACAGGGCGGCATAGCGGCTGTGTTTGACGAAAACGATAGTGCAGATGCACATGTAGCCGACACTCTCGTTGCGGGTGCCGGCTTATGCCATGAAGACTCTGTTCGCTTCGTCGTTGAGAATGGTCCTAATGCAGTAAGATGGCTGATAGAACAAGGCGTCGCCTTCACTCGAGAAAATGATCAGCAGAATTATCACCTCACGCAAGAAGGAGGCCATAGTCACCGTCGAATCCTTCACACAGCAGACGCAACCGGGAAAGAAGTGACCGGTACCCTGGTGGAACAAGTCATTGCCGCTGAAAATATTGATATTTTTGAGCAGCATTGTGCCGTTGACTTAGTCACTCAAGCAGACAAAAACTCTCGTAAGATCCGATGCACTGGCGCTTATCTACTAGATATTAAGACATCTGTCATAGCGCTTTTTCATGCCAAGAGTGTCATCCTCGCCTCGGGTGGCGCTAGTAAAGCGTACCTGTACACCAGTAATCCAGATGGTGCAAGCGGCGACGGCATTGCCATGGCATGGCGTAAAGGTTGCCGAGTAGCCAACTTGGAATTTAATCAATTTCATCCGACGTGTTTGTATCACCCCAAAGCGAAGTCGTTTCTCATTACCGAAGCCTTACGCGGAGAAGGCGCTGTACTGCGTCTACCTGATGGTAGTGCCTTTATGAATAATTTTCATCCCGATGCAGAGCTTGCGCCGCGAGATGTTGTAGCTCGAGCAATCGATCATGAAATGAAGAGACTGGGAAGTGATTGCCTTTATCTTGATATTAGCCATAAACCATCAGACTTTATTATTGAGCACTTTCCGACCGTTTATGAGCAATGCCTAAGCTTTGGTATCGATATAACAACTGATCCAATCCCCGTGGTCCCAGCGGCTCACTACACCTGCGGTGGGATAATGGT
>CALDQM010000099.1:0-25634 GCA_937911225.1 uncultured Cellvibrionales bacterium
CATAGCGATTCTGTGGAATGATGTACATGCACAGCTTTGGCGCGTGACCGTTGTAGGTAGTGTAATCTCAGCCCAAAACTAGATTTTACAGAGTAGCCTTGCCTTGATCATCACCCGCCAGAAGTTCAAGATTTGCGTTGTGTTTATTGCGATCAATTTGGTAAAAGGAAATGCACAGAATCATAAGCATCCATACCGTCACAACGGCGGGTACATAGAGCGCGCCCAAGCGGAATAGGGCGTCTGTCGGGACATTTGCAGGTGCAACTGACACCGGGAAGTTAGCAATAGTTAATATTGTGGTAGCCATGACTACACCAAAGCCTTGAACACACTTTTTAACAAAGGTCATTGAGGCAAAGAACACACCTTCAGACCGACGTCCTGTCTTTACTTCACTAAGCTCAACCAAGTCGGCAATCATGGATGTAGCCAGCGTCTGATAGGAAATAATTAAACTCACATCGATGATGGTAATGATTAGCATCATTGGAAATAGAACCGGGTCGCCATTGTCGGGCATTAAGTCAAACAGTCGCAGAACAATAGTTGCAGGCAAAATAGTAAAGGCCAAAAGACCAAGAGTAATAGCAGTATTTTTTTTGCCAAAGCGCTTAGAAATGGCTGGTGTGATTAATAGCGCAATAATTGCAGAGAGCACTACCGATAGAGAAATTTGTCCCAGCTGAACAGTAGAAAAACCCCAAAAAAATGAGTTTATATAGTGTGATAGCCCAGTAGCTATGCCGGTACCAATCGCTCCGAACAATGCAGCGGCAAAAAGCGCAACAAACGAGCGATTCCAAAGCGTTTCGAAAATATCTTTGTAGATTCGACTAATTGATATTTTACTCTTGGGCGGTGCCTGCTTTAGGTGTGGTATAAAACTATGAGTGCCCAGAGATGACGCCATGATGGCAATAAAAATTACAACTGATGAAACTAGCCCCATTTGGCCAAAACCTTGGAGATTAAATAATCCATTAGTAATTGTTGCTGTGGGGACTAGCAAATAGGTGAGGGCATAAAATCCCATGATTGTTCCACCAGCCCAACCGAAAAAGTAACGATAACTCAGTATGCTAGTGCGTTCATCGTAGTCATTAGTCATTTCTGCGACTAAGGCAGAGTTGGGTATTTCAAATGCAGTGATCATGGTACGGACCAGAATAGCCAGCCCTAAAATATACGGAAACAGATCATTGCCACTTAAGCTTGCTGGAGGGTTCCAGACAAAAAAGTAGGCGACTGCTACGGGTATCGCGGCCGCATACATAAAGGGATGCCGCCGCCCCCATCGATGGTGTGTGTTGTCAGATAAATAGCCAATCAGAGGGTCACTAAAGGCATCAACCACTAGCGCAATTAAAAGTGCCAGGCCCACTAAATAGGCATCAACGCCCATGACTTGACTATAAAAAAGCAATAAAAAGTAATCAAAGCCATTGCCTTTGATACCAAAGGCGACTGAGCCAATGCCATAGGCAATTTTGTTGGCGGGTGAAACCTTTAGCTCGACCATGCTCACTGCCTATTTTAAGTTGGACATGAGGTGTAGTAACTGCCTAACGCATTGCGTTTAAATTATCCAATCCCCTGCACTAATATAGAGTTTGCGGTACTTCCAGCATCACGATGTTTAGCTATCGCTTGATACTCATCAGATGTCATCCATGCTAAAGCACTGGTTTTAGACGGGAATTCTATAATCACAGAACGCGTATCCTCCCACTCACCCATCAATAGCATGGGCTCTTCATCAACACTGAGCATCTTGCCATCAAACTTTTTGAACACCTCTGCAAAGCCACTCTCGTACAGGTCATACTGACTGCGATCATGAATGGTAAATCTAGCAATAATGTAAACGGCCATGTTATTTCCTGTTGTAATCAAATTGTTGAGGTGGTTGTCGGACGTCCTAATCATAATCTAGCTTTATTAATAGTTAAACTAGTGTTTTATTTTGTCCTTGCTCTGCGTCCGTCCCCCAAGATATGCAGCGGAAAAACACATTTTAAAAGTCTAGGCTATTAATGTCTGACCACTAAAGTGGCACGCCATAAATCCTATTTCAAACATGCAACTGATGACTAAGCGTGTCAGTACTCTTAGCCATCAGTTGATTTAGCGTAGCGGGTGAGAACTAAAATAAGCAATCTTGATCAGCGCAATCAACAGCGGCTGAGATTGCTTATACATGGTTTAGTCGAGCAGTAATTCGGCGAGATGTTTCCGGTGATGCTGGGGGTCGCCATATTGGTGTTGTGACCACTGAGCCCGTCTTATATACAGCATGGCGTCGCAGTCATAGGTGAACCCCATGCCGCCATGAAATTGCACTGCACGGTCACCTGCAAAGGACAATGCCTCTGCTGCTTGGGTTTTAGCCATTCGACATGCAATGTCGGTATCTTTGTCCAGTGCACCATCTGTAATTAGAGTAGCTGCGTGGTAGATGAAGGTCCTTGCCGAGTCCATTTGAATAAGAATATCTACCGTTGGGTGCTTAAGGGACTGATAAGACCCTATAAGACGACCAAATTGCTTTCGCGTCGTAAGGTAGTCAACCACAGTGTCAAGTGCAGCAGCGGCGCAGCCAGTGGCCTCTGCGGCGATTAACAATGCGCCTATCAGGCGAACATCTGGGAGCACTTGCATACCGCTGGTAAGTACTGCTTCAGCAGCGACGCTAACCCCACTAAAATCTACATTAGCTGCGCGTTTGGTCTCATCCACCAGTGTTTTGCGGCTAATTGCGCCAGCGGCCAGCTGAGAAGCCTCAACAACCACGAGCTTCAATACGTCATCATGGTTGGCTAGAACTAAGAAAAAGTCAGCAACCTCGGCATCGCTTACCAATAGTTTTTTTCCGTGCAGCTCAAAGCCATCGCCTTTGGCGGTAAGAGTGCAGCTAGTGTTACTGAAGCCCCAGTCTTCGTTGTCTAACAAGGCCATAGTACCAATGGTCCCCTCAACTATGCTGGGTAGCCACTTGGCCTGCTGTGCTGTGCTGCCGCCCCGCATAATAGCCTGGGCAACAATGGTTGTAGAGATGAAGGGAGTACTCAACATGTATCGGCCCATGCTCTCAACGAGAGGAATGGTTGCACCAATACCCATTTGTGAGCCGCCATGCTCTTCAGGCAGGGCAAGCCCAGTCCAGCCAAGCTCGACCATTTGGCTCCATATCTCAGCATCGAAGCCTCGGTCACTCTTAAGTAGGGCGCGCACTGCGCTTTTATCGGAATTATCCCGACAAAATGCTTTGGCGCTGTCCATAATCATCGCTTGTTCGTCACTAAACGCTATTGAGAGATTTGCTGTTCTGGTCATAATAGGTTCCTCTAGTCCTTGGGTAGGCCGAGCACATGCTCACCGATGATATTGGCTTGGATTTGGCTAGTACCGCCGCCAATGGTGGTAGAGAAATTATTCATATAGGCGCGCTGCCAAAAACCGCCTTCAACCGCGTCTTCATCACCAACATACAGAGCGCTTGATGCACCCTGTAGTGTCAGAGAGTATTGGCGCATACGCCGGAAGAACTCTGTGCCGCGGAGTTTAGTCGATAATGCAAGTGAGTTAGGATAGTCAGCACATAATGCAGGAATCTTAACGCGATTTTCACCCAAATATAGCGCGTGTTCTTCAATTAAAAACTTCACTAAATTATCGCGTGTTACTGGGTCTTGCATGATTGGCTGACCATCACGCTCCACATCTTTAGCGATACGCAGCAAGTCGTTCATTACGGTGGAGAGAATCGATACGCCACCGGCAGCACCGGCTTCGGCCCCGCGCTCATACTGTAGCGTTTGCATGGCGATGCGCCAGCCGTGACCCTCTTCGCCCATCAAACATCTGGCAGGAATCCGTGCGTCGGTAAAAAAGGTTTCGGTAAAGCCATAATCACCGGTTAGTTTTTGAATAGGAGAGGTAGTTACTCCAGCTACGTTCATGGGCGATAGGAAGAACGATAGACCGTTATAACGGCGCTCAGCCTGCGCATCTGTGCGTGCCAGTAAAATCATGTACTTGGCATAGTTGCCCATGGTGGTCCAAATTTTACTACCATTGATGATGTATTCATCACCATCACGCTCTGCACGTGTTTGGATGCTACCTAAGTCAGAGCCATGGTTAGGCTCAGAAAACCCCTGACACCATATATCCTCTCCGGTGAGAATACCCTTAAGGTAGGTTTCTTTTTCAAAGTCTGTACCGGTATCAATAATAAGTGGCCCAGCCCAGCCTAACCCAATGACGTTGAAGCAGATCGGTACGCGGGCGCGTTTCATTTCTTGGTCAGCAATTTGCTGATAAATACGTGGCATACCGCCACCACCGTATTGCTTAGGCCATGCCATGCCTAAGTAGCCTGACGACCAAACCTTGTGCTGCCACTCGCGTAGAAACTCTAATACCTGCTCTGAACCAACTTCCATAAATGTTTGTGGTAGTAAAAAGCCGGGGTCAGCAGGGGTGTTGTGCTTGATCCAGTCAATGACGCCTCTTCGGAAGTCAGCTAGTTCTGCGTTTTCGCTGGCGTTATGCTCGGTTGCTTGGATGTTAGTCATTTTGTTGCTCCTTCATGGTCGCTACGACAACCTTATAGCTCGGTTAATTGTAGGTCTTTTTAATTGGTGCCATTCGGTTTACATTTGGTGCCAAAGCACACAAAACCGGTATCTCTTCTATAGCCTTTATAAATATTAATATCTAATACTCTACTTTAATTAATTGGCATAAATATATGATATAAATCAATTAATTTTTATTTTAACTAGCTTATTAGTAGCAGAGGCGGTTGCAATTAGTTTATTGTCCTGAAACATTTCGGCACTAGTGAATGCGATACTTTTACCCATTTTAAGGATCTTTGCGCGAAGCTCAACTGGCGCTGGCCGACACGATAGAAGATAGGTAATGTCTAAGTTTAGGGTCAGTGGATTCACCGTGAAGTCATGGGCATGAAGAACATGCTGTGCCATTGCTGAATCTAGCATACCAGCGATAAAGCCACCCTGAACTATGGTGCCGTTGGAATGCGTGAGCGCGAGGGAGGGCTCAAAGGTACAGTGATAGATCTGAGAGGGCTCATCAAACCAGTAGTCTTTAAAGCCAAGTAATTTGAGAAAGTCTGGTTTTTGAGCCAAAAATACTGACATGGCCGGGCTGAGTGTCTTCATAACTGTCCTGTTGTCTATTTAATATCTCATAGCATACTGCGGTTATACTTTTTGTCATAATTTCGTTTTGACAAAAACTAGCTTCAAAGCTTACAGCTTTTCACAACCAGTGGAGATTATTATGAACTTACGCGCAATGGTAGTTTTATTCTCAATATTTATGATATCTAACATAGCTATAGCCGCCAATCATAGCGTATCTCACGCTTCCGCAGAATGGCAGATTTCAGCATACTCCTCAGCCGCACCCTCATTTATTGGCGATTTCGCCACAATTGTAGGCGGTAATGGCCAGGTTTTAAGAGAGGGTAATAATGGCTGGACTTGCACCGCTACAAAGCCTATGCCAAAAGATGGCTTTAAAACAGCACATCATGCGTTTGCGCTCTGCGCCGACGAAGAGGGTTTTAAATGGGCTGCGGCCTACATGGCGGGCACCAAGCCGATGATGGAGAGAGATGCGTATATTTGGATGCTCCACGGTGATACTGGAGAAGACAATAGTATGCCTGGTGGTGATAAGAGTATGGCCATGAAGCATGGTCATTGGATTGAATCTGGCCCACATTTAATGCTTATGCCCAAGGATCCAATAACGATTGCTAAGTTTTCAACTGATTTTAAAACTGGAGCCCCCTACCAAATGTTTAAAGGGTCAGACTATGCCCACCTTATGATTCCGTTTGAAGGCTATTATCAATATCAGCCAGAGTCAGCACCCTAAAATAGGACGGTTACAGCCTGCGTTAGACTATGCTAAAGTTTCGCACAATTTAGAGCGTAGTTAAGTTTTTAACTCATTAATCACACTAACTCATTATTTAGCGCAGGGATTTAAGTTATGGATACACCGCAAACAGATAACACATTACTGAACGAAAAAACCATCATGGGACATCCTCGTGGGTTGGTGATTTTGTTCTTGACTGAAATGTGGGAGCGCTTTTCCTATTACGGCATGCGCGGTTTACTTGTGGTCTATCTGACGCAACATTTTCTTTTTTCGGACGAACGTTCTAGTCTGCTCTACGGTGCGTACACGGCGCTGGTCTATGTCATGACCATTATTGGTGGGTCACTGGCCGATCGCTATCTTGGCGCACGAAAAGCAGTAACCTTTGGGGCAATCCTATTAACCTTGGGTCACTTCGGCATGACCTTTGAGGGCAGCGGTTCTAAGCAATTGCTGGACTATCAGGACACTCAGTACCAAATTACCCTAGATGCACGGGGTGGTGATGCAAAACAGATGATTATTTCTGAGTTAGGGACATCTTATGTCACCTTCACCGAAACCGATATGTTGATCACAGAGCCTGAAATTGTTGGCTTGCCAGCTGTTATCCCTCGCGACCAATTTACGATGAGCGTTGAGACTGAAGAGGGTTATCTAAACATGCTATATCTTTCCCTGGCTTTGTTAATTGCCGGGGTTGGTTTTCTTAAAGCGAACATTTCAACAATTGTTGGCTCGCTTTATGGTTTTGGTGATTCACGCCGAGATTCTGGTTTTACGATTTTTTACATGGGTATTAATATGGGCGCGTTTTTGGCGTCAATTTTCTGCGGTTATTTAGGTATTGTGCACGGCTGGAAATACGGTTTTGGTCTTGCAGGTATAGGTATGTTGGTTGGCTTAGTGGTTTTCTTGTCTTGCCAGAGCTGGCTAGAGGGTAAGGCCGAGCCCCCGTCCGTTGAAAAGCTAAAAGAAAAGGTATTTTTATTTATTAATGTCGAATGGATGTGTTATCTAGTCGGCTTAGCCATTATTGCCGTTTCCATGCTATTGGTCATGAACGAAGAACTCGTCGGCGGGATTTTGGGCCCTATTGGTATTATCATGCTAGTGGGTATGGTGAGTTACTCGCTGACCAAACTACACGGTGATGAACGTTCGCGAATGTTGGCCGCCATTTACTTTATGCTCGCTCAAATTCCCTTTTGGGCGTTGTTTGAGCAAGCGGGATCTTCACTAAATTTACTGACTGCGCGTCTGGTTGATCGAACAATTTTTGGGTGGTCTGTACCGGGTCCAGTGTTCCAGTCACTTAATGCGGGTTATATCTTTATATTTGCTCCCTTGGTGGCCTGGCTTTGGATTTGGCTAGCTAAACGAGACTTAAACCCCTCAACGCCGGTTAAATTTGCATTGGGCGTTGCTATGGCAGGCCTTGGCTTCTTGGCGCTGGTGGCCGGCATGAAAGGCTCCGGCGACGTAGGGCTAACCCCTGTTCTATTTATCTTCTTGATTTACTGGATTCATACAATGGGCGAGTTAATGGTATCGCCGGTTGGCTTGTCTGCGGTAACCAAGTTGGCGCCAGCGCGAATTGTCGGGATGACGATGGGTGCTTGGTTCCTGTATTCAGGATTGTCTAACTTCCTTGCAGGCATTATTGCACGTACCACTGGTGCTGAAACTATAGGCGGGCAAATGACTAATGTGGCAGCCGCAAAGGCCGGTTATATAGAGGTTTACTCTCAGGTTGGTTTTATTGCCCTTGGTATTTCTGTAGTCATGTTGCTTATATCGCCCGTGATCACCAAAATGATGCATGGCGCTGACTAGCGCTATGTTTTAGAGAACATTTGGTGTAAATAAAGGCCAGCACTACGGTTGTTAGGACTCACATATACGGCATGATTGCCACCCAAGATTTTGTCCTCTTGGGTGGCTCTTAGACCGCTAAACACCCATTTGGCGAGATGCCAGGTCAGGTAACACAACACTGCCTCTTAGCCGCTCCGAAGGCACTGTTGCGAACCTTGCTGTATGTGCTCTCCACTCTGTTTCTGCGCATAAGGCCTGCACGGCAGCGTTTCTGACTTGCGTAGAGTGTCTTTTAATAAACTCCATCGTTAACGTTGCTAAAACTTTGATTAGAGACACATTGGTGGCGGACTACGCCCTCAAGTTTTTCTTAGTGTCTAAGATCCTTACTATTATTGTTTATGTCCCTAAGAGCATGCTATGACAAATACTAAGTATTTCTAGAGCGCGCTCAAAAAGAACGTCGCTACACTGTTTGAACATGTTTGTAATAAGACCCCATAGTCAACATTACAGCGCGACTAAACACATTTTTGTGATAACATCCCTTGCTTATTTTTTGCGTTTTCACGCCAATGTTTGGTGGTTTGAATGTTGTATTCATCCAAGCTTACAGCGGTTTTCAGGGATTTTTATTTACACTAAAAGAGGGAAAGTATAATGCCACAGATGATTAAAAAAACGGACATTCAACAGTATATTGGACACGTCTGCGAGCCCACACCTTGGTTTGAAGTCACTCAAGAGCAAGTCAACGAGTTTGCTGAGTGCACGCTTGACCGTCAGTTCATTCATATAGATCCCGTTGCCGCTGCAAATACACCATTTGGTGGGACCATAGCCCATGGGTTTTTGACATTGTCTATGCTGTCTTATTTTTCTGAGAGCTACAATCTGTTGATTGAAGGCATTTATATGGGCGTTAACAAAGGTTTTGATAAGGTACGGTTTGTCGCGCCTGTGCGAGTTGGTAGTAAAATTCGCTGTCATGCGACTGTTATGGAGATTACCGAGAAACGCCCCGGTCAGTACGATTTTAAAATGAACATTACAGTTGAAATTGAGGGTGGAGACAAGCCTGCATTGGTAGCTGAGTGGTTAAGCGTTCAGATGGCTAATTAATTTTATAAATACACTATGTTAGACAAAGAGGTAGGCAATGAGTATTAATTTTGAAGGACAAGTAGCAATAGTAACTGGCGCAGGCAATGGCCTTGGGCGCTCACATGCGTTGGCATTGGCCGCACGCGGCGCTAAAGTTGTGGTCAACGATTTAGGCGGTGCGCGTGACGGCACCGGAGCCTCATCAGATGCTGCTATGGAAGTGGTTGGTTTGATCGAAGCCTCCGGTGGACAAGCGTTTGCTCATGGAGCTAATGTTGCTAAGTTTGATGAAGTTGAAGACATGGTCAAGCAGGCGATGGATAAGTGGGGCCGTGTGGATATCCTCATTAACAACGCCGGTATTTTACGGGACAAGTCATTTAGCAAAATGGATTTGGCAGATTTCCGATTGGTAATAGATGTTCATCTGATGGGATCAGTCAATTGCACCAAAGCTGTTTGGGACATTATGCGCGAACAGAATTATGGCCGCATCGTCATGACAACGTCATCCAGTGGAATGTATGGTAACTTTGGGCAAACTAACTATGGCGCGGCCAAAATGGCAGTCCTTGGCTTTATGAATACACTGGTTCTTGAGGGTGGTAAAAACAACATCCATGTTAACGCACTGGCGCCTACCGCAGGTACTCGCATGACCGAAGATCTTTTGCCACCGGCTATGTTAGAGCTAATGACCGCTGAAGCAGTTACCGCTGGAGCAATTGTACTGTGTGATAAAAAAGCGCCTACTCGGACGATTTTGTGTGCCGGAGCCGGTGGTTATGCAACTGCAAGCATGTATGAGACCGATGGTATTTTCATGCCAGTAGAAAGCCAAAATCCTGATGCAATTGTTGCTAGATGGGATGAGCTGTCAGATGACTCCAATCAAAAGGCGTTAGAGTCCGGTGGTAAGCAGACTGAAAAGTTTGTAATGAAAGCCATGGCTGCTCTTCAGGGATAGTTGCCATTAAAACAGGGTCAAAAAAGGAAGCCTAAAATGAAAGAAGCGGTAATTGTATCAGCAGCGCGCACCCCCATTGGTAAGGCGTTTCGGGGAGCGTTTAATAACCTCGAATCTCCATCAATGACATCTTTCGCCGTGAATGCCGCAGTTTCGCGTGCCGGAATTGATCCAGCAGAGATTGATGACTGCATTATGGGCGCGGCAATGCAACAGGGTACGCAAACTATGAACTTGGGTCGGCAAGTGGCTATGGCTTCTGGTCTACCAGTGACGGTCTCTGGCATGACCATTGATCGTCAGTGTTCCTCAGGTCTTATGGCTATTGCCACGGGTGCCAAGCAGATTATTCATGACGGCTCTCCAGTGATTTTGGCCGGCGGATGTGAAAGCATTAGTTTGATTCAAAATGAGCACTTCAATGCCCATCGGGTTGCTGACCCATTGGCGATGAAGCATGCACCGCTGATTCATATGCCGATGCTGGACACCGCAGAGACTGTTGCAAAGCGTTACAATATCTCTCGTGAAGCGCAGGATGAATATGCTCTTATGTCCCAGACACGAACAGCTGCAGCCCAAGAAGCAGGGCTTTTTGCTGATGAAATTGTTTCTGTAACTGCAACCAAGCTGGTCACAAACCGTGAAACAGGCGAAGTGACCAAACAAGAAGTGACTCTTGAGAAGGATGAAGGAAATCGTCCCGGTACCAAGATTGAGAATCTTTCTGGCCTAAACTCAGTTCGCAATGGCGGTACGATCACTGCAGGTAATGCATCACAGCTTTCTGATGGTGCAGCCGCAGTTGTCCTCATGGAGGGTACTTTGGCCTCACAGCGTAATATTGAGCCACTGGGTATTTATAGAGGAATGGCAGTTGCTGGTTGTGAGCCTGATGAGATGGGTATTGGTCCAGTTTTTGCGATCCCCAAATTACTCAAACGTAATGGTTTGAATATTGATGATATCGGTTTGTGGGAACTCAATGAGGCATTTGCTGTACAGGTACTTTACTGTCGCGATAAGCTCGGTATTCCTATGGAGAGACTAAACGTCAATGGTGGTGCCATCTCTATTGGACACCCCTTTGGTATGAGTGGCGCTCGCATGGTTATACACGCGTTGATGGAAGGCAAACGCCGCGGTGAAAAGTACGTTGTGATCACTATGTGTGTGGGCGGTGGAATGGGCGCAGCGGGATTATTCGAAGTCGTCTAGTCAGCTGGATACCGTCATTAGAAACATCGTCTTGATACCGTTGAGGCGGTGTTTTTTATTACCCTAAAATCCTTGAGGTCCCTTTGTAATGTTAATTGAAACCAGACTTTTGAGTACTAAACTTGTAATCCTAGCGGGCTTGTTACTTGTTGGCTGTGAACAATCGGTGCAACCACCAAAACAAGAAAATATCCAGGCCAGCACCCATACCATCGAGAGCAATAAACGTGTGGCAGAGAGCTTGGACTTCACCGACCAGCAAGATTTTATCGATGCCAAGAGAGGGTTAGTGGCCCTTGCGCCAGATAGTGAACTGGTTAATCAGCAGGGCAATATCATGTGGAACCCTGGATCCTATGGTTTTGTTTCTGGTGAAGCCCCCGATACGGTTAACCCGAGTCTGTGGCGACAGGCAAAGCTTAATAATATTCGAGGTTTGTTTAAGGTTAAAGAAGGTATCTACCAGCTACGCGGCTTTGATCTGGCCAATACAACACTCATTAAAAGCGATAATGGATGGATTGTGGTCGATCCGTTAACAACGCTAGAAACTACCACTGTGGCCATGGAGTTTGCGGAACAGCACCTGGGTCAAATTAAGGTCACCGGCGTGATCTTTACCCATAGTCATGTCGATCACTTTGGGGGTATTTTAGCGATAACTAATGCGCAAGACGCTAAAGCGGAGGGCGTTCCTATCATTGCGCCGGTAGGGTTTATTGAAGAGGCGACTAGCGAAAACCTTATTGCCGGACCTGCTATGACACGCCGCGGTAGCTACATGTTTGGCGACTCATTAGATCATTCAATAACCGGTCATGTTGACAGTGGTTTGGGCAAGCAGGTGGTATTCGGCTCGCTCTCTATTGTTCGTCCGTCGGTCATTATTGATAAGCCGCAAATAAATATGTCGGTTGATGGTGTGGACTTTGAATTCTTTAACATGCCAGGCTCAGAGGCACCGGCGGAGTTAACGTTTTATCTACCGCAGTGGAACGCTTTTTGTGGCGCCGAAATTCTGTCCCATGTTATGCACAATGTTCTCACTTTACGCGGCGCTAAAGTTCGTGACGCACTGCTTTGGAGTAATTATATTGGGCAATCTATTGATCGACTAACTGATGTTGAGGTGTTATTTAATAGTCATCATTGGCCGACGTGGGGGCATGACCGGATTATCGTTCAAATGCAACAGCAACAGGACATGTACAAATTTACCCACGACCAAACTGTACGGTTGGCCAATTTAGGGTATACCCCTCGAGAGATCGCTGAAAAGTTGGAGTTGCCTAAGAGTTTGGCAAAGAATTTTCATGTTCGAGGCTACTATGGAACGTTGAGCCACAATAGCAAGGCGGTGTATCAGCATTATTTTGGCTGGTATGACGGCAACCCTGCAAATTTGAACCCATTACCGCCAGAAAAGTCTGCGCAGCGTTACGTTGACGCTATGGGTGGTTCTGAGGCAATTCTTGAACGTACTAGTAAATCGATGGCCGAGGGTGAGTACCGTTGGGTGGCTGAGGTTCTTAATCACTTAGTGTTTGCTGACCCAGACAACGTGGCAGCACGCGAAATGCTGGCCGAAGCCTATCGTCAGATGGGCTATCAAGCTGAATCCGGTCCGTGGCGAGATATCTATCTATCCGGAGCCGCTGAATTAATCGCAGGAAAGGTAAAAGAGCAATTTCTAAAGATTAACTCAAAAGCATTTTTACAGGAAGTCCCTCCTATAGAGTTTATGAAGGCCCTATCAGTAACTTTAGATGCCGAAAAAGCAGAAGGAGAGGCACTTAAGCTCAACATATTGTTTACCGAGCGAAATCAAAACTTTGTGTTGACCATAAGAAACTCGGTTATGCACTATCAAGATGCACCCTTTGACAGCACTGCAGATACCAGTATCAAAATAACGCAGGCAATGTTCGTTGATGTTTTGGTGGGTGAAGTAGGTATTACCGATATCATTACCTCTGACCAGTTATCAATTGAGGGCAGTACGCTAAAATTACTAAGGTTCTTCTCATTACTGGGAGAGTCGAATGATAGCTTTAATATTGTACTGCCTTGATCTAGGAGCACTTATTGGCGTGCAGCGCTTTAGTTAAAAAGCGAGAGTTGACTGCTGTCTACTTTGGATATTGCTGGTTTTTTTTGACGCTGACGGCTGCCTAGTTTGTCAAAGATTTGATTCGCCTCTTGGCGATAGTCCGCTTGGGTAAGAGCCGCACTCAGGCCCAAGCGCGCCGCTTTGATGGCAGAGGCGTTTTCTACTATAGGCGCTGGATAGTCTTCACCAATCAGGCAACTGGCCCTCTGCTGTAGCGCCGAGCTCATTTTCCAGGGTTCATGAATCCACATGTCAGACACGTTCCTCAATTCTGGCACCCACTGACGAATAAACTGGCCTTTGGGGTCCTGATCTTGGGACTGCTTGATAGGGTTATAAATGCGTGTTGTATTGATGCCCGTTACGCCAGACTGCATTTGTAGCTGACTGTAGTGAATGCCAGGTTCATAATCGGTAAATACTCGGGCCAAATGGTAGCCGGTTTGCCGCCAATCTAACCACAGGTGGTAACTGGCAAAAGACACTAACATGGCACGCATGCGAAAGGTGATCCATCCGCGATGAACGAGACTGCGCATGCAGGCATCAATAAGCGGGTAGCCTGTGCGTCCCTCAGCCCACGCTTGATAATAAATGGCGGTTTGAGGATGAGTCTTGCGTATCCCTTCATAGGCGCTGTGCATGCACTCAAATTCGATGCTGGGCTGGTCTTCAAGTTTTTGCATGAAATGGCAGCGCCACGCCAGACGATTATTAAATGCAGAAAAACTCCGCTTTTGCTCTCCGTGTTGTCCAAAGGCAGATGTTTGCGCAAAAGCCTGGGCGGCTTTGACCACTTCACGCACTGAGAGCGAACCCCAGGTGAGATGCCCGGAGAGTCTTGAACAATAGTGACCTGATCGTCCCGGGTTTGAAATATTTTGGACATAGTAGACTGAGCGCCTAGCCAAGAAACTGTCCAGTATTTTTAGTGCCTCTCTGCGCCCACCAGGCTGTACGGTGCCGACCAGGGTGTCACCAAACATAGGATGATTCGCAGATGGTATTTCACCGATACTCTCACTCGCGAGGACGGGTATGTTATCCGGTGAGTTAATCAGTGGTTTTGCCATACGGGCGTTACGTATTTTTGACCAATGGTCACGACTTTCCAGCCGCCTTACTACACCATTATGAGGAAACTCATGGAGAGGGATGTTGTTACTTTTACACCATGCAATGACTTTTTTGTCCCTCTGATAGGTCCAATTATTGCCACACTCCTCATGGGAAAAAATGCCCTTGATAATATATTTACTACTAATATCGTGAAAAATTTCACAAATTTCTCCTTCTCGTACCACTAGCGGTTGACCCAGAGCTGCTGTGTCTTCTCGAAGGTCTAACAGGCAATCACGAATAAAAGACCAGTGTCGACGCGAGGCAAAATCTTGCTGCCAATATTCTTCTTCAATGACGTAAAGCGGTAAAACTGATATTCCCTCAGCTACTGCATATGCAAGGGGTGCATGGTCATTGACTCGCAGGTCGCGCTTAAACCAAACAATATGAATAGGTTGTTTCATTATATGGAAATACTATAGTTGAATTGTATTAAGTAGTATTTGATTTTGCCTTTTCAAGACATCACATTGCTCTTACCTACATGACTACACTCTTGGATCTTACAACTAAGGTACGAAATAATAGTGCTATTGGCTTAGTCTGTAGCATTATTTTAGACTTTTTTTACTGCGAGATTTAGAGTTATGTCTGTCACAAATAGGGCTAATTTACCTTTTTTCACTATTTGCAGGCCCTAATAAGGATTTGCAACTCGTTCTCTCCCCATAAATAGCCCGACTCTACTAAATGTTAATTCTGGACTGTCGATATCCCTATGTGCCGGTTATTATCTATTCATATATGGGTATCATTTATTGCTATTATTTTAAAGCATTTTTTGTTGATAAACACTTATTTAGGAGTTTACATATGAGTAGTAAAACAGGCTTAGTTAATCTATTTTTTCGGAGACTAGTGTTGCTACTGGCATGCTCGATTTCATGCGTGAGTGTTTCGTCACAGTATGACGTTGATGGAAACGGAGACGATGATGCGTTAACTGATGGACTTTTAGTCCTGCGTCACCAGTTTGGTTTGGGTGGTACGTCACTGACAGCGGGTGCACTAGCCGATAATGCAAGCGTCACTAGTCCAGAGGCTATAGGGAGCTATATTGACCAGCGGGTGGAGACATTTGACTTAGATGGTAATGGGTCCCTGGATGCGCTAACCGATGGATTGTTGCTATTGCGTTATCTTTTTGGATTATCAGGAGAAACGATGACCAATGGCGTAGTTGGGTCAGGCGCAACGAGAGATAATTATGCTGAGATCATTGCCCACATTACTGGTACGGAACCACCTGTCGAAGAAAAGCTTAGATTTGTTTATCAGAGTAAATGTACCCAAGATCAGCAGGGTAATGAGGTTTGTTTTAGTACTGATGAGGCTGGATTTCAAGACGTTACTGTGGGTGATGGTAGTGGCGGGGGAACAGGATTTACACCTAGGGCTGCTTCGTCAAAAGTAGTATCCGACTACGGTACGATCAAAGTGCAAACCATTATTGATCAGTGGCCTGACGGAGAGGTTTTTGAAGATTCCAATGGTAACAAAAGTTTTTCTGTTAAAAAGTATGATGGCTATTTGCAAAATCGTGTAGCGGATAATATAGATTTTAGTACGCTTGATACACCCGCTAAAGTCGCGCGATGGGCGGCTCCAGCGGTCGTTCAAGTTTATGGCGATACATGCATGCTCGGTCAAAATGGATATATCGATTGGCGTTTTAGTTCAGAACCAAGAACAGGTTTTTTTATTGCCCCAGATCTTATCATTACCGAGGTAAACGCAACGACATCGTTTGAAGAAAAACCTGATCGTCCTTGGGCTGGAGGAAATTACCCAAACCCATTTAATCCTGAGGTGTTTCATACCTGTCAGACCTTGGTTGATGAGTTCGAGGCCTCTGGTGCCCAGGGAATAACCTTTGAAGTGGGCGCTGGACCCATCATTCAAGCCTTTGATGGCAGCTGGGGTGCAGGGTCGGTTGTCGCAAGTGATGGGAACTTTGCCATCATCAAGTTAACTAAGGGTAGCAAGAATAAAAATGTATTCGTGGAGGATTGGTCGTCCTGGGATTCAATTGAGAAGCAAACATCGGTTTTGCAGTTGGCCCCAACAGATATCTCGCGTGAATCAAGCATCGTAACACTGCACCATCCTGACTTCGCAAGAGACGCCGGGGGTTGGCATGCCACCACCGCGGAAATTATTAATAATTGTGATGAATATTTTTATTTTGGTGATATTGGTGGCGATGGAGCTGATGTTTACGCAGTAGACTTTTGGTCTGATGTAGGTAGTATCGGGGCGCCTCTTCTTAATCACAATGGCTATGTAGTTGGTATGATCAAGACCGATTACTACGACACGCCCGATAACTGTTATGGAATTGCCCATCCTGGAAAAAATTCTCTTGGTGTTTTAAGTACGTTTTTTGCTGACCCGAATCAATCAACGGTTGCTTTGGGTAGTGCAGATATGCGAGCGTTTATCGAGAGTTATGATGCTCAACAAGCTTCGATTCTCAATACTGATGCACCGGTGATTACGAGCAACTCTAATTGGCCAGCCAGCGGAAATACATTAGCGACAACAAATTATGAAGTAATTGATTATGGTGATGCATTTACCGTATCTGGCTTTCCACGAAGTGAATTAAATAGCTCTGCATTTGATACGGCCAAACAGGGCACGGTAATGTACCTTCGCCAGAATGGCTGTACTAACTGCGCTGATGGTGATCTTACTGATGATTTCAGTGACTCATGCATATGTACTGGGTTTGCTGTTAGTAAAAATTTGATTGTTGTAAACGATCACTGCGTAACCTTTATGTCAGTGGGAGCTCAAAATACCTTTCAAACATTCCAAGGACAAATTGTTAATGCCAGATTAGTGAATCGGACGGGTCTAGATGTGGGAGACATTTACAAAGCATTGTTAACAGACACAACCTGGAACGATGTTGAGGGCGCCCACCGTGGTGATGTTGCGCTCTTACGGACAGATCAAGAGATGAATCTTGAGCCTATTCAGTTTGCAGACTCTAGTCTGCTTGTGCGCCGTGAGCCATTAATTACAGTGGGGCATCCAGCGTTGATGCTCAGATCAGGGCCCTATGTGACAAGTGGAGGTGCATTTATAGGTCTCAACATGGATGAGCGTTCCACGCTGCATTACACGTTACCTGCTTCGGGTGGAGCTAGTGGCTCAGGTGTTTTTGATCTTAATGGTCGTTTGGTGGGTCAGTTAGCTTATGGTACTAATGGCTATAGCGCGGCACAGGAAACCTGGCTGAAATCAGAATTTAATAAGCTAGCAACAGAAATAGACCCTTCGGAAACACTTTATGATCTGCAACCTCGGCCTTTTTTAATCGGGCCGCGCGTCCAAGTAGGGCTCGGTGCTTCAACATCGGGTGCTTCTAGCAATTATATTAAAGACTTAATTAACTACTGGGCGCCAGGGGAATTGCCAACACAATAGAATTATTGGCTATCAACGGTAAAAGGCGGCTTAGATAAGTCGCCTTTTCTATACCCTTGAATTATGAGGTCAAGTTGTTTGTGGTGTCTACCAATCCAGAACTTACCGAGCGGGCGTTGATAATTTTTTGTCGTAAACAGTTAACGGCTTACAAAGTACCCCGTATAATAGAGTTTGCAATGATTTACCAAAATCACCGGTAGGCAAAATTTTAAGGCGAGAACTACGTGACCAATAATAAAACAGAAGAGCCGGGTACACAGTTTGTCCAATCTAACGGCATACGTATGGCATACCAACAGTTTGGTGATGACGACGCCCCTGTAGTGTTGCTAATAGCTGGGCTTTATAACCAGTTGATTCGATGGCCAATAGAATTGTGTGAGCTATTGGTAGAGCGTGGTTTTAGAGTGATACGTTTTGATAATCGAGACATCGGGCTAACCGATAAAATGGAGGGCGAGGTAGCCCCAAGTTTTTTCCGCTTAGGCCTTAATTCGTTGTTCGGGTTGCCGGTGAAGGTGCCTTATAGCTTGAATGATATGGCAGCTGATACCGTGGGCTTACTCGATGCACTTGATATTAAAGCGGCTCATATTGTCGGAATGTCGATGGGTGGAATGATCAGCCAGTTGGTTGCCGGGCTGTATCCGACAAGAGCACTATCATTAACCTCTATTATGTCTAAGACAGGTGCTTTTGGTAACGGTGGTGCCTCGCTTGCAGTGGCAAGGCAGATGGTTAAACCTATCCCCAAAGGTACGTCGGCTTTAGACAATTCTGTAAAAACACGACAAATGTTTGGCAGCCCGGGGTATCTGGAATCAGATGAAGACGTCGCCATAGACGTCAAAGCTGAATTTAAACGCTCGAATAATCCAGCGGGCTATCTGCGCCAATTAGCCGCGATTCGCTCAGCACCCAGTCGAAATGGGCTGCTTAACACGCTTAAAATCCCGGTACTCATTATTCATGGTAACCAAGACCTATTGGTTAATGTCAGTGGTGCTATAGCGACCAAGCAACAAGTACCCCATGCAAAGTTGGTTCGTTTTGAGGGTATGGGTCACACATTGCCACAGCCTTTGTTGGCTGAGTTTGCTGATCTAATACAACAAACGGCAAACTCTGCAAGTACCGGTAGTTAATGAGCTGGAGGCTATAGGCACCGCTTGTCGCCGTCAAAACTGGGGTTAACCCATGTTTTGACGACACTCAGCGTTACTAGTCTTGAGAGACAGAGATTGAAATTTTACCAAAGTGTTTGTTGTCAATTTGATGTTGAAACGCCTCTGCCAGCTGCGCTAAATCAAACGTATCACTGATAATAGGTCGAATAGACGTGGAGTCTAGATAGTCCAGCATGGCCAGTTGAGTTTGCTGATTAGCCATGGCAACACCACTTAGACGAATTTGCTTCATAAAGATGCGTGGAAGAATAATCTCGCTGACTGATGGGCCGCTCAAAACTCCAATCAAAGCTATGTGCCCCCCAAGTTTTACGGCACGAACCGATTCTCCAAATGTACCGCCGCCTCCAACTTCAACGACATGGTCAACGCCTAAACCACCGGTCTTAGCAAGGACTGCCTTTCCCCATTGTGGCTCATCTTTGTAGTTAATGACCTCATCAGCTCCTAATTCTTTGAGTTTTTTTAGTTTTTCATCAGAGGAAGAGGTAGCAATAACTTTTGCACCCAACGACTTAGCTAGTTGAAGAGCAAAGATAGATACACCACCAGTGCCCTGCACTAAGACGGTTTCACCGGCTTTAAGATTCCCATCGTTAACCAGTGCTCGCCACGCCGTCAAGCCGGCACAGGGCAATGTGGCGGCCTCTGCCATCGTCCAGTTTTTTGGGGTACGAGTAATAGATTTTTCAGAAATGGCGATATACTCTGTGGAGTACCCGTCTTCGTTATCGCCAATGAAGCTTAGCAATTGATACTGCGGTGGTCCGTCGATCCAGTTGGGGTAGCAACAACTCATCACTGAGTCGCCGACCTTCCACAGAGTAACATTCTCACCCACGGCAACGACTTCGCCAGCGCAGTCAGAGAGAACTACTCGTCCATCTTCAGTTGGAATTTGGCCAAGAGATACTAATAGATCATGGTAATTCAGGCTACTTGCAGCAACTTTGATAATCACCTGGCCTGCTTTGGCGATAGGCTTTTCGACCTCGACCAAATTTAGGTTCTTAAGGCCTCCGGGACTTGCTAATTTTATTTGTCTCATGTGGGTAATCCTTCAAGTGCTTGATTATAGAACTGAGAGCAAAGTTTTACATTTTATGGCTGAGGATACAAAGTAATAATCTATGTAATTAGGAACATTTTTAATGTTCTGCCATTTTAATGAGAACGCAGTTGGCCATCTAATGGTTTATCGATAAACAATGGCGTAGTGCATAATCGCTTATTAGGCCGTCCGTCCGAGCAGCATTCCGACTAACATGTTGGCGTGAGCTTCTACTACTTTGTCTTGCCGAGAATCAAAGCCGAATAATAGTGCGCACTCGGGCTCAAACGAGAATATCGTGGCGCATCCACTGACCATAATATAGTACCAATGTGCGAATTGTCTTGAAGTGAGATTGAGGGCCTTTGAAACATACTTCTCTAAGTCGATGCTACCGGGTTTAATATGTTGT
This sequence comes from uncultured Cellvibrionales bacterium, assembly GCA_937911225.1. GTDB lineage: Bacteria > Pseudomonadota > Gammaproteobacteria > Pseudomonadales > Porticoccaceae > HTCC2207. The sequence continues at coordinate 20,353 of CALDQM010000099.1, forward strand.
GTTACTAAGTACTCGATACGCCAAGACTTCTGCCGCGCTTCTTGAGCCATTAGCCTACTGAGTTCAGGGTACTGGGCAAAAATACGCACATGAAACCGGATTATCATTGCGACGCCTTCTCGCCTTGACATATCTTTGAGTACAGAAACTCGCAATTTTCGTTGTGATGCGATCCGATCGAACACTGAATCGGCTACCGCTTTCCAGAATGTATCTTTGTCACCAAAGTGATAGACAAGCATGCCACGCTTTACGTCGGCGGCGACTTCTATGTCACGCACAGAGGTGGCAGTAAAGCCGTTTTCAGCAAACATGGGTGTAGCGGCACTAATCATACTGGCCCGCGCCAATTCGGTTCTTGCTTGAGTTCGACGAGCGCGGGGCTCAGCGACTGCTCTGATACTTGGCGTCATAGTCTTATCCATAATTGATTTGCTTCCCTTTAATATAGTAAAGCATATCTATATTTGTATGACTAATTTCAGTTGGTATAAGCTTATGCACAAATCGACAGACACAGCTCGCTCCATGAGCGCTATTCAACTCCTACATCGTCGCTTATGATAAGTATTAGAGAGGTTTGAGCAGAATGGTTTTCCAACCACTGTTGATACTAAACCGGAGGGACTGGAGGGGTCCCAAACCTTCCACGTTGACTAGGTTGGTTTGCCTTTTCCAAACTGACTGAAGTGCATCTGAAAATATTTCGAGTTGAGGGATAGATGGGGGTATAGACGCCTCTTGGTATACCCAAAAAAAGTTACCTTCGACTTCATGGCCTACGAAATTAACCTTAATCGGTAATTGATTAGTCATCCGCAGCGCAAAATGTTCCTGAACATAAAGACTGAAGAGCCGTTGCGTATCTAAATCACTAATGATGTCACTTTGGCTACCAAACAGTTCATTTAGAGCATGTTCAGCGTCATGTAAGTTGAATCGGTGGCTGATTTGCAGTGAGCTAGTATTTTCGTGAGCCAATAATACGGTGACGCTCGTTTTTTGTTCATGGGACTCTGCATTGCCGGCATAAATGGCCACAACGACAATACAGGTTAGATGAAAAAATTTAGGCATAAACATCATTTTTTATTGGGCTTTATCTTCGGTTCTTTTAGCTCAGTTGTCATGTCATGCATGATGTCGCGACGCACTAGATCCTTGCTCTTTTTCGCTTTGTAGGCGTCAATCCTAGAAGGGATTATTTTGCGCGGATAGTGATTGTTATGGACATTAACATCAGCTGTTTCCCAGCCTGCATCGACGGTCACAGAGCTGAGTTTATTATCGGTTACTATTAACTTTTTCACCTGATGTGGGGCTCTACGCCATATTTCAGCAGGAATATATCGGTCTTCAACCTCGCCATTTTCATAGGTAAGTTGCAGAAGAATAGGCATGACCAAGCCGCCTAAATTTGAAAACTCTAAAACATAGTAATGCTTGTCCTCTTTGACGGCTCTTTCTAGCGCAATGCGCTCCCAAGGCTCAAGATCCGCAAGCATCTGCTGATATTTATTGCGCTCTTTGTTCGTCACGGTAAAACGGTCATTCTTATCGTAAAAATCACTAATGTCAGCATTTTTATCAATCCACAATACACTTCCGTCCGCTTTATTCCGATCCAAGAACAGCGATGATGGCTTGTCGGCCTCTTCGGTACGTCGTCGGGCGTAATCAATGTCGGGATCTTTAGTGTCTAGTCGAAGTTCTGATACCTTATCAAGGGAAATGTCGACGTGATCAGTGGTATAGAACCAGCCGTGCCAAAACCAATCGAGATCAACCCCTGACGCTTCTTCCATGGTGCGGAAAAAATCTGATGGAGTAGGGCGCTTGTATTTCCAACGCTGTGCATACTCCTTAAACGCAAAATCGAACAGCTCACGTCCCATGACAACCTCCCGCAGAATATTTAACGCTACGGCCGGTTTAGTATAGGCGTTTGGCCCCAAACGAAGGACGCTATCTGATTGCGTCATAATAGGGACTTGGACAGTTGATTTCATGTAATCAACCACATCTCGTGGTTCAACACCCCAAGGTATCATTGGGTCCCACTCGCGTCCTGCTACGCCATCAAGAAAGCTGTTTAAACCTTCGTCCATCCAAGTCCACTGACGCTCATCTGAGTTGACTATCATGGGAAAGTAGATATGACCAATTTCGTGGATGACAACGCCAATTAGAAAGCGCTTTTCCGCCTGAGTGTAGGTTCGTGTGCCATCTTCATGCCAAGTAGTTCTCGGGCCATTGAAGGTAATCATTGGATATTCCATACCACCCACCGGACCATTGACGCTCTGTGCGACAGGGTAGGGGTAATCAAAAGAATAGCGAGAATATACATCCATGGTATGGATAACAGACTCAGTTGAATATTTGGCCCACAAGTCTCCGCCTTCTTTCGGGAAAAACGACATCGCCATCACTAGAGGTTGATCGTCTCCCCCCTGTTGGTGACCTTTGGCATCCCACATGAATTTCCGTGATGAGGACCAGGCAAAGTCCCTGACATTTTTCGCTTCAAAGCGCCATGTTTGACTGCTGGCACTAGCTGTTTTTTCTTTTTCTAACGCCTCCTCAGCGGTTACGATAAACACAGGGCGAGGGGCGTTTTGTGCGGTAACTAGTCGCTGTCGCTGCTGTTTGCTGAGCACGTTTTTTGGATTTTGTAAAACACCAGTGGCGGCGACAATGTGATCATCGGGTACGGTTAAGCTAACATCGTAATCACCAAATTCGAGAGTAAATTCACCACGACCTAAAAATTCTTTATTGTGCCAAGCTTCGTAATCTGAGTAGGCAGCTACTCGGGGAAACCACTGGGCTAATAAGAATATATCATTGCCACCCTCGCGAGCATCGTCAGGGAAATGCTCATAGCCGGCCCTTGCCGATACCGCATCTTCTTCAAGGATATTGAATTGATAGTCCATCTTAATCAATGTGGTTTGCCCCGGTTTTAGCGGGCTAGGTAAATCAATACGCATTTGCGCGCCAACCACGATATTAGGCAATGGCTTGTTATTACTATCCCGTACACCGCTAATTTCGTAACCTGGCTCGTTATCAGCGTAGTATTGTTGTCGTCTCAACTCACCGAAGCTAATACCGGCGGGTGCATCACCATTATTCGATTTAGTGCCTGGTCCACGACGACCAATTCCAGCGAAATCACCAGACATTTCGGCCATTGAATCCGCTTTGAAGCGATTTTGTTCAAGCTGCAACCACAGGTATTTTAGAGTTTCAGGTGAATTGTTGGTGTAGCTGATCTGTTGACTTGCGCTGAGGTGCCGATTTGACTCATCCAGCACTGCGGTTATTTTGTAATCGACCTCTTGCTGCCAATAGTCACGCCCAGGCTCGCCTGAAGCTGATCTGTAGCGATTTGGTGTCGGTAGTATTTCTTCTAATTGACGAAACTTATCAACAAAATCGCCTTTGGTTTGTTGCACTGGGCTGGCGTGTGCGGTTGTGAACAGAAGTGTAAACGTTAGTACTAATATTCTAGAGATCAAAATTATTCCCTCATTGGGGTCAAAAACGTTATTCTATCGAATCCTATGCTTTAAAGCATAGTCAATTAGATTTAATTTGAATTGTGTAAGACGCTGTTAAGTTCAAAGGCGGTTTTGTTAGTCAGGCATTCAACCGTTCCAGTTACGGAATTGCGACGGAAGAGTAGGTCACTTTGTCCTGAGAGGTCTCGGGCTTTGACCCTGCCGGTAGCAGCTTTAGCACCATCCAACAAAGTGACCACAGTGCCCCCAGTCACATAAAGACCCGCTTCAATAGTGCAGCGATCCCCAAGGGAGATACCTGCTCCAGAATTAGCGCCAAGTAGACATTTCTCACCTAATGAAATAACTTCAGTACCACCGCCAGAGAGAGTCCCCATGATTGATGCGCCACCGCCAATATCTGAACCAGCACCACAGAACACACCTGCAGATATTCGCCCTTCAACCATGTTTGGACCTTGCGTGCCTGCATTGAAGTTAATAAACCCCTCGTGCATCACGGTGGTGCCTTCACCCACATAAGCCCCCAATCGTACTCGACTGGTGTCGGCTATACGCACGCCAGTTGGTACGATGTAGTCGACCATTTTGGGGAATTTGTCCACACAGTCTACGTGCAGAGGGGTTCCCTCGACGCGCGCAGCTAGCATACGATCAGGAAGCTCTTTAATGTCAATGGCACCGACGTTGGTCCATGCTACATTTTTTAAGACGCCAAAGATGCCTGATATATTCGTTCGGTGCGGCTTGACTAACCTGTGTGACAGCAAGTGCAGCTTGAGATAACCCTGAGGGACAGACAAAGGAGCCGCGTCAGTTGACAGTATTATGGCGACAACCGGCTTGCTAGATGCTTTTAATGCGGTAACGGTTTCGGCTAGCTGGTTATAGCCATTTTGAAGAAGAGCGCTAATAAGTGCCGCAAGAGCCTCCTGAGATGGTTCTATGTCACCATTGTGTGATCCTAGGCACGCTAAAAGAATAGTTGCTAATTCGTCAGAGGGTGCGAGCATGGGTTCGGGATAAAAAACCTCTAGCCATTCTCCGGTATTGTTTTTAGTACCGATGCCAATGCCAAACGCGTAAAGATTATTCATAAGATCGTTATTTTCCTGTTGGTTTTACTTAAAGATTGACTGGTAGTGATCGGGCTTAAAGCCGATAGTAATAATGCCGTCGTTATCAAGAATAGGGCGTTTAATCATGGCAGGATTAGCCAGTAACAGTGCGGCTACATTATCACAGGTAGTGCTTTGCTGAATACTAAGGTCGAGCTTGCGCCAAGTGGTGCCTCGACGATTCAACACCGTTTCCCAGCCTGCGCTGTCAATCCATTGGTTTATTTGGTTAATGGTTAGGCCGTTAGCCCTGACATCATGAAAACTATGCTCAATTTCTTGTTCATTTAACCAATGACGGGCTTTTTTTACGGTATCACAGTTTTTGATGCCAAATAGGGTAGTCATGGGTAAGGGGTTGCTCTAATTTTGGTCTGCAATAGTAGCAAAAGTTACGCGTCATATCCGCAAATAAGCGTAGCCTTCGAGCCGTCCTTAAATTGAGTACAAAAAAAGCCCCTCACGGGGAGGGGCTTTTGGGGTATTACAATCGTTAAATTTAGAATGCAAACTTCAATCTAACATAAGCCATACGACCGCGTGCATCGTGCTGACGCGAGTCATAGCTAAAGTTAGCGGCATCCCATACCAACGGTGGCTCTTCATCAGTTAAGTTCAAAACACCCATAGTGATTTG
>CALDQM010000100.1:0-25390 GCA_937911225.1 uncultured Cellvibrionales bacterium
AATGATCGAAAAGCCGCCATGCCGAGCCTGTAGTATTTGTACTAGTAATTGATAGGGACTTCCATGGTTTCTTTAAGTTCTTCCATCACGACATAGCTCGTAGATTCTTGTACCGCCGGGAGTTTTAGAATTCGATGACCCAGCAGCTCTCGGTAAGCGGCCATGTCAGCGACTCGTACCTTTAGTAAATAGTCATAGTTACCCGATACTAAAAAGCAACTTTGTATATTTTCTAGATCAATCACCGAGCGGCGAAATTCTTCAAAGTTTTTTTGTGATGTGTGATTGAGGCGAATCTGTACGAAAACAACTAGAGCGGCATCTAGCTTCTGCGAGCAGACCTGCGCGCTATACCCAAGAATGTATCCATTACGCTCCATACGCTTTACGCGATCAATACATGGGGTGACCGACAGGCCTACCTGGCGCGCTAGTTCGGTATAACTAATCCGCCCGTCCTTTTGTAATATCCGCAAAATATTTCGATCAATCTTGCCTAGATTACTTATTACATCCATTGTATTTTTCATATTAATGCCTTAGCTCTTAAACAGCAAAATTTATTGTTAAATTGCTATATAGCATAAAATTTAATGAACTATAGCGTAAATAAATAATAAATAGTATGCCTAATAACTACAATAGCAACATAAATTATTTAATTACTATGCAGTCTTGAAGAGGAAATAAACATGTTGATAGGTGTGCCTAAGGAAATTAAAAACCATGAATATCGAGTAGGTTTAACGCCTTCCTCCGTAATGGAATTGGTCAAGCATGGTCATAATATTATGATTGAGCATGATGCGGGTGCTGGTGTTGATTTTAGCGATGAGCAGTACATATCTGCGGGTGCGGAGATTGTTAGCAATGCCGTAGAAATATTTTCCCGCAGTGAAATGATTATCAAGGTAAAAGAGCCGCAACCTCAGGAGTGTAAAATGCTTCGCGAAGGGCAGATTTTATATACCTATCTGCACCTCGCGCCAGACCCAGATCAAACTAAACTATTGGTTGAATCTGGGGCTACTTGTGTAGCCTATGAGACAGTTACTGATGCAGAAGGTGGGCTACCACTTTTAGCACCTATGTCAGAAGTGGCTGGTCGCATGTCGGTGCAGGCTGGCGCACATCATTTGGAAAAAGCTCAAGGTGGTCGTGGCGTTCTACTGGCAGGAGTGCCCGGTGTTGCCCCAGCTAAAGTACTTATTATTGGAGGCGGTGTAGTGGGCGATAACGCTGCATCGATGGCGGTAGGGATGGGTGCTGACGTAACTATTTTAGATCGCTCTATTCCTAGACTCCGTCAATTAGATAATGAGTATGAGGGGCGAGCTCGTTGTGTGTTCTCCACCAATGCGGCGATCGAAGAGTACGCCTTAGAAGCAGACTTAGTGATTGGTGCTGTGCTAGTGCATGGTGCTGCGGCTCCAAAGCTGCTCAGCAGTAATTTAATAAAGCGAATGAAAAAAGGCGCAGTTGTGGTTGATGTGGCCATTGATCAAGGTGGATGTTTTGAAACCTCAAAGGCAACCACTCATGATCAGCCGACTTATATTGTTGACGGGGTTGTCCATTATTGTGTTGCTAACATGCCTGGTGGTGTTGCGCGTACGGCGACCATGGCATTGAATAACGCGACCTTACCCTACGCCATTGCCTTAGCTAATGACCCAGTGGGCGCTTTGTTTACCAATCCCAATTTACAGAATGGCTTGAATGTGCACAAGGGATCAATTACTTACAAAGCGGTGGCTGATGCGCTGGGCTATCCCTATGTGCCTGCGGATGAGGCTTTAAAAGCCTACGCACAATAATAGTTTAGAAGGGCACCTCGGCAACTACGACAGCACGTATGGGCGCCGGATGTCCTTCAGCTGTTTTGGTGATGTCATTGGGATCTAAAAAATCAACGAGGGAGTCATAGGTCATCCAGTCGGTACTCCGTTGTTCTTCTGTGCTCGTAGGGCTTATGTCTACCACTCTCGGATTCACAAAACCCTGCTTACGAAGCCAGCTAACTAATGTACCTGGGGAGGGTAAAAACCATACATTTGGCATTTTTCCATAGCGACCCTCGGGGACTAAAACCTGTCCTTCTGGTCCGTCAATGACTAAAGTCTCAAGTACCAGTTGTCCACCTGGACGCAGTAACTCGCGTAACTCTCGCAGGTGATCCATGGGTGAGCGTCTGTGATAGAGAATACCCATAGAAAAGACAGTATCAAAGGCGGCCATTTTAGCCGGCATGTGCTCTATCCCCAACGGCAGGACATCAATAGGTAGTTCATGCCCGGCATATTTCTTGATAGCATTAAACTGAAAGACAAACTTTGCTGATGGATCGATGCCAATGACCCGCTTAGCGCCAGCACCAAGCATACGCCAGCAGTGGTAGCCATTGCCACAGCCGACATCTAAAATTAGGCGGTTTTTTAAGGGCTGCAAGTGCGGCAAAACACGCTCCCATTTCCAATCAGAGCGCCATTCTGTATCGATGGGCATACCAAATAGTGTAAAAGGACCTTTACGCCACGGATGTAGTCCCATCAGACTTTGCCGTAGCTGGTCACGCATCTCGCTAGTTATATCTTTAGCATCCCCAATAATTACCCCTGAGTCAAAAGCACAACTCTGCATGCTAATGTCCGGTAGGCTCTCCAGTGTTAGGATCCAACCTGGCATGTCCCCCCAGCGACGACCATCTAGACGTTCATCGATTAAGCTTGGCAAAGTTTCATGCCAAGACTCTAAATCAGAGTTTTGTAGCCAGTCTAGAAACGGACTGTAGTTAATAACAGACGGGAGCATTGGAGAACCTAAACATTCAAAGGGACAGTGTAAATGATTTCACGAGTCCGCTCGCTAGGTTTTCACTCTTGGTTAGCGCTTAGTTGTTGTATTTTATACCTCTGAAGGTACTGGGTTATTTAAGAGCTTTTTTAAGACGCATAAATAATCACCAGCCACTGTTCGGATATTTTTGCCATAAAGGATGCCAATAGGTGCATAATTGCGCGCGCGAACGTATCATGAATTTGATAAAAGCATTGAGGGCAGTAAAAATGAGTGAAGAGCGCTTTCAGGCACTGGAAGAGAAGTTGGCCTTTGTTGAAATGGCTAATGTTGAGATGGGAGACGAGATTTTTAGGCAGCAGCAGGAGATAGAGGTGCTAACCAAAGGCCACCAAATGCTATTGCAGCGGATTGAGACTCTTCAAGACACAGCCGGACAAGACAATGAAGATGATAATGAGCGGCCACCGCACTACTGAGTCTAATCAACGTTGTGAGCTAAACATACCGATAAAAGGGGTTATAGATGTCAGAGTTAAATGAGCAGGTAAAAACCGATATTGATAGTGTTTTTGCGCGTCAGCAGCGCTATGCGCTGGAGTTACGGAAGTCAGATTATAAGAAGCGTCTCGCGGTGCTTGACCGTTTTGAAAAAGTTTTTCGTGATTCTCAGGAAAAAATCTATCAGTCAGCTGCAGATGATTTCTCAAAGCCACAGGCCGAAGTTGACATGTCAGAGATCATGTCGGTGCTGGCTGAACTAAAGCATGTGCGTAAAAATCTGAAAAAGTGGATGAAACCTGTTTCAGTAATGCCCACTGCGAGCATGATTGGCACCTCGTCTAAAATTGTCAAAGAACCCAAGGGCGTTACTCTGGTGGTCTCACCATGGAACTACCCCTTTAACCTAACTTTTGGGCCTATGATATGGTCAATTGCTGCCGGTAATACGGTAATCATTAAACCCTCTGAGATGACACCACACATGTCTGCGGTCATCGCTGAAATTGTTGAAAAAGCCTTTAGTCCTGAAGAGGTAAGTCTGTTTCAAGGTGAAGCGGATGTAGCAAGCTACCTTACAGCGCTACCATTTGACCATATCTTCTTTACTGGCAGTCCTGCAGTAGGTAAGCATGTGATGGCAGCAGCGGCTAGGAATTTGACTTCGGTCACCTTAGAGCTTGGCGGTAAAAGCCCAGTGATTGTTGACAAATCAGTGAATATTAAAAAGGCGGTGCAGTCTATTGCTTGGGGCAAGTTCAGCAATAATGGTCAAACCTGTATTGCGCCAGACTATCTCTATGTTCATGAATCGATCAAAGAAGAATTTGTCAGTGAAATGACCGACTGCATTGAAAAACAGTATGGATTAGGTAATGTCGCTAAGGATAACGGGGATTACTGCAGAGTGGTTAATAGCAGTCACTACCAGCGTATTAGTCGTTTATTAAGTGATGCACAGGACCAGGGTGGAACACTAATCACGGGCGGGCAAACCGATGATGCGAGTCGGTTTATTGCGCCAACACTCATTGAGGGTATGGCGGCTGATTCTGCGATTATGCACGAAGAGATTTTTGGGCCATTACTTCCAGTGATCACCTTCTCAGATATTGATAAAGTGATAACCTATGTTAACAACAAGCCCAAACCCTTGGCGTTGTACATTTACAGTACTGACAAGAGTAGTATTGATAAAATACTTTGCGAGACCAGTGCAGGTGATACCTGCGTCAATCAGACTATGATGCATTTTGTACACCATAATCTTCCTTTTGGCGGTGTCAACAACAGTGGCATTGGAAAGTCTGGTGGTGTTTGGGGTTTCAATGCGTTTACTCATGAGCGCAGTGTGTTGACTGACAAGTTCAGCTCAGCATCCATGTTGCATCCTCCCTATACTCCGAAGGTGCGAAAGATGATTAAAATGGCTATGAAAATGACAACCTAAGATCTTTTAGGGTTCTTTAATAGCGACCAATGAGCAAAAGTTAAAACACTGAAACCAAGGGCTTGCGGATTGAAAACCGCAGGCCCTTAATCGTTGTATGTGGGTATCTAATGTTTCGGGTATCAAGACGTTTTCGATAGAATCACGCTTCTGACTTATTTCAAGGTCACTGTATCCTTGAGCACGCTTGAACTGATGATGAAGGTCGCTAAGTAGTGTATTTAGGCTAGGCGGTTCAAAATGTAACTTTTCAGAAATGACTAAACAACCCCCCGGATTTAGGCCAGCATAGATCTTTTTTATTAAAGCCGCTCGTTGTGACATGGGAATAAATTGAAGAGTGAAGTTCATCACTACCATTGATGCATTGTTAATCTCTGTATCGCAGATATCTTGATTGAGTAGTTCGGTGCTTATGGGTGAGGGGACTGCAGCAAGTAGGTCTGCGCATTTATCAAGCATGGCAGCTGAGTTATCTACCGCAATTATTTTAGTATTACGATGATCTGTAATTCGTGAGCGCATCGCAAGCGTCGACGCCCCTAAGGAGCAGCCTAGGTCATAGCAATGACTGTTGGCCTGTACATACCTAGAAGCCAATTCACCGCAATGAGCCAAAATAGTCTCATAACCAGGTACGGACCGCCGAATCATATCTGGAAAGACATCAACAACCGCTTTATCAAACACAAAACCTGGAATGATACCCAATGGATGAGCAAATAGATTATCTTGGCTGGTCTCCGTCATTAGTTTATACCGCTATGGTCGTTAAGCCTGTTGTAGCTGCCAAATCAGTATTAGTGATAACCGCAGTCTGCGCAAATTCGGGTCGCAGATAATGGTCAGCAACGCGCTTTAAATCGTCTTCAGTCACAGCCAAAACGCGCGTTCTAAATGCCATAGCAGATGCTTTATTGCGACCATTGAGCTCAGAATGGAATGCTTGCATAGCTTCACCGGCGGGAGAGCTTGGCTTATCCAAACTACCGATTACTCCAAGAACTGCCTCTTCGATTTTGTCGTTACTGATCGATTGTTCAAGTACCCAGGCGATTGACTGGTCGAAGTCAGTGAGCGTACCTTCGATGCGCGGATCTCTATAAGAGAAGAAGCGGAATGCCCCTGATTGATTATCTTGTGAGGCGCCGCCGCCGTAGGCACCACCTTGTTCACGAATGGCGCGGTGTAAAAAACCATTTCGCAATACGCCCCCGAGTACTATCAGTGGTGCTGCATCTGCATGACCCGCAGCAACCGTAGGATATGCGCGAGCACAGAAGCTTACTTGTGTGTTTGCCGTCCAGCAGTGATTTACCGGCGTCAAAGACGGCTGGTACTGAATCAGATTAGATGCTGTAAAAGGTGTTTGGTTTTGATGGCTAAATCCACTTTGCATCTGTGCTGCGAAGGCCTCTAAACGCTCATTCTCTGCAACCAGAAGATACTGGCGAGGCTGTTGTAAAACCTTGGCGTGGATACCTTTTAATTGTGAGGCTAGTGCAGCTAACTGATCATGTTCATCAAGGGAGTTATCAAGACTTTTAAGTAGTGATAAGCCCGTCAAGCCACCCCAGCGCTGACTAAGATGACCATTAGCTGACATGCCGCTGGCAGCCGCCATCATAGCCATAACATGGCCATTGCCTACAATAGACGATTCACGATAACTACGAATCTGAGCAACCAACTCGCGTAGTCTGGGCAGTTCATCAAAGCGTGTTTGCTCGATAGATTGTTGCATCAGATCAGTCATCGCAGACTGATTAGAAGCCAGGCCTTTCGCTGAGAAGCTAATATTGCCATGCAGTTTTTCTAAATCGTTTTTATCTGCACGCACATTTGCGGACGCGGAATAAGAGCCTACGACACTGGAGTGCCACAGTTGAGTTGCCATGTAGTCTTTATCACCAACACCCATTTCGGTAGCACAGGTACTGTACAGCGGTAGTAAATCCATTTCTTGGCTGGTCAAATCGGGCATAGCCATAATAACTTGCTGGTAGACTATGCCATTTGTACCGGCATTATAGCTAGTAAGCACCACCGGTGAATGACTGGTCGAGTATTTCTCTGCGTAAAAAATATCTGAAGGGACATCTTCAATGCCAACCTTTGGAAGTATATCGAGATTTTCTTCCATCTCTTGTCGTTGTTTAAGTGCAATAGCCTCATCAACGATTTGCTGTTTGCGCTCCTCACTTAACCCCTGCTGAATTTCAGTAAGACGCGCTTTTTCTTGCTGTTCTTTAGCTTTGCCCAAATCTGTATCCGGCTTCATTACCAAACGGAGACGATGTTGATTATTGAGGAGTAGATCACGCGCTAAACCCTTAATAAACGAAGGATCTTTGATATCCTCTTTTAGTTTAGCTAACACCGGGTCAAGATTAAGAAGTGATACAGGGTCACCACGATGAGTGGCACTGGTCAATGCCGTAAGAATCAACTGTAGGCCATAGGGGTAACCTCCCCCAGAGACTTCGCGCTGCGAAAGCTCTAGTTGATGAAGACTAGCCTCGACCTGCTCTTGAGGTAGACCATTATCAGCTACATTTTGTAAGACACTCAAAATAAGGGCTTCAACGGCATCAGCATTTTCAGGATTTGAACCCTCGACACCACAGGCAAAAATAAGCTCTTTTTGAGAATCCTCAAGACCGCACATTGGTGATGGAGAGGTTCCCAGGTCGGTCGTCTCCAAAGCTTGTTGCAATGGTGAGCCACTGTTGTCGAGCAATACACTAGACAGCAACCGCGCGCACATTGTTGCTTCAAGATCAGTTGCGTCGCCAAGAAGCCAAGAAAGTACTATGTGGCTTTGATTTTCAGTGCCGTCGGGTTCATCAAACGCATACGCTTCTTCCACATATTGCGGGCGGTCATAGCGCCGCTCGTTATTGACTTCAATGTGGCAGTCGAGTCTGTCGAAACGACTCAGCGCATTATCTTCAAACTGGGCTTGATGCTCGGTAGCTGGAATATCACCGAAGGTAATAAAAATGGCGTTACTTGGGTGGTAGTGAACATCATAAAAGGCTTTAAATTGCTCATAAGTGAGATCGGGAATATCAGTTGGATCACCGCCACTGTTGTAATGATAGGTGCTTGTTGGGCAAAGATGCTTGGACATAGTTTGCCACAGCGTTGAGTTTACAGAACTCATCGCACCTTTCATTTCGTTGTACACCACACCTTTAAAGGTCAGCTCAGAATTTGAGTCCTCTGCATCTGAAAATTCTAGTCTGTGCCCCTCTTGCGCAAAATCGAGCGGGTCCAAGCGGGAAAAAAACACTGAATCGAGGTAGACACTGAGTAGATTATTGAAGTCTTTTTTATTTTGACTGGCAAATGGATAGGCGGTCCAATCAGAACTTGTAAAGGCGTTCATAAATGTATTTAGTGACCGTCGGATCATCATAAAGAATGGATCACGAACTGGGTACTTTTCACTACCACAAAGGGCCGTATGCTCTAAAATATGAGCTACACCAGTAGAATCTTCTGGTACTGTTCGCAGCGCCACCAAAAAGACATTTTCTTTGTTATCGGAGGCCAGGTGGATATGCTGAGCGCCAGTGACTTTATGACGATACTCTTGATAATGTATCTTAAGCGACGGTATATCTTGGCTGCGTAACAATTCAAAGGCAGGGTTAGTCTGATCGGTCATTCTATTTAGCGCTCCAGAGCGAATCTTAGTTGGGTTCCTTTAACGGCGTCGCCATTCTACGCGAATCCGTGGGCATGAAAAGTCAAAATGCAGAACACTTTTTAGCGGTCTGCATTTTGAGTACGTTGCCGGTAAACAATTGGTGTTGTGCCTTGCCAGCGTTTAAATGCTCTATAAAAAGTACTCGGCTCACAAAAGCCTGTCAGATAGATGATTTCGCTGATCGCTTCATTGGTTTGAGAGAGTAAACGAAGAGCTAGGCGATGACGCAGGTCATTGAGTATTTTTTGAAAACTAGTGCCGGCAATGTTGAGTTGGTGGCGCAAATGGCGTGGACTCATGCCCATTAGTTTAGAGACGGATATCAAGCTAACATCCCCAGATTCGAGTAGGCTAGCCATGTGATTGCGCACTTCCTTGATTAGATCACCTTGCTTGAGTATTGCGAGATGTTGGTCGGCGGCCTGCATGTGCAAATCGAGTAATTGCGGCTCAGCATACAGAGAACGATAGTTTAATATGTCCTCAGAGAAGTAGAGCTGAAAAGACTCAGCATTAAATTCAATGGGACACTTAAAAATTCTATGGTATTCGTCAATATCCGTATTGGGTGGGTGATTGAATACCACCCTGTCGGCTTTAAATGCGCCATCTGTTACCGCTTCAAACACTTTAATTAAGCCCAACACCATGGCTTCTGCAAGATGTGATGTAGCGTACTGATGATTGGAAAAGTAGCTAGTTAAACACGCTTTCGGAGACTCCTGGACTGATCCATGCAGAGCATCACTTATAAGACGCTGGTAACTCAATACGCGCTTGAGACCATCGCCAAAGGTTTGACTACTTAACAGTAAATATTCTAATATTTGTCCTTTATACACCGGCATTTTCTCACCCAAATGCAGCCCTATACAGGGATCACCGGACAATTCAACGGCGGCCTTCCAGAATAAAGGTTGGGCGGAAAAGGGTGTGCGCAAGTTGGCTTGGTATAGCTTTGACGGATCAAATCCGGAACGTCGCAAAACCTCGTCGGCATTAACATCAAGTGCCTGAAGTCCTTTATAGGCTAAGCGCACTAATGCACCAGAATCTGTTAAACCATTCATAATTATTCCAAAAATAAGTCGCCATGATACACTATTGACCCAAATGACAAAGGTGTTAAACGTTTTGCTAGTGACATTAGTCTTCGGACAACCTATCGTGTGGTTATGAATAAAATTGACCAACAGTTCGATGATGTAGACATGTCTCCTGCACCTGAGGAGCTCAGTGAGCTACCCGGTTTACTGGGTCTTTTTCGTAAAGCGGTGGTTAAATCTGATAATTTTGAGCTAGGGCAGCCTTTTCCTTTTTTGAGCAACTATGTAAAAGGTGTGCAGATTGAAAAAAAGCACCTACTAGCGTATCAAAAGTTACTTGGCTTCGAGCAAAATGAACAGGTCCCGCCTACCTACTTAAGCATGCTCGGGTTTCCGATGATCCTGCGTTTAATGACCCATGCTGATTTTCCTATGAAGGCGATGGGGCAGGTGCATCTCAGTAATGAAATTTCGGTTTTTAAAAATTTCCCAATGCATCAGGCAATTACCTTGACGGCCGGTATTAATAATAGCCGTGTTACCTCCAGGGGTGTTGAGTGGAGCGTGGGGCTAATTGCCAAGGCTGATGGTGAACTTGTTTGGTCTAGTGAATCAACGATGTTACATCGCTGTAAGACAGGAGTACGACGTCAAGGGCTACCGGTGATAGTGAGAGCAGGAGAGTCGCAAACGTGGGCTATTGATGGAGGTATGGGCCGCCGCTATGCAAGTGTCTCTGGAGATTATAATCCAATACACTTGAGTGCAATCAGTGCTAAATTATTTGGGTTTAAAAAAGCCATTGTGCATGGGATGTGGAGTAAGGCGCGCTGCCTTGCAGTACTGAAAGATCAATTACCAGAGTCCGGATATCGCGTTCGAGCTAATTTCCATCGACCATTATTTTTACCTTCGAATGTTTTGTTTTATTCTGAAAGAAAAGCTGACATGACATCATTTTCAATTTTTAATCAAACCGGTGAGCAAGCTCACATGGACGGTTGTATTTCACAGGACTTAACTAATGCCCAACTTTAAAGCACCCGTCAAAGATTTATTGTTTTTATTCAATGATGTCTTTGATATGCAATCTCACTACCAGCACGTCGAAGGAGGTGATCAAGCAACTCCAGATATGATTGATGCCATTTTCACTGAGGGGGCAAAGTTCAGTGAAAATGAATTAGCGCCGCTTTACCAATCCGGTGATGATGGCTGTGTTTGGGATGATGGAGTGGTTACAACTCCTACGGGCTTCAAAGAAGCTTATAAGACTTATATCGAAGCTGGTTGGACAACACTAACCGGTAGCGAGAATATGGGAGGTCAACATCTTCCATCATCAGTAGGCCTTGCAGTGACTGAAATGATTACCAGCGCAAACTGGGCTTGGGCAATGTATCCTGGTCTCAGTGAGGGTGCTATTGCCACTCTCGAGGATCATGGTACTGAGGAGCAAAAAAATCACTACCTTACGAAATTAATTAGTGGGGTATGGAGTGGCACGATGTGTCTGACAGAGCCGCACTGTGGAACAGATTTGGGGCAAATGAAGACCAAAGCTGTGCCTAACGGCGATGGTAGCTACAGCGTTGACGGTACTAAGATTTTTATTAGTGCAGGTGAACATGATCTTACCGAAAACATTGTCCACATTGTACTGGCGAAGTTACCGGATGCCCCCAGAGGCACAAAGGGATTATCACTATTTATTATCCCCAAGTTTTTACCTGCGTCAGATGGCTCGGTGGGCGAAAGAAACGGCGTTAGATGTGGCTCAATTGAGCACAAGATGGGTATTCATGGAAATGGCACAGCAGTGCTTAATTTTGATGGCGCCAAAAGCTTTCTCATTGGTGAGCCGCACAATGGTTTAAATGCTATGTTCACCTATATGAACGTAGCGCGTATTGGTACAGCTAGTCAGGGTGTGTCGGCGGCAGATCGCTCCTATCAGGGTGCATCTGCTTATGCTCGAGATAGGTTGGCGATGCGTTCTATTTCTGGGGTGAAAAATCCTGATGGTCCAGCTGACGCGATTATTGAACACCCGGATGTAAGACGTATGTTATTAACGCAGCGGGCTATTGCTGAAGGCGGTCGTGCGATGGTGACCTATGCTTCTCAGTTTGCTGATATATACCGAGCGGGTAAGACTGAGCAGGCGAAAAAAATTGCTGAAGAGCGATTGGGTTTTTGTACGCCAATACTGAAAGGTTTTATTACCGAATTAGGGGTTGAAGCGGCAAACCATGGTGTCCAGGTATTTGGTGGGCATGGCTACATCAAAGAATGGGGCATGGAACAGATACTTAGAGACAGTCGTATTGCGACTTTGTACGAGGGTACTACGGGAATTCAAGCGTTAGATCTGGTTGGGCGAAAAGTACTACTTGATCGATTCAAGCAGCTCAATGTATTCACTGCTGAGATGCTAAGTTTTGCCAAGGGATGCATGCCTTGGACTGCTGCGGGTAGAGATAAAACTGTCCGCTCCCAAGCATGGCAAGTTGCCAAGTTAGCTCTTCGATGGCGACTATTGGCCTTTAAATTGGGTTCGGGTGCCAAGAAAAGTCCAGATTCTGTTGGTGCTGGATCTGTAGATTTTTTAATGTTCTCAGGTTACGCCTACATGGCATACATGTTTGCTAGGATGAGTAAGGTCGCGAGTGCGCAATTGGCCTCCGGTGAGGGAGATCGAGTATTTCTGCAAGAAAAATTACATACCGCAACATTCTTCTTTGAGCGTATTCTGCCGCGCGCAGACCTGCATGCTAAAACAATAAAGGCAAGTGTTGGCAGCGTTATGGGAATGCCTACCGACTATTTTGATGCTACTCGTTGAACCTAGGTTGATCGGTTAGAGCATTTTTAAATGCGCAGATATTTGATGATTTGCTATTGACTATTCAAGTGCTGTACAGGGCGTTATGGCGAAAGTCATAGCGCCTTTTTTATACACTGACCTGGTACAGTCCAGTGCCCGCGGTTACTAGTAGCACCCCACCTATTACGCGATAAAACTGTGTTGTATCTTGGCGCAGCAATTGCTCATGAAAACGTTGGCCAATTAAATGGCCAATCCCGGCAAAGGGCAATAACCAAAACGCCGCTAACACGTTGAGACTAACTTCAGCCCAGACAAAAGCAATTAGCTTTATGCTCACTAGCACTGCCCAGAGTACAAACAAGGTATGACGAAATTCTGAAATCTTAATGTGCCGCAACGCTACAGCGATCACCAGAGGGCCTCCGATCAAAGATGTACCGCTCACATAGGCACCTATAACCAAGAAAAGTACATCTAACCAACGGCTATTACTTTTCAGTGGGCGACCAAGAATATAGGTGACTGAATAGGCGGCGATCATGAGAAATATAATAGTATTCATCAGGTCGGCGGGTAGCACGATTAGTCCAATGACACCGGCAATTTTAGGCAGAATCATAATAGCCAACGCAAAGCGAACAAAAGGCCAATTAACCCGTGGTGCATCAACATCTGTCGACCCACTCATTCGAGCTTCGTTACGACGACTCTGCATCAATGTCAGTGCGGCGAAAAATAGCAGATGCAGAGATATAATTGGAAGAAAATAAAGTGGATCATTGTGGATTAGCAGTAAAAACGGAATGGTAAATAATGCACCACCGAAGCCTAGACCGGAGCGAACAAAACCGCTCCAGATAAATACTGCAGCGATTAGGACAATTTGATAAATCTCAAAAACCATTAGTGGCTGCAGCCCTTAGGCCCGTGAGCATGGCCATGAGAAATCTCTTGTTCAGTCGCCCTTCTAATATCGATAATTTCTACGTCAAAGTTGAGATTTTTGCCGGCCAGTGGGTGATTCATATCAACATCGACATTAAATTTTCCTACTTTGATGATAGAGCCAGGTTTGACACCATTATCAGTATTAACATGAATACTCTTACCCAGCGTTAACTTTCCTTCATGTTTAAGATATTTCATCGGTATACGTTGAACGTTATTTACATTCCGGAGTCCATATCCTTCGGATGGCGACAGATTAAAGGTTAATGTCTGACCAACCTCGGCTTTTGAAACAGCCTGTTCGAATCCTCTGATCATCTGTCCGCGCCCATGCAGGTAAACCATTGGCTCTCCGCTCTCGTATGTCGAGTCAATAAGTTCATTATTATCATCGGTCAGGGTATAGTGAACAGAGATGATGTGGTGCGCAGTAACGTGCATGGCAGGCTCCTTAAATGGGACCGCCATGATACATCAAGACACCATAATAGAGGGATGTTGTAGTCCTACTTTAGGGTTAATAAATCTTGGGATAATGACGATGTCATCAACAGAGTATGAGAATGGAAATGACAAGAGTGATGACGCTAATAACGCATTTATAGACCTTGTCGGTGATGATATTAAACCCTTGTCTGGAAAAGTGTCTGCGCATTTAGGTAAACCTGCGTTGATCACTCCGGGTGTTATAGAGCGTCGCAAAGCCGCCCAGCGGGAGACGATTTCAGAGATTAATGTTCTTGACCCCATTTTGGTTATTGAGCCAGTTGACCCCTTGGCATACCTAGAATTTCAGAGGCCTGGGGTACAACA
Source organism: uncultured Cellvibrionales bacterium (assembly GCA_937911225.1). Classification (GTDB taxonomy): domain Bacteria; phylum Pseudomonadota; class Gammaproteobacteria; order Pseudomonadales; family Porticoccaceae; genus HTCC2207. The sequence goes on from CALDQM010000100.1 coordinate 14,100, forward strand.
TGGTGTGTATAAAAACCTTCGCATGGGCAAATACGAAATTCAGTCACGCCTTGATCTACATCGGCACACGGTTGAACAGGCACGTGTAGCTCTGTGGCGATTTGTAGATGATTGCCATAAGCACAGTATCCGTTGTGCGTTGATTACTCATGGCAAGGGTGAGGGCAGAGAACAGCCTGCAAGGCTCAAGAGTTGCGTTAACCACTGGTTGCGACAATTTGACCAGGTGTTGGCTTTTCATAGTGCACAAAAGCAGCATGGGGGTGTGGGGTCGACTTACTTATTACTGAAAAAAGATAGTTCGGCACGAAAGAAAACGGGTGAAAAAATACATCAAGCGAAACGAACCAAACGCTAATGCGTACATTGACGGTAATGCAGAGGGATTTGCGATGATTAGATTAATTTTATTGATATTTGTAGTGTTTATGACCAATGCCAGCGCGGACACATCAGGAAGTACCACTGAAGTTTTCAACTTTAAGGTGTCACTGAATGATCGAGAGGTAGGCTGGCACAAATTTGTAGTTGAGGATAACGGTGAGCAACTGACGGTAAAGTCAGACGCCAGCATGGATTTTACGGTGCTGCTGGTGAAAAAAATTGAGTACCGACATCAGGCCAACGAAATATGGCAAAAAGATTGTATGATTGAGTTTCAAAGTAGCACGCAAAGAAATGGCAAGCGAGTAGCTGTTAGTGGAAAGGTAGTAGACGGTAAGTTTCTTGTTAGGCGTGAAGATGTTGATACGTCACTGGGGGTCTGCGTTAAGAGTTTCCCTTATTGGCGGCCAGATTGGCTTGAGAGTGACTTTCTACTAAACGTTGAAACTGGAAAATATACGCCCATTTCGCTGCAGAGCAACACCGACCCTGTAACTCAGATGACCTACAAAACGATTGAGTTACCAAAAACGCAGATTCGTCTTGAGTATGATAAAGCCGGTGATTGGCAGATCCTTGAGTCAGATATCAATATAGTAGGAACATTAAGATACGAAAGAGTTCCAGGCCCCATGGAGGTTCAGTTATGAATTTACAACAACGAATATTATTGATCGCAATCACACTTGTGATTGCCTCTTGCAGCTCACAAAAACCCATGAGAGCAGTTGACTACGTGGATCTTGAGCGTTTTATGGGCGACTGGTATGTCATTGCAAACATTCCCACTTTCTTAGAGAAAGATGCTTTTAATCCAGTAGAGAGCTACCGTCTTGATGATGATGGTAGCGTGGCCACCACTTTTAGTTTCAACGATGGAAGCCTTAGTGGTGAGAAAAAAATCTATAATCCGCGTGGATTTATTAAAGATAAAGTGAGCAATGCGATCTGGGGAATGCAGTTTGTATGGCCAATCAAGGCTGATTATAGGATTGTTTATTTGGACGATGCCTATCAACAAACGATTATTGGCCGAACCAGTAGAGATTATGTATGGATTATGTCGCGAACAGCGCATATTTCTGATCAAGACTATAGCGCCTTGGTCTCCCAGGTCAGTGCACTAGGCTATGACATAGAATTATTACAAAAAGCGGTTCACAGCTCTCCAAAGCCGACATCTTTAGATAATATGCTAACTATTGAGAAAATTGAATACTCGGCTGTTAGTCGAGGAAAATCAGAGCGAGCAGTTTTACAAAAAGGGCGGTACAGCTATTTTTTGGATAATCAAAAAGTAATTCAAAACGTTTTGACGACGGAGCAAAAGCAGGCACTAGCTAAGATTTTGACCAATATTGACGTGGCTACGATTAAGGACCTTAGTGCGCCATCTACGCGCCATCAATTCGATGGCGCCATGGTCACGTCGCTAGCCATAACGTCAGAGGGTACGACGCATCGTAGTGTGACATTTGATGATGATAACCCACCCAAAGCACTGACAGCCTTAATTGATTTTCTTATGGCTATGAATCGTGGATAACTTAGTTATCTAGGCGGTCTATTTGCTGATAGCAGCATCGAACAACTATACTGCGCGCTCCAAAATAAGTGGGGCAGACAATGTCACTGAGTAACAAGCAATTGGAGGCTGCTAAACTCCAAAAGCGCCTGCGCCGAAATGTCGGTAAAGCGGTAGCTGACTACCGTATGATTGAGGAGGGCGATCGCATTATGGTGTGCCTTTCAGGAGGCAAGGATTCTTATGCGATGCTTGATATCCTTATGAATCTGCAAAAAAATGCACCCATTAAATTTGACTTGGTGGCGGTGAATTTAGATCAGAAGCAGCCAGGGTACCCCGAACATGTTTTACCGGCGTATCTTGATAAGCTGGACATCGAATATCATATCTTAGAGAAAGACACTTACAGTATTGTCACGAGTAAAATTCCTGAGGGTAAAACCTATTGCAGTCTCTGCTCTAGGTTACGGCGTGGAACTTTGTATGGTTTTGCAGAGCAAATAGGCGCAACAAAGGTTGCTTTAGGTCATCATCGGGATGATATTGTTGAAACGTTATTTCTGAATATGTTTTACCAAGGCAAACTGAAGGCGATGCCGCCTAAATTATTATCAGATGATAAGAAAAACATCCTCATTAGGCCGCTCGCTTACTGTAAAGAATCTGACCTCATTGCATTGTCTGAATTAAAACAATTCCCAATCATTCCTTGCAACCTCTGCGGCTCTCAGGCGGGCCTCCAGCGCAATGCTGTGAAGGATATGCTGAAGCAGTGGGAGCAACAATTTCCTGGTCGTATTGATGCAATCTTTGGCGCCATTAAGAATGTGGCGCCTTCACAACTTGCCGATACAGAGTTATTTGACTTTACAGGTTTGACCCGCGGTGTGCTGGACATAGAACAGGGCGGGCATCTTGAAGTGGAATCACTAATTCAGGCTATCAACGTTTAGAGTAATGAGTTCCAGTACTGGTTAGCATAACTGCCTTAAAAGCCTTAACCTCACACTATAAAGTGCGATCAACTGGTCTTTATTAGTAGCCTATAGCGGTAGTTTTAAGGCACACTTCCTCGCTAGGCCGGAGCGCCTAACATTTTAATATTCTAAAATAGAAATAACAGGAGTTAAGGATGAAATCTGCATTAATACATACTGGACGGGGTTTGCTGGCGTTATATTTTCTACTGCCAGGTGTTATGAAATTTATGCAATGGGATATGCATGTAGCACTCATGGAGACTCATGGTATGGCGATGGCCCCTGTGTTATTGGCGGTTGCTGGAATCACCCAAGTTGGTGCGAGCATTTGTCTTTTTCTCAATAAACAAGTAGTCATCTGTGCGCTGGGTTTAGCGGCGATGGTTTTACTCATTAATCTAAATTTACATGATTTTTGGAATATTTATGAGGGGGTTGATGTTAAACATGAAACCCAGAATTTCTTTAAAAATATGGGAATATTTGCAGGTCTGCTACTCTTGGCGGCAATAAACATGGGGCAGGACAGCAACGGGAGTACTGACGAATAAGTGCTTGGTTTTATTTAGAGCAAGCCCTGCACGGTCAATATGGCCAGTACCTTGTGCTGGTCTCGCCGGACGAGTAGCGTTTAATTCTGATCCACTTACTACCGACTTTAAATTAAGGAATTAGCATGTCTGAGTTGTCTGTATCTACCATCGTAGCTTTTCTGGCCTATGTGGCGATTGTATTAAGTATCGGTGTATATGCGTACTTAAAAACCAAGAACGCAACAGATTATTTTTTGGGCGGTCGTGAATTATCACCCACGGTAACGGCTATTAGTGCCGGCGCTTCGGATATGAGTGGTTGGGTATTGCTAGGGTTACCGGGCTATGCTTATCTTGCGGGCTTAGAGGCTGCCTGGATATCTCTTGGACTAGTTATAGGCGTAGCAGCTAACTGGGGTTTAATGGCCAAGCGTTTGCGACTTTACAGCGAACAGCTAGATGATGCCGTCACTCTGCCGACCTATTTACAGCGTCGTTTTGCTGATAAAACTCCTTGGTTAAAGTCGATTTCCAGTCTTAGTATTTTATTGTTTTTCTTATTCTATGTTGGCTCCGGTCTAATTGCTGGGGGTAAACTATTTAACGAAGTATTCGGCTTTGATTATCAGATTGCAGTATTTGTTAGTGTTGCTTTGATTTTGTTCTATACACTGTTTGGCGGTTTTTTAGCCGTCTCTTGGACTGATGTTTTTCAGGGGCTTCTGATGTTGCTGGCACTAGTCTGTGTGCCTGTTCTAGTGATTTCACAAGCCGGAGGGCTAGATGAATTTACAGCCCAAATCAGTCTGAAAAACCCGCAGTTGTTAAACGTCTTTACAGACATTAATGGTGATGCGTTAGGGTGGCTGGCGATTGTTAGCGCCATGGGTTGGGGGTTGGGGTATTTTGGGCAACCACATATATTAGCGCGATTTATGGCTATTCGCTCTGCTGCAGAGACCGGCAAGGCTGCTAGTATAGGAGTGACCTGGGCGTTCCTGTGCTATCTTCTGGCGATATTAGTCGGTCTAAGTGGCGTCGCTTACTTACCCGGCGTTATTCCTGATTCGGAGAAAGTCTTCATCGCTTTAACGGGGCTCATTTTTCATCCACTAATTGCGGGTATTCTGTTGGCGGCTATTTTGGCGGCCATTATGAGTACAGTAGATTCTCAACTGCTGGTCTGTTCTTCATCTCTAGCTGAGGATCTATATCCGCTAGTGGTTAAAAAACAGCTAAGTCCAGAGCAACGTCTTCAGGTAGGCCGAGTAGCGGTAGTGATACTTGCTTTGATGGCGACACTGCTTGCAATGGAGCCTGACAGCAAAGTTCTTGATGTAGTGTCCTACGCATGGGCTGGTTTAGGGGCTTCATTGGGGCCGGCTATACTAATTAGTCTTTATTGGCGAAAAATGACTGCCCGTGGTGCGCTTGCCGGTGTTTTTGTTGGTGGTGCAACAGTGATTATTTGGCCACAATTTGAGGGTGGAATTTTCGAACTTTATTCACTAGTGCCTGGCTTCGGAGTTTCTGCTTTGGCCGTAGTTGTCGGTTCGCTAATCGATAGTAGTGAAGATCAAGCTTCAATCCATAAAGGCTTCGATAAGATGACTGCAAACTTAGCGAAGCTGAGGTAATGAGTATGTGACACCCTGCTGGGTGTCACATTTGTTCCATCACTTCAATCCCTAGAAGATCTAACCCACAAGCCAAGGTGTCTGCGCTAAGAGCACAAAGCTTCAGTCGACTGAGTTGGGTCTCTTTGGCTACGTTATCTTTCAAAATGGGGCAATGCTCATAAAAGGTCATGAAGGCGCTCGCTAACTCATAGAGATAGCTGCACAGGGTGTGGGGATAGCAATCTATAGCCACCTGATCAATCACTTCGTCAAATTGCAGCAGTTTGAGTGCCAGTGTTTTTTCTTGGTTTTCCGAAATAATAACGGGCGATGATAATGTCTTCGCGTCAATTTTAGCTTTTCGGAAAATACTACGAATCCGGGTGTAGGCATATTGTAAGTAAGGCGCGGTGTTCCCTTCGAATGAGAGCATTGCATCCCAGTCAAAAATATAATCATTGGTGCGTGTGATACTAAGATCAGCGTATTTGACCGCACCGATACCCACTTTTTGGGCAATAGTCTTTATCTCTTTCTCGCTCAATGTGCTATTTTTTTCGCGCACTAGCTTTTCTGCGCGCTCCACGGCCTCAATGAGAAGATCTGCTAATTTTACGGTTCCCCCACTACGCGTTTTAAAGGGTCTACCATCACTGCCCATCATTGTGCCAAAAGCGTGATGCTCCAAGCTCACTCCTTGAGGCGCATAGCCTGCCTTGCGTCCTGTAATAAACACTTGTTTCATGTGGAGTGATTGGCGAGCATCAATAAAGTAGAGGATGCGATCAGCTTCAAGAGCACCAACTCGGAAGCGCAAAGCGGCTAAATCGGTACTAGCATAGAGAAAGCCACCGCCAGATTTCTGCACGATCATGGGTGACGGATTTCCGTTTTTATCAGCTAGCTCAGGAAGAAAGACTACTTTTGCGCCATCTGAATCAACCGCGATACCCTGTTTGCACAAATTATTAACTACCACCTCGAGATCGTCGTTATATGAGCTCTCCGGTTTTATATGCTCTCTTAATAACCCAACATTTAGTTGCTGATAAATCTCGAGATTATGCGCTACCGAAACGTCGATGAATTGTTTCCAGAGTTTACGACAGTGTGCATCACCAGATTGCAGTTTTACTACATAGTCTCGTGCTTTATCGGCGAACTCGGGGTCCGCATCAAAGTGCTTTTTAGATTGCTGATAAAAAACTTCAAGATCATTCAGAGCTAACCCAGCTGGCTCACCGCCACCTAGCTGTATTTCTAATTCGGCAATCAGCATACCAAACTGAGTACCCCAATCGCCCATATGATTTTGTCGAATAACTGTATGGCCCTTGTATTCAAGGAGGCGTGACAGGCAGTCACCAATAATTGTCGAGCGTAAATGACCAACATGCATTTCTTTAGCCAAATTAGGTGAAGAATGATCAATTACCACCGTCTGCTGTTTGGCCAAACCCAATTCCTGATTACTCTGGTCAGTTAAGCTATTAGCTAAAAACGATTTGCAAAGATGGATGTTGATAAAGCCAGGCCCAGCAATTTCAAATTTTTCTGCGATACCCTCAAGATTAACCTTATTGATGATCTGAGCCGCTAAGTCTCTCGGATTAGTTCCCATACGCTTAGCTGCGCCCATAGCACCATTTGCCTGATAGTCCCCAAATTGAGGTTTGCCACTCAGTGCTAGCATGGGAGAGCAGTCATTAGGAATTCCTACGGCAGTCATGGCAGCAGCAAATCGCTGAGTAAGTAGCGCTTTTAATTGCATGGTGTAAAGTTTCCCGTAAGCTTCATAGATGTTAAACGTGAATTGTAGGTTTCCTTCCGCATAAAGCAAAGCGCAACTTGCAAAAACCTTGGGTATTGTTATAGTTTTTACCGGATGTTTTTTTAATCTCTCTCTATATTGAGCATAATACAGACTTAAAGGGTAATTAGATGGAAGTCACGCTTATTTCGCAAGGTCTTGATCTCATGCTATTTGGCATGGGGACGGTGTTCTGCTTTCTGACTTTACTCGTCGGGACTACATATTTGATGTCTACGGCAGTGGGTTTTTGGTCACCCGCTGAAGAGGTTAGTATCAAGGCAGAGAGTTCCTTGCTCGCGCTAAACTCGACGATTGAACCTAATGTAGTTAAGGCAATTCAATCCGCCATAGATCAGCACAGAGGGCGATAAAGCGTAGCCCTAATTAGTTATAGATTCGGAAAGTCATTTAAAATAACCCTCGGGACCCATTTATGTCAGCGAAAGAAACTGCATTAGGTATTACTGAAGTCGTTTTGCGAGACGCTCATCAATCTTTATTTGCTACACGCATGCGGATTGATGACATGTTACCTATTGCAGATAAATTAGATCAAATTGGTTATTGGTCCGTAGAGTCTTGGGGGGGTGCGACCTTTGATTCATGTATTCGGTTTTTAGGTGAGGACCCATGGGATCGCATTCGTGAAATAAAAAAAGTGATGCCAAATACGCCTCAGCAGATGCTGTTCCGTGGTCAAAATATTCTCGGGTATCGGCATTATGCTGATGATGTGGTTGAGAAGTTTGTTGAGCGAGCGGCGGTTAATGGCATCGATGTGTTTCGTGTGTTTGATGCGATGAATGACATGCGCAACTTAGAAACCGCATTGAGAGCGGTCAAACAAGTTGGAAAGCATGCTCAGGGCACTATCTCTTACACCGTTAGCCCAGTTCATACGCTTGAGCTATGGGTTGATCAGGCGCGAAAAATCGAAGATGCGGGTGCTGATTCAATCTGTATTAAAGATATGGCGGGACTGCTAACGCCCTATGTAGGCTTTGATTTGGTGAGCCGACTAAAAAAGGCCGTTGCCATACCGATTCAGTTGCATGCCCATGCCACTACTGGATTGTCTACCTCTACCATTATGAAATGTGTAGAGGCCGGCATCGATAATGTTGATACAGCAATTTCATCGATGTCTATGACTTATGGCCATTCAGCAACCGAATCTGTCGTATCGATTTTCCAAGACTCGCCAAGAGATACGGGACTAAACATTACCAAGCTAGAGGAAATTGCCGCTTATTTTAGAACCGTCCGTAAAAAATATGGCGAATTTGAAGGTTCTCTGCGTGGCGTGGATTCACGAATCCTAGTTGCTCAGGTACCCGGCGGCATGCTAACTAACATGGAAGGACAATTACGTGAGCAGGGCGCTGAAGATCGCTTAGACGAAGTGCTATTAGAAATCCCTAAGGTAAGAAAGGATCTTGGCTATATTCCTCTGGTAACACCTACATCGCAAATTGTAGGTACTCAGGCGGTGCTAAATGTACTGACTGGTGAGCGATATAAATCAATTACCAAGGAAACTGCGGGGGTGCTTCGTGGTGAATATGGTGCGGGACCCTCAGCTGTTAACGCAGAACTCCAAGCTCGTGTTTTGGCTCAGGGCGAACAACCTATTGTATGCCGGCCTGCGGACAATATAGATCCAGAGATTGAAACCTTGCGGGATGATCTAGTTGCATTGGCCAAAGAAGAAGGTTTTGCGCTTGCGGAAGGAGATCGTGAGATTGACGATGTTCTCACCTACGCACTCTTTCCTCAAGTCGGCCTCAAGTTTCTAAAGCACAAAAATGATCCATCCATGTTTGAGCCTGTTCCTTCGGGCAAGCCGCCAGCTAAGTTAAATGATCAGGGTGAGGAGGTCTATAGTGTGCAAGTTGAAGGCAAGTCTTACTCTGTGACAGTGACTGATGGCGGAGATATCAATGCCATTGTTGAGAGTGGCGGCGCGCTAGTTCCGTTGACACCAGCGCCAGCTCAACCAGTAACTGGCGAGCCGGTAAATGCGCCACTAGCAGGTACAGTCGTCAAGGTCTTGGTGCAGTTGGGTCAGGTGGTTGCTGAGGGTGAGACAATTATTATTTTAGAGGCGATGAAGATGGAAACATCAATTAGCGCGCCGAATGCTGGAACTATTGTTGCGGTGAAAGTGCAGGGCGGTGATAGCTGCACTGTGGGTGATGTCTTGGTCATGTTGGCATAACGGGGCGCGGGCGATGGAAAATTTATTGAGTTTATGGGCAAGTTCAGGTGTTGCTCAAATTGAGTTTGGCCAAATAGTAATGATGGGAGTGGGATTAGGGCTACTCTTTTTGGCGATTAACAAAGGCTTTGAACCGCTACTTTTAGTGCCAATCGGTTTTGGTACCGTTTTAGCAAACATCCCTGGCGCAGGCTTTGATGCGGCTCCTATCTACGATGCTATGGGGCATATGGAAAGCCCTGGAGGACTGCTGTATTACATCTACCATGCAGGTATTGAAACTGGACTCTTCCCGTTAATTATCTTTATGGGTGTTGGTGCAATGACTGATTTTGGGCCTCTGTTAGCTAATCCCAAGACACTACTGTTGGGCGCCGCAGCCCAGGTGGGTATTTTTACCACTGTGTTGGGTGCGGTTGGTCTAAGCCATTTCGGTATTCTTGACTTTACTATTCAGGAAGCCGCGTCAATCGGTATTATTGGCGGCGCTGATGGTCCTACTGCAATATTTGTTACTAGTAAGCTGGCACCTGATTTACTCGGAGCTATAGCCGTGGCAGCTTATTCTTACATGGCGCTAGTACCCATTATCCAGCCTCCTATTATGCGTGCTTTAACATCGCCGGAAGAGCGATCAATTAAAATGGTTCAGCTGCGCTCGGTGAGTAAGACCGAAAGAATTGTGTTTCCACTAATGTTACTGATGCTGGTTGCTATGTTATTACCAGATGCAGCACCCTTGTTAGGCATGTTCTGTTTTGGTAATTTAATGCGCGAATGTGGTGTGGTGAATCGTCTAAGTGATACTACTCAAAACGCGTTAATTAATATTGTGACCATCTTTTTAGGTCTTGGTGTAGGCTCTAAAATGAGCGCCGACAAATTTCTTAATCCGGAGACTATGGGTATTTTGGCGTTAGGTGCTGTTGCTTTTTGTATAGGCACAGCATCCGGTGTGTTGATGGCTAAGCTTATGAATGTATTTGCCAAGCATAAGGTCAATCCGCTCATTGGTGCTGCTGGGGTGTCCGCAGTCCCTATGGCTGCTCGTGTTGCAAATAAGGTAGGGCTGGAGTCAAACCCACAGAACTTTTTGTTAATGCATGCAATGGGTCCAAATGTTGCCGGGGTTATTGGGTCTGCAGTTGCTGCGGGTGTCATGATTAATTTAGTTGGGAATATGTAGCCTTATGGGACCGATTCAGCAATCAATCACTGACAAATTACGGTTAGAGCTTAGTCCGGATATGCTAGAAGTGCTGAATGAGAGCTACATGCATTCAGTTCCGCCTGGCTCTGAGAGTCATTTTAAAGTTGTTGCTGTAAGCGATAAGTTTGATGGCCAAAGACCCGTGAAAAGACATCAGCTAATTTATAGCATTTTGGCGGTTGAGTTGGCGGACTGTGTGCACGCTCTAGCAATACATACTTACACTCCTGTCGAATGGCAAGCTAGCAATGATGGCGCGCCAGATTCACCGAATTGTCTCAGTAGAGATAAGTCAATTTAGGCTTGTGTAGAGAGTAACATCGCCCCGTTTTTACAGCGGTTGAAGCTTTTAATTCTCGTTTAACGGTTCTACAACCAATTCATCGCATATATGTGCCTATTCACCGAATCGCTATGGAGCTTGTGGCCTTGGGCGCAGAGAATCAGGTTGTTCATATTCTTTTCAGTTCGCGCTGGATCAATAATTAAAATCTTTGTTAGGGGGAGTTATGCGTCCGCAATCATCCGTAAGTTATGTGGGTTGGTTACAATCTTTTTTTCACGCCAAACATTTTGGGTCAGTTTTAGCACTATCGTTTTCTTTAATGCTTGCAGCCTGTGGCGGCGGCGGGAGCACCGTCACTGAAAATAATCTGCCAGAGGCAGGATTGGATGGTATAGCGCCAACCCTAACCAGCGTGTCTATTTTGCAGCAGCAAGAAAAGAACGCTAGCGCGGATGGCGTGGCTAAGCTAGGTCAGTCAATTAAGGTTGACTTTACAGCGAGTGAAGCTTTGATGTTGCCGGTTGTCACAATTAACGGCGTTGCGGCTACTCTACAAGGAAAAATTGGTGATTGGTCAGCGTCGCGTGAAATGGTCGAGTCCGACGTGGACGGCTATGCTACGTTTAGTATCTCATTTAGTGATACAAGTGGTGAAGTAGGGGTAGATGTTACTGAGTCAACTGACGATAGCCGAGTGCAGTATTGTGCAGAAGGATGTGT
>CALDQM010000101.1:0-33430 GCA_937911225.1 uncultured Cellvibrionales bacterium
CTTGCCATGCAATTGGGCGCATCATTGGGAGTGATTCCGCGCTTTGCGTCCTGCCATTTGGAAACTCATAACAGAGCGGTGAACGGCGAATATAAAACGTTTACGTCGCTGGCAGATGAAACAGTATTTATTGATTATAATACTCGCGGGGTTTTTTCATTCATACGCGCGTCTGAAGCACTCAGAAATTGTCTACCCTTGGGCGTTTCACACCCAATCACCTATGATCTGTTGTCCACGGCGAAAATTGCCTTAGATGAGGTGTACACATCCAACGCGAGTCTATTTGATCAACTAGATATCAATCGGTTTTTTTACTGCGTTAGGCCCTACTACAGACCACATCGCGTTGGTTTGCATGAATACAGGGGTGCTAATGCGGGAGATTTTGCGGGTATCAATGTCATTGATTTACTGCTCGGGGTCTGCAAGGCTGATGACCCGTATTATTCCCAATTGCTCGTCGATAAGTTTTTGTTTATGCGTCCCGAAGACCAGCTTGTTCTGCGTGACTGTATGAGACGAAAGAGCCTGCTAGATAGCTTTTTAGACTGTCAGGCTGAGCATAAAAATGACCCCTGGTTTCAGACCAATTTAAAGATGTTTTTAGAGGTCTGCGACGCGCATGGTAAAGTGGCCATTCAACACCATGAGCGTCTGGTGCATAAATTTATAGAACGTCCGGCTGAACTCGGTGCACATACCGATCAGACAGACCTTACCGCTAGCGGGCCCCCTTTGCCGGTGCTACTAAAAGGCCTTAGAAAGCTCTGCGATATGCGTTGTGCGGCACCAGCAACCGAGGGTTTTGATACCCGCTACAGAGATGTTCAAAGCCTTAAGGACTGTTTAGCATGATCAAAGATAAGTTCGTTGACCAGCAGGGAATTTACTTGTTAAGCCATTCGGTGGGCTTACCCTTGAAAACAGCCCAAGCCTCAGCAGATGAGAGCTTCTGGCAACCTTGGGTAGTGGGAGGCGAGAGTATTTGGGATTATTGGTTGAGAGAGATTGAACGATTTCGTGAGCTACTGGGTGAATTACTCAACAGTGAGGCCAGTTATTTTTGTCCACAAACAACTATATCCAGTGCGGTTAACAAAATTATATTTTCACTGGCACCGTCAATGCACCAAAATATTATTTTAATGAGCGAAGAAGACTTCCCTTCGGTAGCCTATGCATTGCAGAAATCGCACAGCTTAGGTTATCAAATGCGCTACATTCCTGCTGGCCTTGATTTGAGTGATTTGTCGATCTGGGACCAATATCTAACAGATGATGTTGCGCTGGTTTTAGTGACCCAGGTGCAATCTAATAATGGTGTCCAATTACCCATCAAGGCAGTGACTGAGATGGCTGCACAGCGGTCAATTAAATCTCTGGTCGATATTGCCCAAGGTGTTGGTATTATTCCTATCAATATCCAGCAGTGGTCGGCCGACTTTATTGTTGGGTCCTGTGTAAAGTGGTTAAGCGGGGGCCCAGGCGCCGCTTTTTTGTGGGTTAATCCTGATATTATTGAAGACTGCCATCCGCAAAATGTTGGCTGGTTCTCCCATGAAGACCCCTTTGAGTTTGATATACATAATTTCCGTTATGCCAAAGATGCGCTCCGATTCTGGGGTGGTACACCCTCGGTATATCCGTTTTGCGTCGCTTCTGCGAGTCTAGAGTTTATTGTTAATCTCGGAGTAGACACTATCCGCCAGCATAATCTAAGCCTCTGTGAAAAAATCATTAGTAGTTTAGACGAAGGTGAACTGATTTCCCCTTGTGAAGAGCGTTATCGTAGTGGGACGCTAATTGTGCACTTTGGACAAAAGCATCAACAGATTACTGAAAAATTACGCGAGCAGCGCGTTCAGTTTGATAGTCGATCTAAGGGTATTCGGCTATCGCCACATATTTATAACTCTACTGTCCAAATCGATACGCTGGTGCAACTGATAGGCAGCAGCCGATAAGACCAATTTAGCGTCTATACAACCGACGCAAGTGATCCTTTTGAGGTTAAAAACCGTTACAATCACACTATGGCTTTTGATCATCAATCATTTCTAAAATCACTTACTCAGCGCCCCGGTATCTATCAGATGCTAGATGGTGAGGGGCAGGTTTTGTATGTGGGAAAAGCCAAAAACTTAAAAAATCGAGTCTCTAGTTACTTTCGCAACACGGGTCTGACGGTAAAGACGGCTGCGTTGGTAAAACGAATTATTTCAATCGACGTAACGGTAACCGAAACTGAGACTGAGGCGCTAATACTAGAACACAACCTGATTAAGCAATATCGACCACCCTTTAATATATTAATGAGGGATGACAAAAGCTACCCCTATATATTTTTATCAGACAAAGATCGTTGGCCTCGCTTATCTTTTCACCGTGGCCCTAAAAAAGCTAAAGGTACCTATTTTGGGCCATTCCCCAGCGTCCATGCAGTGCGTGAGAGTATGGGTTTTTTGCAAAAGACCTTTAAAGTACGCCAATGCGAAGACGTGTTCTTTAAAAACCGATCTCGTCCCTGCCTGCAATACCAAATTAAACGCTGTACTGCTCCCTGTGTCGAATTTGTAACACCGGACGACTATGCCACTGATGTCAATTTAACGCGGCTTTATTTAGACGGCAAAGCTGACAAAATTCTTCAGAAATTAGAAGGAGAAATGGATACTGCCGCAATAGACTTAAAATTTGAGAAGGCTGCAGAGCATCGCGATCAAATAGCCGCCTTACGCCAAGTTCAAGCACAGCAAATGATCGAAAAGGGCAGCGGTACCATTGATATCGTTGCCGGTGCAGTCAGCAATGGACAGGCCTGTGTGCATATGTTGTATGTTCGGCAGGGTCGTATACTGGGTAGCCGAAGTTATTACCCAAAAACACCGCTCGCTGAAGAAGTGAGTGAATTACTCGAAGAATTTGTCCCACAACTTTATCTTGACGGCGGAGGGCGGCCAGATCTGCCAAAAGAAATTTTAGTGAATGCACAGTTTGAGGGTGCTCAAGTGCTGACCGATGCACTGAGTCAGCGTATTGGAAGAAATATAGAGATTCGAGACAATGTAAGAGGCTTCAGAGCTAAATGGCTTGAATTAGCGCAACGAACAGCCGAACAAAATTTAGCGGGAAAACTGGCTTCAAAACAGACCTTGCAGCAGCGGTTTGAATCGCTGCGTGACACACTGGGACTTGATTCCACGCCTGAGCGTTTGGAGTGCTTTGACATTAGCCACAGTAGTGGCGAAGCCGTAGTGGCATCCTGTGTGGTTTTTGATAATAACAGTGGTGCGTTAAAAAGCGACTATCGGCGATTTAATATTGAAAACATAACCGGTGGTGATGATTATGCAGCCATGGAGCAGGCTATTCGACGGCGCTACACTCGGCTAATGAAAGGCGAGGGGAAGCTGCCTGATATTTTATTAATTGATGGTGGTAAGGGCCAGATTGGTGTTGCGAAATCAGTACTTTCCGACCTCGGGGTGGTAGGTGTGATGACCATAGGTGTTGCCAAAGGAACGACACGCAAACCGGGCATGGAGACGCTTATTCTTGCCGACCAAAATAACAAAGTTGTAGCACGACCTCAACAACCAGCATTGCACCTTATCCAGCAAATACGCGATGAAGCTCACCGTTTTGCAATTACCGGTCACAAGGCTCGCAGAGATAAAAAGCGTCGCATTTCTTCTTTAGAGGGTATTCCTGGTGTGGGGCCAACTCGCCGACGAGATCTTCTAAAGCACTTTGGTGGAGTGGGCGAAGTTAAAAAAGCCAGTGTTGCAGATCTTATGAAGGTTGATAATATAAATAAAAAGGTTGCTGAAGCAATTTACGGCGCACTGTACAATGACTGAACAAATTATCTTGATTGGTTGATGTTTCTCACGACCAATTGTTGCATACATTTTTAATGGAATAGTGATTTATGTGGAATTTGCCCAATATATTGACGTTACTACGTATTGCCATGATTCCTGTGTTCATAGTTGTCTACTACTTACCTTGGGAATGGCATCATCTAGCTGCAGCGGCTATTTTTGGATTAGCCGCATTAACTGACTGGATTGATGGTTACTTTGCACGAAAGCTCAATATGGTAACGCCATTTGGCGCATTTCTTGATCCTGTGGCCGATAAACTGATTGTCGCCGCTGCGTTAATTTTACTTCTAGAGGTTCATTCTACTCCCTGGTTTGCTCTGCCTGCTATTATCATTATTGGCCGAGAGATAGTGATTTCAGCGCTGAGGGAGTGGATGGCAGAACTTGGTTCAGGGCAAAGTGTTGCTGTTTCTACAATGGGTAAAGTAAAGACATGGGTACAGATGGTTGCTATCGCTATTTTGTTGTTGGCTAAGCCCGATCAGGAGTTACTAACAGACATTGGTTTTGCCGCTATTTATGTCGCTGCAGGGCTTACTTTATGGTCAATGCTTTATTATCTTAAGCAAGCATGGCCACAAATGAGCGGTAGGGTAGATAAGTAGTTGATTTATTGCTGATATTGCCTAGAATAGCGCCTCGTCGAGTTTGACTGACGAAGCTACTAGTTAAGGCGCGGTAGCAAAGTGGTAATGCTGTGGACTGCAACTCCGCCATCGTCGGTTCGATTCCGACCCGCGCCTCCAAATTAAGCAGATGTTTTGAATCTATAGTATCTGTAGTTCAAGCCAGGTAAATCGGAGATATTCATTCCCAATTTCGTTTTTGGTCATGTATAATCCTCGTCGCAACGAGATGGGTCACCAGCATCCTCCTTGCGGTTAGTTTAGACGTAAAAAATGGTTGAAAAAGACCCCCCCTTCAGTATGCCCGGGTGGCGAAATTGGTAGACGCAACGGACTTAAAATCCGTCGGTGGCAACACTGTGCCGGTTCAAGTCCGGCCCCGGGCACCATAGCTTAAAATAACCCATTATTTTCCTTGTGGATTCTTGTAATTACATAGGCAGGGTAGACAATCGGGCATACACAAAAACACTCCCAATATATTTATTTAAAGTGCGCTGTTTATTACTTTATCCGCAATAAATAATACATAGATACGACAGGAGTAAAGAATTTAAAGAAATATAAAAGGGTTTAGAATTCTTGAAATTAATTTAAATATTTGTCATACCAAGCCAGATATCGCTCTAGAACATCCTTATTATAGCTTGGCGTTGAGAATGAGTGGTACTCACCCGGATAAACAATCAGCTCAGTTGGAATGTTTAAATGTCTGAGTGCTTGATACATTTGTTCAGAACCAATTAATGGAACGTTATAGTCCTTTTCTCCAACCAAGAAAAGCGTTGGCGTGACTATGTTATTGGCATTTAAAAAAGGGTGAGAAACTTTTAGCCAAGTCTCAGTATTATCCCAAGGAGTACCAATTTCAGCGATGTAATCCCTTATGTATTGATCATCACCAAAACCACTGAGTATATTTGAAATACCAGCTCCAGAAGTCGCCGCTTTAAAACGTGGGTCTTTCGCTATGACATAATTTGTGAGCATGCCACCATAACTCCACCCACCTAAGCCTAATCTGTTCTCATCTACGTAACCAAGGGAAATTGCATAATCGGCTAATTGACTAATATCATCAGCATCAACATTTCCCCAATCAGCAAAGATCATTTTTTGAAAATTCAAGCCTCTACCTGAGCTTCCTCGTGGATTGATTGCCATGACCACGTAGCCATTAGCCGCAAACAATTGCCAATCATAGTTAAAGTAAAGGCCGTATTGTGAGACAGGACCACCATGCATCCTTATGATTAAGGGGTATTGCTTTGATGGATCAAAATTATTAGGCTTGATCATCATTCCAAATAATTCTTCGCCATCAGCAGCTGTAAAAGAAATAGTTTCTGTTTTCAAGATTTGTCGAGAGGATAAAAGCTCAGAATTATGATTTGACTGTTGGCTGAGGTTATTCTCATCATAGAAAAAAACTTCATCAGGTGAATTAGTATTCGAGAGGATTAGTCCAATTTTACCATTTCTGACCACATAGTTTTTTGCCCATTCAGCGATATAATAGTTAGACGGGATAATTTTTTCGATCTTTTTCTCTTTTAGCGAGTACTTTGCTAACTGACTTTTCATGTTGTCTTCAATCACAAAATATATATTTTCACCATCGTCAGACCATTGAGGTGAGGACGCATTGCGGTCTAGTTCTTTTGTTAGGATAGAGGTTGTTTTCGTATCCAAGTCTATAACAGCTAATTCTTGCAGTGCATACCATACAAGAGCAGGGTCACCACCATGAAGATAGGCAATTTTTTTACCATCTGGACTCCATTGAGGTCTCGACGATGACGAGTCTGAACCTAGGCTAGTCGTTAGCTGAATAGGATTGTTAGTTGAGTCAATTTCAAGCACGTAAACATCATAATTATCAGTTCGATCCATCTCACCAGTTTTTGTCACATAGGCAACTTTTTTACCATCTGGAGACCACGATGGGAGAATCTCGTTAGAGGTACCCTTAGTGAGTTGTTTTGTAGTTTTACTTTTAATATCCAAGAGGTGCAGGTGTTCTCTTTCATCGCCTAAAAACTCTTTTCCATCTTCCTTAAAATAATAGCGGTCTATGACAATTGGTTTCGGCGTTTGTATGTCAGTTTCTTTATCAATGACTCTGGATTCTGCGACGAAGATCATTTGTGTACCGTCGGGTGACCATTCAAAATCACTGATATTTGCATTTAGTTTAGTGAGTTGTCTTTTTAGTGAATACTTAGTGTTGATTGTCCATATTTGTTGGTACTCAGAATACCTGCCTCTCCCAGGCGCTAAATACCCTAATAATGCGTCATCCGGAGAAAATTTTGTTTTTCCAACCCAAGGATTACCTTTAAGAACAATTTTTTCTTTATTTTTGTTTATGTCTAGTAACCAAATGTCATTACGATAGCGATCCTTTTTTTCATCCACAGATGAAACAGAATAAGCAATTTGCTCGGCCGAGTGAGAAACATCAATTGAGCTTATTTCCTTTAATTGATAAAGATCGTTAAGGGTTATTTTTTCTTCAGACAGCTCAGATGATCTGCTTACATTTGTGAAAGTAAGAGAAATAAAAATACTTAAGGTTAAGACTGGGGCTTTTATATATTTACTCATACGAGTGATAGTAATGATTTCTATGAGCTTTAACCATCAAAACACAAAGATCGGACATAAAAAATCTAAACAAATTAATAAATCTGTTATCAGGTATGTCTTTTAAAGACGCATGGCTGTAACTGCCTATAATCTATGGATATTCCTTCTGCAGTTTCAATAATGTTATTATGATCGAATAACCTTTACTAAATTGAGCGTTGATATGTTGCAAACCTTTACGCGCCTTGCAAACTGTTTGTTTGGGGCAGTTATAGTATCTAGCTGTGTCGGTGAAGATCGACCTGCCTGGAATGACGTTAATATTATTCATGAAAACGTGGAACAGCCGCGTGCGTTCTATATTCCTTATTTAGATGAGCAGAGTGCTTTAGCCTCTCAGCAGCAAGGTAATATTTTATCACTCAATGGTGAGTGGAAATTTGAACATGCCGATAAGCCCGCGAATCGATCAGTAGATTTTTATAAGGCAGATTTTGACAGTAGTGACTGGGGATTAATAAGAGTACCCTCAAATTGGGAGCGGGAAGGGCACGGCTATCCCATTTATATTAATGTTCCTTATGCGTTCAAAATGGATGAACCCAATGTGCCTACCGACCATAATCCGGTAGGTTCTTATCTTCGAGAGTTTGAAATGCCTTCTTCTTGGGCTGGGCAGCAGCACTACTTGCAGTTTGGTGGTGTAAGCTCAGCTTTTTATGTTTGGATCAATGGTGATTATGTTGGTTACAATGAAGGCAGTAAAACACCGACTGAATTCAATGTTACTCCTTATTTAAAACCAGGCAAAAATATCGTTGCAGCGGAAGTGTATCGTTGGAGTACGGCCTCATATTTAGAAGATCAGGATATGTGGACTTTATCAGGTATTCAGCGTGATGTGACCTTAACTGCAAGGCCAACTCAACATGTGCGTGACTTTCGTGTTTTTTCCGACTTGGTGAATAATTACAAAGATGGTCAGTTAAAAGTGGCTATTGAGATGGCCTCACCGGTTTTGTCAACAGCACATACTGTTGAAGTGACATTGTTTGACGGTGGCACTACCTTGTTTAATTCATCTCAGGCTGTGAGTTCCCAACATCTGACATTTGAGCACAGTGTTAGTGATGTGAAAGCATGGTCAGCTGAGACACCAACGCTATACCAATTACTGATTACATTGAAAAATGCTGATAATGAAGTGATTGAAGTATTAAGCCAAAACCCGGGGTTTAGAAATGTAAAAATCTCTAATGGTGTTTTTCTGGTCAACGGTAAGCCGGTTAAATTAAAGGGCGTTAATCTTCATGAGCACCATGAAGATAAAGGTCATGTCATCGACGAAGATACCATGATTAAAGATATTGCTCTGATGAAAAAGGCCAATATGAATGCGGTCCGCACTTCCCATTACCCATTTCCTGAGCGTTTTTATGAGTTAACTGATCAATATGGTTTATATGTGGTAGATGAGGCGAATATTGAAAGCCATGGTTATGGTTATGACCATGATAAAACCTTAGGTAATAAACCACATTGGTTACCACATCATTTAGATCGCACCCAGCGTATGTGGATGCGCGACAAAAACTTCGCCTCTATTGTTATTTGGTCATTAGGAAATGAAGCGGGTGACGGGATTAACTTAGGTGCGACGTACAAGTGGTTAAAACAAATAGACAATACACGCCCAGTTCAATATGAAACAGAGGGTGATATCGATGAAGTGGGTGAGCGTCACTCTGATTTTCATTCTAGTATGTACTGGCGTAAATGGGATTTAGAAAAATATGCTGAAGAGCATGGCGATCGTCCTTTTCTGTTAATTGAATACTCACATGCTATGGGCAACAGTAATGGCAATATCAAAGAATATTGGGATGTTATTAATGCTCACGATAATCTTACCGGAGGTTTTATTTGGGATTGGGTTGATCAGGGTCTATTAGAGCACGATGAAGACGGTGTGCCTTATTGGACTTATGGTGGCGATTATGGCCCAACAGATGTTCCATCTAGCGGTAACTTTAGCCTCAATGGCATTGTTTTTCCCGATCGTAAAGTTCAGCCTGCTTTTTGGGAGGTTAAAAAAGTCTATCAATCAGTCAACTTTGAGGCTATCAGTTTAGTCCAGGGTAAAGTACGGGTTGAAAATAAATATAATTTTACCAGCTTAAAAGAATTCGAGTTGCAGTGGCAACTGTTGGCCAATGGGCGAGTATCTAAGGAAGGCATCTATACCGAGTTAGAGATTGGACCTGATGAAAATAAAATACTAAACTTGGGTTATTCGCTACTAACGATGGATCCTGAAACTGAATATTTCTTATCACTGAAATTAGTCAATAAGACGCAGAAATTATTACTACCTGCAAGCCATATTTATGCTGAAGAGCAATTTGCCATTGTTAATGACCAGCTGCCGGCAGTTTATCAACCGACGCTTTCAGCAACAGGTGATCCGCTATTTGTTGACAATATAGGTAATCAATTAACGATTAGTAATTCATTGCTTGCGATCGAGTTTGACCGCGAAACGGGCTTGATCAATCAGGTCATTAAACAGGGTGAACCTTTATTGTTGTCGCCGTTGGTACCTAATTTATGGCGTGCGCCCACGGATAATGATTATGGCAACTATATGCCTGACTGGGCGAAAGTATGGGCTGAATCTAGTCAATATCGAACGCTTGTTGATTTAGATGTAGTGCAAGATACTAATGATAAGGTCGAAATAAGAGCAAGCTACCAATTTGCCGATAGTGAGGGTAACAAGATTGCGCTATGGCGGGCTGAGTACACTATTTATTCCGGTGGTGATATTCGCGTTAGCAATGATTTTGTGAA
The DNA here is from genome assembly GCA_937911225.1 of uncultured Cellvibrionales bacterium. GTDB lineage: Bacteria > Pseudomonadota > Gammaproteobacteria > Pseudomonadales > Porticoccaceae > HTCC2207. The sequence continues at coordinate 9,956 of CALDQM010000101.1, forward strand.
AATTGAAGGTATGCCCCTGATGCCCCGAGTCGGTATGAATATGCAACTAATTAATACGCTCGATAATGTTAAGTGGTATGGCCGTGGTCCTTTTGAAAACTACCGCGATAGAAAAAATGCAGCCAATATTGGTATTTATAGCAATAAAGTAGCAGACCACTATGTGCCTTATGTCAGACCACAAGAAAATGGTTATAAAACTGACACCCGATGGTTTAGTTTAAGGAATGATATGCACTCTGGTATAACGATTGAGGCGGAATCGACCATTGGCTTTAGTGTTCATCACAATGTGCAAAATGATTTTATTCCGCCCTTTAAAATTGCGATAACCAGTGAAGACGGCCCAGCTGCGCAAAATAATGAAAAGCGTGTCAATGTTCATCTTAATGATATCAAGCCCAAAAACTTGATATCAGTTAATATTGATTTTGGGCAGATGGGTATAGGTGGTGATGATTCTTGGGGGAAACACACGTTCAGAACATACTCATTAGCGGATGATCAATATCAGTATGCTTTTTGGATTAGATTGTATGACTCTCAGGCTATGCAGTAGACCTAACTTTGGGATCTGTGAACTCCGGGACGGTGGTTCGCTGTTACTGATCAAATGCCCGAAGAATGGGTTGCGGTGGTGACTGGGTGTATCCAAACCAACGCCTTAAACATGTCGCGTCCTTTATCTTGAAAGGAAAGTTGCAATGAAAATTATCTATTTAAGTAAAATCCTTTTAGCCGTAGTTATGCAATTCCTTTTGGCTTCATTGGCTTTTTCTGAAGCCTATGCAATCAAACTGGAAAAAAGCCATATGATTTCCATGCGTGACGGGGTCAAATTATCAACTGATTTGTATTTTCCTGAAGGGGCAAAAGAAAAGTTACCCGTGATATTAGTTCGAACCGTCTACAGTAAAAATGGTTATGTTAATGGCTATCCATTGCTCGAGGAGTTAGTGAAGCGAGGTTATGTTATCGCGGTTCAAGATATTCGCGGGCGTTTCGAATCGGAAGGAGACTATATGGTTGCCACCGGGCGTCGTGAAGACGGTTACGATACCATTGATTGGTTGACCACCCAGCCGTGGTCGAATGGCAAGTTGGGAACTGAAGGTTGCTCCTATTTGGGGGAGACTCAGGTAGTGTTGTCTGCCGTTAAGCACCCTAACCATGTTGTTGCGATGCCTATGTCTGCGGCATCTGGCTGGTACAAACCTGGCAGAGCATGGCAAGGATTTAGTGGTGGTGTATTCGAACTTGGTCAAACAGCGGGTTGGTTTTCTACTGAAGGGACTAAAGTTTTTTACGGGCCACCGGCGCATGTTGATAGACAAGCATGGTTTCGTTCTTCCGCTTCCAAGAATTATGATATGAAACCCAAAACTGATTTTGAGCATTACTTGACTCTTTTACCCACCTTACCCATTGATAGCCTCTTGGACAGGGCCGGTATTCCCCCCACTGACTATGGAAAATGGGTCACCAGTCATCCGGATAGTGCGTACTTCCGCAATTTGGATTTTGCCCGAGCCTCCGATACCTTTAATGTCCCTGCGTTGTTTATGGATTCCTGGTATGACTATGGCCCGGAAGAAACGACAGAGATGTTTAATGCATTCCGAGAAAACGCCCAGAGTAAAGTGGCGAAAAATAATCAATTTATGATCATAGGTCCTTCAACACATTGTGGTTACACGGAAGCCACAGAAAATACTATTGTGGGTGAAAGAGAGTTGGGAGACGCTAGATTACCGTGGCTGGATATCCAATTACGCTGGTATGACTACTGGCTTAAAGGTAAAAAGAATGGCATTACCGATATGCCCAAAGTGCAATATTACCTGATGGGGAAAAATGAGTGGCGGCAAAGTGAGGTTTGGCCACCAAAAGATACGACTTATCAAAAATGGTATTTGCAGGGGCAAGGTAGGGCCAATAGCCGTCATGGCGATGGTGTACTTAGTCTAAAAGCGCCAGAGAAATCCAATGTCGATAGCTTTATTTATGATCCGGCTCATCCGGTACCCTCTTTAGGTGGACACTCTTGCTGTACTGGCAGTGACAGCGAAGCGGGGGGTTATGATCAATCAGAGATTGAATTACGAAACGATGTTTTGGTTTATACCTCCGAGGCGCTGAGCGAAGGTATAGAAGTTACCGGTTCCATAGATGTGGTGCTGTGGGTATCTTCCTCGGCGACAGATACGGATTTCACCGCCAAATTAGTGGATGTGTATCCCGATGGTAGAGCCTTTAATATTCAGGAAGGCGCTTTACGTATGCGTTACCGTAAAAGTTTGTCTAAAGCGGAATTGATGACACCTGGAGAATTGTATGAAATCCGATTGGATTTACGTGTCAGCAGTAATTATTTTGCCAAAGGCAATAAGATTCGCTTGGAAATTACCAGCTCAAACTTTCCCCGTTGGGACCGTAACTTAAATACTGGTGGTAATAATTACGATGAAAAGAAATGGATGATAGCTAGTAATAAGGTCCATCACGGCAAGGATAAACTGTCATATTTGATATTGCCGGTGATTAAAAAATAATGTTGGCCTCTAGATAACAATGGATTCATATTCCGGTGAGCAACCTGCAAGTTTACAAGGGGCCGCTCTTTGGCGGTTACAACCCAATTTTTTTCGATTAACGGCAGCTTGGAACTTGTCATAATGGGGTATATACTTAATTTGTTAGTCTGCTGCTCTTCGCCAAACGGAGTGTAGAATATTTTTCTGTAGTTTAGGTTGGCGTCATGGCTAGATTTCCGTAAAGAGAGCTTGCGGCTACTACGTGAACCTATACGCGTGGTGTTTGTTTCTGATCCAGAGCGTGTACTATTTTGTCTGTCAATACTTTTCACTTCAAAAAATAGTTTACTAGGGGTTAATTATGACAATCTCAAATAACAAAAAATCTAAGTCGGTTTTGCGCGGGTTGGCCGTACAACGTTTTGCTGTGGCACCTCTGGCATTTGCTATTGCCAATATAGCATTGCCCTCGACATCTTTTGCCGAGGAGGAGTACAAAGCCATTGAAGAAATCGTGGTAACGGCTACTAAGCGCGCGGAAAATCTTCAAAGTGTTCCCCAAAGTATCACTGCCTTTTCAGGCGATACCATGGAGATCATGGGTATTAGCAGTATGAGTGATTATATTAATGCTCTACCTAGTGTCACGCTTACAGCAACACAGCCGGGTAGAAACTCCTTGGCTATGCGTGGTATTTCTTCGGGTTCAGGTGAATATTATACCGATGGGCAGGTTGCTGTGTATCTCGATGATATTCCCATGACAACCAACTCACAACAGGTGAGTGTGCGCCCTATTGATATGCAGCGGGTTGAATCTTTACATGGCCCCCAAGGTACGCTTTATGGGTCTAGCTCTCAAACGGGCACTCTTCGTCTAATCACTAATAAACCCAACCATGAGGGTCTGACCGGTAGTCTTGAAACAAGTTATGGCATGACCGGAGGTGGCGACAATAGCTATGACATTAATGGGCATATAAATATTCCATTAATTGAAGATGTTCTAGCCATTCGTGCGGTACTTTACTCTACAAAAGAGGGTGGCTATGTTGATAATGTTGCCGGTGCAAGCTTAAGTGGTAGCCACCGCAATGATGACCCCGGGTATAACGTTGTTGATGAAAACCAAAATGAGTACGGCACTTTAGGTGGCCGTGTAATGGTTGCTTTAAAATTCAATGAAAATTGGAACGCACTCTTAACAGTGGTGACTGAAAACAGTGAGTTAGATGGTACCTGGGAAACCGACCCTCTGTTAGGCGACTATAAAGTGACTCGTTTCATTGACGAAAATCGAGAAGATGATTGGCTTACTGGGTCTTTAACCTTGGAAGGTGACCTAGGCTTTGCTGATTTAGTTGTCTCAGCGACACGTGTTGAACGCGATATTGCCTACAACTGGGATAATGACGTTTATACGCAGTACAAAGATCGTTACTACGGTAACGGCTATAATGCCTATGGTTATCTCTATGGCTTATATAACACCGAGTATAACCGTAGTTTCATATTTAATGATCAATCGCAAGAGCGCGATACCGTTGAAATTCGTTTGGCGTCAAAAGGTGAGAGCCGATTGCAATGGACAGCCGGTTTGTTCTACGAAGATGTATACGATGAATGGTTCTACGGCTCCTCTAATGAGAACTTACGAGATACAACGGCATGGGCATACGCTCAAGACTATGCCTATTACTATGGTATCGCAAATTACTACAATAGTTACACGCCTAACCCAAATCAAGCTTATCCATTAACTGACTCTGGTCTTGGATACGTCAATATTTTTGAGCGCTCGGTAAAGCAAACAGCTGTATTTGGTGAGGTAACTTACGATATTACTGATGACTTGACTGTTAAGGGAGGGTTCCGTTGGTCTGAGTTTGATCGTGATGAGGTGAGTTTCAACTACTTTCCCGATGGTTTGATTACTGCAGGCAGAGCTGATGGTGGTGATGGTGCCACACGAAGTCAGGGTAAAGCCGACGATGCTATTTATAAATTGGCACTAAATTATCACATTAATGAAGATGTTATGGTGTACGGCTTATATAGTCAGGGCTTTAGACTTGGCGGTTCCAACAGTCCGCGTGCGGTTGCTACAGGTCAGGTTACAGCCACCTATGACTCTGATACGTTAGATAATTATGAGTTGGGCCTTAAAAGTTACTGGTGGGATAAACGGGTAAAACTTAATGCGACACTATTTCAAATGAAATGGTCGGATTATCAGCAAAGTGCAACATTCGGACAATGGTGGAATAGAGGTACGCTCAATGCCGGCGATGCGGGTAGTACCGGTATTGAATTAGACTTAGGTTTGCAGGCAACGGATAATCTAAAAATCAATTTGAGTTTATTTGCCGCAGACGCAAAGTTTGACGACGATATTTACTTTAGTGCTCTTGCAGATACGACTACGGGCGATGTTGATATTCGGAAGGATATGGACTTACCTAGTTCACCTGACTTAAAAGGCCACGTTAGTGTTCTCTATGATATACCTAAGATGTTAGGTGGTAGTGCCTGGGTTTATTTTGATAGGAGCTATCAAAGTGAGACCTGGAATGGCACTACAGATATTGTGGCTAATAATAGAAATGGCTTATCTAGGTCTTATAACGTGAGTAACTTATCCTTTGGACTGGACATGCCGGACGGATTAGAATTCACGTTACAAATTGATAATGTTTTTGATAGTAATGACTCTACCTATGTGTCTACATCAGGTAATACTTACGGCGATCTATTTGGCGATAACCGTTTCCATAATGAACGAACACTCGAGAGGCCTCGAACGACATGGCTGACGGTGCGCAAGACGTTCTAATAAAAAGGGCGGGTGATACACCCGCCCTTTTTTTTCTCTCAGTTATGGCGATACTATTTTTTAAGTCATTTTTTAAATTAGTCTTTAGAATTTTTTTATATGGTTAAGTTAGTAACAAGCTCTGTTGTTAGGGGGAGTCAGCAAGGTGAGAGCCATGGTGGCGTTTACCTAATCGATTTCGAAAACGAATTAGTGGAACAAAAGTTAGATTGGGATACCGTTAATATTGATTGGCAGGGTAGAGGTTGGGATAGAGGCCTTCGAGGAATCTGTTTTGACGATGAAAAAATCTATATTGCAGCCAGTGATGAATTATTTGCTTTTACCCCAAGATTTGAGCTCATAGGTTCATGGCGGAATCCTTACTTAAAGCACTGCCATGAAATAACGGTTTTTAAGCGCAAGATTTTTTTAACCTCCACGGGCTTCGATAGTATTTTGTCATTTGACCTTGATAAGCACGTTTTTGATTGGGGTATGACGATTCAAAATAAGCAATTCAGGTTTAACGGTAAACGGTTTGACCCTCAGTCAACTGATGGGCCTATGATGTTTAACAAACTGCATATTAATAATGTATTTTGTAATGAAAACGGAATGTATTTATCGGGCTTGAAGTCCGGTGGAATGTTGCATTACAACGGTAGTCAAGTAAATATGTCCGTTGAGTTGCCCCCAGGCACACATAATGCGAGGCCTTTTAGGGATGGTGTGCTGTTTAACGACACTAACGATGACGTGCTTCGTTATACCGGTAGAGGTGAAGGCGAGGAAGACAGAGCCATGGTAGTGCCTAAATATCTAGACCGTGAAATGGCACATTTAGATAAAAGAGATGAGGTGATGGTCAGACCTGGTTTCGCCAGGGGGCTTTGTGTTTTGTCAGATTCAGTTATCGCCGGAGGGTCATCACCGTCAACGGTTACTCTGTATAATTTACCAAAAAACGAACAGATTGCTACCGCAAATATTAGCAATGATGTCCGCAATGGCATTCATGGTTTAGAGGTATGGCCATTCGATTGATTAGCAGTGCATGGCTTTAAAGCCCTGCATTTCTAGATGCCTCAGGTAACTCATCAATAATATAGCCTAGTTGATCTTTCCATAAGTCCAGATGCTGTTCGTAACGTCTCCATTTACCTAGTCCTCCGGTATAAATTGGCTGGCGAACCTGTTCTGAACTTGCCGTTTTTACGGCCCGTTCGTTTTCGTAAAAACGTAAACACTCTTCTTCAAAGGGTAGATTGCAAAACTCTAATACTTGTCTAACTTGATATTCTAAATCGATTACAGTAACTTCGTAATGCACATCGAGAATCTCTCCAGGTAGTACGCTGTGCCAATGCTTCATCATCAAATCATATTCTTTATAATAATGAGCGAGGTCAAACATATCGTAAGTGAAGTTTTGACCTCGTCCAAAGAGCTGTTTGTAACCACCTAGACAACTATCAAAAGGGTGGCGTCGTGCATTAATTATTTTAGCATTAGGTAAAATCGTTTTGATAAAACCTATGTGGGAAAAGTTATTAGGCAGCTTGTCTGTAAAAAATGGCTTATTACTCATTCGGTGTCTTTGGCTTTCTTCTATATATTGCTTACCGTAAGCCACTAGGTCTTTGTTACGCAGTTCGGCAACAGCTTCGGGATAGCGGATACTGTCATTTCTATAACGGCCAATATGATCAGATATTTTATTAATTAACGGTAATTCTGAAGTGCCCTCTACCTGGCTATGACTGGCAATAATTTGCTCAATGAGGGTTGATCCAGATCGAGGAAGTCCAACAATAAAAATAGGATCGGGTGCTGAATGGCCTACACCTTTCTTTTCTGTCATAAAGGTCTTGCTAAAGGTATTTTTAATGGCGGTGTTTCTACCTTCCATTTCTAATGGGTCGTGTTCAACTGTCATTCTTTGCTTTTGATTACCTTGGTGATAATAGTGCCAGGCATTGTCGTAATCTTTGACATCTTCCAACGATTTAGCAAGAGCAAAGTTGAAGTGAATTTGTGAGGTCTCAGAAAGCTCAGAGTTTTGAAGCTGACTTTTCATCGCATCAACTTCTTCATTTTCAAATTTAAAAATCTTTAAGTTAGCCATGCTCCAATAAACCTCACCAAGATCTGGTCTGAGTTTGATCGCGTTCCGATAGGCTTTGAGGGCACCTGCTTGGTCACCTATGGTTTTAAGTTCATGAGCATAAGATGTATTGACATGGGGAGCATCAGGTTTGATAGCTAATGACTGTTTGAAGGCTTCGGCGCTCTTTTCTGGGTACATGGCTCTGCCATAAGCGTTGCCCAGCCCGGTCCATCCATCAGGATCTTTAGGCTCTAAGCGGGTGCATTTTGTAAAGGTCTTGATAGCATCAACATATTTATTTTGCTCCATGAGGACACAACCCAGCATATGCCAGGCTTCATAGTAGCTAGCAGATATTTGTGTCGCTCTTCTCAGTAAGGCTTCCGCGTCATTAAAGTTGTTTTTTTCTTGCCAATAAGCACCAGCTAAATGTTTTAGTGCATTGATGTTGTCAGGGCTTCTTTTTAATACAGATCGAAAGACTACAATGGCGTCGTCATGCTTACCCGCACGCTGAAGCTCTATGCCTTTAATCACATCGGCTCTATCGGAGTTTTGTTCTATGTACTCTTCAAAGGCTAAATCAGCATCCTCACCTCGTCCTTCTGCAGCCAGAGCTTCACCCAGTTTTTTATTTGCATGTGGCAGCGTGGGTAGAAGGGCAATAGCTTTCTCAAAAAGCGGTATAGCTTCATTAAATCGGGATTGTAAGGATAAAATACTCCCCAGATCTTCATAGAGGTGAGGGAAGTCTGGGTCAAGTTCAATGGCAAATTTTAATTGCTCCTCGGCTTCGATAAGTCTGTTTTGTGCTATCAATGAGTGACCGAGTAATCTCATGTGATGGGTGCAGCCTTGGTGCTTAATCAAATAGTCTCGGCATAGCTCCTCTGCACGTAAAGGCCTATTTGAGCGAAGAAATTCGATCGCTTGCTTAAGGCTGTTATTTTTTATTTCCGGCGTTAGATTCATGGTGGCATCTATTGTGTTTCGGGTGTGGTCTTTGGCAGGTTTTGTGGCGGTACATAATCAAAAATAAATGAAATTCTATCTTCGTTACTCATATTTATCACACTATGTTTTTTTTGATTATTAATTTCATAAGCCTGACCTACTTCAAAAGGGTAAGGACGGCCATCGATGGTAAATCGAACGGCGGAATTTGTAGTAATAGGTATGTGAATTCTATGGCCAATATGGAAAGAGTGAAGTGTGTCTCTGTGCGGTGTAATTTGGCCTTTTGATTTTAGCTTGGCAGCCATTGCGCGTAATAATATTCCGCCGGGTGGATAGTGTTCATCTAGGATGGCATTAATGATCGGCATGGCAGCTTCTGATAATCTATCCCAGCCCATATCTTTATGTACCTCACCTTTAGGCCAGCTTTCTTCACAAAATAGCATGACGATTGACTCGGTATCTTTATGCACCTCGTAGGTATTTTGTCTAAGGAATTGCTCTGTCCAGGCTTCAGGAGGCTGGTCCAGTATGCACTGCTTTAAGTCATCAATTAAATATTTGCCTAATGGCTTTTGAGCTACATCTATATCCATGGTCTATTTGCTCAACGTCATCATTATTAGATTCCTAATAATATACCATTAAACAGCACTTCCAAATACCCTTTCGTTTAAAGGTTTTGGATGTCGCTGATAGGAAGCTATGCTCCCACAGCGTGCGAGTGGCGGTTATTGAGTGATATTTATACTGAAGCCTAATGTTTAATATTAACCTCATCTTATTCTAAGAGTTAGAAAAAAATCCTAGGTTTGCATCCTTACCTAGCCGTGACTTAAACGCCTGTAAGTTGGGCAACACGTAACTAATTTTAGATAAAGGTACGCCTAGCCAAAGCGCCAGCTCAGCAAAGTATTGGTTATTAGAAGTCGTAGGCGCAAAAACTCCTTGGCCGATATTTAATGGATTTGACGGCGATAAGTCGGGATACTGACCGTATATTTGAGAGCCTTGTATATCACCGCCCATCACAATCTGATGACCGCCCCAGCCATGATCTGAACCAGATCCATTAGATTTTAGCGATCGACCAAACTCTGATGCAGTAAATGTTGTGACATCATCAAACAAGCCAAGCTCAGAAAGTGCATTGCGAAAAGATAGTAGTCCTTGACTCAAAACAGGCAACATCGAGGCCTGACTTGCGAGCAACTGGTGATGGTGATCCCACCCATTAAAACTGACATAAAAAATCTGCCGAGCTGGCTTCGTAGGATCTTGTTCAGAGATAATTTGTGCCACTTTCGATAGCTGCTGAGAAAAATGGTCTTGTGCGAATTTTGTTTGGAAATCTGAGAGTTTGTTTTGCTCATTACCAGCTGCAACACCATTTTTCTTAGCCATAGTGATTTTAGTATCTGGCCAGTGTGACGAGGCGCCATGTAAATTATGGTATGCTTTTTTAGCTAACTGACTGGTTACAAAGTCGAAATCAATCCCAACAGAACGCTCTGAGAATGATGAACGAATTCGAGGGGGTTCGCAGTCGTAGGGAAAAGTTTTAGTGCCAAGCTGGAAGGTATTAGCTCCGCACATTGATACGCTTACAGGGATATCGTTAGCTGGAAAGACACCCTGTAACGAATCTGCTGCGCGACCACCCCATCCTGATGAGGTAATTAACTTCGACGAACCAGCTTGCCACTGACCTATCTGGCCTGTGTGCGACAATAATTGTGGAGGCCCAAAGTCAACATTAGACTTAAGCTCAGCTGCACTAAGAGGCTTGTTTAGAGCACCAACATTTGCGATAAATGCTGCTTCACCATTGTTATAAAGCTCACGCAGTTCTGGCATACCTGGATGCACGCCGTAGGATCTGCCAGTTTTGGTATGACCAGCCAGATCTAGTAAGCTACTGCGGTTCAATGCCAGATCCGTGCGAGCATCTAAGTACGCCGAATACTGGCTAGCATCCGATGGAACCAGCATGTTGAAAGAGTCACAGCCGCCAGCCAAGTTGATACATACAAGAGCGCGATATCCGTAGGCATGAGACAAACGACTACTTCCCATAATCATTGGAGACGCAATTAAGGATGCACCTATTGCGCCGCTATTTTTTATAAAACGACGTCGTGTTAGCATAAAAGTGTCCTTTTTAAGAAATTATTTATGTTACTTCTTGTGCTCACGTTTCAGCTATTTTTTGCTGACGCTATTTTCTCTCGAGGGACTTAATGCATTTAGGCTTTTGACTTAGGCCAAATACTGATTAGAACTTGCGAGGATTCAACTTACTGGTACTTGTAGAAAATCCTTTAACCGGAAGGTCCCACCAGTCGATCCCTTGCTTTCTAAGCTCATGCTGACGATGCATTCGGTCGAAAAGATCGACACCCATCTGCATAAATAGATCAATTAGATCGATCGGAATCCAATTCTGAATAAGATGGTCACCGTCTCGTCTGTACCAGTCAAAGTCACGAAGTGTCATCATCTTTCCAGTACCAGCAATTCCCTGGTATTCTCCATGATGTAAAGAGAATTTAGAATCCCAAATGCCGAGAGCACCAAATTGACCCTCTGCATAATAACCCATGAAACGCCCACCAGGCTTTTCATTGATTTCTCGGTCCCCGAATCCAAGAACCCAGGGTCTCTGATGGAAGTCCTTATATTCTTCAATAGTGTGTGAAGAGCCAATACCTGTTGGACCCATCCAATGAAAATCGGGATGCCAGAAATACTCGTGCTGCATCGTTTCCATATTTCCCATGTCACGATCTCTGTTGTACCAACCCATGCTAGTAGCCATCGCGTCAACTAACTGAAGTGTTTTGCGACTCTCAAGGTCATCTTGCTCTGTTAAAAGAATACCGTTCTCACCGGGCTTCACGGTCTTTCCTCCTTCTTGACCGAAGGCTGGAGGTAATACCTGAAATCCCGCTTGTTTCATGACGCCAAGAATGTCGAAGATGACATAACTCTCAACTATCTTTTCGTCACGCATGACAAAAAACTGACCAAAGTTGATGTGCGTTTTTTTACCTGTTGCAGGGATACCCAGCCAATCGTGCACAAATGTACCTGTTAAATAGCCATAGCCGGATACCCATTCTTCACCATCAGACAAGCCACCTAACAGAATCTGGGGAACACGCTTTATATCAGGGAATGCATTCAATAATGGCTCCCAAAACGTAGTGATCAGAGCATCGATTCCACGAATCTGATTAAAAGGTTGAGATCCGTTCCAGTTGATATTTTTATGGAAGACTTTTCTACAGATACCTTTTACCTCGCTGGGCCGAGCGCTATTCATACGCTGCCAATAGTCCCATACAATCGCCTTGTTCTTTTGGTTTTTAGCTTTCCAATCCATGGTCTATCCTCATTGATTTAAAATTTAGTGTAGTACCTTTAATAACTTGGCCAAGATCGATATCGTCTTAAGCGGCACGTAGAGTATTAGGCTAGCGAATTTTCGTTTTTCGAGTTCAGCACTTATAGATAATGTCTCTTTGCAGTATCTCAACTAACGACAGTTTATCTTTGTATTTAGGGTTGGCACTTACAACAGAAATAGTAATCGCAGCCATACCGTTAGTGGCGGAGGCTTCGAGAATTTTTCTTCTAGATAATTGCATAGATCTAAACCTAATTAGGGTCTAATGGCCGGTAATCCTTTAAATGCCTTCAATAGTATCGACTCCAGATTAAACCTGATGTTATTAATAATTGACTTCGACGTCAAGTTTCAGAAATAAAGGCTATGGGAGTAGTTTTAAAATTGACTCGGCATCTAGCTTTAGTACTTTCAAGGCAAAATGATTATTTATTGTTTTGGCTATCTCTATAAGGTTTGTATAGTAATGCAGTTTGATTTTTGAAGAAGAGTAGCCACAGTAAAATGCCTGTAAAGTACGGTTATCTTGGCTTTTAATGATAGTTAGTGGACCTTACTTTGTTTAAAAAAATTATGTGATGAAAAAGAGCCATATCTCGATCTATTGCCAAATTTCAGTTATAACCGACTACTCTATCGATACCATTTTTCCATCTGATTGCATTGCAAGAGTATATTGAATTAATTCGTCTACACTACTAATCTAAAAGTGCAAAAGTGTGTAAAAAGAATTGACTTTATTTTGCATTCGAAGTACAAAGTAATAATATCTATGTTTTGAAAGTGTAACATTCGATGCATAGGTCTGAGTAATACTAGGTTTAATTGGTGAAGTGTCAAAACTCATTAGGGAGAATATCATGAAAAATTTAACAAAAAATAACAAGCTGGTCTTAGCAGTAGCGATTTCGTCGTTATTCGGGTCCAGTGCATATGCAGATGGCACGTCAGCCTTGATGGAAGAGGTAATTGTTACAGCAGATAAGAGATCGAAAAGTATCCAAGATGTATCTGCCTCTATCACCGCACTTAATTCAGATATGTTGGCTCGATCAGGGATTGAAGATGTGACTCGATTAGAGCATGTCGTTCCTGGTATGCGGATGGGTATGTCGGGTAATGAGGCTCGTATAGCCATGCGTGGAACTCGGTCCAATAATGTTGGCACAGAAGGTGAGCCAACCGTTGGTGTTTTTCTGGACGGTGTTTATGTCGCCACTTCGACTCAGGCTCTGGGCTCTTATGTCGATCTAGAGAGAATCGAAGTATTGCGTGGTCCGCAAGGAACATTATACGGCCGCAACACATTTGGTGGTGCTATTAACGTTATCAGTAAAGCTCCTGACTTTGATGGAGTTAGTGGTTCGGTTACGACTCTAGTCGGTGATAAGAATCGTCGAAAGACGCAGGGAATTTTAAATTTCCCGCTCTCGGACACCCTGGCGATGCGCCTAGTGACTATGACAGATGAGCATGATGGTTACATCATCAATACCTTTAAGGAAGGTACTGACGACGATCTGGACAATAACGATACAACATATAATCGCATCACCACAGCCTGGCGTCCGAGTGACGAGCTTGAAGTGACGTTGCGGTACTCTGAATCATCCAAAGACAGTAATTCAACGGCGATATGGGGCTACCAGCAGGTTGGTGGTTATGTTGATGGTGTTTTGGAATCAGGTCATGTTTATCAAAAGGTCGGTGCAACGCAAGATGTTGGTCCTTGGGAAGTGTCTCGTAACGAAAGCTCTGTAGCGGAAATTGATGATAAGTCGATAACTCTAGACATCACTTACGATCTAGACTTTGCAAGCGTTAGGTTTACTCATAATGAAACTGAGTTTGATGGTTTGCAGTTTTATGATTCCGACTACAGTGATGCAGGAGCTATAACAGATGCTGGCAAGTTTGTTGGCTGGGTTTCTACTCAGGAGGATACTTCTACTGAGATGCAGTTAATTTCGAATGGAGACGGCGATCTTCAATGGACTCTTGGTTACTACATGTTTGAGCAAGATTCTGATTGGGGTTGGGTTGGATCTGACTACAGCGGTAACGGTACTCTTGTTGAGTATATTTGGGGTCATAATGAGTATAAATCAAAGTCAAAGGCAGTTTATGGTAACGCGACTTACTCCATCTCTGACTCTCTTCGCGTAAATGCTGGTCTGCGTAGTAACGAAGATTCTAAGGGTAGAGCAGGTGCGACCAATACTTGGGACGATACTTTGTGGAAAGTAGCAATTGAATCAGATCTCAATGAAGATATGATGATTTACGCATCTGCTTCAACCGGCTTTAGAGCCGGTGGTGCAAATAATGCTGGTGTTGTAGCATTGCTAGCAGAGGAAGGTATCGATGCTGCGCTCTATGATCCTGAGTTTGTTACTGCGTTAGAGTTTGGTATCAAATCAGTCATGCAGGATGGTCGGCTTGTGTTAAACGCGGCAGTGTTTAGTAATGACTATAGCGACATGCATGCTCAGTCATTTATTGTTCTCAATAACGGTGCGTCTGAATATACTATGAATGGTGGCCAAGTTGATGCGTCTGGACTTGAAGTTGAAGTCCAGTGGGCACCTACTGATAATTGGTATATCTCCGGTAACTTTGCCTACTTGGATGCTAAATTTGGTACCTATGACATGGCCGCATTGGCAGGTCTTGGTGTCTTAGGTGGTCGTCAGGCAGATCTAGATGGTAACGGATCTCTAGACAGCTTATCTCTGTCGGATTATAGCCCAGCTTTAGCGCCAGAATTTAGTGCTGGATTTCAGGTAAGTTATGATGTTGATTTAGGATCGATGGGAACTCTAACACCTATGTTTCAAGGGACGTTCACGAGTGACTATTATGCCCACGACATTAATATAGCGCCTGCGAAGCAAGATGCTCATACCAAATCAGACATACGTTTGATCTGGGATTCTGGTAAAGATCTGCGTGTTGAAGCCTACATTTTGAATATAGAAGACGAAGCGGTAATGAACCGTGCTGTTGTCTTTGGTCCAGGTGTTTCAAACACAGTTGCTGCTGGAAAATCTGTAGCGTCTGTCCAGTCTAACTGGGGTCGTCCTCGTACTTGGGGTGTTGGATTGACTTATAGTTTCTAATTTTTATGTAAAAATAAGCTATGTTTAAAAAGGGTCCCTCGGGGCCCTTTTTATTTTGCAAAGTATGCCTTCATACTACAACACAAGTTATTGTTTAGCTTGAGCTGGTCTAAAACGTCGTTGAAGCGGCGGTAATGTGGGCTTTCGAGTAAAAATCTGATAAATTTAATTCTAGCTAAAGTGTAAATCAATTATTGAGAATAGCCTATCCACACTTGGATTAGACATCTGACATTAAGGAGGTCTTATTATGTTGTCTGAATCAATGCCTTATGAGAAAAAATTCGCCAGTGTAAACGGTAAAAAAATTGCTTATGTTGAGGTTGGAGAGGGCGATCCAATTATCTTGTTACATGGCAACCCTACATCATCCTATTTATGGCGAAATGTTATTCCACACTTAGAGGGACTTGGTAGAATTATAGCGCCCGATCTAATCGGACAAGGAGATTCGGAGAAACTTCCCGCAAGTGAGGGGGCAGAGAGATACTCTTTTCATGTTGCTTATGATTATTTAGAAGGATTGCTGGACGAAATAGGTGCGAACGACAACGTAACACTTGTAGTTCATGATTGGGGTAGTGGTTTAGGGTTTTATTGGGCTCAGCAGCATTGTGAGGCTATAAAGGGCATAGCTTACATGGAGGGGATTGTTTGTCCTGTTACATGGGAAGATTGGCCGGAATCTGCGCGTGGTATTTTTCAGGGTTTTCGGTCTGAAAAAGGTGAAGATCTTGTGTTACAGCGCAACATGTTTGTCGAAAAAGTACTGCCTAATTCCGTAATGCGCGGACTCGGTGAAAAAGAAATGAGTCATTACCGACAGCCGTTCTCTACTCCAGATGATCGGCAGCCAACTCTTAATTGGCCAAGGCATATTCCAATTAGTGGGGAGCCTCCACATATGGTTGATTTGGTCTCTAGCTACGGGCAATGGATGGTGACGAGTGAGGCGCTGCCGAAGTTATTTATCAATGCTGAGCCGGGGTCTATTTTGGTTGGTAAGCAGAGAGAATTTTGTCGTACTTGGCCCAATCAGAAAGAGGTGACGGTGGCTGGAACCCATTTTATTCAAGAAGATTCTCCAGATGAAATTGGCGTTGCCGTTGCTGATTGGATGAAGACCATATAACGATAATTTAACTAATAAGGATTTACAAATGTCTGATGTACCGGTGTATATGCTAGTAAATCTAGAAGTAACTGACGCTGAGGAATACCGCAAGTATGAAAAAGGCTTTTTTGGGATATTAAAGCGTTTTGGTGGCCAGTTTATTACCTTTGACGATAAGCCATTTACCTTAGAGGGTGTCACACCAAGAGAGGGGCGAATGATTATGTTCAGTTTTCCATCTGAGCAGGTGGCTAATGAGTGGTGGGCCGATGAGGAATACCAAAAGCTCAGTGTACACCGTAGAGCCGGAACCAAGATGGAGTTCTTAACGATGGTTCGTGGAATGCCACCAAGGAGCTAACCCTTTTCTTATTTTGCGGGTGCGGTTCTTCACGCAGGCTAGTCTAAAGACTGTGTTTTTGATCGCTCTGCAGATGTGTAGGACGGTAGCCGTCGCAAGAGGTTAATATAGACCGAAAATGATTCCCTTGATGTAGTCTAAAGTGACTAGTATTTATTTTCATAATTACGCCCAACGTTGTTGGTACACTGGATGAGCTTTTATGCCTCGCGGTTAATGGTCTCCGCGATACCATTAGAGGAGGGAGTTAGATGAAGTGGTTGGCTAATTTAAATAAATCATGGGTGCACTTCCTTGTTCTAGGAATTATTTTTTATCAGGTTGAAGCCAAAGTATTTCCCGACCCTAAAACGGTGATAGGGCCATTGAGTCAGTCTCAGCAGCATACATTGCAGCAGCGGTGGTTGGCAGACTTTGGTAAATTTCCAACAGACCAGCAAACCGTAAAAATGATTATCGACGAGTTGGATCGGGATGTGCTGTTTCAGCGTGCTCTCGAGCTTAATTTTCATCTGCATGACAAAATTGTCTACGATCAGCTAATCCGTAATATGCGTTTTTTGGATGTAAAAACCGACAAAAGTAATGCCGAGTTATTTCAGGAAGCGCTAAACATGCGACTACACCTGGTTGACGAAGTCATAAAACGTCGACTGATTGAAAACATGAAACAACGATTATTGGTTATTAATCCTCCTGCTGAAGTCTCCAAAGAAAAAGTCAGGGCTGCGTTTGCGGTTCGTAAGGATGAATTCTATCGTCCAGTGCGCTATTCGATTTCACACATATTTATTAATCCTGAACGCAAAGCTGAGCTTGAGTCTGTTATAAAAACTATTCAACACCAGCGCCTTAACGCTGCAACAGCGAAGTATCTAAGTTCCCCATTTATGTCTGGCTATCACTTTCAAGGGCAGACCCCCGAGCAGTTGGCGCGCAGCTTCGGAGTGCTATTTATGTCAGAACTCGCTAAAGCAGCCCCCATTGCCGGTGAAGCGTATGGTCCCTTAAGGTCGGCTTTCGGGTGGCATTACGTATGGGTTAGTTCGATTGAACCAGGACGAGATGCCCTTTTTGGGGAGGTTGCAAGCCAACTGCAGAGGAGCCTAGACGTTCAAGAGCGTGTAAAGACGCTACAAACTGCCATAGTGTCGCTACGCGCCAACTATGAGGTGAGGCGGTGAGAAATTTCATACATTTAATGGTACTTTTATGTGTGTCGCTGTTACTTTCTCATGCTGCTCAGGCACATCTTTTTGCTCCATCGCTACTAGAGGTGTCAGAATTCAAGCCACACTCGTACAACGTGGTTTGGAAAACGCCATCCAACACTACTAGCAATATCCCATTACTGCCCATCTGGCCTGACAACTGTGATGTCCATGCTGTCAGTCCACCCCGTGCCGAGGGTACGGGTCTTGTATCTAGCTGGCAGTTACTCTGTGATTCGTCAAATAAGCAGGGGTTGGTTGGCCAGACTTTAGGGGTTAGTGGGCTTGGCCCAAATCAGGTGTCGGCCATGGTCATCCTAAGCCTGGGCGATGGACGAAATTATCAAAAGATATTGACCGAACAAGTCCCTGAATTTCGGGTCCCAGTTGAGCCTTCTCAAACACAGGTAATAGCTGAGTACTCGATGCTGGGAGCAGAGCATATCTGGAGTGGGGTTGACCACCTTATGTTTGTCTTTGGTTTATTGCTATTGGTAGGGGTAGGTTCGCGATTAATTTGGACCATTACTGCGTTTACTATCGGTCATAGTATTACGTTGTCACTAGTGACCCTCGGTTTTTTAAGTTATCCGGTGTTACTGATTGAATTCACTATTGCTCTGAGTCTATTTATATTGGCGATAAATCTTGCCCGTAGTGATAAGGGTGGACTGTTTCGTCATTATCCCTGGTGGCTGGCCGGTGGTTTTGGGCTTTTGCATGGCATGGGTTTTGCGGGCGCATTGGTGCAGATCGGCTTACCCCAAAGTAGCGTGCCATTGGCTCTATTGTTTTTTAATTTAGGTATAGAAGCGGGGCAAATTGTCTTTATTGTGCTGCTGTTAAGTATCTGGCATTTCCTTAAACATGCACTGTCTAATTGGCAGGAGCGACTGTTGCCAGTGCCGGTTTATGCGCTCGGTGGATTATCTGCCATGTGGTGTTTTGAGCGCGGACTAGTTCTGTTACGCTCATTGCACTAAAACATGATAGGTTGTGCCGTTAATACTATTGATTAAAAGAAAACCCTGCGAAGTGGGAAAGAAAAGGGATATACCATGTTAAAAAAAATAAGTGTAGGCATTTTGATATTACTACTCGCGGTAGGCGGCGTTGTTTGGTTTAAAGTGCTCATGCCTCTTGAGGTCGCGGCCGACAAGTTCGGTCCGGATACAGCTGCTCGTGATTATGCCTTGCAAGACGATAGTAGGGTGATACAGCCATTAATACAGGACGCTTACTATCAAGATGCCCCCAACCCTGATCTCAATCTATATTGGGGTGAATTACATCTACATACATCTGAAAGTTTCGATGCAACCCTGTTCGGTAACACCTTTGGTATAGAGGATGCCTATCGCTTCGCAGCAGGGGAGCCACTGACCAGTGCCGGAGGTGAGGTCATGCAGCTTACCCGCCCGCTAGATTTTGTGGCGATCACTGATCACGCCGAAGGTTTTGGTACTAAGACACACTGTAATAACCTAAATTTGTCGCTGGGTGAGCGCGCTGCCTGCTGGCTCACAAGTCTCCCTAATCCTAAGATTTTTCAAATGTTCGCTGAAGCTCTTCGTGGCACAAGCCTACCTGGCGACCCTTCAAAACCGGCTGGAGTCTATCAACAAGTGAGTCGGGTTCCGCTTAAGTCCGGGGCTTTTCCAACGTGTAAATGGGGAGGGGCCACAGCTGAAAGATGCTATGAAAATACCAGCATTGACTGGGCTCGTTATGTAAGCCTGGCCGATGAATTTAACCAGCCAGGCAGACTCACCACGCTAATTGCCTACGAGTTTTCGCCAGGAATGCCCGATCAGGGTAAACATCACCGCAATGTTATTTTTCGCTCCAATACGGTTCCTGAGCGAGCCATTTCAAGCCTAGATGTCCCTAATGCCATTGAGCTTTGGCGTGAGCTTGAAGCTAATTGTGTTGCCGATTGTGACTTCCTGACCATGCCGCACAACTCCAACAAGGCTTGGGGTCTTACTTATTCACGCTTTACCTGGGATGGTCAGGAATATAACGAGGCCGACTGGCGCCTGCGCCAAAGGCGTGAACCACTGGCAGAAATATTTCAGGTCAAGGGCGCTCAAGAATGTGCGCTTGGCGTCGGTGCCACAGATGAAGAATGTGCTTTTGAACAGGTGTTTGATCCCTGCCAGCCTGGAGAAACTACAGGTTGTGCTTTTCAAACAGGCTTTGTTCGCCAAGGACTAAAGGTCGGGCTACAGCTAGACCAGAAACTTGGTTTTAACCCTCTACAAGTCGGATTTATCGGCGCCACGGACAGTCATAATTCTAATCCGGGTGATGTGGAAGAGTGGGATTTCCCTGGGGCGGTGGCAGCGGTCACCTCCTCTGCAGTGCGCCGCTTGAACGATGGCGGAGAAAATATAGCCTATAAGTCGCGTCTAAAATTTAACACAGCAGGAGGCCTGGCTGCGGTTTGGGCACCTGAAAACAACCGGAAGGCGATTTTTGATGCCCTTGCTCGCCGTGAAACCTACGCTACATCGGGGCCACGGTTATCTGTGCGCTTCTACGCGGGATGGGGTATCGATAATGCCATTATGCAAAAGCAAAGCCCGTTCCAGTCTCTAATGACCAATGGTGTGCCGATGGGAGGTGTACTGCGCTTACCCATAAATCCTAGTGTAGAGCAGAAAAATTCTCCGGGATTTTTGGTCTGGGCGACCCGTGACCCGATCGACGCGCCTCTACAGCGAGTGCAAATGATCAAAGGTTGGATCGATACTGGGGGCCAAACACACGAAAAGGTCGTTGATATAGCCTGCGCTGATGGATTGACGGTTGATTCTGCAACGGGACGTTGTCCGGATAATGGAGCAACCGTTGATCTTAAGACATGTCGTTTTAGCGCTGGTTCTGGTGCTGATGAGTTAAAAACCCTATGGCATGATCCTGACTATGATCCCGCTCAGAGTGCCTTCTACTATGTTCGCGTGTTAATGAACCCGACATGCCGGTGGTCAAGTTATGATGCAATTCGTTTGGGACGGGAGCCTGATTCTCGAGTCGCTGCGACAATACGCGAGCGAGCATGGACTAGTCCGATCTGGATTGATCTGGAAGACTGATGCGACAAGCCTATTAGCAATAAGCCGTATCTTTGGTTAATGAGGCGGCATAAGACACTTTAAAAACTGGCCGATTATGATTCCTAAATATGACCGCGCAACACCATAATAGGGGTATGAAAGAACCAGTGAGTTAGCCTTGAAATGGCCACTTTAACTAGCCATTAGCGTCTATCGTTACGGCTAATAAGGTCGATAGCCAAGGCTATTTATTAATAAGAGATAAAACTTATGATTTTCCGTATTTTCCTAATTGTTACTACGCTACTAATCATCAGTTGCTCTGACAACTCGCAGGTATCGAAACAACGTGCAGAGGCACAAGACTACTATCGGACGACCAACACAATAATTGCTCCGAACAATGAGATCATAACCTTCCCACCTGTGCAGAAGGCAGATCATAGCCGTGCTACACCTAACCGCGATCGCAATGCATACTTCGGCGATTTGCATGTACACACTACCCTTTCTTTTGATGCGTCTGCCTTTGGTACAACTGCATCTCCTGCAGATGCCTACCGCTACGCGCAGGGGGAAGTGATCAAGCACCCCGGTGGCTTTGACGTACAGATGGCTCAACCATTAGATTTTTACGCGGTGACTGATCATGGAGTTTTCCTTGGTCTTATTAACGAAGCCGCAGATACCAGTTCAGCCGTATCAAAATATAATTTTGCAGAACCCTATCACAACATCAACGAGTCGGTTGATGGCGGTCTGTTGGACTTATTAAAAAGAAGCAAAGTTTTTTATGGTTTTGTTAGCGATGTGGTGGCCAATCTTTTGGACGGCACTATGACTAGTTCGATCGTCAACGACGTCAGTAATACCGCCTGGATAAAAACCATTAAAGCGGCTGATGAAGCCTACAAACCTGGAAGATTTACTACATTTGCAGGGTATGAATTTACATCGTCGACCCAAGATAAAGAAGCCCTGCACCGCAACGTAATTTTTCGTAGTACCGAGCGACTGCCCGCGATGCCTTTTTCACGCTTCAATAGCATCAATCCGGAAGGCTTGTGGGACTGGATGGATGAACTGAGACAAAAAGGTATAAAAAGTTTGGCGATACCACACAACAGCAACGGCTCCAACGGTGCTATGTTTATGTTTACTGATTGGGCGGGCAAAGCCATTGACCAAGAGTATGCCGACCAGCGCTTGCGTAATGAACCACTAGTAGAAATAACCCAGGTTAAAGGCACCTCTGAGACGCACCCGTTACTGTCCAAAAACGACGAGTGGGCTAATTTTGAAATTTTTCCTCTACGCACCTCTACCAAATTGCTAAGTGATCCACAGGGTAGCTATGTGCGAAATGCATTGTTACGTGGTTTATCTATAGCAGACAGCGCAGAGACAAACCCTTACAAATTAGGGTTTATTGGTTCCAGCGATACACATACAGGCGCAGCCTCACTTGAGGAAGATAATTACTTTGGCAAAATAGGAACGTTTGACAGCACTGCGGAAAAACGAGGCTCTGTGCCTGCAAGCTTCCTTTATGGCTCACTGATTAAGCTAGCCGCATCAGAAATGGTAGAAGAGGTAGACGAACAAGCCTACCTGAATTTTTCGGGCTATAAGTATTGGGGAGCCTCTGGTATTGCAGGTGTATGGGCAGAAGAAAATACTCGTGAAGCTATTTATGATGCTCTGCGCCGCAAGGAAACATTTGCCACTAGCGGAACGCGTATAAAGGTTCGGTTTTTTGCCAGCTATCAACTCGCGGATGCTCAGTTAAATAGCCCAGATCTTATTAAAAATGCCTACCAAAGTGGTGCCACCATGGGCGGTACGCTGTTAGCAAACGCCAATAGCCAACCAACTTTTCTGGCATGGGCCGTTGCAGATCCAAACACCACTCAACTACAGCGTATACAAGTTATTAAAGGCTGGCTTGAAAACGGTGAGCATCAAGAACGCGTGTATGACGTAGCCTGTGCAGATGGTCTGAGCGTAGACCCACAAAACCAGCGTTGCCCAGACAACGGCGCGCGCGTTAATCTCAATGACTGCTCTATTACCGCTAATGTTGGCGCATCTGAGCTTAAAACTCTTTGGCAAGACCCTAACTTCACTCCGGGTCAAGAAGCATTTTACTATGCACGTGTTCTTGAAAACCCAGTCTGTCGCTGGTCTACGTGGGATGCTATTCGGGCGGGCGAGACGCCGCGGTCAGATTTGTCCACCACCATTCAAGAGCGTGCATGGTCATCACCTATTTGGTATGGCTCTAGCATCCAAAGTAATAACTTTGTAGATTGAAATATTTGCCAATAGCGCAGTAAATTAGTAGATATTTTAACAGGTAGAGCAGGTTTGGCCGAAAAAGAGAGTGCGTGGCGGTTAGCTAAAAGTCTGAAAAATGACCGAATATGATTACAGTATTTTTTCCCGATTTTGCTACTATTTTGAAGCGAGTAACTTTTAGCGGCGCCCCAGTAAATCGGGTACGCCGAAAAACGCAGTAATATTATTGTCTGGAGTATTTAAGTTGAAGTTAAGTCAGCGCTTAATGATTGGAAAGGTCATTGTATCAGTTGTCTGGCTGCTCATTGTGGCTTCGGTCATAGAGTCGTCCCAAGTACCATTTCCCTATGTGTTTCAGGGGATCGGTGTCTTTCTAGTGGTTTCTCATATTATTGAGATCATCGTATTTAAACAAAGAATGCGCCGGCCAAGAGATTATATGTTAACCATGTTGTTTGGTGCGCTACAGCTAAGGACGATTAGGGCTAAAG
>CALDQM010000102.1:0-2029 GCA_937911225.1 uncultured Cellvibrionales bacterium
TCTGGATTTCCATAGTGGAAAGTTAGGCCGGTATGACAAGCAGTCTGAGCTTGAGGAACTCGCGTCTCTACGAGAGGATCGAGCTGGTCTGGATGATTATGGTCCAGAGGGACTGGAGGGCCAGGAGCTACTGAGCTGGAAAATTGTGGCTTGGTTCTTTGATGACATGATTCGTGAAAGTGAATATGAATACGGAGGGTATCGGGTCAATCAACTCTCCGGTCCGATGGTGGATTTGCCGCAGTTTTTAACAGATTCGCATATTATTGGCGATGAAAAAAGTTTCGAACGTTATATTTCTCGTCTCAATGAGTTTGCTAGAGTCATTGCGGAGGTCAAAATTCGAGTTATAGATGACCGGGATAATGGCACTGTACCGCCTGACTTTGTAATTGAGAAAACACTGCTAGGTATGCGATCTTTTATTGAGGGCGGCGCTAAGCAAAACCCTTTGTTCGTCACCCTACCTAAAAAAATTGAAAATATTTATGGGCTTAGTGATATACGTAAAGATGAGCTTTCGCAGCAGGCACTCAATATTATAGAGGCTAAAATATTGCCTCAATATGGAGAGATGATTGCACTGTTTGAAGAGCTTTTGACGATAAGCAACCATGATGCGGGTATTTGGCGTTTGCCCAAAGGTGAAGAGATCTATCGGTCTGCGTTGCGCTCAAACACCTCTACAAACTTGACGGCGGATGAGATTCATCAAATTGGTCTGTCAGAGGTAGCGCGTATTGAGTTGGGCATGGAAGATATTTTAGTCGGCCAAGGATTATCTGAGGGCTCGATTGTGTCAAGAATTCGTTACCTAATGGAACTTCCGGAGCATAACTTTCCAAACACTGATGACGGGCGTCTACAACAGATCGCTTACTTGAATCAGGTGAATGCACAGATTATGGCAAGTATAGAAGACTATTTCATCACTATCCCACCTCAGCCGTTAGAGATAATCCGAGTACCAGAATATTCTCAAGACTCGGCTCCCGCGGGTTATTATCGGCCACCAGCGGTGGATGGCTCTTCTCCGGGCAGATTTTACATCAACCAAAAAGATACTCGAGAGAATCCACGATGGACATTGCCGACCCTTATGTATCATGAAGGGGCTCCTGGCCACCACTTTCAATTATCGGCGGCTCAATTGATCGAAAATGTGCCATTTTTACGTAAGTTCAGCCCATTTACTGCCTATACAGAAGGTTGGGGGCTATATTCAGAGCGAATTGCCGCCGAGGATATGGGTATGTACCAGGACGATCCATTGGGTGATTTGGGGCGACTACAGGATGAGATGTTACGTGCCGTGCGTTTAGTGGTAGATACCGGCATGCATGCTAAACGCTGGAGTCGTGAACGAGCGATTGACTATATGTTATCGAAAACAGGTATGACCGAAGCGGGGGTGACGCGTGAAATAGAACGCTACGTGGTTTGGCCAGGCCAGGCGACGGCATACAAAATTGGGCAACTATCCATGTTAAGGCTGCGGGCTATGGCCGAAAATCAGCTGGGCGATGCCTTTGATATCCGTAAGTTCCACGAAATGATATTGATGAATGGGGCTATGCCATTGGAGATATTAGAAGAGTCTGTTGAGTCTTGGGTTGAAGCTCAAAAAGTGGTCATGTAAATATCTCATATGGGTAAAGTCGCGGCAATAAAAGCTCCCAGAAGGGGGCTTTTTTTTGTCTGGTAAATTGGGTAGAGCTATCCTTTCAGTGCTGTGTGCACTAGGTATTGATAAAGCACCTTGCATTTAGGCGCTACCACAAATGATTTATGTCTGGTTAAAGTGATTGTTGTCCATGAGTCTGAACATAATATTTGGAAATTGATTACCGTGTTATTGCGCATTAACGGCGAGGGTGTTGGGCTTAGGTTGAGTACTTAATAGGTTGGACGTAGACGTAAGCTGTTCAGAGAATCTTAGGGTATTGTTTGATGTGGGTGCTTATTAGTTATTCCAAAGGATACTTCGCCACCTTTGTCTTAAACGCCGAACCTATGATTTAATTTTTAT
>CALDQM010000103.1:0-6981 GCA_937911225.1 uncultured Cellvibrionales bacterium
TCTCTATCGACAATAACGATTGGTGATGCACCGTCTTTTGCACTGGACTTTAAATAGGAACCAGTGACTAGCACTTCCTCTATCTTGGTGTCTGCGCCTTCTTGAGATACTACGAATGAACTTGCTGTGATTAGCGGGATTAGTGCTAAAGATGAGATCTTCTTATACTTCATAGACTGCCCCTAGTTATTTAAATAAATTCATTATTGAATATTCTTTTAATTTCCGTATTAAACAATACGCTACAGCTAAACCATATTACATTGTCCATTGAGTTCGCAAGTACTTATTGCTTTTTGAAAGGAAACTCGACATAAACTGTAATAAGTGTCAATATAATTTGCATGCGGTATTATTTTGTAAACCCATATCGTCATCCACTCCATCATTAAAATCTAAGCGTTATGCCTAGTTTATTTATCGGTCTATTGAAATACCCGTTTTGAAGAATAGGTGAGGAGCGGTGTAATTATTCGCCTCGGTCTAGGGCTTTTTAGCAGTAAAGGGGTTTTTTCTGTTGGGATAACAGGTTGTACAGATATCGCATACACGGCCATCACAACCGCGAGCCGAGCAGAATTCGCGGCCATAAAATATAATTTGCAAGTGAAGACTGTTCCAATGCTCACGATGGAACAGCTGCTTCAAGTCATGTTCTGTCTGAGTTACATTTTTCCCTTTGGTCAGTCCCCAGCGTTGGGCAAGACGATGAATATGTGTATCCACTGGAAAGGCAGGGTATCCAAAGCCTTGGGACATCACAACGCCCGCAGTTTTGTGGCCCACACCTGGAAGAGACTCTAGATCGGCAAAGTTAGAGGGAACTGCACCACCGAATTGGTCAACCAGAATTTTAGATAGCCTTGAGATAGCAGACGACTTTTGAGGTGCTAAACCGCAGGGGCGAACGACCTTATAAATTTGCTCAACCGGAACGTGTTGCATATCAAATGGATTGTCGGCTAAGTCAAAAAGGGCCGGGGTCACCTTATTGACGCGCTCATCGGTACATTGAGCACTGAGTAACACGGCGACCAACAACGTAAAGTTGTCTTGATGGTTCAGCGGCACAGGAGTTTCGGGGTATAACGCGGTTAGGCGCTCTAAAATAAACGCAGCACGTTGTTTTTTTAGCATCAGTAGTGCCCCTTTGAGGGAGGCAGTGAGCTTACGAACTGTTTAATACGCAGTGCGGCCGTTACGCACTCTTCTGAGCTAGCCACCAGCGCCATGCGCACACGATTTTGCCCTGGATTACCCGTTTTAGTAGGCCTTGATAAGAATTGTCCTGGTAAAAGTGTCACATTCTGCTGCGCGAATAGCTGTTGAGCAAAATCGACGTCGTCGATAGGCGTTTTAGGCCACAAATAAAAGCTCGCATGGGGTTCTGGAAAATCCATGCAGGTACCTAATATCTCTGTAACAGCGTCAAATTTATGTCGATATAGTGCTCTATTTTCAATGGTATGGTGTTCATCTTGCCATGCAGCGACCGATGCCTTTTGAACGGGTAGCGACATGCTGCAGCCATGATAAGTTCGGTAGCTAAAAAAGTGTTTGATCAATGATTGATCACCCGCCACAAAGCCTGAGCGCAACCCTGGTAAATTCGAACGTTTAGATAGGCTGTGAAAAACCACACAGCGTGCGTAATCATTGCGACCTAATTGATGGCAGGCCTCCAGTAGCCCTGGTGGTGGCGCTGATTCATTAAGATAAACTTCGGAGTAGCATTCGTCGCTGGCGATGACAAAATCATAGCGGTCGGCTAATTCAATAGCGTGCTGCATTTCTTCTAAACTCATTACTGCGCCGGTTGGATTACTTGGAGAGCACAGCTGCAATAATTGACAACGTTGCCATATTTCTTCAGGTACGGCTGAGAGGTCGGGAATAAATCCTTGGTTAGAGTCGCATTCAAGATAGTGAGGCTGAGCACCCGCTAATATGGCGGCACCTTCATAAATTTGGTAAAAAGGGTTGGGTGCAACCACTAGCGGTTGACTAACAGATCCGCCTCTGGAGACGCTCGCTTGGGTAAAAGCAAAAATTGCCTCTCTAGTGCCGCAAACAGGCAAAACTTGGGTCTCGTGATCTACACTCCCTTGCTCTAAGTTAAAGCGCGTCTCAAGCCAGTCGCTAATAGCCTTTCTAAGCTCGCTTGTGCCTCTTGTTGTTGGGTATCTGCCGATACTCTGAATGTTATTTATTAAGGCTTGTTTAACGAACTCTGGGGCAGGGTGAGTAGGTTCGCCGATTGACAGTGAAATATGGCTTAAATGGTCGGGGGGGTTGATGCCCAATTTTAAATTAGCTAAACGCTCAAACGGGTAGGGGTGCAGTTTCATTAACAGACTATTCATATGCTCAGTGCCGTATTTTCATTTGCTGGAGT
Source organism: uncultured Cellvibrionales bacterium (assembly GCA_937911225.1). Classification (GTDB taxonomy): domain Bacteria; phylum Pseudomonadota; class Gammaproteobacteria; order Pseudomonadales; family Porticoccaceae; genus HTCC2207. The sequence goes on from CALDQM010000103.1 coordinate 2,396, forward strand.
TCATTTCCTTCGACATCTTCGCGGTTGCGTGCATCTAACTCGTCGCAAATAGTTTGCTGTAACGCGTTGTTAAATACAGTATCTGTGAGGGGCTGATGATTAGAGTCGGTTAGCTGAAAAACGTCTTCGACTCTTTCACCCAGCGTTGCAATTTTAGCGTTATATACATTGATTTCATAGCGTAAAAATATACTGGCAATGTGGGCTAAAAGACCAGGTCGATCTGGTGTTATAACCTCAAGAATAGTCGCGTTAGAGTCCTTATCATTACTTAGTGATACTACCGTCTTGAGTGCAAAATGTTTTAATTGCCGGGAAGTTCGACGCCTTACATCCAAATTTATTTTTTGTGGCTGTGCGATATTCCGCTTTAAGCTGGAGATTATTTTTTTACACAGATTGACATTCTTCCCTAACGGCTCTCCATCGTCATCTAAAACGTAAAAAACATCGAATGCGCGACCATCACTGGTAGTCTGCAAGCGTGCGTCTTGAATATTAAGCTGCAATTTGTCGAGCACTGCGGCAATGATGGAAAATATTCTCTGCCTGTCCTTGGTGTGCACAAATATCTGGGTGGCAATGGGTATTTCCACGCCGAGATCTTTAATCAAAATAACAGGTTGCTCTGTATCAGGATTGTTGAAAATAGCCTCAGTGAACCCAGCAATGTCATCAGCGCGTTCCCGTAAAAAAAGTTCGTCGTCCACGTCATGCCAGATTTCCAGGGCTTTTGCCTGTGAGATACCTTTTGTCTCCAGTCGCTGCAATACTGCGGTTTTTGCTGAGGCCACCCAAGTGGCTCTTTTAGATGGTGCGCTAAGTCCTTCTTGCATTACGCGTTTTGTCTCAAAATATAAGTTGTGCATCAAAGAACCCTTCCAGTCTGTCCAGAGCTTCGGGTTCGTAGCATTAATGTCGGCCACAGTGAGTAAGTAGAGATGTTCTAAATGCATGACATCGCCCACATGACTGGCAAATTTATAAATAACATCGGGGTCTGAGGTGTCCTCTCGCTGGGAAACGGTGGACATTAGCAGGTGGTTTTCGACTAGCCAGTGCAAAAGTTCTATTTCTTCTGGTTGCATACCATGTCGTCTAGCAAATGCGGCGATATCGATAGCGCCAAGCTTAGAATGATCACCACCTCGGCCTTTGGCAACGTCATGGTAGAGTGCGGCGATGATAATCAGCTCGGGTTTCGCCAAATTTTTATAAATATGTGATGCGACAGGAAACAGTTTTCGCATCTCTGGGCGAACAAACTTTCGAAGATTTTTAACCACTTGCAGTGTGTGTACATCTACAGGATATATGTGAAATAGATCATGCTGTGTCTGCCCAACAATACGTCCGAACTCAGGAAGATATTTGCCTAGAATACCGTAACGATTCATCCGCTGTAGCTGCAAAGAAAGCTTAAACGGTACACGCAGTAGGCGCATAAATAGTTCTTTATTAGTCGGGTCCGATCGGAAGTCATCATTGACTAAATTTCTATGCAGCCGAATTTGCCGAATGGCAGCTGCGCGAATACCTAAAATATTATCATTCTCACCAAGAATCACAAATAGTTCGAGAAGCGCTGAGGGCTGATTTATGAATATTGACTCGTCTACCGTATCTAAATAGTCGTCTCGAACAAGAAAACGTTCATTAATGACAGCTACTTTTTTTGTTTTTCCCTTGCGGTAAATTGCTTCGTCTAGATATTGCAGAAGCACATCATTGAGCTCTCTAATGGACAGGACGACTTGATAATAGCGCTGCATAAATTTTTCGACGCCTAGTTTATCTTCGCTATCTGAGTATCCTAGCATCGTGGCAAGCTTGCGCTGATAGTCAAATAGCAGTCGCTCTTCGGGTCGTCCAGCGATGAGATGTAATCCATATCTAACTCGCCATAAAAACTCTTCATCGCGACGAAGAGTCAGATACTCTTCTTCACTGAGAAAACCTTTTTGGACTAGCTGAGAGCGACGATGCACATTGAAGTGGCGCTTGGCAGTCCAGTTGACCAGTTGTATGTCTCTTAACCCTCCGGGTGCCTCTTTGACATTGGGTTCAAGGTTGTATTCTGTATCATCGTGTTTATGGTGGCGGGCTATCTGTTCGTCGATTTTTCCTCGATAGAAATCTGCTGAGGCCCATATTTTATTGGGACCCGTTTTTCCTAACATAGCAAGCCTGAGATCTATATCACCGCAAATTAGCCGCGTTTCCATTAGATTAGTGGCGATGGTAATGTCGCGCTTTGCTTCGCTAACGCATTGAGCAAGTGACCTCACGCTATGGCCAATTTTTAACTGAATATCCCAAAGAAATGTTAAAAATTGTTCAATACTTTTTTTATGCCGCGAAGAATGATCTACCCGCATCAAAATTAGAAGATCAATATCCGAGTGTGGATGCAGTTCACCGCGACCATAACCACCAACCGCTATTAGGCATATGTCTTTATCCCAGCTAAATTGAAGCCAGGCTAAGGAAATTAAAAGATCAGCGAAGCGAGCCGCTTCATTTACAAGGGTATGTATGTCCTCGCCTTCATAAAAGCGGTTGTTAAAATGTGCCTTTGAGGCATCCAGTGCATTACGAAATACTTTGATCGGTTCCTGAGTTTCTAAATCATGAAGAAAGCGCTTTTGATCAAAGAACAGTGGCGCATTAAGCATGGTATTCTGAGGTGGTACCAAGGATTTGGTAGGCATTAGTGACAAGGTAGCAATCTCCAGATTAAAACGATTCTTCTTGGCGGCCAGTAAAAATTTCACATCCGTTCGCTGTCACGGCCATCGTATGTTCCCATTGAGAAGAGAGTCGTCCATCTTTAGTTTCGACGGTCCAGCCATCAGATTTTAGCTTTGTAGTAAACTTTCCTGCATTTACCATTGGTTCAATGGTGAAGGTCATGCCTTCCCTGAGTTCAATTCCAGTCCCTGGGTTTCCGTAGTGCATGATTTGTGGTTCTTCATGGAATGCAGTGCCAATTCCGTGGCCACAATAATCGCGAACTACGGAATAGTAATTTTTTTCTGCATGATCTTGGATGATGTGTCCAATATCGCCAAGTCTGCTGCCCGGGCCCACTAGGTCAATCGCTTTGTAGAGACATTCTTGACTAACCTTTAAAAGCCGTTCTGCATGCGGGGCTACCTGACCCACACAAAACATCTTACTTGTGTCTCCATACCAACCGTCCTTTATCACGGTGACGTCTATATTAATGACATCGCCGCTTTTAAGAATTTTTTTGTCTGATGGAATGCCGTGGCAAATAACTTGATTTACTGATGTGCAGATCGATTTTGGAAATCCGTTATACCCTAGGCAAGCTGGAATTGCTTTTTGAATATTGACAATATGGTTGTAACAAATTTGGTCGAGCTTTTCGGTGCTTACACCAGGAATTATGTGCTCTTCTATGAGCTCTAGAACCTCCGCAGCCATGCGACCTGCAATGCGCATTTTGACAAAATCATCCTTGCTACGTAGCTTTATTGTCATGAGATCTCCACTGTGTATTTATCTAAGCTAGTATTGTACGCATCTTCTGCCTGTTGAGGGAATGTTCAGTGCTTTTTTATCAGCTCACCAAATGGTGGTGGCAGCCTTCATCATCATGAGGTGTTGTTACGAACTAAAACTAGCATGATGATCACTTTTTTTCTTTAATTAGAGCCCGCCATATGTTATAAAGCGCGCCGTTGTGGGAATGAACTTGCAACGAATTTAAAGTTACATAAACGACACACACATTCCGACACGAAGGTCTGGGTGCTTGCATTGCGAAGTTACTGCTCTGTGGGTTGATCTTTGGGGGATGTGGAGGCTTAACCCCAAGAGGAAAAATTATGTCTATTGTCAGTATGCGCGATATGTTGCAGGCTGGTGTGCACTTCGGCCACCAAACCCGCTTCTGGAACCCCAAAATGAGTCAGTTTATTTTCGGCTCACGTAACAAAGTACACGTCATCAATTTAGAGCACACTGTTCCCGCTTTTAACGAAGCGCTAGAGATCATGCGTGTGGAAGCAGCAAAAGGTAACCAGATATTATTCGTTGGAACCAAAAGAGCTGCTCAAAAAATTATTAAAGAGCAAGCTGAACGCTGTGATATGCCATATGTTAGCCATCGCTGGTTGGGTGGTATGTTAACTAACTATAAAACTATCAGAGCATCAATTCGGCGTTTCCGAGATTTAGAAGCTCAGGAAAGTAACGGTACATTTGACAAGTTAAACAAAAAAGAAGTTCTCACGCGGACACGTATGAAGGACAAGCTAGAGAATTCTATCGGTGGTATCAAGGATATGAATGGCTTGCCTGATATTCTGTTTGTTGTTGATGTTGATCACGAGCGTATTGCGATCAATGAAGCTAACAAGTTAGGCATCCCAGTGGTTGGTATTGTTGATTCCAATAGCAATCCGGATGGAGTGGATTACATCATTCCAGGTAATGATGATTCTATTCGAGCAATCAAACTCTATGCTGCGTCGATTGCAGACGCTGTGCTAGAAGGTAAGGCGCAGTCGGCTACTATCACTAGTAAAGATGAGTTTGTAGAAGAAGCTGTAGTTGAG
>CALDQM010000104.1:0-105334 GCA_937911225.1 uncultured Cellvibrionales bacterium
TGCCACATTGATCTGCATGAAACCACTGACACTGACAACTCGGTATTCCGGCCGGCCCTTGAAGCTCGAGATGCTATGGAGCAAGAGTTTTCAGAAATTCCTGATGGATTCTATGGGGTCGCTGATAGCGCAAACCCACAACCTGCCTTTCAAAAAGCGATCATTGATGCTGTTGAAAAGGTGACTCATATAGCGCCCTGTGATGAAAATAACTGTCTCATTGGTACTGAAATCGAGCAACGTGGTGTCATTAACTATCCAATTAGAGATATTGGCCTATGTGCCGCTTTTACAGGCGCTCCCTTTGTTAGCACCACCGAGGTTTATCCTGATAGTCCCAAGGTAGATGATGAAAACTGTATTTTAGCGCAAGTCGCAGCGGTTTGTGGAGCACTGGAATATCTAACTGAGCACGGTATCAGCTAACCGGTCGGTGTTCTGCAGATGATTCAAACCTCGCCTATCCATTATTGATTAATCTCGCCTAGGCCGATTGCTTTAATGCATAGACATGAATACCCTCTGTAGGCCTCCCGGGTAAAAAAATATACTTCGTCTATCTGTGTGGCCGCCATTGCTAGCTTTTAGACTAATGATGGGAATTATTTAACCTATACTTAAAAAGGAAATGTATTATGAATATGAAATCGATTTCGGCCTCTGCCATACTAGTATTGATGTCTAGTTTCTCTATTGCCGCGCATCATGAAGCTGCAGAGAACCCCAATGAAGCTGTTGCAGTTAACTGGCTAAAAGCTCAAGCAACGGGAAAGCAAGAAACCATCGCTTATGTCAAAGCAAACCTTGCTGAAGATGGACAAATATATGGTGATCGCTATGTTGGTTTTGGCTTTATTTGGAACCCTAATGTCGAAGGAAAAATGATTATTGACCGTGTTATAGCAGGCAGCCCTGCCTCAAAAGTGTTGAAGGCCGGTGATGATTTTGTTGAGGTTAACGGTATCAGAGTGAGCGAAGAAACCATGGGTCAATTGTCGTTTCGAGGCAAACCAGGCGAGCCCGTTGAAGCAACTGTGATGCGAGAAGGCAAAGAAATCGATATCTCAGTTGCCAGAGGTATTATTAGTAACAACTCAGGTAAAGCAGAGTTAATGGCCGACCTTGAAATGGGCGATGCCGATGATTGGGGTGTTGAGCTGAAAGTTAATGAAGTGCTGAGTAAGGCTAATGTGGTCTACGTGTGGACAACAATTAACAGTGTGGACACTCAGGTTAACCTGCCTTTTGAGCAACATGTTGTAACAAGATTTGTTTTCAATGACGATGGTCAGGTCGAAGCTATTGGTAACATCTCTGAGGATCGCTTTGTTTTAGAGCAAACAGGATATACGATTTCACGGTAATATCGTTCCGTCTATTATAGTAGTAAAACTATGGCCGCTTTCGAGCGACCATAGTTTTACTTTCAATCATTCTACAAAGCCTTTCCAACCCGACATGTAAGTAATAAATGCCTCGCCAAGCCCTTCTTTTCGCAAGTGGTCTGCAGTAACGGGATTCCTAATTGGCGTAAAATTAACGTCTTCCTTCATTTGTCGTGGGAAATCATGGTGCAGGATAGCCGCGCGCCCGAGCATAACAAAATCAATATCAGCTGCCATAGCCTGATTAACTTCCTCAGGATTACGAAGTTTACCTGCAATACCCAACGCAATTGTTCCGCGCTCAAGTTCTGTGAAATAGGATAATAATGTGCGACCTTTAAACGCCTGATCCTCTGGCTCTTTGAAGGAGTCCCATAAGGACATATCAAGAAAATCAATTTTGCCTGCAGACAATACGTTTTTGGCTACCTCAATAATATCGGGTAGGTGCACGTCAAAGCGCTCAGGAGAGAGCCTCAGGCCAAGTAGAAAGTCGGGCCGGCAACGAGTTCTGATACCATTAATAATCTCTGTAATAGGACGCATACGATTTTCAATACAGCCACCAAATTGATCCTGACGCTGATTAATAGTGCCACTGAGGAACTGGGCAAGAATATAACCATGTGCGCCATGGACCTCGACCCCGTCAAAGCCCGCTTTTTCAGCTCTTTCTGCACCACAGATAAAGTCTTCTATTAACTGCTGTACACCTTCACTACTCAGTCCAACCGCGGAAGTGTCAGCATGATCGGAGGGACATACAGGGGCTTGCCCAATAAGATCTGCAGGGGAGCGCATTCCAGCATGGTGCAGCTGCACCACAGCCAAGCTATTCTCTGCCTTAATACCATTAGCTAACTTGGTAAGACCCTCAAGATGGTCATCCGAGAAAACTCCTAACTGGCCTGGAAAACCCTGCCCTACTGCCTGAACATGGGCAGCACAGGTCATAGTCAGTCCAAATCCACCCTGTGCGCGCATGGTTAACCACCTATATTCGTCATCCGACAATTTACCATCTACATGACTTTGGGTATTAGTCAAAGGCGCTAACATAAAGCGGTTTTTTAAGGTGGTGCCGCAGTTAAACGTTAAAGGTTGAAACAAATCTTTCATCATCAAATCTCAGTATTAAATACGATAGGTGTTAAGCATAATTACGTGAGTTAACTCTGCATAATTACGACCACCATCTATGAATTCTAGGTAAAGTAATCAGCTAACAGAAAGTCTTCTTTTATCAGCTCTTTTATATAACTTGCTCAGCTTCATCTCAAACCGAATAACCCGCACGTTGTGCGTGCAGCTTATTGTTTGACCGGCAAACTTAACTAAAGCTTAATATCAAAATGCTTGACGACCGACTCGGTGATTTCCCAAGTACCACTAAAGCCTGCTTCAACCACAAATGCGTCTCCAGCCGCCACATACATGGGCAGACCCCCATCAGGAGTAATAGTAATACTCCCTTCAATTAGATGTACAAACTCGTACTCGGCATAAACAGCATGATAGGTACCCGGGGTAGCCGTCCATACGCCAGAGATCATGCTGCCATCATTCGATGTACGCATAATCCAAGTTTTCATACTAGGCTGTCCACCTATAACGCTCCAACCCTCTAGATCGTCGGTGATTGGTTCAACTAGGTCTTGATTATCAAGTTTAAATAAATGGTCCATCTTTTCGGTTCCTTGTAGTGTAATACTATAATTTTAAGCAACTCAGCCTTTAGTGGAAAATTATCTCCATTCCGAATTCTTGTCTATATCAATTGACGTTTTTCTCACCATTTGCCCAAAATGGCTTACGCAGTTCCGTCTTGAGAATTTTACCTGCGCCGGAGAGCGGTAACGGCTCTGTCTGAAAAGTGATAGAGCGCGGGCACTTAAACCCTGCTATCTGGGTCTTGCAGTAAGCAATAATATCGTCCTCAGATACGTTCGTACCCTCATTAACAACGACTACTGCATGCACCTGCTCACCCCATTTTTCACTAGGAATCCCAATAGCAGCACATTGATTGATACCAGGATATTGATAAATTGCATTTTCAACTTCCGTTGAGTAGACGTTCTCTCCACCGGATATGATCATATCTTTTACACGGTCGACGATGAACAGAAAGCCCTCATTGTCAAGATAACCTCCATCACCCGTGTGCAGCCATTTATCTACGATTGCCTTGCTAGTTTGCTCCGGCATATTTCGATAGCCCTTCATAACATTAGGCCCACGAAGGCAGACCTCCCCAACCACACCGTTGGCGACTATTTCATCGTTTTCGTCAACAATCGCAATATCAACACCAGGAATTGCTTGACCAGCTGACTTAATTTTTCCAGCTAAAGGACCCTCAAAAATATGACGACTTTTATCTAGGACCGTAATAATGGGCGAAGCTTCAGTTTGCCCGTAGGCTTGATAAAAACCCGCATTGGGAAGCTCTGACAGTCCCTTCTTGATGACTGATTCGGGCATAGGCGAGGCGCCATAAGCCACTGATCGTAATCCTGTCAGATCAAAATGTCCTATCTCAGGGTGATTAACCAACATATTAACCATGGTAGGTACCATTAATAGCCGATCTATTTGATAGTCTTGAATACCGCGCATCGTGGCGACAGGCTCAAATCCGGGTAGGAAGTAATTGGTACCTCCAACCGCTAGTGACGTCATACAGTAAAAGGCATCGGCAATATGAAACATTGGCGCCACATGCAAAACTTTATCGCCAGGCTGGCAATCCATTACAGCAACTGCTTGCAGCGCATTGACCACTAAATTGGTATGAGTAAGCATCACTCCCTTCGATCTGCCCGTAGTTCCTCCGGTATAAAACAATGCCACAACATCGTCACCTTGACGTCCTGCATCAGCAACCGGTTGAGCGCTCACTAAATCATTGTATGAACCATAACCCTCGGGATGGGCGACCTCATCAACAAAAACAAAATGCTTGGCATATTTTAACTGCGGCCGAATATCATCAATAAGTCCCGAAAAACTACTATCTACCAATACCACTTTAGCTTCTGAGTCATTTAACCAGTAGACTACCTCTGGGCCTGCCAGCCTTGTATTGATAGGCTGAAACACGGCACCCGCCCAAGGTACTGCGTACATAAATTCGAAGTAACGATCGCTATTTAGGGCCAGCATCGCCACACAATCATCTTTAGCCACCCCCAAGGCCTGAAGCCCGCCGGCGAATCTAGCTATTTTCTCTTGGAATTGCTGCCAAGTCTGCTGGCGCTCACCATTAACAGTGGCTAATTGCGACCCTGCTGTCTGAACTATTCTGGCAATAAGCTGTGATGTTGAGAACATAGACGCTCCTGATTCATTATAATTTACGACAGAATTTTTACCAAAAGCCCAGTAATGGACCTAACAATTAACGCAGAGTCGGTCGATATATCCTCATCTTTTTGCCAATGAGTGCTTTGAATCACTCCGCTTTTAAAACACTGCATATCGTATTTTCGACCCGTAGTATAGTTATAGTGGCCGGTTTTTCAATCAGTAAACATCGCAGCAAAGGATGAATCTTGAATAATCCACTAATGCTGACCTACCTTAGATAAATTGGATAATCAGGATTCCGAACGAGTTAGGCCAAAAATGCGAATTCGAACAAAAAAAAGGAGGCTTGTGAAAGCCTCCTAAAGTTTAGGGTCAGATGTAGCTCATATGCGATACATCGTTCCGAACCGATGCGTGTAACTGATCAAATGAGCATCAAAATCAAACACATAAGATAACGTGATTGGTCTGATATATTAACATTAGCCCAAAAATCACGCCTTATCTAACCAATATTACATTAATTTATCTAGTTTTAAGATCCATGCGTACCTAAGCCTCATAGGGACTTAGTAGCAATTTCATAAATATCTTTTACCAAACCCGGTTCATCGGCTATTTTCTGTAATTCACTACGCATTAACTGACTGTGTGGCTCGGCGAACTCTTTCCAGCGCGTCAATGGTGTTACTAGACGAGCCGCCACTTGAGGGTTAGTTTTGTTTAGGGACAGTATTTGATCACATAAAAAGCGATAACCGGCGCCGTCAGCGCTATGGAAGTTCACAAGATTAGCACTACAAAACCCACCTATAAGGCTCCGGACCTTGTTAGGGTTATTCATAGTGAATGCTGAATGTTCCATCAGCGCTTCAACACGCGACAAACCGCCACTTTGGCTATTGATTGCCTGAATCTGTAACCACAGGTTCATAACGAGCGCTTCGTCACGATATTGTTGCTCAAATGTTTTTAGAGCCTGTGTTGCATAGTCTGCCGCAGCGGGGCTATTTACCAACGCGCTAAGAGCAGCCGCTTTATCAGTCATGTTATCTGCCTGCTGATATTGTAACCATGCTAACTCTGCCCCAGTATCCCCAACCAGCATAAGATATCCAAGAGCCGCATTCTTGAGACTCCTGCGCCCAATTTGGTCCGCCTCAGGACGGTAGTCAATAGGAGTGTTGAACCTGTTATAGATATCAAGCAAGTTATCCTTGAGTGCTCCCGCTAAGGCCACTCGTACAAAATTCCTAGCATCATGAATCGCTGCCGGATGAATCGTATCAGCCAATTGATGCATTAGGGCCTCACCCGGCAATTGCAACATTAATGCCACCATTGCTGGATCTAAAGATTCGTCTTTGAGTAGCCGTGCAAAGGCATCAATCAGATTCCCATTAAGCGTCAGCTCAAGACCCTCGAAGCTGTCTTCAGCCAGCTGTTGTAGCGTAGTCAAACTTAGTGTTTGAGCAGCATCCCAGCGATTGAAACCATCGGTGTCATAAGCCATCAAATGTGCCAACTGTTCATCACTGTATTGATAATCTAATTTCACGGGCGCAGATAAGCCCCGTAATAATGATGGGACCGGCTCGACCGCTATGTTATCAATAACTAAACTTTGCTCAACCTCGGTAACTTCAAAAATAACTTGCGTGTGCCCTTCGCTATTCAGAACTAAGTCTTCACCCTCCGCGCCAACCAAACCCAATCTAACCGGAATGACAAACGGTAATTTACCAGTTTGTCCAGGTGTGTCAGGACAATATTGCTTAAAGTTTAAAGTGTATGTAGCCGCTTGCTTATCAAAGCTAGAAGTCACCGTGAGAACAGGGGTTCCTGATTGTTTATACCAACGTCTAAATTGACTTAAATCTCGATTACTGGCGTCTTCCATGGCGACCACAAAATCTTCAACCGTGGCAGCCTGCCCGTCATGACGATCAAAGTACAAATCGCTTCCTTTTCTAAAGTTCTCACCACCCAAAAGCGTGTGGTACATTCCCACTACCTCAGCACCCTTCTCATAAATCGTCACCGTATAAAAATTATTGATCTCCATATAGGACTCAGGCTGCACTGAGTGCGCCATAGGACCACCATCCTCAGCAAACTGGTGCGTGCGCAAGATATTCACATCTTCTATACGCTTGACTGTAGGCGAGTTCATATCTGATGAGAACTGGGAGTCTCGAAAAACCGTAAACCCCTCTTTTAAGCTCAACTGAAACCAGTCTCGGCAAGTGACTCGATTACCAGACCAGTTGTGAAAGTATTCATGAGCAACAATCGCCTCAACTCTCTGAAAGGCAGCGTCTGTACTGGTTTTTGAATTAACTAATACAGCAGATGTATTGAAAATATTTAGCCCTTTGTTTTCCATAGCACCCATATTGAAGTCATCGACAGCTACGATCATGAAGATATCAAGATCATATTCACGGCCATAGACTTCCTCATCCCAGCGCATAGAGCGCTTTAAAGACAGCATGGCATGATCACACTTGTCTAAGTCTTTCTCTTCCACAAAAATCTGCAAGTGAACTTCTCTTCCTGAACTGGTCACAAAACTGTCGTTCACAACACTCAGGGTACCAGCGACTAGGGCAAATAAATAAGCAGGTTTTTTAAAAGGGTCATGCCACGTAACAAAATGACGATCACCATCAATAATCCCCCGATCTATAGGGTTCCCGTTCGATAGTAAAATTGGGTATTGTTGCAGATCGCCAACCACTGTCGTGGTAAATTCAGCCATGACGTCCGGACGGTCAAGGTAGTAGGTTATGTCCCGAAAACCCTCAGCCTCGCACTGTGTGCAATACATAGTACGAGAGCGATAAAGTCCCATCATGGTAGTGTTTAAATGAGGCTTAATAAACACCTCTGTACTGACCACACATTGATCTGGAAGATTAAATATTGTTAGTGACTCAGCTTCTCGAAGATAATCTGAGGATGCCAGTAATTTTCCGTCGACTTTAACCCACTGCAAGTCCAGACCGATACTTCCATCAAGCACCAAACTGTCAGACGGATCTTCACCAGCAGCATTGCGCGCAACGGTCAACTCAGCGACAACCGAGGTTTTGTTTTCGCCAAGATCAAAAGTAAGGTTAGTTTTCTCTATTAAAAAAACTGCTACTTCATAGTCTTTCAGATAAACCGTTTGTGGTGCTGCATCTTTCATAAAAGTTCTCTCTAGAGTGGTTTGTTACGCCTCAGCACTAAACTCAATGTTGTAGGCGGTATATTTTCTGATGTTTATAACACCGGTATCCAGGATCAAATACTGACCCTTGATACCCATTAAAACACCATCGATTTTAGGCTGCTTATCAAGGTTAAAGCTTTTTACTTTTTCAGGAAACTCCTGAACCGGAAAATCAATATGGACGGTTGTCTGCTGATCTAGGAACTGCATTGCTTGAATACCGCAATCCTCTGCCAGCTGCTGTAAATCGTGCTGACACTTATCGACTAGCTCGTCTCTAAATGCCGCTAAATCAACATTTTCATTGTTACCTTTGAGCATTCTTTGCCATTGCGTTTTATCAGCGACATGTTGCCTTAAACGATCTTCAATAAGCCCTGCTTGACGACGGTTTTTTACTCTAAAAATAGGTAACCCTTGCGTAGCACCTTGATCGACCCAACGAGTGGGTAACTGATCACCCCGTGTAATGCCAACTTTGATACCCGAGGTATTTGATAGATACACAAAATGGTCAGTAAAACAAAACCTTTCACCCCACTCAGAATCTCGGCATGTTCCGGCATGAAAATGACACCGCTCCGGACTCATTATGCAAGTATCACACTGAGGCAGAGATATGAAACAGGGATAACAATATCCCTGAGCAAAGCTTTTGCGAGAGCGCCGACCACAGTGAATACAGTGGATATCGCCGAGATGCTCTATTGAGATAGCGTTTCCTATAAATTGGTTGAGCGGCAATCGCTCATCATCCAAAGGCAGCTGGTAGTCAACGCTGCCGTCCTCAGCAACTCTAGTTTCCATTTTGAGCAAATGCCCAGATTGTCTAAAAGTCATTAATTTTTCCAGGCTAATGGCTGTGGCTCAACGGACTCTGGCCCGCAGGGCGTTGTCTTAGGCGGGACATAACCGGTCCGCTGATCTTCGGGAATTCCTTGTTCATAGGCAATAATAGCCTGCATGCACAACTCTTTTTGCTCGCTTGTTAAGCTTTTCCCGTCGGGCCATTTACCAATTTCTACTCCAAGTTTTAGCCGCGAATAAATATCGGGGGTAATACTATTAAGTAGTTGCTTAAGGTCCATATTTGTCTCATTAAAATTTTCAATGGAGTCATTATTAACCCCATTTTATACGATGACTAATCTGCCTGATTCTTTAGCTTTTCTAACAACCCAAAAGCCAGCCCAAGCAACATACCGCTTAGTAATCCTCCCAAATGCGCGGCATTGGCAATGCCAACACCTAACAAAAAAGTAACTACTGGAGTCATACACAAAACGAGCCAGCCAATCATGAAAGTCACAATGCCCTTAGGGAGCGCCATAAATGGATGAGGTGCAATGCTGTTAGCAATCCAAAGGTATCCTAATAACGCATAAACCACTCCAGACATACCACCGAAGTTACTAGCCCCCGACCACCAGAACTGGATTGTGTTAGACATAATCCCAGTGGCAATAATAATAAGAATTAGATGCGAGGACCCCATCACTTCCTCAATCCGCGAGCCAAGCATCGACAGCCACAAGCTATTGAAAATAAAGTGAAGTATCCCAAAGTGGAGAAAGATAGGTGTAATCAATCGCCAGTACTGATTATTATTAATTCCACCAAAACTAAAGTAGCCCAACGCTGTAACCGAGCTAAAACTCACCAACATACCGCCCACCGCGCTCAAAACGATAAACAGGGTCACCGCAGGGTAACGCTTAGCGAGGATATACCAATTGGGTTGTTGCGACATGGCGCCCGAACCGTCCTTTACAAATAGTTAAATCTAGTTGTCACTTTTAACTACGTCCAACCGACTGCCCCAGCCCAGTTTAGAACGGCAAACACTATAAAAGTTATTGTCTTTAGGGTGGATGAGTAAAATGTCGTGTTTATGGCGCGCAATGGTAATAATGTCACCCGGTTTAGTCACAATATCATTTTGCCCATCACAGGTAAGTACTGGCTGTAATTCATTACGCGTACTCACTCTCAGCTCCAACTGCGCACTACCGTGGAGGGCGATCGGTCTGCTGCTAAGCGTATGAGGATTCAAAGGCACAACCACCATGGCATCTAACTCTGGGAAAAGTAGAGGCCCACCGGCCGATAACGCGTATGCGGTAGAACCTGTTGGTGTGGCAACTATTAAGCCATCAGAGCGCTGGCTATAGACAAACTCACCATCCACATAAAGCTCGAATGTCATCATTCTTGCCGACATTCCTGGATGCAGAGCAATGTCATTTACCGCCGTGCCAGTACCAATAAGTTCACCATCACGCATTACGGTCGTCTCGAGCATAAAGCGACGAGTCTGCTTATAATCTCCCATTAGCACACGCAATACACGCTCTTCGATTTCATCTGGAGATATATCGGTCAAAAAACCCAAGCGACCTCTGTTTATCCCTAACAGCGGAATACCAAAAGAAGCCATTTTACGACTGGCGCTGAGCATACTCCCATCACCGCCAACAACAATTCCAAGATCAATAACATCAGAAAAGTCTGTGATAGAGAAAACTTTTTCCACTGGCCAGTTAACTAGCTTCGCAGTTTGCTGCTCGTAGAAGACATCTCGCCCTTGACTAATAAGAAAGGTCTCTAGCCTATGAAGAGATTCCTTAACTTCGGGTAAATCAAGATTGCCAAGTAAACCAATTCGCTGAAAATGAGCCATACGCTATAACTCTAGTAATGTTTACAAACATTATACAGTCTCAACAAAAAATTCTATTACTTTCTTACAAAACAAAGCATCCATACCGTATATCCGTTTGTAGCCACCCCACAATAATTTTATTATTGAAAAGCAGAATTTGATGCATAATGCCGCATAACATTCTAATGATGGTACTGGGGTTCAGACATGACCAAAAAAACGGCTAAAGGTATAGTCCTCATAGGGATGCCTTGTGTAGGCAAAAGTACCATCGGAGTGCTATTAGCCAACAGTTTAGCCATGGGGTTCGTCGACACTGACCATAGCATTGAGCTTTTTCTTGATAGCGACCTTCAATCGTTTGTCGATGAACACGGCTACCAGGCGTTAAGAGCAACCGAGGAGCAAGTATTACTCAAGGAGAGCCCTTACGGAAAGGTAATTGCCACCGGAGGAAGTGCGGTCTATTCCGAACTCGGAATGGCCCATCTGAAGGCTCAAGCTTCGGTGATATTTTTAGATCTACCCAAACAGCAGATCGAACAAAGAATGACTAACTTTGCTACTCGAGGCATTGCAAGACGACCCAATCAGAGCCTCTCCAGTTTGTTTGATGAACGTCGGGTTCTCTACATGCGCTACGCTGACATCATAGTGGACTGCGATAAAAAGTCGATTGAACAGATACTAGCCGAGCTAGTATCTGTATCAGCTGAACAAATTGCTCGCTAAAAAAGACCGCCTCTAATACTCAGCTTTATCGTAAAACTGTTAGCAGAGACTGTTTCAGATAAGCTATGTTGTTCGAATTAACGCCCGCTAAATTGATGCGCGTAGAGGATACGATGTAAATTCCAAACTCATGCCGTAAACGCTCTAACTGCGGCGTAGAAATTCCCAAAAATGAGAACATCCCTTTTTGACGATTAATATGGCTGAAATCCATTCCAGCATCATTATCTTGAAGGCTATCGCACAGTAAGGCTCGCATAGCCTTAACACGAAGTCTAACTTCTTCAAGCTCTGCCTGCCACTGCCTGCGAAGATGTTCATCGCCCAGCACCATTGAAACCAAAAGCGCACCATGAGCCGGTGGCATAGAGTAAATAGACCGCGCAGTTGCCATTGCTTGACTGACAACAACATCTGTTCGCTCAGGGCTCTCAGCTATAAACGTAACAGAACCGGTACGCTCCCGATAGAGACCGAAGTTTTTTGAACACGAGGATGCTATTACTAATTCAGGTAATCGCTCAGCCATCATTCGCATGCCATAAGCATCTTCATCTAAACCGTCACCCAATCCCTGGTAAGCCGTATCAATAAACGGAATGAACCCTCTTTCAAGGGCGATATCAGCAATCTCATCCCATTGTTCGTGAGTCAGGTCCGCACCCGTCGGGTTGTGACAACAGCCATGCAGCAGAACCAGATCTCCAGCTGGCACTTTGCGCAGCGTGTCCATCATTGCCTGAGTATTAATCTGACGACTAGCCATGTCATAGTAGGGGTATTGATTTATATCTAATCCGGCACTACCTAACAGAGGAATGTGGTTTGGCCAAGTCGGCATGCCAATCCATAGTTTGGATTCAGGACGTGCCTTTCGCACAACCTCGGCCGCTACTCGCAACGCACCGGATCCGCCGGGTGCTTGAATGCTCTTGACTCTTCCCGACTTCAGTATGCTGTGCTCTTCACCAAACAACAGTCCCATCATGCGCTGATTATATTCGGGATCACCAGCCATTCCTTGATAGGATTTAGTTGTCTCTAACTCCATTAGCCGTGACTCTGCTTCTTTGACAGCTGCCATCACCGGCGTTCGTCCATGGTCATCTTGATAAACTCCCACACCAAGATCAATTTTTTGGGTACGAACATCTGACTTGAAGGCGGCCATAAGACCGAGGATAGGATCGAGGGCGACGGGCTTTAAATTCTCAAACATATTGGGTGTCCTGGTAGTGTATTTTTAATAACAAGATTCTACTATGATTCAATCAATTTATTCAGGGGGTGTTAATAAATGCAGCGACACTAGCATTAAATTCATCTGGCTTTTCAGCATGTAACCAATGGCCAACACCCGCCATCACATGAAGTTTATTATTCGGGAAAAGCTGGTCAATAGTTGGTCGGTGTTTAGTTTGAATATAGGCGGATTTTTCACCTTTTATAAACAAGCTAAGCCCCTGGTATGGTTGGCCCTCTGGCGCGGCCACTAGAGTCGAACTATAGTTCGCTAAAATCGCCTGCATATTTAACTTTAATGAATAATTTCCATCGCCATTACGACTCAAATTTTTCAGTAAAAAAGCACGTGTTTGAGCATCAGGCACATACTTAGCAACCAACATATCCGCGTCAACCCGACTAAGGACATTTACTGAAGATAGCTCAGCTAAAGCGTCTAAAGCGGCATCTTGTCGAGCACCATAGGCAACTGGCGATATATCGGCAACGATCAGCTTTGTTACTCTATTAGGGTAATTGAGTGCTACTTGCATCGCAACTTTTCCGCCCAGTGAGTGACCCACCAAACTCGCCTCTGACAATGCCAAGTCATCCATTAGCTGAACAATATCATTGGCCATTGACGGAATATCCATTATTGACTCATGCGGCGAATCACCATGGTTACGCAAATCAACACTGATGACTCTACAGTGGGTAGCGAGGTGTCTCGCCAAATTACCCAAATTTGAAAGGGAGCCGAACATACCATGCATAATGATTACCGCGTGCCCCTGACCCTGCTCACTGAAATTTAGCTGCATAATGTTTTAAAGTCCCTTATTAACGGCGCTACGATTACGATATTTATCTTTGTTCTTGAGACCCTTTGCATAAAGTCTTGGTCGCATAAAGCGTCGCAAAGCAGGAAAGAGATAGCTTAATGTCACCAGTCGTCCACTGGCCGCAGGCATCGCTATTTCAGTTTTTTCGCCCCTGGCGATGCTCAGCACAGCATCTGCAACGTCATCTGCACTACTCATCGGCTGAGAGAATACAATATCTTCAACAATATCAATTTCACTCATGATAAACCCAGTATCGATGGGTCCTGGGGATACCACACCAACGTTAATACTAGTGTCTTGGAGCTCATCAGCAAGGGCAAAGGCAAAGGCCCGTAAGCCCGCCTTGGTGGCAGAGTACGTAGCCGCCCCTTGCAATGGAGCCATTCCGGCAAGTGAACCCACCATGACGATTGCACCACCATCTGATTTTTTAATAAAGGGTATAGCCGCACAAGAAAGAATTAATGGTGCACGCAGATTAACATCTACCATCAAACCCACATCAGCTGAGTTCACTTTTTCAAGATCTCCACGGCTATGCATGCCTGCGTTATTGATTAGCACGTCAACTCGGCCAAATTCGGCTTCTGCTTTACTCAGCAGAGCATGGCATTGATCGGTATCGGAAACATCCATGGCGACGGTTAATACGGAGCATTTAGATGATAACTCCTCAGCTATTACATCTAATCCAGCTTGACCACGAGCACAAAGTACTAAGTTTGCTTTCTGACCTGCAAATGCGCGTGCGCAGGCTGCACCAACCCCCGCAGAAGCTCCGGTAATAATGACAGTTTTTTGCTCAAAAAAATGACTCATGTAACTCCCTACCTCGTTAGTGATGCTTTTTAAATGCGGTGTAAGTATACATTTTCTCGCATCTGTCTCTAGCTCTTTTTAGCATCGCTCGAAGATTTTTCGATTAAATCGCGAAGTGCCAACTGGAGATGAGGAAATTTAAAATCAAAGCCCTCAGTGACCGCTTTTGTGGGTATAACCAACTGGCCTTGTAACAATAGCTCGAGTCCCATTTCACCAAATAAGACCTTGACCATCAACGCAGGCATGGGCAGTAATGCAGGTCTCTTTAAGGCAGAGGCTAATGTCTGTGTAAATTCTCGATTGGTCACCGGATTGGGTGCTGTCGCATTAACGGGCCCAGTCAAGCTAGTATTTAAAACACAGTATTTTAACAGCTCAACCATGTCCTGAATGTGAATCCAAGACATAAATTGCCGACCATCACCAATAGGGCCTCCTAGCCCCAACTTAAAGGGAGGTAGCATCTTAGCAAGAGCACCAGCCTCACCAAGAACAATTCCAGTCCGCATTAGACAAACCCGCGTCCCAAACTTTTCAAATTTCAGGGCACTGGACTCCCAATTAGCACAAAGTCTGTGGGAGAAACCATCTTCACCACTATTTGACTCATCCACAGGTTCGTTGCCCGGCCCATAATAGCCAATTGCAGAGCCACTAATAAGCGTATCTGGAACTGATTGTCGATGGCTAAAAAACTCATAGAGCTTATCCGTAAGACCAGCTCGACTAGAGTGAAACTGTTTTTTCCGTGATTCAGTCCAACGTTTTTCAGCCAACGGCTCTCCAGCCAAATTAATCACTGTATCAATTTTTCTATCATTAGATATTTGTTCAAGAGAGGAAATAAGCTCAGTCGAGCTGGGCAAAACCGCCCTCGCGGCCCAAACATTCCGACTTAGCACTATCACCGTCCAGCCTAATCTTTCTGCTTCATGGCAAAAATTTCTGCCAATAAAGCCACTACCGCCAGTCATCAGAATTGTTGGCATTTTAAATAATCCTTAAATTGGTGGTCATACTTAGACGAAATCTTACAATAACGTAGTTTAGCGACATTCTTTGCTTTACCCAAGTGATTCTGAATTGCTAAAATCTGCTTATAGTTTTTTAAATTAGATCGCTTTTAAAATAATAACCTGGGCAACAACAATGAGTCTTGCGAACAAAGTATTAGCATCGAATAATGACCTTCCCATTCGCTCCGATCAGCCGGTCCATAGCGGTAAAGTCCGGTCGGTATATTGGCTGACAGAGAGTGATAGTCGGAGACTGATTGCTGAAAAAAATTACGATGTAGCTGCAGATGCGCCTCTAGCCATAATGGTTATTAGTGACCGTATTTCAGCGTTTGAATGTATTTGGCGCGGTGAAGGTGATATGCGTGGGGTTCCAGGAAAAGGAGCCGCGCTAAATGCTATTTCTAATCATTGGTTCAAATTGTTCCGCGAACAAGGCCTTGCTGATAGCCATATCCTTGATGTCCCTCATCCCTTAGTGTGGATTGTTCAAAGAGCTAAACCAGTAATGATTGAAGCTATATGTCGCCAGTACATAACTGGCTCAATGTGGCGGTCCTACGAAAAAGGCGAAAGAGACTTCTGCGGTATTGAATTAGAAGATGGTTTGGGACGTGATCAGAAACTAGCTGAGTTACTCATTACTCCATCTACCAAGGGTATTCTTACTGGTATTCCTGGCGTACCTGAGGTGGATGATGTGAACATTTCACGAGCTGACATAGAAAATAATGCTGCTGCCTTCAAGTTTAACAACAAAGTTGATATCGATGAGTATGAAAAGTTACTCAGAGAAGGTTTTGGGGTTATCAGCGCCGAGCTTGCAAAGCTGGACCAAGTTTTTGTCGATACTAAGTTCGAATTTGGCTATGTAACTGACAAACAAGGAAAAGAAAAGCTCATCTATATGGATGAAGTAGGTACGCCAGATTCTTCAAGGATATGGGACGGGGCCAATTACAGAGATGGCAAAGTGGTCGAGAATTCGAAAGAAGGCTTTCGCCAATTGCTGTTAGCACATTTTTCGGAGCCTGAAATTCTACTCGATAAGAACCGAATGGATGAGCGCTACGCATTAGCAAAAAACAACGAACTACCCGAAAGCATGATGATGCAGGTGTCAGACACCTATGTTAATCTTGCCGAGAAAATAACGGGGCAACCTTTGATAATGTCCGATAATCCAAAGGCGGAGATACTCGCAATCTTGGACCGCGACTATGGACTAGTTAACTACGGTTAGCTTTTCGGAGATCAAAACCCTACAGAACTAACACACACCAGGCGATTACCATGACTGAAGAAAAGAACATCAACATTGACTCAAGAAAACTGTTTAACCTTGGTGTGAATTTGCTGATCGCGGGCTTTATTCGACAAAAGCCGGAGGACGCTAAAAAGCTCTTCAAAGAGCTTAAGCAAGGCGATTTAGTGCAATCGGGCCAGCTCACATCCGAGAAAAACGGAATGGTAATACCTATCAAGTTACAACTAGACCGAAGCGAATATCGTGGTCAGTTTAACTATCCAAATTTTGAAATTTCGATCAAGACTATGCTGCAGAAGTTCGAAACTGAAGTGCGCAAAGACAAAGAGTTAAAAGACTTACATACGTTGACCAACGAAGCCACTGGCGGATTATTGTTTAACGTACCTACTGGCGTTAAGATCGGAGAGGACATTAACGTTCTTATGATGGCGGTAGAACCTGCAGAAGAAGCCTTGATCGTGAAATTGATGTTTATGAACCCAGAGCAGTTCCAATCCTAGCCTCGGTCATAAATATAAAATAGTCTCTTCCAACTCATTGAGGGGTGTCTTTCGACACACCTCAATACCTGTCCTATACTCAAGTAGAAGGCGCATGATTAATTGACGCGTTAACGACCGCGTAGTGCACACACAAACTCATTCGCCTCACCTAAAAAATAAAAATTTAAGGGGTTGTGTTATGAGACGCCATTTTTATATCAGTAGTAATCTTGATGAACTAGAAGATGTGGAAAAAGAGCTAGAGAACCAAGGAATATCAACGCCACATATTCACGTATTAAGCTTAGATGACGTCGCTGTAGCTCAACATAGCCGTCTTCACGAGGTTGAAGCGGTACTACGAACCGACGTCGTACATGGGACAGAGGTCGGCGCATTAATCGGAATGGTGATAGCTGTAAGCATCTTATTAACAGCCCATCTAACTGGCTGGGCAGAGGGTTCCACATGGATCCCTTTTGTATTTTTAGCCATCGTAGTACTTGGCTTTTGTACATGGGAGGGTGGATTCTTTGGTATCCAAATAAAAAACAAACGCTTTTCTCATTTTGAGTCTGAGTTGAAAGCGGGTAATCATTTGTTTTTTGTAGATATCGAATCAGAAAAAGAGAACATACTGGAAGATATTATCCGCGCTCACCCGCAGTTAGTAGTTGCAGGAGAGGGTCCATCAGTGCCTCACTGGTTTATACGTCTGCAGGATCGTTTCAAGAATTTCATAAAGGTTATGCCCTAGTGTCTTACTGAAAAAATAGCAGCCGATTAAAATAGGTATAGCTAGCCTCACTAGCCATCAATGCAATTAGCACCAAAATACATAGTGGTGGCATCAAAATTGCCAGTACGAAAGCAACTCGCTCCCATATCATATGCATAAATACCGCAATAATTAACCCAGCTTTTAGGAACATAAATACTAGAATTAACGTCCATCGCAGTCCACCTTGAATTTGCATGTAATCAACTAGGTAAGAAAAGCTGCTGAGAACGAACAATAACCCCCAAACTTTAAAATATAGGCTTATCGGATGTTCTTGAACGTGTGCATCACTACTATGCTGCATGGTTAACTCCCCTACCAAAGATAAAAGAACGCAAATATAAAGACCCAAACAAGATCAACAAAGTGCCAGTACAGCCCAGTGATTTCAACAATTTCATAGCCTCTCTCTTCGTAGTCACCGCGCAGTACTTTTAGTGCAACAACAGTGAGATAAACCACGCCAATGGATACGTGAAAACCATGAAATCCTGTGATCATAAAAAAAGCTGCACCGAACTGCGCGGCACCCAGGGGATTACCCCACGGGCGCACACCTTCCTCAACAATTAACTTAGTCCACTCAAAGGCCTGCATCCCCACAAAAAATACGCCAAACAAAGCAGTAACCAACATTAGCATCGCCGCTTTTTTGCGTTGACCGCGATAGCCACAATTAACGGCCATTGCCATGGTGCCACTGCTCGTAATCAGCACAAAAGTCATAATCGCAATGAGGATCAAGGGAATATGTTCGCCTGCAATAGTGAGAGCGAACACCTCACTAGAATTAGGCCAAGGCTCTGCTGTTGTCATCCTCACCGACATATAGGCAACTAAAAAACAACTAAAAATAAATGTATCACTAAGCAGAAAAATCCACATCATGGTTTTTCCCCAGGAAACATTTTTAAATGCATCTTTATCTGAGACCCAGTCCTGAACTAGTCCATTGACACCGGAAGTGGTTGAGGGGGTGGAATTTTGCATAGTATTTACTCTCCTAATCCACAGAATTTAGCGATAGCCGCATAAGTACCTGGAGAACTTGATAAAAGAGCAAAAAGTAATATCCAAATCACTAATAAAAAGTGCCAGTATGTAGCGCATAACTCAACACTTAGCTTTGCTAGAGAGATAGATTTGCTGTCTGAATTTTTATCAACAACTGACAGTCGGTACGTGGCAACCATCCATGCGAACATACCGCCAATGAGGTGTAATCCATGTAAGCCAGTCAGTAAAAAGAAAAACGCATTAGCTGGGTTGGTACTCGCAAGATATCCACGATCAGTCAGGTATTGCCAGAATACTAACTGGCCAACTAAAAAACCGAATGAAGACAGCCCTGCTAGCCACAGGAACTCTCTGCTGTTCCCTTGTTTAGATCGACCTATATTTCGTCGAGTCAATTCAAAGGCAATACTAGCCACTAAAAGCAAAGCACTGTTTATCCAAAGCTGACCAGTCTGAGCCAGTGGTTGCCACGGCTCTGATAACGCCTCCCAATCAGAAACTTGCGACCGTAATATATAGGAGAGTAAAAACAAAAAAAACATAGAGCTAATAGCTGCCATCAGCAGATGAAGTCCGGTTTTAGCGCTCGCGCTGCGACGCTCAAAACGGCTACGTGGTGCTGCAAGTGGGGCCAAGGTAGTTTGTGCTAGCATAGGTATCTCCGCTTAAAGACGTTGATGTTACTATTCATCCAAATCACTCTCATGAACCGGCACCTCATCCGCTGATGTGGTCTGAGGTACATAATCAAGCTCCGCCTCGGGCACTCCATAATCGTAAGCCCAGCGATGTACGACGGGCATAGATTCGCCCCAGTTTCCGTGTTTAGGGGGAGTGTCTGGTGTCAACCATTCCAGTGAGTTGGCCTTCCATGGATTGCCACCGGAGGGCTTGCCTCGAAACAAGCTATAAATAAGGTTAAATAGGAATAATACCTGGCTAACACCAACTGCAATGGCGACCACGGTAATGAACGCATTTAGACTCTGAGCCGAATCCGGAATAAACTGATAATCTTCATAAGCGTAATAACGCCTCGGCATGCCAAGAAAACCTAAATAATGC
Source organism: uncultured Cellvibrionales bacterium (assembly GCA_937911225.1). Lineage (GTDB taxonomy): Bacteria > Pseudomonadota > Gammaproteobacteria > Pseudomonadales > Porticoccaceae > HTCC2207. The sequence continues at coordinate 19,831 of CALDQM010000104.1, forward strand.
ATGGGGAAATAAATCAGATACGTGCCAAGAAAAGTTATCCAAAAATGTAACTTCCCAATCCCATCATGAAGCATCCGCCCAGTGATTTTGGGGTACCAGTGGTAGATCGCCCCAAACACTACCAAAATTGGAGCAACACCCATCACCATGTGAAAATGTGCGACAACAAAGTAAGTGTCGGACAAAGGAATATCCACCACCACATTACCCAAAAATAATCCGGTCAAGCCACCGACCAAAAACGTCACAATAAACGCTAAAGAGAAAAGCATGGGTACGGTGAGATGAATATTTCCACGCCACAGCGTTAGAAGCCAGTTATAAACTTTAAGGGCTGTAGGTACCGCAATCACAAGTGTCGTCGTTGCAAAGAAAAAACCAAAGTAAGGATTCATACCACTGACATACATATGGTGAGCCCAAACCACAAAACTAAGTACACCGATGGCGACGATTGCCCAAACCATCATTCTATAGCCGAATATACTTCGTCTCGCATGGACACTTATTAGATCTGACACCAAGCCAAATGCCGGCAAAGCAACAATATAGACCTCTGGATGACCGAAAAACCAGAATAGATGCTGAAATAATATTGGGCTACCACCGGTATGATCAAGCTGAGTTCCAAATTGCATCATGTCAGGCATGAAAAAACTCGTACCTATAGTTTTGTCCAAAAGCATCATAATCCCGCTGACAAATAATGCTGGAAATGCCAATAGAGCCAAGATCGTTGCGACAAAGATGCCCCAAACAGTCAGCGGAAGCCTAAACATAGTCATTCCGTGAGTACGAGCTTGCAGAACTGTGGTTACATAATTAAGCCCGCCCATCGTTGCGGCGATTATAAAAATAATCAGTGATACCAGCATCAAGATAATGCCCCATTCAGAACCCGGGGTACCTGCCGTTATCGCCTGCGGTGGGTACAGGGTCCAACCTGCGCCTGTGGGACCACCTGGCACGAAGAAACTAGCTATTAAGACTAATACCGAAACCAGATAAAACCAATAGCTAAGCATATTAACGAAGGGGAAAACCATATCCCGCGCACCGACCATTAGCGGAATTAGATAATTACCAAAACCACCTAAAAATAGTGCTGTGAGCAAGTAAATAACCATGATCATGCCATGCATAGTCATAGCCTGATAATAGCCGGTAGAATCCATATCAATACTGCCCGGAAATCCTATCTGCATGCGCATCATCCCGGAGAGAACCAAAGCTACGAGACCCACAGCAATAGCAGTAAGCGAGTACTGTATGGCGATCACTTTATGATCTTGGCTCCATACGTACTTGGCATAAAAGCTCGTTGGTTCGTGAAGTTCTTCGTGCTCTGCATCATCTACATAGGCCATGGGTTACTCCTCAACTGCAGGTTTAGTGGGCGAGCCTGAGCTCTCTGTAGACAGCGACTCAATGTAAGCAACTAGACTATCCAGTTGCTCATTGCTAAATTGGTAGGCAACCATTACAGGTGGGTAGCCCGCGACAATTTTTGCAGCCGGATCGACAATAGATTCAATTAGATAATCGGCGTCGACAAATACTTCACTACCATCAATGAGGCTCTCTTGACTACCAAATAAGTCTAGCCACCCTGGGCCAAGACTAGGACCACCATCGATACTATGGCAGGCAAGGCAACCGCGGCTCGATGCTAATAGCTGCCCCTGCTCTACTAGCCCTTCAACCGTACCTCCAGTAAGTACCTCTGCAAAGGTTATTTGTTCTGATAGCCATTGCTGATAGTCAGAGGCCTTATCAACAACAATTTGGCCGCGCATGTTGTAATGGCCAATACCGCAGTATTCAGCACAAAGAATCTCAAAGGTTCCTGGCACTGTGGGTGTAAACCAAAAATAAGTGATCTGACCCGGAATAAGGTCCATCTTGGCTCTAAATTGAGGGACATAAAAGTCGTGCAGAACATCTTTAGAGCGGAGTAGAACTTTGGTCGGTTGATTGACCAAAAGGTGCATTTGGTTACCCGCCACTAAAATATCGTCTTGTCCAGCGGCATCATCAGGATCAAGACCAAACGTATTGATTTCATCCATTCTACTGACACTACTACGACCAAACTTTTCATCAGTTCCTGGCAACCTATAGCTCCATCGCCACTGCTCACCGACAGCTTCAAATTCTACGGCGTTGGATGGTACATGAACGAAGTCGTTGTAAACTATGAGTCCTGGCGCGAGTAGTCCGCAAATAGCGACCGTGGTGATACCAATTAACCACCATTCAAGCTTTTTATTTTCGGGTTTATACTCAGACCTACGATCAGGATCTACTTGATATTTGTACACGCAGTAGGCCATGAAAATAACAATGGCAACAAAGAAAATACCCGTAATAACTAAGGTTATAGTAATGGTTGTATCAATCGATCCCCAATTCGAGGCCAATGGCGTTGCTTGCCATGGACTGAGGAAATGAAACAACACTGAGAGAATAACAATAGCGACCAAAATAACTGCAAAAGTCATATTGATTTGACCCCTGTTACAAAGGGCAGGTGCCTTATATTGGCACTTTGCCAAAAAGACGAGCTATTAGTCCACGCTAAATATTCAGAGTCTTTTTGAAGCGCTCTGTGAATTGAGACCTTAGTCGCCAATATATAATTATTTTTTAACTCTTCTTTGAGTCTAGCACATAGGAAAAATTCTGCTGGAAGCTTATGCTGAAGCCGAGAGTTTGCCTTAAAAGCCGTTTGTACCAAGAAATACTGTGACAGAAGTGCGCGTTGTTAAGTATTATTTGCGCACCGTCTATTAGAACTTTACTATGCCAACATGACATCTCATCTTGCTAATTTCAGTCTTCGCTTTGCCGCTATCTTGCCAGAGATAGGCGGGGCACGTATGCCGTCACTACTGATCAGTATGCTAAAAACTCTTGTGCCATTTGATAATGCAGTGATTGTGCATTATCAAGGTGGTAAGAGGCCTCAGATACATTACAACGACATACCACCATTGCAACGAGAGAGCCAAATTGACAGTTTTGTAACCAGCGCATTTTTGCTAGATCCGTTCTATCGTGCCGCCATCGACAGAGGTATTGGTGGGCTTCATAGACTCAGTGATCTGGCGCCTGAAGGATTCAAAAAGACAGAGTATTACCGCAGTTACTTTAAATTTACAAAAATTAAAGATGAAATTGGTTACATTGTTCATCTGGATAATGAGCAGTTTATAAATATATCTCTGGGCCGGCTAGGTTTAGCTCAACGATTCAATCGCACTCAACTTTCCTTACTTAAAGATATCACGCCCATCATCGAGAGTGTTTGTGATTTACAATGGTCTGGCAATGAAAAAAGCCCCTCTGGTCAGATTAGTCAGTTGCCAGGGCAATTAGATAGTGCGCTAAAATGTTTCGGGACCGCGTATCTAACCGATCGTGAGACTCAGGTCGTACAGTTATTTTTGCATGGCCACTCAACCAAATCGATTGCCGAGCGTCTGGGTATCTCACCAGAAACCGTCAAATTGCACCGTAAAAATAGCTACGCCAAACTAGATGTGTCCTCACAGGCCGAGCTGTTTTATCTGTTTATTGATTCCCTGGCCAGTCTGAACAATTATGTCGGCGGAGATCCACTGGTAGGTTACCTCTGATCCTCACAAAATACAGCAACGCCGTCCTGTAATCGCCCACTAATAGAACTTCCAGGAGAAAATTCTCCAGACAAAATAGCCTCCGCTAATGGATTTTCAACTAGTTGCTGAAGCGCTCGCTTTAAGGGTCTAGCGCCGTAGACAGGATCAAAACCGACCTCCATGATTTGATTGAGTAGCTCATCATCAAGACTCAAGTTTAAATCATGGTGTGCCAAACGCTTTTGTAGTAGTTCCAGCTGAATACTCGCGATACCAAGTAATTCAGTCTTATCAAGGGGGTGAAAAACTACGGACTCATCGATTCTATTTATAAATTCCGGTCTGAAATTCATGGCAACTACATCCATCACTGCGGACTTCATCACCTCGTAATTATCTTCGCCGGAAAGTAGCTGAATAACATCTGAGCCAAGGTTAGACGTCATAACGATGACGGTATTTTTAAAGTCGACGGTGCGACCCTGCCCATCAGTCAGTCTTCCATCGTCAAGCACCTGCAAAAGTACATTAAAGATATCACTATGAGCCTTTTCGACCTCATCTAAAAGCACAACAGAATAGGGCCTACGACGCACCGCTTCTGTTAGATATCCACCCTCCTCATAACCCACATAGCCCGGAGGTGCCCCTATTAGTCTTGCTACAGAATGCTTTTCCATAAACTCTGACATATCGATCCGAATCATTGCATCTTCACTATCGAACAAAAATTCAGCTAATGACTTACAAAGCTCTGTCTTTCCCACACCAGTAGGTCCCAGAAATAAGAACGAGCCGTTAGGCCGATTGGGGTCAGCCAAGCCAGCGCGAGCTCGACGCACCGCATTAGATACTGCTTTTACAGCTTCGCCCTGACCCATTACGCGGTGATGTAGAACATCTTCCATGCGCATGAGCTTATCTCGCTCGCCTTCAAGCATTCTGGTGACCGGAATACCCGTCCACTTAGCAACTACCTCAGCAACCTCGTCCTCGGTCACCCGATTACGCAATAACTGTTTCTCTACGATATCATGATGGCTAGCCTCCTCCAGTTGCTTCTCTAGCTGTGGAATAATACTGTATTGGATTTCGGCCATTTTCTCTAAATTACCCACGCGGTGAGCCACCTCTAAATCAGACTTAGCCTGCTCTAACTCACTTTTGATATGGGTAGCACCCTGCATAGACGCTTTTTCGGCGATCCAAATTTGCTCAAGATCGGCATACTCTTTTTCTAAACCGCCAATATCCTCTTGAAGCTTCTTTTGTCGCTTCTTAGCTGCAGTATCGGTCTCTTTCTTCATTGCTTCACGTTCAATTTTTAACTGAATCAAACGTCGCTCTAGCCTGTCCATCACCTCTGGTTTGGAGTCTATTTCCATACGAATCCGGCTACCAGCTTCATCTATTAAATCAATCGCCTTATCGGGTAACTGACGGTCTGTAATGTAGCGTGCAGACAATCTTGCCGCCGCTATAATTGCACTATCGGTGATATCAACACCATGATGCACCTCATAGCGTTCTTTTAAACCCCTCAATATGGCAACGGTATCCTCCTCACTAGGCTCCTCCACAAGAACCTTCTGAAATCGACGTTCTAGCGCAGCATCTTTCTCAATGAACTTACGGTATTCGTCTAAGGTAGTTGCACCAACACAATGCAGTTCACCGCGTGCTAGAGCTGGCTTGAGCATATTCCCAGCATCCAGAGAACCTTCGGATTTACCCGCGCCCACCATAGTGTGCAGCTCATCGATAAATAGAATGATTTGACCCTCTTGTTTAGAAAGATCTTTAAGTACCGCCTTTAAGCGCTCCTCAAAGTCACCTCGGAATTTAGCACCGGCTAAAAGAGCGCCTAAATCTAACGTTAATACTCGCTTGTTCTTCAAACCCTCCGGCACTTCACCATTGATAATACGCTGAGCAAGACCCTCAACAATCGCCGTTTTACCGACGCCCGGTTCACCAATTAGTACAGGGTTATTTTTTGTACGCCGCTGTAAAACCTGAATGGTTCTACGAATTTCGTCATCTCGACCAATGACCGGGTCAAGCTTGCCCTTTTCTGCGCTTTCCGTCAGATCGATAGTATATTTTTCTAGCGCCTCGCGTTTTCCTTCGGCATCCGGATCGTTCACTGAATCTCCACCACGCACGCTAGAGATACCGGCAAGCGCTTTCTTAGTATCTCCAAATTTCCCCAGCATTTTGCCTATTTGACCAGAATCTTGTAACAGTGTTTGCAGCAGAGTCTCACTGGACATATATTGGTCGTTATTTTTTTGAGCTGCCCGATCGGCTAAGTTCATCAAGCGTCCAAGTTCTTGACTAATACTGACGTCACCAGTGGGTGACTTGATCTTGGGTAACGTATCCAATTGCCGATTTAATTGCTCCTGCAGACCACCAACATCAAAACCAGCTCGATTGAGAATAGGTCTGACACTCCCTCCCTGCTGGTTTAGCAGTGCAACTAATAGATGGGCAATCTCAATAGCCGAATGATCATTACCCATCGCAATAGATTGGGCATCCGCGAAAGCTTGTTGGAGTTGATTAGTTAGTTTTTCCGCACGCATAACTCTGCCTTTTTAATTTTAATCCGTTCTCTATTAAAAGAGTTGGGGATGACATGACCAAATTTCAATGTCATCTTAAACATGTTTGTAATAAAAATATAAAGAGTGCCTTTCTTGCGAGATAAATTTCGTGTATTTTTATGCATAGGGTTTTGGGTACTCGGTGTTTATAGAGCATCGAGCTCATTAGTTCTTGAGCAAAGCATGCATTCTTTAACGTATTTATTTTTCCAAAAAATTTGATGCTTTTTTTACCTAACGCTTAATAAACAATGTCTATTAAAATCAATGTTGTAAATTAAGTTACATGTAACATGCCTAATTTAACAATCGTGTGCGCTGATAAAATAGAGTTTGATCGACACTGACACAACATAAGAGACCCATTATGAGTAAAGCGCAATCAAGTGAGAAATTGGATTTTACCGGGCAGGTAGCTCTTGTAACTGGTGCTGGCCGCGGCTTGGGTCGCGAACATGCCCTGCTGCTAGCCGCACGGGGCGCCAAGGTAGTCGTCAACGATTTAGGTACGACTTACGACGGTAGTGGCGCCGCTCAGGGCCAAGTGGCTGACGAAGTGGTTGCTCTTATTAAAGCCAGCGGTGGCGAAGCTATCGCCAATTACAATTCCGTCGAACAAGGCGAACTTATTGTCGCCGATGCAATAAATACTTATGGCCGTCTCGATATCGTGATTAATAATGCAGGTATATTGACGCCAGAAGTGTGGTCTGAACTAACGCTTGAGTCTTGGCAACGAACCCTAAATATCAACTTGACCGGTGTGTTTTCAGTGATGAAAGCTGCCTGGCCGGTGTTTGTGCAACAGCAGTACGGTCGGTGTGTCATGACGGCCTCTCCCGCCATGTATGGCGCTGGCGTTGCCGCCTATGCTGCCAGCAAAGCCGGTGTTATAGGTCTGTCTCACTCGCTACAATTTGAGGCTAAAAAGCTAAAGCTCGACATTAAATGTAATGTGCTGATACCTCAAGCAGGCACTCGCATGACCGAGGACTTTGCTCACTCAATTAATAAAAGTCGCATAGCTGCTGGGAAAAAGCCGGCCCCCAGCGCCCCTGAGGCAATAATGAAGCGCTTGTCACCGGACAAAGTATCAGCCATGGCAGTATGGCTTGCGCACCGCAATTGCCAAGCCGAGGCCGCTCTATTTGAAGCTGGTGGAGGCTATTTCGCACAGCTGAATTGGGCGCGATCGGCACCGCTATTTGCCACCGAAAAAGAAGGGATTATGGGAGCGCCGATCCCGGAGAATATTCGCGATGGACTAGAGACATTGGCAGACTTTGATCGAGGCGATAGGCCAATATCAGGCGATGGCACTATGGGTGCTCCCGACGCTCTGCAACGAGTGTTTGGCCACTTAAAATCCGGTGACAGGTAACCGATCTATAAACTTTGGCGAGTAGCAGACATGCTGTAATTTGATAGTTTACTCAGAAAACGCTTCTTATCACCTATGCAGCAATAAAGTTAGTGCCCTGCCAAATGGGCCCGATATAGCATGAGCAGTTACAGAGAGCACTTAACGTGCGATAAAGGACACGTTAGCTTCTTTGTCAGAAGCCCCCGGCTAGGCCCTTTATATTTTATGTTTAGAGCTTTAAAAGTGGCTTCGGTAGAAGACGTCAGTAGCCGAAAAAAATATGCATTTGACCTGACAAAAAGCTCTGCATAACGCAGAACTTTCTGAGTTTTTATATTTACTTAAGCTTGATTAAGAGCTGTCGTCATCTCCACAACTGCCTTCTTACCGTCGCCATAGACCATGATTGTGTGGTCCATCGCAAAAAGAGGGTTGGGCAGTCCAGCAAAGCCTGGACTCAGTGAACGCTTGATAACCACAACATTTCTTGCCTTGTCGACATTTAAAATCGGCATGCCATAAATGGGACTACCTTCAGAGTCTCTGGCCATTGGATTAGTAACATCATTAGCACCAATAACAATTACTACATCAGTGTCTTCAAAGGTGGGATTAATTCTATCCATCTCAACCAACTTGTCATATGGCACTTCAGCCTCGGCAAGTAATACATTCATGTGTCCAGGCATACGCCCTGCAACTGGGTGGATACCGTATTCAACCTCAGTCCCATTTTTCTCAAGAGCATCTGCCAGTTCACGCACAGCATGCTGTGCCTGAGCCATTGCCATTCCAAAGCCAGGTACAATAACCACTCGTTGAGCCGTTTCCAACATCATTGCAACTTCATCTGGCTGCGCACTAGTGACTTTCCCAGCATAAATCTCATCGGCATCGATCTCTTCACCACCGGCAGCCATCTTTCCGAACAGCACATTAGCCAGTGACCGATTCATAGCAACACACATTATTTGCGTCAAAATAAGACCCGAGGTTCCCACCAATGAGCCAGCAACAATGAGGACTGTATTACCCAAAATAAATCCCGCTAAGGCGGCTGCAATTCCAGAATAGGAGTTTAATAATGCAATGACCACGGGCATATCTGCCCCGCCAATAGGCATAACTAAGAATAGCCCCAATAGTAGCGCAAGCGATAAAATAGTCGCCATCGCTGCAACATTACCAGGATTATTGACTAGTAAGTAGACTGCAACTAGCGCACCGGCCAACATAAGGCCGTTGCCTATGGGTCCTCCAGGGAGACCTCTACTTTTCTTAATTAATTCTTGCAGCTTACCAAAGGCAACTAAGCTGCCGGTTAAGGTCACTGCTCCGATAAGTACGGTAAGGCCAATTGATAAAATTGCTATAGTGCCGACTAACCCATCACCAAAAACGCTACTGGAGACGGACACTGGCTCAAAAAAACCATACAAAGACGTCGGGGCCATGCCAACCCGAGTAGCATATTCAGCCAGTGCTATCGTTAGCGACGCGCCACCACCAAACCCATTAAGCAAAGCGACCATTTGAGGCATTGAGGTCATTTGCACTTTCAGCGCCATCACTCCACCAATAATACCGCCAACAATCACACCAGCAACCACGTAGGTAAAATCGACATCATTAATCGTCGTCAAAGTAACTACCACCGCAACCAACATCCCCAACGCAGAGAGCATGTTTCCGCGTACCGCGGTTTTCGGTTTTGTGAGACCTTTGATGCCAAGAATAAATAAAATGGCTGATAATAAATATATAAAGTTGATTAAATCTGGATTCATCATCTACTTCCTTTTAAACATAGCAAGCATACGATTTGTTACTAAGTACCCGCCAACAACATTGATGGTGGCAAGTGTAACCGCCGTAAAACCGAGCCAATTGACCAGTGCTGGCGAGCTATCCGTACCTGCAGCCAATAACGCGCCCACTAGAGTGATGCCAGATACCGCATTGGTTCCAGACATTAACGGAGTGTGTAATGTAGGTGGGACTTTGGTGATCAGCTCAACACCAAGAAACAAGGCGAGGACAAATAACGCTAAAAGTAAAATTAAGATTTCCATGGATAATTTCTCTTATTTTTGGTCAGTAGCTGTAGTGTCTTCAGCCGTTTCTTGTTCTGGAGTAGTCGCTTCACTAATTTCGGGTAAGCCCAGTAGTTTTCTCATATAAGCGTGTGGAACGTCATTCTGGTGAGCAACTACTGTTCCCGCTACAATTTCATCATCAAAATTAAGTTGTAAATTACCGCTGTCATCCAGGATAAGTTCTAACAGTGTTTGCATGTTTTTCCCATACATCTGACTCGCATGGAACGCCAGCTCAGACGGAACGTTCTCCGGCCCAATAATAGTAACGCCATGCGCAGTGATTGTTTTACCCTGCTCGGTCAAATCGCAGTTACCACCGCGCTCGGCTGCTAAATCAACGATCACAGCACCTGGCTTCATTGCTTTAACCATCTCTTCGGTGACTAATATTGGTGATTTTGCTCCGGGGATAGCGGCCGTAGTAATAATAATGTCTTGCTCGGCTACCACAGCGATCATCTGTTCACGCTGTCTGCGTAAGAAGTCATCACCCTGCTCTTTAGCATAGCCCCCTTCTCCCTCTGACTCACCGGTATCCAAATCTAACTCAATGGGCTTGGCTCCGACGGAGATAATCTGCTCACGCGCCGCGGGTCTTACATCATAGGCTTCAACGACGGCACCTAGTCTCTTTGCTGTTGCACAGGCTTGGAGCCCTGCAACTCCAACACCCATAATCAATACTCGAGCGGGCTGCAATGTCCCAGCCGCGGTCATTAACATTGGAAATATTCGGGTCGATGCTGATGCACCCATTAATACTGCCTTGTAGCCGGACAACGTGGCCATTGATGAAAGGACATCCATACTTTGGGCCCGACTGATACGAGGGACTAGCTCTAGCGCTATTGCCGTCGCTCCAGTGCTCGCAACAGTTTGTGCTGCCTGCGGCGACGCAAGAGGGTCCATCATGCCAATGACCAGTTGTCCCTGACGCAGCAGTTTTAAATCTGAATCACTATTTTCGTTATTCGCACCGAAACTTTGGACTTGTAAGACAATTTCAGCATCAGAAAATATTTGTTCGCGCCTGTCCACCAGAGTCGCCCCCGCTTTGACATACTCGGCATCAGGATAGCCTGCCGATACGCCTGCGCCAGACTGAAGTAGTATTTGTACACCTTTGTCAGCCAGTGATTGCACGTTAGCTGGCGCCAACGCGACGCGGCGTTCACCTGTTTTAATTTCTGAAGGAATCCCGACGAGCACTCAATTCTCCTTTGATAGGTGTTATTTTAGAATTTTGGTGTGATCTTTATAATGAATCGCTAAATACGATCTCTATTATGCATGTATGTAAAGAGATTAGCAGAATTAAGATGGCCGATAAACTTTGGTGATCAAATAACCAACATCAAATAAAGCAATATTAATGATACTAGTCCATCTAAGAGTTTTAATGAACATTACGAGGGTAATCAGCTGGCCCGAGAGATTGAAAAGTCAGCAAGTTCAAGTAGTACATTTTTATAATCGCTTGCAGGCATGTCTAATAGTGCCTGCTTTGCAAGCTCTACTTCGTTAACCGCCTGTTGAAAACTGTAAGATAGCCCACCGTGATTTTTAACGATCTGTAAAATCGAACCGAAATCATCTGCAGTTTTTTCAGTTATTGCTCTGCGTATTAACAACGCGTCTTTTTCCGGAGCGTTGTCGCGAGCAAAAATAAGCGGCAAGGTCATCTTACCCTCGGATAAATCACTACCAATATTTTTACCCGTAATTTCGATATCACCTTGATAGTCCAAAACGTCATCAGCGATCTGAAATGCCATCCCAAGATGCTTACCGTAAAGAATCATCGCATCTTGATCAGTATCCGCTAAACAAGCTCCAACCTGAGCCGCAGCTTCAAAAAGCTTTGCGGTCTTTCGATAGATTACTTGACGATAAATATCTTCAGTAATTTCTGGATTACCAGCATTCGCCATCTGCTGCACTTCTCCCTCAGAGATGACATTGGTAGCGTTCGCCATAACACCCATAATCGGCATGTTCGCTATCTCAACCAACATCTGAAAGGCTCGTGAGTAAAGAAAATCTCCCACAAGTACACTGGGTGCGTTACCCCACTGAGCATTAGCAGTTTGACGACCACGCCTAAGACTGGAGACGTCGACTACATCGTCATGGAGAAGCGTAGCTGTATGAATAAACTCAATCACTGCGGCCATCTTAAGATGCTCTTGCCCTTTATACCCATTGGCCAAGGCGCTCAGCAACACAACCACTGGGCGCAGTCGCTTCCCACCGGCCTCAACGATGTACTGACCAATATTCTCCACCAAACCTACATCAGACCGAAGCTGGCTAACGATTAACGTATTGACCGCAGTAAACTCGTGTTTCACCACTTTATGAAAAGGTTGCATTGAGACCGGAGAAGTTCTGTGTTATTGACGAATCAGCACACTAGCCAGAGTAACCTCATGTGTCAACTAATAAGGCAAAAAATCAGAGTCAATACGCTCCAATAGCGATTATAGTGACGTTTTGACTCATCCTTTATAGTTGCCGCTGAAAGAAGAAATGGTTAGGATACAGTCTTTAATAATGGTCAGTGATCTATGAGTTTCTCCCCAAAGTCATCCTATTCTAGAGAAGAAATCTTGGGCGCCTCCCGAGGCGAGTTGTTTGGCCCAGACAATGCGAAATTACCCGCCCCTAATATGCTGATGATTGATCGAATTGTCGAAATCAATAATACTGGAGGCAAGAGTGGTCTCGGCCAGATAATTGCTGAAATCGATATTAGGCCAGATCTCTGGTTCTTTGATTGCCATTTTGAAGGTGACCCGGTAATGCCAGGCTGTTTGGGTTTGGATGCCCTATGGCAATTGGTTGGCTTCTTCTTAGTATGGAATGGTAATAATGGCAAAGGGCGGGCTCTTGGTGCTGGTGGTGTTAAATTCTTTGGACAGATACTACCAACTGCAAAAAAAGTGACCTACAAGCTTGATCTAACGCGATTGATTCAACGAAAGCTAGTAATGGGAATCGCCGATGGTTCAGTGGAAGTAGATGGAAGAGAAATCTACACTGCCAAAGATCTTAAAGTAGGTCTGTTTGCGAACACTGATAGTTTTTAATATGGACTCCAATAGAGTAGTACTCAACGAGGAATGCAGATGAGACGCGCAGTTATTACGGGTATGGGAATTGTCTCCTGCTTGGGAAATGATAAAACCACTGTTACAAACTCCTTAAGAAACGGTATTTCAGGTATTCGCCGTAGAGAAGATTTTGCCGAGATGGGTCTCCGCTGTAACGTCGGAGGACTGATCGATCTAGATCCAAAAGATCATATTGATCGCAAAGTTTTGAGATTTATGGGCGATTCTGCCGCTTATGGCTACATCGCCGCAGATCGTGCTATTGCAGATGCCGGCCTGTCTGGTGAGATGGTCTCAAACCACAGAACTGGCCTTATTATGGGCTCTGGCGGTCTGTCTGGTGAGATGTTTGTAGAGGCGGTTGATGTTATGCGTGCTCGTGGTATTAAGCGCGCAGGTCCTTATCGCGTTACTCAAATTATGGCGAGCACAGTTTCTGCTTGTGTTGCCACCCCCCTTAAGATCAAAGGCGTCAATTATTCACTTTCATCTGCTTGTGCAACCAGTGCTCACTGTATTGGTCACGCCGTAGAACTAATTCAGCTGGGTAAACAAGATGTACTCCTCGCTGGCGGTGCAGAAGAAATGCACTGGTCTATGGCTGCAATGTTTGATGCCATGGGAGCGCTCACTAGTAAATATAACGAGACTCCAGCAGTCGCTTCCCGCGCGTATGACGCCAATAGAGATGGCTTTGCGCCCTCTCTTGGTGGCGGCTGTGTTGTTGTTGAAGAACTCGAACACGCTCTCGCTCGAGGAGCTAACATTATCTGTGAAGTTACAGGGTACGGTGCAACATCTGATGGCGCAGATATGGTATCGCCCTCTGGAGAAGGTGCCGAGCGCTGTATGAAGATGGCTATGGATACTGCGTCAGGGCCGATTGATTATATTAACACCCATGGTACAAGCACGCCTGTGGGTGACGTTGCGGAACTTGGTGCTATTCGCAACACCTTTGGAGATAACTGTCCTGATATAAGCTCAACCAAGTCTCTTTCAGGGCACAGCTTGGGTGCTGCAGGGGTTCATGAAACGATTTATTGTATGCTAATGATGGAGAATAATTTTGTAGCTGGTTCTGCAAACATAGATACTCTAGATGAGCATGCCAAAGGACTACCTATCGTGCTAAAAACTAAAGATACAGTGCTCAATCGAGTAATGTGCAACAGCTTTGGATTTGGCGGTACCAATGCCAGTTTGGTGTTAGAAAAGCTTAAGTTATAATTTAGAATGAATGATTATAAACACCAGCTACTCTAAAACCCATATTCTCAGTCAGACTGCCGGTCGCCGCTTTTGAGATGTAAGAAGACCTTATGTTAGAGAGCACGACGGCCGCCAACAAAACCTTCGCCAAAGATAGTTATAAACATCTACCTAAGTGTCTAACCATTAGACACAGCAACATTGACGGGCTGAGTTTATTTGCGACTGAAGATATTCCAGGCGCGGTTTATCTGGGAGAGACTCACTTCAAAATTGATGCTGCCGAGGACTGGCTTAGAACACCGCTGGGAGGGTTTATTAATCACAGCGAGGTTAGTAACGCGAGTATCGAGTTACTAGACAATAATCTCAGAGGGCTAACCACGAAGAGGAATATATTAGAGGGTGAGGAGATCACTGTCACCTACACCCTCTACTAAACGTCTAAAATCTGATTCACTGGGAGCATTAAACTCCCCGATGCAATCTCGCTTATAAAGCCGCTAAAATTGCTTCTGCGCTTGATCCTTCCAAAGCTGCTTGATCAACATTAAGCAGACTCACAACACCATCGTCAACGATCATAGCAAAGCGCTGACTGCGTGTTCCCATACCAAAGCCCGTTCCATCGAGCGTAAGCCCAATAGCTGTTGTAAAGTCAGCATTACCATCTGCTAACATCAACAAATGCTCTGCATTAGAAGCCTTACCCCAAGCATCAACAACAAACACATCATTCACCGACATACAGGCGACGGTATCAACACCCTTAGCTTTGATATCATCAACATGAACAACAAACCCTGGCAGATGTGAAACAGAACAGGTGGGTGTAAATGCGCCTGGAACCGCAAACAAAACAACTTTTTTACCCTCAAAAATTTCTGAAGTACTAATCCCCGTAGGTCCTTCTGCTCCCATAATAGTGAACATTCCTGCTGGAATCTTATCGCCTACTTTAATTGTCATAACTACCTCTGCTAAACACTGTTGAATAAACTGGTCGCGTAGATGCCACCAGCATTGTGAACGTTGTTATCTAAATAAATAGTTCGCTATAATTTAGAACGGGATATCGTCATCAAAGCTGTCCATACCCTGAGGAGCTTGCTGCTGAGGTGCCTGCTGTTGACCACCCTGCGGCTTATTCTGAGCTGCTGGCTGTTGATATCCGCCCTGCTGCTGCTGAGGAGGCTGATAACCGCCACCTTGCCCGCCATCTTGACCGCCGCGACTATCAAGCATTTGCATCTCACTGGCGACAATTTCAGTCGTATATTGGTCCTGACCTTCTTTATTTTGCCATTTACGTGTACGCAGGGCACCCTCTACATAAAGCTTGGACCCTTTCTTGACATACTCACCAGCAATCTCAGCTAAACGATTAAAAAATACTACCCTGTGCCACTCAGTTCTCTCTTGAGGTTCACCGCTGGTTTTATCTTTCCAAGACTCTGACGTTGCAATACTCAGGTTAGTGACAGCACCACCTGAAGGCATGAACCGAGTTTCTGGATCCTGACCGCAGTTACCCACGATGATAACTTTATTTACTCCGCGTGCCATTTTATTCCCCTAGTCTGTTAACGATTTATGTATGGTTGCAGACTCGTCATATCCACCTGCAAGCGATCTATTTGAACATAGGCCAAATGCTCCCCTTTGACCAGAAGTATATCTTCAACACCGGTCACATTTGAAACTATTTTTAGAAAATCTTGCTGATCAAGGTTTCCCAACGACAATACAAGGGTCTGTAACGGGCGAGGGGCTTTTAAGCCCATGGAAACAAAAGTCCAAACTAATAAAACCAAGCTAATGGTCACAAACAAACCATCTACTCCAAATGTATGCACGCTCCATCCACCGACTAAGCCACCTGCAAAAGCCCCAAAAAATTGACTAGTGGAATAAATTCCCATCGCAGTCCCTCGATTCCCGACCGGACATACCTTGCTCAGCCAAGAAGGAAGGGTTGCTTCGAGAAGATTAAATCCCGCAAAGAAAAACAACAACATCAGAGGTGTCAATACTGGACCCCGCTGGCTACTTAGAACGGCAGTCACCAGCGCCATTAGGGCAACTGACGCGATAAAGATTAACTTTTGATATCCGAACTTTTCACCCATAATCATCACCGGCAGCATGACAAAAAACCCGCCTCCGAGTAAGCCCAGGTATACCCATGAGAGATTAACGCCATTTAGACCGAGGTCACCAGACAACATAGTGGGGATGGCGACAAAGGCGGCCATTAGTGCAAAGTGCAGAGCGAAAATCCCAAAATTCAGACGCATTAGATTTGAGTCTCTCAACAAAGCTCTAATTTGCTGAGTATCTGCCATCGCTTCGCGATTGCGCATCATGGATACCCCTTTGGGCACCAGAAAAAAAGCCACACAAATACCTATCATACCAAGTAGCGCAGTTACCCAAAAGACACCTGAAAGACCAAAATTAGCAGTCAATAATGGGCCCAACATCATTGCCAGCATAAAAGAAAAGCCAATGCTTCCCCCAATTGCCGCCATTGCCTTAGAGCGGTTCTGCTCTAATGTCAGGTCGGCAACCAACGCCATTAGAGTACTTGCTATTGCTCCTGTGCCCTGCAAGGCACGACCGAGAATCAAACCAGTCATCGTGTCCGCTAACGCAGCAACAACACTTCCCGCAATAAACATTAACAACCCACCAATAATGACCGGTTGACGGCCGATCCGATCAGAAAGAAGACCCAAAGGAATTTGTAGTATCGCTTGCGTTAGACCGTAAGCACCAAGAGTCAATCCTAACATTAAGGGTGTAAAATCTGGATAGTCGCTGGTGGCTAAAGCAAGAACCGGCAAAACCATAAACAAGCCGAGCATTCTAAAACCAAATAAGCTGGCAATAGATAGCGTTGCTCGCCTTTCAGTAGGCGAAAATTGAACATTATCAGTCAAGATGGTTTCAGATTGTAGTTAAGGGAGCCTTCTCTTGACATAATAACAGCGCATTAGAAAAGGGGACATATTTATCCCTTATTTTTTTCTACCTAAACTTGAATAAAGTGAATTTAATACGCTATTTTTTAGGTCTAGCTTAGGGCAATGGCCGTATTAAGATTAATATTTATTTCCTTTGCCCAGCGGGTGTTCCGACCTCTATAATTGATGGTTAAAACTTACAAAAAAAGACACTTTAATGGATACCATTCAGGTTCGTGGTGCTCGCACCCATAATCTTAAAAATATTGATATTGACCTCCCTCGCGATAAATTTATTGTCATCACGGGTTTGTCTGGGTCAGGTAAGTCTTCACTTGCCTTTGATACGCTATACGCCGAAGGTCAAAGGCGCTATGTAGAGTCACTATCGACTTATGCGCGCCAGTTCTTATCAATGATGGAAAAGCCCGACGTCGACCATATCGAAGGACTTTCACCGGCCATTTCTATTGAGCAGAAATCAACCTCTCATAATCCTCGATCAACGGTCGGTACCATTACCGAAATTTATGACTATTTACGCTTGTTGTTTGCTCGGGCAGGAGAGCCTCGATGCCCAGATCACAACAATGCTTTAAAAGCTCAAACTGTCAGCCAAATGGTAGATCAAGTCATGGAGGTGGCTGAGGGTACAAAACTTATGCTCTTGGCCCCGGTGGTCAAAGATCGTAAGGGAGAGCACTTACACCTTTTTGAAACGTTGCGCCGCCAAGGGTTCATCCGCGCAAGAATTGACGGCATAGTATGTGATCTTGATGAGGCTCCGACACTCAATAAAAAGCAGAAGCACACGGTAGAAGTTGTCGTAGACCGATTTAAGGTAAAGGATGACATCGCTCTTCGGCTAGCTGAGTCGTTTGAAACTGCGTTGACACTGGCTGAAGGCTTAGTCGTCATCAGTTATATGGAGGAAGAGCAACCCGATCAGCTTTTCTCAGCTAAGTTTGCATGCCCAATCTGTAACTATAGCCTGAACGAGCTTGAGCCGCGATTATTCTCGTTCAATAACCCGGCGGGGGCCTGCCCTACCTGCGATGGCTTAGGTGTTCATCAGTTTTTCGATATTGATCGAGTCATACAACACCCTGAAGCATCGATCGCAGAAGGTGCTATTCGCGGGTGGGATCGGCGGACATTATTTTACTACAACATGCTTACCTCGTTAGCAGAGCACTATGCGTTTGACATTGACACGCCCTGGGATAAATTATCTCCCATACACCAGCAGAAAATTCTATTTGGTAGCGATGACGAAGAAATTACGTTTAATTATGTGAATGATCGTGGCACCGTTTTTCGTCGCGAGCATAAGTTTGAAGGTGTCATCCATAATATGGAGCGCCGCTATCGTGAGACCGAGTCTCAATCTGTTCGAGAAGAACTGACTAAATTTATGGCAACATCAAACTGTCCAGAGTGCTCGGGAACTCGTCTGCGAAAGTCAGCACGTAACGTCTTTATAGACAATAAGCGAATTGAAGATATTGTCAGTATGCCAGTGGGCGATTGTGCCGACTACTTTGAACAACTCAGTCTCGTTGGTCGTCAGGGTGAAATTGCCGAAAAGATTGTTAAAGAAATCCGGCAGCGATTTACTTTTTTGGTTGATGTCGGTCTCAACTACCTCTCTTTGAACCGAAGTGCTGACACTCTCTCTGGTGGGGAGGCGCAGCGTATTCGACTTGCGAGTCAAATTGGTGCTGGCTTAGTGGGTGTAATGTATATTCTAGATGAGCCGTCTATCGGTCTTCATCAACGGGATAATGAAAGACTTTTAAAAACACTGATTAGACTGCGTGATCTTGGCAACACCGTAATCGTTGTAGAGCACGATGAAGAGGCCATTGCAGCGGCTGATTACGTTGTCGATATTGGTCCGGGTGCCGGAATCCATGGCGGTGAAATCGTCGCAGAAGGGTCAGTTGATGATATCCGAAATAATAAAAATTCAGTGACAGGTCAATTCTTGTCCGGCGTTAGAGCAATTGAAATTCCGAAGAAAAGACACGCGGGGAAAGGTAAAACTCTTTCGGTAGAAGCGGCTACGGGCAATAACCTACAATCAGTGAATCTAAATATCCCCATTGGCGTATTCACCTGTATTACTGGTGTTTCAGGTTCTGGAAAATCCACACTGATTAACGAAACGCTATACCCAGCTGCTGCTGTTGCATTGAACAAAGCAACCACCTTGAAGCCCGCCGCTCACAAAAAAATTACTGGGCTCAACCTTTTAGACAAATGTATTGATATCAATCAAAGCCCCATTGGCCGCACGCCGCGTTCTAATCCAGCGACCTATACCGGAATCTTTACTCCCGTTAGAGAAATATTTGCAGGTACTCAGGAAGCGCGTTCACGGGGCTATGCGCCAGGTCGTTTTAGCTTTAATGTAAAAGGAGGTCGTTGTGAGGCCTGTCAGGGAGACGGGGTCACCAAGGTTGAGATGCATTTTCTTCCCGATATTTATGTACCCTGTGATGTCTGCGTCGGAAAACGCTACAACCGAGAAACCCTGGACATTCACTTCAAAGGCAAGAATATCCATCAAGTCTTAGATATGACTATTGAAGATGCTCGTGATTTCTTCGATGCGATACCCGCAATTGCAAGAAAATTGCAGACACTTATGGATGTAGGGCTCTCTTATATCAAATTAGGGCAAGCAGCTACTACGCTATCTGGCGGTGAGGCTCAACGTGTAAAATTGTCCAAAGAGCTTTCTAAACGGGATACAGGTAAAACGCTCTATATTCTTGACGAACCCACTACAGGGTTGCATTTTCATGATATTGAGCAACTGCTGGCGGTACTGCACAGACTGCGAGACCATGGCAACACCGTCGTGGTTATTGAGCATAATTTAGATGTCATAAAAACCGCTGACTGGGTTGTCGATTTAGGGCCTGAAGGTGGTTCTGGAGGCGGTCTAATTATTGCAGAAGGAACACCGGAGCAGGTTGCAGAAACAAGTGGTTCGCACACTGGATATTTTCTAAAGACAGCGCTCGCAGTATAACCTATGAGTGACTATGCTCGGACTGCCACCCCAGGTAGTCTGAGACCATAAGGTCTACTGCTTGTTGCTCAAACGGTCGTAAGCCGCTAAGAATAAGGTGTTTGACTCCTCTCCCTACCAGGGTTTTTCCATCGAATACTCTGAAATGTAAATGAGCATCTCCCCGCTTGCCATCGACGTCTAAGGTTGTTTCCGATAATTGTAAGGTCGGTTTAGTTAAACTAAGTTCATCTAATTGCAAAGACATGGACTGGTAAATGACCAGTGGACGTTGCGCATTAATCATTACATTTTTCTCAGTCATCAATGGCACTAAAATATGCGGGAAATTTTGTCCGGAAAAATGTACATAGGCTCTAATAAGTTCCTCTGCTCCAGCAGCGGCCGATACTCGATTACCCTCTAGCGAGAGTCTTAAATACTCCTTCCCTCTGCCATCTAAAATCTGAAACTGGTTAGATTGATAAGGTGGGAAAATAAGAGCAGTATCCGCAGGTACCAGACCAGAGAAGTGAAATTCCATCGACTGCGCCAGGCCATAACGCTCAACAGCTAGGGCAAATAGTAAATCACCCGGAACGCAAAAGCGTCTATTGCCGGGGTCATGAATTGGGTTAAAATCGCCGCTGACGGTTTTAGCAAAATCGCTGGCCTGATCGGCACTAACAGATAGTCGAGTGCCACTTTGGTGCGCAAATTGATCAATAAACATGTATTAATCCAATTCTGCTTCGAACTCTTCAAGTAAATCCAGAGGCTCAATTTCTGCACCTTCAAGATCAACATTCCAATTTACACCGACCAGCAGCACATCGCTGTGCATGCCAGGTAGCCAATCATCTAAAAACTCTTCCATCTCAATGGCCACTGGCTTATAGACATCCCATTCTCCAACGCATAGAGCTTCAGCCAGTAACTTGGAGGACCAAAATGGAATGACATCAATATCATCATGATCAGTGGAACCAACCAACGCCCAGTTTTCAGTAGAATCTTGGAGCCCCCATACACAGCCTTGCTCAAGACACTCAACAATCAAGCGGTCAAAGTTTTCTTGAAGGTTATCTGACAGAGGTTGCATAGAGTTATCCCGATTTAAGTTACAGTGTTAAAGGCGCCCATGGTAACCGTTTTAGCCTCGTATCCCAACACTCAATGTTTACTCAAAAAGTCCTTCGCAAACTAACCACTAATTATGTGCATGCCCAACTGTAACAACGTTTTCTCCCACCATAATGTGACCTTAATGCTAGAGAGCAAGAGCTTGCGTGCTTGAGGGTCAAACGCTAATAATGTGGTGTCGATATGAGCATGCTAGCTGACGATGAGAATAGCTAGATTGTCTCAATCTCTGTTGACATAAATCTGCTGAGCTTTGATGCTAGATATGGAGGCTTCAACAGATTTACTTTTAATTGGCTAGTCTTTCACTATTCCAGCGAATCAAAAAATATCCTTCATCTGTTTAAGCGAAAGCGGTGGTCTCACAGAGTGCGCTAGTAAGTCACAATTACCACACAAAGGTATCACGTCATCAAGAGTGGTTTTCCGTTCACCCTCAGTAATAGGGTCTAGATGATGAATCTGGATTCAACATATCAGCGATTACAGGAGTGGTTACAGTGTTCAGTGCACTTCGATGAGATAAAAAAGAGCAATTTAAAAAGGCCAGCAAGGCTGGCCCCGAGTTTTGTTACGTACTTATAAACAACCCGTTTACTTAGTGTTGTTCATAATGCCGCGAACTGCAGCAGGTATATCCGCTGGCAATACTACCAATTTTGCGTTGTCAGACCTGGCCATGGATTGCATCGCTTCAATATATTTTTCACCTAGCATATACATAGCGGGTAGTTCTTTATCTTGAATGGCTTCGTTAATCTTTGTTAGCGCAGACTTAGTTGCTTCGGCTAAAACTACTTTTGCTTCAGCGTCACGCCGCGAAGCCTCAAGACGACCGTCAGCTTCAAGAATTGCGGCAGTTTTCTCACCGTCGGCTCGGGTCACGGTTGCGCGTCTCTGACGCTCGGCCGCAGCCTGTTCTTCCATCGCTGACTGCATGGTTCCCGAGGGCTGAATATCCTGAATTTCAACAGTTTTTAGCGTAATACCCCAGTCAGCGATATCATCCGAAATTGATGTTTTCAGCTTTGCTTTGATCTGATCACGTGAAGATAGGGCGTCATCGAGTGTCATCTCGCCAACAATCGAACGCAAAGATGTCTGGACTAATGTGCGAATAGCTAGCTCATAATCCTCCACCCCATAGACCGCCTTTTCTGGAGATAGAATATTAATATACGCCACTGCATTGGCGATAATCACTACGTTGTCACGCGTAATGACTTCCTGAGAAGGAATTTCTAATACAATATCTTTAGTGGTCGCTTTAAAAGCTACCACATCGATATAGGGAACCAAAAAATTTAATCCGGGGCTTAATGACTTATGAAACTTTCCTAGCCTTTGCACAACCCACTTTGACCCCTGAGGCACCAACCGAACAGCCTTAAATAATGTGATTAACGCAACTAAAAATACTGTACCTATAGCAATAAGATTACCCATTTTTTAATATCTCCTTAATTAATTAATCGAGTCTGACAACCACAAGGGTTTGGTCAGAAATTTCCTGTATGTGTAGCCTATCACCTAGTTCAACTTTGGTGTCGCATTTAAAGTACCACTCGTCGCAATCAAGAACCGGCGTACTGAATCTCATACTTCCCAAGGTGCTCTCTGTGGGAAGCTTTATCACTAAACCAGATTCCCCTATAGCCGATTGTTGCGATTGCTTATTTTGATTAGCTGCGGCCATTTTCGGTTTGATCGCTTTGAACCAGCCCACTGCAAAAAGTACTGAGGATACAGTCCATAGTAATATTTGAACGGTCATAGACATAGGAACAAACATCTCAACGAAACCCACTACTAGTGCACCTAAGCCGAACCATAGAATCGTAAAGCTAGGTACAAATATTTCAGCGACAACCAACAACATGCCAAGAACTAACCAATGCCAGTACAACAGTTGAATATCCATTTAAACCCCTTAAGTAAAATTAACAAACAATGGTGCATCAACACCTGCTCAATACACGCTTCCCTATTGACGATGAATACTCTATCACCTTCTGCCCCACACAAGAGACATAAAATGATTCAACTGACTAACTCATACAATACCTAAGCACATGGTTAGTGCATCTTCACGACCAAACTCTGTAGGATAATAATCTCTTCGCTGACCGATTTCTAAGAAACCCATCTTGTTATACAAACGAATTGCTGAAAAATTAGATACTCTCACCTCTAGATAGACTTTATTAACACTATTAGCAAGATTATTGATGCCATGATTAAGGAGGTACTCGCCATAACCCAACAACTGGCAATCATTATGAATCGAAATATTTTGTAATTCGGCTTGGTCAATAATGGTCCTAAGCACTACAAATCCAGCCAACTTTTGATCCAGTATCAAAACCTGAGTGCACTGAAGCGATTCGATAATCTGCTGTTTAGTCCACGCATGCTTTGCATTTCGCTGCTCAATCTCAAACACTGCGTCAAAATCATTGGGACACATTTGGCGCACATTAACTACCGTAGTGCTGGCGATCATTGTGTCTCTTGCTGCCGATGAACCTCGCCATTTGGTGCAAAAGGTTTAATTACATCCCATGCCTGGCGCTTTAATTTAGGGTCAGTAATCATTTCTTCCAGTGAGGGGATTACAACAGCAGTGACCTTCTCATTTACCTTAACTTGCCCATGCTTAAGATCAAATTTTTGTTGATCTGTCAGTACCCAGTCAGTCGTTACTGAGCCTAGCATTAATATCATATGCGTCTGACTACTTTCTAATCTAGCGTTAATAAGCGTCGACAGAAAATCTCTAGCGTCTATCTCGCCACCCTGCATATTGGCGAACGGCGGCCACTGTGCAAGCTCGAACTGAGGTAAGACTCCACCCTTATGGCCCATTGAAATGAGAATATTAGACAATAACTGCGTCTGCTCAGGACTTGGCAATTCATTATCTAGGGCACCACAGATTAGTAATTTATCATGAGGCTGCCAAAGTGCTATTTTCACCTCAATGCTTTCACTTGTGATCGAAGTCATCTCTGCAGAGGCGGCACTCTGGTCAGACAATGTCCCGCTAGACACAATCAAAGGCGATTTCTCAGCAACTATAACTTCAGGTATGCCAGCATGTTCAGTTAGTAATTGATTGATTGCCGTTGCCCTTACTTCCGTCAGCGGTTCCTTCTTAGGTGGAGCGAGCGTCCCTTCGCTATCATCGACAAAACCTCTCGGTATATACTCCACAATACCCAGTGTTTTTAAATAATGATGGCGAAGAGCGTCAACCACTAAACGCCTCCCAACTGAGGATGTAGCCGTCCAGGGTTGCGCATTAGCGTCAACGCATGCAAGTACGCTTTTGCACTAGCTACCAAAATATCAGTATCGGCGCCTTGGCCATTAATGATTCGCCCCTCTTTTTCTAAACGAACCGTTACGCCTCCTTGAGAATCCGTTCCCTGCGTAACTGCATTTACAGAATAAAGTTGCAGCTCAGTACCACTCTTTATCAGTTTTTCAATCGCATTAAAGATGGCATCAACTGCACCATCGCCACTGGCTTCAGCCGCATGATTCTGATCCTGATAACGAATAGTTAATTTTGCATGAGGCGACTGACCCGACTTTGATAATACTTCCAATTCAACAAGGGTTAGAGCTTCATCTTCGGTACCCATCTGCACATCCGATACCAGCGCCTGAAGGTCTTCATCAAAAATCTCACGCTTCTTGTCAGCTAAATCTTTGAAGCGCCGAAATGCCTGATTAAAATCTTCTTTACTGTCAAAACTTATACCAAGATCTCCTAACCGAGCGGCAAGTGCTGCACGCCCTGACAACTTACCAAGCGACAATTTATTAGTTGACCAACCCACATCTTCAGCTTTCATGATTTCATAGGTTTCTCGCATTTTTAGAATACCGTCTTGGTGTATTCCTGATTCATGTGCGAAGGCATTAGCGCCCACAATCGCTTTGTTCGGTTGCACTGGGAACCCAGTAATACTTGATACCAGCCGCGATATAGGCACTATGTGCGACGGATCAATCATTGTCTCAACAGGATATAGATCTTGGCGCGTTCGAATCGCCATTACTATCTCTTCCAAGGATGCGTTACCCGCCCTTTCTCCGAGGCCATTAATCGTGCATTCCACCTGACGCGCACCGCTTTGGATCGCAGAAAGGCTATTAGCTACGGCCAGACCCAAGTCATTGTGGCAGTGAACTGAAAAAATGGCCTTATCAGCGTTAGGAACTGTGTTCATAAGGCGCTGAATCATTGAGCCATATTCACCAGGTGCTGAATAACCAACGGTATCTGGTAAATTAATGGTTCTCGCCCCAGCAGCAATAACTGCCTCAGTCACTCGGCACATAAAATCAAAATCGGTTCGACTAGCATCTTCAAGTGAAAATTCGACATCATCAATCAAATCTCTCGCGGTTTTGACCGCACCAATCGCCTGCGCTAAAACGTCCTTCGGCTCCATCTGCAGCTTATATTTCATATGGATTGGGGATGTAGCAATAAAGGTATGAATACGTCCTGCACTTGCCCCTCGAAGCGCTTCACCAGCACGCTCTATATCACCGGTCATAGCCCTAGAAAGACTACATATCCGGCTATCTCGGACAGTATCTGCAATCAGTTTTACCGCATCAAAGTCGCCTTGACTGGACACTGCAAAGCCTGCCTCGATAACATCTACATTCATTTTTTCTAGAACCGTAGCTATTCTGAGCTTCTCATCTTTTGTCATAGACGCGCCCGGACTCTGCTCGCCGTCACGAAGAGTCGTATCAAAAATAACTAATTTTTCTTTTGTTGTCATGGTCAAATTACCTTTTCAAAGCCATACCTATCAACTGCTACTATTGTAGAACGCAATCGACCTAATATTCTACTTGCTTATTGGCACGCCGAAAGATCACACGTTATACACAATAAACCGCCACTTTTAGCGAATCATGTCCGCTTTGTACTATTTTTGAGGTATAACAATAGATGCCCCTCAGGGCAGGAGAACGAGAAGAGCACGCATAGGAAGCACACAAAGTGCGCTTTCAAGAAAGTTAAGAAGACTGGTTGAGTAATTCATGAATGTATTTAATCAGATTTGCGCGATAAATCCAAGCGTTGCAAGCACCTATTCTCTAACTGGAATAAGCCCAATTTTTTTGCCAACCCAGATAAATGGAGCCGAAAATGCAAATGCTATAGCAATGGCAAACAATATTCGCGGTGGGTCAATGGTAATTACCACAAAGCCCATCACCGCAGATAGAATAACAATAAAGGGGACTTTGCCTTTTAAATCAACCTGCTTAAAACTAGGGTACTGAAAGTTAGAGACCATCAAGAGGCCAGCAGTCGCCGTAAGAGCGGCACCTAGACTGGACAACCAAAATGATGGCACTACATCATGAAGTGACCACACAAACCCGGCGACTAAAGCTGCCGCCACTGGACTGGGAAGCCCAGTAAAGACTTTGCCATCAGAAATTCCTGCCTGAACATTAAACCGCGCCAGCCTCAGCGCTGCACATGAGGCATAGACGAAAGCTGCGGCCAAACCTATCTTCCCAAGGTCGCTGACACCCCAACCATAAGCAACAATTGCTGGGGCAACCCCAAAAGAAACCATGTCCGACAGGCTGTCATACTGAACACCAAAATCGCTTTGGGTATTAGTCATACGAGCAACGCGTCCATCAAGACCGTCAAACAGCATGGCAGCAAAGATTGCCATCGCGGCCCATTCATACTGCCCACTAAATCCTGATAGTACCGCGTAAAAGCCTCCGAACAATGCACCGGTGGTCAGTAAGTTGGGCAGCAGATAGATCCCCTTCCGAACCGGTCTAACCCCCGGCTCTGAATTATTTCCCTGCTTAATTTCAACCACTTTTTCTGCTGACTCTGACTTGTTTACCATATTACGAATCTCGACATTACCCTTGAATTCGGTTGGCCATTATACGCCAATCACTCTCAGTCATCCAAAAACTGTTTATGCATTTGGCCTAAATCAGCTTCTGACAACCCCAATGCATCCATTAGATAGCTTTTTATTGAGCCATAACGCTCATCAATGGCATCCAAGAATGCGTCTATATTATCTCGGTGCACAGACACATAGGGAGTAAGCCATGCCCTCTCCCAACTTTCGACCTTAGCCTCTTTCAAATGGCCCTCAATGATCTCGATCAATTTGGTTGAATCATAATGCTCGCGAGTAAGAAGATAATCCTCAATGATGGTTTCACGCGGTACATCAAGAGCGGCTAGTATCAGTGCGGCAGCCATACCCGTTCTATCTTTGCCCGCAGAGCAATGAAAAACACTTGAATTATCGGCATTATCAACGATCTGACGCATAAAGCGACTGAAGGCAGGGATAACAACATCGATGCAAGAACGATAAGAATTAACCACTAATTCATGCGAGGACTCTGGTGTGAGTTCTCCTTCAAACAAAAACTCCCAAAAGCGTGAAATATCACCAATAGATATCTGATAATCATCGACAAATTCGGCCCTAATTGCGCAGCTCGGCGACTGCGTTTGCTCATCTTTGCGACGAAAGTCATGAATCTGGGTAACGCCAATATCTTCTAATACATTTAAGTCTTGTTCACTAAGATTAGCGAGGTGCCCGCAACGCATAATTTTACGCCACTTCACCGTCTTACCTTGGTTATTTGAATAGCCGCCTAAGTCACGGAAATTAATTCCTCCATCTAGGTCCACTACTCTTGAAAAAGTACTAGCTTTGCTCATTTGACACTCGTTATTTCGTTAATTTTATGCAGTATTGCACAGGGTTAAAAACAAAACGACCCTCTTCATGAAGGTCGTTGATATTATAAAGCACAGCGTTAATATTCCTCACTATCAATTAATACGAATAAACTTATCACCGCGCGAAATACCCGTCACGCCACTGCGTGAAACCTCCATAATACCAATCTGACTGACCGCTTCGATAAAGGCATTAAGTTTGTCACTATCCCCCGCTAGCTGAACAGTGTAGGTGGTTGGGGTAACATCGATAATGTGCCCTCGAAAAATTTCTACACAATTTTTCAGCTCAGCTCGACTGTCACTGTCAGCCGCCTTAATCTTCACTAACATTAACTCTCGCTCAATATGTGGCCCCTCGGTAAGATCAACCACCTTAATAGTGTCGATTAACTTATGCAGCTGTTTAACAATCTGTTCCGCCATCTGGTCATCGCCATTGGTGGTCAGAGTTAAGCGAGACAACGTATCATCGTCAGTAGGGGCCACCGCCAGCGTATCAATATTGTAACCACGCTGAGAAAACAGGCCAACAACCCTGGAAAGCGCACCAGATTCATTTTCCATCAAAATAGAAATAATACGTTTCATTAGGTTCTCTCCGTCTTGTTCAGCCATAGATCGCGCATAGAACCACCGGGCATCTGCATGGGGTACACATGCTCAGAGCGATCAACACAGACATCCATAAATACCGTGCGGTCTTTCATAGCAAAGCACTCGCGCATTTTCTCTTCCAGCTCATCGATATGGGTAATCTTCATACCCACATGACCATAGGCTTCTGCCAATTTAACAAAATCAGGCAGAGAGTCTTCGTATACAGACTCAGAGTAACGGCTGCTGTAATTCATATCCTGCCACTGGCGAACCATTCCTAAGGCAGCATTATTCAAGTTGATAATCTTGACCGGCAAATTGTGTTGAGTGCAGGTCGATAGCTCCTGAATACACATCTGGATGCTGCCCTCACCTGTCACACAGGCGACGTCAGTATCTGGGAAAGCGCGCTTGCAACCCATAGCCGCAGGCAAACCAAACCCCATAGTGCCAAGGCCGCCAGAATTGATCCAGGTACGGGGCTTATCAAACCGATAATACTGCGCAGCAAACATCTGATGCTGGCCCACATCCGAGGTGACAATAGCCTTGCCGTCGGTCACTTTGTAGAGCATCTTAATCACATCTTGAGGCTTGATTAAGTTACCCACGCTGGGCTCGTAGCGAGACGCTGTATACAGGCCTTTGTCCGCACGCCATTGGTCAATCTGTTGCCACCATTCGGCCAGAGCCTTTGCGTCCGGCTCTATATCCATCTGCTCGGCGATACTCATCATCTCTACCAATACCGAAGTACAGGTGCCAACAATAGGAATGTGAGCCTCAATATTTTTTGACACTGTTGTCGGGTCTACATCGACATGGATAATCGTTGCCATAGGGCAGAATTTTTCTAAGTCGTTAGTCACTCGGTCATCAAACCGAGCGCCGATAGCAAAGATCACATCCGCATGGTGCATCGCCGTATTGGCTTCGTAAGTACCGTGCATACCCAGCATGCCCAAGTTCTGTCTATCAGTGCTTGGGTAGCCACCCAGGCCCATCAGAGTATTGGTCACTGGGAAGTTAAGCTTTTGCGCCAAGGCAATAAGATGCGGCGCTGCATTGTCGATAACAATACCGCCACCCGCATAAATAACCGGGCGCTTGGCCTCGATCAAGGTTTTAACCGCACGCTTTATCTGCCCGCGATGACCCTTGTCCGTAGGCTGGTAAGAGCGCATTTTGGTCTCGGTCGGCCAGTGGTAAGGCACCTTATAACTAGGATCAGTAACATCTTTAGGGATATCAACAACCACAGGACCGGGACGGCCAGTAGACGCAATGTAATAAGCCTTGGCGATAGTCTCGGCAATGTCTTCTGCCCGAGTGACCAAAAAACTGTGCTTAACGATCGGGCGTGACACCCCGACCATATCGGTTTCCTGAAAGGCATCCTGACCAATCTTGCTCAGAGGCACCTGCCCAGAAATAACCACCAGAGGAATTGAATCCATGTAGGCCGTCGCAATACCGGTAATCGCGTTGGTCGCACCGGGACCAGAGGTCACCAGCGCCGTACCCACTTTACCGGTCGCGCGAGAAAATCCGTCAGCAGCATGCACAGCGGCTTGCTCGTGACGAACCAAAATATGAAAGACGTCATCCTGTCGATACAGGGCGTCATAGATATGCAGCGCAGCACCGCCGGGGTAACCCCAAACGTCTTTTACGCCTACATCTTTTAAAGCACGGATTAAAATATCACCGCCCGATAAATTTTCCAAAATAGTTCCTCACAAATCAGTTGTGTGAAATTTTCCAGTCAGAGGTAGGCTGTAACATCAAAAGAGACACCGCAAATGCAGCATGTTCAGTCACACGGATGAGTGCTTTTGACTGACGTTAGAGCTATGGGTAATAGCGCTATCTTTGTTGATGACCAGCGACATGGGTTACGCCTGTCTGGTACTTTTTCTGTAATCTCCAGCAAAGGTATTAGCTGGAATATCAGTACCTTAACAGTTTGCGCTGTTTAGTCAATGAATTACCGAATGCAACTCGACTAGAACTAACGGGCAAGCCGCAAAAACGATTGACAAAAAATCAGCACTTGAGCGATTATAGCGCGCCTTCAGCGTAGTTTCCGAGGGCATCACTTTTCAAGTAATGGAGATTGTTTTGATACGAATACGCCCGAAGACACTATTAAAGAATGTGCTAGTAGTATTAGCTATCCCATTACTACTTCTGATCGCTAGTTGTAGCGAAACACCTCAATCAGAGACTACCGTGCTTACTAATATCAACGGTTATAGCTTTGATAATGCCCGTGAGCTCGAACAATTTACGACACTGGTGTTTGATTCAGGGAAGGTTGTCGCGAGAGGAGATGATAGGCTTCTACAGAACTTTGCTGATGCAACTATTATTGATGGGCAAGGAAAGACCTTAATTCCAGGTATCACCGATGCACATGGCCATGTCTCTAGCCTCGGTTACACACTACTTCAGATAGATCTTCGTGATACTAATTCGGCTCGTCAAGCGGCTACACAAATTGCTGCTTATGCCAAAGAAAAGCCTTATCTGAAGTGGATACAAGGACGAGGATGGAATCAGGTATTGTGGCCGGGACAACAATTTCCTAGCGCTAAAATTCTTGACGAATTAGTCTCTGATAGGCCAATTTGGCTGGAAAGGATCGATGGACATGCTGGCTGGGCTAATAGCAAAGCACTCGCACTTGCAGGTATCAACGCTAATACCATATCACCGCCAGGTGGGGAGATATTGCGTGACGCCAACGGCCAGCCTACGGGAATCTTAGTCGATAATGCCATGAGCATCATCAATCGAATATTACCACCGCCGAGTCCTGAAGAACTCGCTGCGGCGGTCGATGCTGCCACCAGTCATCTGTTGTCTCTTGGTATCACTTCGACCCACGATGCAGGCGTAAGCGCTACTGAGAATCGATTCTACGCAAGTCTTGCACAGCGTAATAAGTTGGCCGTGAGACTCTACGGAATGATTTCTTCGACCGACCCAGAGCTAGGATCTATTTTATCTGCGGGACCCATGGTTGATGAGTATGATTTATATAGTGTTAAAAGTGTCAAGGTTTATACCGATGGTGCATTGGGAAGCCGAGGCGCAGCATTACTTCAACCCTATACAGATCGACCTGATCATAGCGGTCTTTTGCTAACCTCTCAGCAACAGCTAAGAAGTATATTTAATGATGCGATCAAAGCAAATTTTCAAGTCGCCATCCACGCAATTGGGGATAAGGGTAACCAAATCGGCTTGGATGAGGTTGAGTATGCTTACAGTACGGTTGGCGGAGAAAATCTGAGGCATAGAATGGAGCATGCGCAGATCGTCGCTCTGACTGATATACCGAGATTTAAGACGTTAAACGTTATCCCTTCGATGCAGCCAACGCACGCTACTAGTGATATGAATATGGCTGAAGCACGAATTGGTCCCGAGCGCTTAAAAGGAGCCTATGCTTGGCGTAGTTTTCTTGATCAGGGTAGTCGATTGGTTTCTGGATCTGACTATCCGATTGAGTTAGCTAACCCTTTTCATGGCATTCATGCAGCAGTTACTCGGCAAAACAAAAAGAATAAACCCGATAACGGCTGGGTACCTGAGCAAGCGATTACAATAGAAGAAGCAATGCGATCATTTACCATAGATGCCGCATGGGCTGCTCATCAAGAAAACGTCCTAGGTGGATTGAGTGCCGGAAAATGGGCAGACTTCATCCTCATTGATCAAGATATCTTCACGATACCGTCTCAAGATCTGTGGAAAACAGAGGTTTTGCAAACATGGCTGGCAGGAAAGCAAGTGTACAAAAAACCATGACACCAGCTGAGCATTTACGCTAGTTTCCGGTCACACTGACGTTATCAATCAATCTAGCCGACTCGGTGAAAATAGCACCCAGAATAGTGATTTCAGAATCATCATCGGCGGCTAAGTCTAACGTTTTACTGTTACTACAGGTGATGTAATCAACCTTAAATCCGGCCTGTTCTATCTGCTCGGTTGCCAAGGCCTCTAGGTCAGAAAAGTGGCGATTGCCGCTTGCAATTTGAGCAGCCATCCAATCCAAAGAATTTTTCAATACAATTACTTTAGGTCTCTCATTATCGGTAATATAGCGATTGCGAGAACTCATCGCTAGCCCGTCAGTTTCGCGATGAATAGGTGCCGAGGTAACTTGAATCGGCAGACATAGATCTTCAACCATACGACGAATTACAGCTAGTTGCTGGTAATCTTTAATACCAAATATCGCCTCATCAGGCTGCACTATGTTAAAAAGCTTACTGACTACGGTGGTTACGCCCTCAAAATGGCCTGGCCGACTTGCCCCGCACAGCACATCGGTCATAGTCGGACAGATCACCCTACTCTGAGTGTCTAGCCCATTGGGATACATCTCAATATCATCGGGGTGGAAAAGGTAGTCACAGCCGGCGTCTCGTAGCTTTTCGCAATCTGATTGATAGGTACGTGGATACTTATCCCAGTCTTCATTCAGACTAAATTGTAATGCATTGACGAAGATGGAGCAGACAACAATATCATTGGTCTGCTTAGCCTGTTCTAAGAGGGCCAAGTGCCCGTCATGCAAATTACCCATGGTTGGAACAAAACCTACCCTAGAGCCCTTTAATCGATCTTTAGTAAGATCCTCGCGCAGAGCATTAACCGAGTGAAATATTTTCACTCGTAACAACCTACTGGCAATGTGTTATTGCTCAGCAAAATGATCACTAGCGAGATTTTCGAATCGAGTGTACTTACCCATGAACATCAAACGACAAGTGCCAATCGGTCCATTACGCTGCTTCCCGATAATAATCTCCGCGGTTCCTTTATCTGGACTATCTTCGTTATAGACTTCATCACGATAAATAAACGCAATAACATCAGCGTCCTGCTCGATGGCTCCAGATTCTCTAAGGTCGGCATTTACTGGGCGTTTATTTGGCCGTTGCTCAACATTACGACTGAGCTGAGATAGCGCAATCATCGGGCACTCATACTCTCTGGCAAGACCCTTGAGTTCACGCGAAATTTGCGAAATTTCTTGTACACGTCCCTCAGCAGAATTACTACCATTCATCAATTGTAGATAATCGACCATAATCATACCGGGCTGAGCTTGTGCATACAGTGCCTCAGTGTCTGCTGGAGTATTGGGGCCATGCTCTTTGTGCCATTCACTGCGCAGTTGTTCCACCCGCTCACGGGTGAATTGCTTAATCCTATTGCGCATCTCTAGTGGCGTTATACCTGCTGAATCATCAATAAATAACGGTTTGTCTTTTAACCTTTGCGCCGCGCTACTTAGGCGTGGCCAGTCATCTTCGACCAAATTGCCAGACCTCATACGTGTTTGGTCAATTTTCCCAATTGAGGATAACATCCTTATTATTAATTGATTAGCAGGCATTTCTAGCGAAAAGACCAATACTGGACGGTCTTGATGCAACGTTGCATGCTCCACCATATTCATTGCAAATGCCGTCTTACCCATAGAGGGACGACCCGCAATAATCACCAAATCTGACTTTTGCCAACCCGAGGTCATTTTGTCAAGATCGGAGAAACCAGTGCTTAGACCAGTAATTTCAGCGTCGTTATTAAAAAGTTCATCGAGCCGTTCGACAGCCTCTTTGATCAAACTGTTAACTTCTTTAAAGCCGCCCTTTTTTGGACGATTTTCAATAATTTCTTGAAGTCTACTCTCTGCCTCAGCAAGCAGCTTAGAACTGTCCCAGCCTAAAGGGTTATAGCCTTTGCGGACTATCTCACTAGCTGCACCAATCAGTTGCCGAACAATTGAGCGCTCCAAAACAATCTGTGTGTAAGCCTTAATATTGGCAGAGCTCGGCGTGCTGGTGGCTAAATCAACCAAATATTCGGCACCACCAACGGATGACAGTTCGTTAGAGTTTTGAAGAGATTCCGCTAAAGTAATTGGATCAAAAGGCTGATCTTCAGCGGCCAATCGACCCATGGCGCTAAAGATTAGCTGGTGATCTTTACTGTAGAAATCACTTTCCGCTAAGATCTCAGCTATAGAATCAAACGCATCATTTTTAAGCATGAGACCACCGATAACAGCCTGCTCTGCCTCAATAGAATGGGGGAGAGGTTGGCTTATACTTGGCTCTGCAAATAATGCTTCGTTCATAACAATGGGACGGACCTGTGCAAATGGACTTAAGTTAACGAGCGCTTAGGCGTCAGTATATTTATTAAACCACACAAACAAAAACGGCACTGCATCTTATCAAGAAGCGGTGCCGTCTTTAAACTATTTTCAATGCTTTTAAAAAAACCGTGAAATTATTCCGCCTCAATAACGACAGTAATAGTTTCAGTGATATCCGAATGAAGTTGCACATCAACCGCGAATTCACCGACGTGCCGCAAAGCCCCTTCAGGAAGGCTAATCTCATTCTTAGTAATATCGCCACCTGCAGCCATAATGGCATCTTCAAGCTCACGCGCACCTACTGAACCGAATAGCTTACCTTCGTCGCCAGCAATGGCAGATATAGTAATCGTACCAATTGCTTTCAACTTATCAGCTCTAATCTGAGCCAAACCTAGTTTGTCGGCTGCTTTAGCCTCAAGGTCTGCACGGCGCAGTTCAAAGTCAGCGGTATTTTTTTCTGTAGCAAATACAGCCTTACCATGGGGAATGAGATAGTTGCGACCAAAACCAGCCTTAACATTGGCCTTGTCTCCGATATTGCCCAATTTACCTATTTTTTCAAGCAGAATAACTTCCATCGTAAAACCCTCACTGTTGCTCCATTAGCTCTGATTATCAGCCACTAATCTTGCTCTTAAATTTAAAACACTATCGATTGCGCCGAGCGCCACCAATAAACCAGACATTACAGGCCCCAAAAAGAGCCCTAAATACATTAAAACCAACCAATAGCCTCCCGCCTTTTTGACCTTGGCGGTATAGTGCAGCAGAGACAGGCCACACACGATCAGAGGGATTGACGCCAACTGCAACCAAAACTGAAATTCACTTAGCAAAGTGAACCCCAAGATGACCAGTAGCAAACACCCCAAACCAACCTTTGACTCCAGCCGAATCCCTTGGAATTCTTGTTGGAACCCTCCAGGGTTAAACAGCAGAGCTTGCCACCATCGTGCAACAACCACTCCAAGCAAGGCGCTGAACGCTGTCATCCAAGCGACCCAAGCTAAAACGCCACTCGTGTCGGGCATAACATAATCTTTCTCTAGCTGCTCTGAGACGCTTACAAACAGCTCCGTTAGATCTGACATCATTACACCCAGATCGGTTCGAAACACAACACCAGCAACAACCACGAAGCCAACCGCGACGCATACGTCGCTCACTAATGCCAAACTCCAGCTAGCAGTCCCTCTGAGAACGTTGGCTACTATTAAGGTGTTAGCCAACGCTAAAATCGACATCACTGCAACAAACGGACTCGACTGCCCTGCAAAGTAGCTCACCACGAAGGGCAATGACGCCCAAAGAGCAACCAGTGCACCTTCAACACTACCCTTTCGCAGAGTTACTAACCCTACCGCTGCTGGCCCGATTAACGGTACCAAGACACCTAAGAGGGCAACCAAGCAAGCCTGCGCTCGCCCGCGCATTATAAATTCAGCTAGGCTTCGCACTGCTCAATACACTCTGTTACTTATGGCTGTCAGTATAAGGTAGCAGCGCGATGTAGCGCGCGCGCTTAATGGCTTCTGACAGTTCACGTTGATACCGAGCCTTTGTTCCAGTAATGCGACTAGGTACAATTTTTCCGCTCTCCGATACGTAGCCTTTCAGCGTATCTAAGTCCTTATAATCGATCTCCGTTGCGCCTTCAGCGGTGAAACGACAAAATTTTCTACGACGTACAAATTTAGCCATGATTATTCTCCACCTTCCGAGTCAGATTCAGCTTCAGTAACTTCAGCTACCGGGGCAGCTGGCTCTTCAGGTTTTGCAGCAGCTTTCTCAGCGGCTTCAGCCTTAATACGAGCTGCATTACGGCGCTCACGAGCTTCTTTATCAGCTTTATCAGCATTCTCAAGTTTCATAATCGGTGATTCGCCAGTAACCGCATCATTACGTCGGATCACCATGCTTCGAATCACTGCATCATTATATCGAAAGGTTGCATTTAGCTCATCAAGGACTTCTTGTCCGCACTCGATATTCATCAAGATATAGTGAGCTTTGTGGATTTTGTTGATTGGGTAAGCCAACTGACGTCGACCCCAGTCTTCGCTTCTGTGAACTTTTCCGCCGCCAGCAGCAACCGATGCGCCATAGCGCTCGACCATACCTGGGACTTGTTCGCTTTGGTCAGGATGGACCAAAAACACGACTTCATAGTGACGCATTGTATCTCCTCGTGGGTTAAAGAGTCTCCCGTTAGCGGCATGTGCCACGCGGTAAGACAAGGAGTGCCGAGACATTTTTGACTCGACGCTTTTAAGGCGACGCATTGTAGTTACTTAAGTAGCTGCTTGCAACTCACTTTATTAAGTTAATGCACTAATTCTTAGAGCCTTTTAGCGTTAGTGTCTCCACGCATGAAAAGACGCCAGGCTGATCCCACATTCGTAGCTGGAGATTTTAAAATTATAGTAATAAGTATTTCTTCTGACGCCACTAATAAATAAAACAAAATAACTAGCCTAAACCACGTATCAGCATCCAGCAAAATAAGCATATAGTAGGCTGGCGCAATCAGTATCGCCGCCACTTTTGCACCCCACGTATGATAACTGGGGTATTCACCAAATTTAACCAAAGCCGCCACCAAGGGTATTATAAAGGATAACGTAGCGGACAAAAGGTATGCTTGCTGATCAGTGAAAATGCTTGGCCAAAGTTGATAAAGTCCAAAAATCATACTGGCATACGTTAAGGAATCCCCCCAACTATCAAGCTTGGCACCGAAATCACTGACCTGATTGAGCTTGCGGGCAAGGTAGCCATCAAGTACGTCGCTAACCAGAGATGCCGCCAGTACTCCCAGAAACCAATAAGGCGCGCCCTCTAGTGCAAAAAAAACCAACACTGGCACCAACAGTAGCCGCAAGATACTGAGTAGATTTGCGATAGGAAATGTCTTAGAGTTCATCGTTTCCATTTAAGTGAACCTAGGCTAAAAAAATTTAAATTGTTTTTTTAAGCCTATCGCTAGTTGATAGCCAAAAGCAACATTCCTATTAAAATATCTGCGTCAACACCTCTAGCACAAAGCAGGCTAAGCTAAATGTACTTAATAGTAATGACAGACCAAAAGTCAGATCTAAATAAGTGCCGAGCGTTGGCGAACGATTTCGAAAAGGCACACGCCGGTGGCTACAGAGACATTTAGGCTCTCGACCTCCCCCGCCATAGGTAATTTAGCCAAAAAATCACATTGCTTGGAGGTAAGTTGGCGCATCCCATCACCCTCTGCACCCATGACTAAAACGATTGCTCCGGTTAAATCCATTTTGTACAGAGACTTTTCTGCCTCACCGGTAGTTCCTACCGCCCAGACTCCTAGCTGCTGGAGTTTGTCTAGCGTTCTTGTCAAGTTGGTTACCGTAACCAAGGGCACGGACTCGGCGGCACCACAGGCAACTTTTTGCACAACAGGCGTCAGGCCTACGGAATTATCTTTTGGTACAATAACGGCGTGAACTCCAGCAGCATCAGCTGATCTTAGGCACGCGCCTAAATTATGTGGGTCAGTCACGCCATCAAGCATTAAGAAAAAGCTTTGGTTGCCGTGGGTCTCAGCGAGTTGTAATAAAAAAGATTCATCTCGCGCCTCTCCAGGCCTACACAGTGCAATGACTCCTTGATGCCTCCCTTGAACTTTGGCATCTAGTTTCTTTATCGTAACTGGCTGCAGTGGAATTCCATGCTGTTCAGCTAAATTATAGATTTTCTGCAGACGATCATCACGGCGTCCACTTTGCACCTGTATTTCCTCTACCCTCTGAGGGGCAGATTTCAACATAGTTTGAATAGCATGAATGCCATAAATCCAATCCACAAAAAAACTCCTAAGGTATGTTTTTATCAATCGAGGATTGCGCATTGTACTGGCTTTCGGCACACTTCTGGTACCAATCGTTCTCTGATTTTCAAATAATAGACAAAAGCGGCGTTACTTAAACGATGAGCCCAGTTAAAAAGAATCCGACTCACTTAACAACACATCCAAGCGCCAGCATAGCCCGTCGCATGGCAGCAATGGTCTACGACCTTTTCTTATTGGCTGCTATCGTCATGGCATATTCCCTTGCCGTCATCATGCCTTTAAGGTTCGCAGTTTACGGAATGCCTGATAACGACATTGGTTGGGTGGGTTTTTCGCTGATCTTTAAGCTATTACTAATGATTGGCCTGACATTTACTCTCTGTGGATATTTTTTTATATGCTGGCGCAAGCAAGGCCAATCGATGGGAATGAAAGCATGGCGATTAAAGCTTCAACAACCTAGCGGGGAACTTCCCAGTGCCAAACAATGTTGGTGGCGCTGCTTGCTAGCGCCTGCTTCTCTAGCTTGCTTTGGACTAGGATACCTATGGTGCTTGATTCCGCCCAATAAAGAATGCCTGCATGACCGTCTTACGAGGACACAAGTGGTGACATTACCTAAAAGTAAATAAAGCCTAACGTAGCGTGGACGCA
Organism: uncultured Cellvibrionales bacterium; assembly: GCA_937911225.1. Classification (GTDB taxonomy): domain Bacteria; phylum Pseudomonadota; class Gammaproteobacteria; order Pseudomonadales; family Porticoccaceae; genus HTCC2207. The sequence continues at coordinate 59,011 of CALDQM010000104.1, forward strand.
TATGAACTCTAAACATTTTATTCTTGCCATAGACCAGGGTACGACTTCGTCGAGAAGTATGCTGTTTGATCAACATTTTTTGGTAGCAGAACAATCGCAGTATGAATTTCCTCAGTACTTTCCAGAATCTGGCTGGGTAGAACACAATCCTGAGGATATTTGGCAAACAACGTTAAAGACCTGTAATGATGTAATCGCCAAAACCCGTACTGGAGCCTCAAATATTGCCGCCATTGGCATTACCAATCAAAGAGAAACCACTATTGTGTGGGAGCGCTCTACCGGAAAACCAATTTATAATGCAATTGTCTGGCAAGACAGGCGGACTGCAACTCTTTGTACCTCTCTAAAAAGGGACGGTATCGAACCCCTAATTAGTGCCAAGACTGGTTTACTGCTAGACCCCTATTTTTCAGCGACCAAAATCGCTTGGATTTTGGATAATGTAAGTAATGCACGATTAAAGGCGGAGCGCGGAGAGCTGGCTTTTGGGACGGTAGACAGCTGGTTACTTTGGAAATTAACCGAAGGTAAAGTTCACGCTACTGATGCCACCAATGCGTCACGCACTATGCTCTACAATATTCATTCTGGCGATTGGGATGAGGAGCTATTAGAGATATTTAATGTGCCACGCTCAATGCTTCCAGTGGTTAAGAATAGTGCTGATGATTTTGGGACTACCACATTATTTGGGTCTCCTCTGAAGATTTATGGCATCGCAGGCGATCAACAGGCGGCGGCTATAGGCCAGGCTTGCTTTGACGTAGGCATGATGAAGTCTACTTATGGAACAGGCTGTTTTGCTCTACTCAACACCGGTGACAATGCCGTTAACTCAACCAATCGCTTGCTAACTACCATTGCCTACCAACTAGATGGCAAAGTGACCTATGCCTTGGAAGGGTCAATTTTTATTGCGGGTGCCGCGGTGCAGTGGCTGAGAGATGGTCTTGGCATTATTGAGTCTGCCGAGCAGAGCGGTGCTTTAGCATTACAAGCGGATCCCAACGAACAGGTATACATGGTTCCGGCCTTTACGGGGCTTGGCGCACCATGGTGGGATGCAGACACACGCGGGGCAATTTTTGGTTTAACACGCAATACAGGCCCAGCCGAAATTGCAAAAGCCGCCCTTGAGTCCGTTTGCTACCAAACTCTGGATCTTTTAACAGCAATGCGCGCGGACTGGAATCATCCTCAAAAAACAGTGTTGCGAGTGGACGGTGGTATGGTCGCTAGTAACTGGACCATGCAATGTTTAGCGGATATTTTAGAGTCGCCAGTGGAGCGCCCAAGTATCATAGAAACTACCGCTATCGGCGCTGCTTGGCTTGCAGGATCTAAGACAGGGCTGTGGCCAAATCAGCAAGAATTTGCGGACTCTTGGCACTGCCAGCACCGCTTTGAACCAAAAATGGAGAAACCCTTGCGAGACAAAAAGGTAGCACATTGGAATGACGCAATAAACCGGTTAACCGCTGCGCCGCAAAAGATATAGCCCAACTAAAATACATAACAATATGGGTGTAATGACGGCAAAGATGACGGGGAATCCGAACACTAAACTGAACGGTCCAAGTAAATCCTGCAGAATGTTAAAACTTATACCGACTAAAACACCAACAAATATACGGAACCCCATGGTTGCATCTCGAAGAGGGCCAAAAACAAAAGAAATGGCTATTAGCACCAGGCCTAAGACAACCAGGGGTTGCAGTACTTTGCTCCAGTAGGCTAGCTCATAAACAGCGGTATCTGCGTTTTGTTGACGTAAAAAATCAATATGATTATCTAATGTTCTGACCGGCAATGATGCCGCCGGCAAAATATTAACCGTGAGTATTTGGGGAGACAACTCAGAATTCCAACGACGCGTTATTCGCTTCTCTGTTACCGTTTTATTTTCATCAAAGCGCGTAATAGAGACGTTTTCTTCGACCCAAAACTGTTCGGTAGCGTTATAGGTAGCTCTGCTTGAAAAGCTTGCCTGCTGTAACTTTTGCTGATCATCGAATTGATAGCGCGTAACGCCATAAAGAACACCTCCGGGAAAGACTGCATTGAAGTGCATGAACTCGCGCTCTTCGCGAATCCAAAGTCCCGCGGCGGAATCTTGCGAAGAAGAGCCTTTACGCAAGTATTCGCGAGTTCCTTCTGCTCGCTGATCTAAATAAGGTGAAAAATACTCTCCGATACCCACACTCAACACAATAAACACGAGTACTGGCTTCATCACAAAGTACACGATACGCACTAAGGAAACTCCTGAGGCACGCATTACCGTCACTTCACTGTTACCGACAAGTAACCCGAGACCATAAAGACAGCCAATAAGAGAGGAAAGGGGCATATATTCGTAGATCGTCGACGGTAGTTTTGTGAATACATAAATTAGTGCATCTACGAAATAATAGTCTCTTTGAATTGCCCGAGTTTGATCAATAATCTCGGCGACGACGTCAAGCCCTACAATCACGCAAAGTGCCAAAAATACTGATCTAAAGACTGTACCGCCAATATGCCTGGACAGTCGCCGCATCATGATGATCTCCCCCAACGGCTAATCAGGCTCTCTTTTAAATATCGTAATCGCTCAGAGCCCGCCAAAATCAACCCCAGCATTAAAAAAGCGACGTGCACAGGTAGCAATGTAACATCAGACGCAATGCCACCGGATTCAATACTGCCTCGCGCCGCATTCAAAGAAAGCAAGTAAGTAAAGTACAACATAATTGCCGGCAACAACCGAGCAAACCGACCCTGTCGAGGATTGGTTCTACTTAGAGGAACCGCTAACACTACAATTATTATTAGCATCAACGGCGTTGATAGCCGCCATTGCAAGGTTGCCTTCAGCTCTGGCTGCTCCGAACCCCAGAGCTTAACTGTGGGCATGGCATCGGTTTCGAGATCCTCGACAACTTTCTTTGGAGGGCTAAGTTTTGAACCATATTGTTCAAACGAGGTAATTTGATAATCATTGTTACCTGGAATGCCCTCGACACGGTACCCCTGATCGAGAACAAAAAATCTTTCTTCACCGTCTATAGACCGCTGCTGCCGACCCTTTTTTGCGAAAATAACTACTGTTCGACTGTCAAAGTTTTCTGGAGAACCTGCAGTAACCGCTAAAAAAACATCCTCTAACTCTCTATCTTCGTTAATTTTTTCAGCATAAGTGATGCCCTTGTCGCCGCTGAGTTTATAAAAACGTTTAGGACTTACCTTATCTAGTTCGGTCATTTCTTTTTGAACTTTTAAAATAGTCTCTGCTTTTGCTGCACCGGCTGGCGATATAGAAAGACTAAGCCATGCAACAAAAAGAGCAAGTACTGACGCCATCACTAGCGTATAACCAACCAAGTTCGCCTCAGAAACGCCGCATGATTTGAGTACGCTCATTTCATTTTCAACATGTAATCGGCCAAATGACAGTAAAATAGCCAAGAAAAATGCGAGAGGGATAGTCAACTCAAGAAAGCCAGGGATACGATAACCGATGACTGCAAATATCACCCCAGGATCCATATTACCCGCCATAGCGCTAGACAGGTATTTAACGAACCGACCACTAATTAGTACTAATAAAAGCACAACACAGATTGCAAAGGTCGTCGATAAAATTTCACGGGTCAAATAACGGAAAATAATCACAATATTAGACTTATAGCCCTTGGGTGTAGTTAAACAAACTGGTATTGTTGCTGGCCGTATATTACATCATATCTGCAACCACATGGAGTTCACATGGAGTTTAATGCTTCTTCTGCCCAGCTATTAGAAATCACAGCCGACTCTCTCGTTTTACCAACAGGGTCAAAACTAGAGAATATCGCTAAAGAAATTGATACGTTACTCGACGGCGCTATCACATCACTCATCAAGTCCGGAGATTTTAGCGGCAAAGCATCTGAATCCTGCGTACTACGCAACCTCAACATCCCCTTTCAGCGAATCATTTTGATCGGTACAGATGGTGCTTCGAGTTCACAAAAGATAATTAGAGCGATTGAAGCTGGAGCTGCTGCCGTCTTCAAAACCCCAGCGGTAGATGTGGTCTGGGCGACTGAAGGTTTGGCAAAAGATCATGATTGGCAGGCAAGTATCATTGCTCGCAGTACAATGACTGCAGCCTATGCATACACGGGCACAGGTAAAAAACCTGAGCCAAAGAAGGTCAAGACGGTCACTTACTGGTGTTCCGCTAAGACCGATTTGGACGCCGCTCAAAAGGGCATTAATTACGGAGCCGCAGTTGGCAATGGTATGAATACCGCTCGGCAACTCGGTAACCTTCCTGCGAACATATGTACGCCTAATTACCTTGCAGAGCAGGCTAAGGAATTGGCAAAAGGGCAAGCTAACCTTACCACTAGCATTGTAAATGAAGCCCAGATGCAAGAGCTGAAAATGGGATCGCTACTATCGGTGAGCGCAGGTTCAGTAGAGCCAGCAAATCTGATAGTAATGAATTACAAAGGCGCCGACAGTAGTGTAAAACCCGTTGTTTTAGTCGGCAAAGCAGTTACCTTTGACACCGGTGGTATTAGTTTAAAACCCGGTCGCGGGATGGATGAAATGAAATTTGATATGTGTGGCGGAGCATCTGTTTTTGGTGTTATTAATACTCTGTTAGAAACCAAGTTACCTGTCAATGTTATCGGAATCGTTCCAGCAGTAGAGAATATGCCGGCTGGCAATGCAACTAAACCAGGAGACGTGGTAACCAGCATGTCGGGTCAAACCATCGAAGTACTTAATACTGATGCTGAGGGCCGCCTGATCCTTTGTGACGCATTGACCTATGCCGAACGTTTCTCGCCAGATACAGTCATTGATATAGCAACATTAACCGGCGCAGTTATTGGTGCTCTGGGCAAATTCACCTCCGGGCTTTTAGCAAATGACGATGAACTTGCCGACCAACTTCTACTGGGAGGCACCAAAAGTGGTGACCGTGCTTGGCGACTACCCCTGTGGGAAGAGTATGATAAGCAGATAAAAAGTAACTTCGCCGATATGGCTAATATTGGCGGTGAGGCCGGCACCATTACGGCGGCGTGTTTTCTTGCTCGGTTTACCAAATCCTTTAAATGGGCTCACCTAGACATTGCTGGGACAGCTTGGTTATCTGGGGCCCAAAAAGGTGCCACAGGTAGACCAGTCCCTATGCTTATGGAATATATCCGCAGCAAGACTGTCAGCGAGTGATTTTCCCGGTCAATCACATTGGGCAGTCTAGGTCTTGACTAACGTGTCTTTTTATAAACTAGCTGGAGATCAAATGATGGGTTTCTCATTGGTCTGCCAGCTCGTTAAAAAGTCACTGGCACAGGGGCAACAAGTCCTCTGTCTAGTTACTGATAACACCGCTGTTAAGCTACTGGATAACCATCTTTGGCAGTTACAATCTTCGTCCTTTATACCCCATGGTATTGGGACTGAACACGCTCCTGTGGCGGTCAGTTGTGATTCAAATCCTGGCGATCACCATCAAATTTTAATCAATCTCCAGCACAGCATCCCAACTTGGTTCAGCCGGTTCGACCGCGTCATTGAGATCATTTATCAAGATGATGCCTATGAGCAGGCGAAACGAGAAAACTTCCTTTTTTATAAGCAGCGTGGCTATGCACTTAACTACCATGACCTTTCTGAAAAGTTTAGCGGCTAATTGGTTTTTGTAATCATAACTCTAAAAGTTAACTTCAATTAGTCGGCAAAGCTAGCGACAAATCTCGGCAAGCTCTATAATCAGGTAGCACTTAAATCAACTCAATTCACAAATACCTTTGGGATATAAAATTCAATAATGGACAAGACATTCCAACCAAAAGACATAGAAACCAAATGGTATAAATCGTGGGAGAGCAATGGCTACTTTGCTCCATCCGGTAATGGTGATCCCTATAGTATTGTCATCCCTCCGCCCAACGTCACAGGAAGCTTACACATAGGACATGCTCTGCAGCATGGCATTATGGATGCTCTTTCGCGCTATGCCCGAATGCAGGGTAAAAATACTCTTTGGCAGGTCGGTACAGACCATGCTGGGATTGCCACACAAATGGTGGTAGAGCGGAAGTTAGCTGCCGAAAATCTGCCTGGTAGAGAGGAAATGGGCCGCGAGTCGTTTGTTAAAGAGATATGGAAGTGGAAAGAACAGTCCGGTGGCACTATTACTGAGCAAATGCGGCGCTTGGGGAACTCAGTTGACTGGGATACTGAGCGATTCACTATGGATGATGGTTTTTACGATGCGGTGCAGGAAGTCTTTATTCGCCTTTACGACTCAGAGCTGATTTACCGAGGAAAAAGGTTAGTCAATTGGGATCCAAAACTGCATACAGCAATCTCTGATTTAGAGGTTGAAAACCGCGAAATCAAAGGCAAGATGTGGCACCTTCGATACCCTCTGGCTGATGGAACGAAAACCTCAGATGGAAAAGACTACATTATTGTCGCTACCACTAGACCGGAAACAATGCTTGGGGATACCGGAGTTGCAGTAAATCCGAATGATCCGCGCTATCAAAGCTTAATCGGTAGCTCCGTTAACTTACCCCTTGTGGCTCGGTCGGTCCCTATATTTGCCGATGAATACGCTAGTATGGAAAAAGGTAGTGGCTGCGTGAAAATCACACCGGCTCACGACTTTAATGATTACGATGTTGGTCAACGTCACTCTTTACCTATGATTAATATGCTAACAACTAATGGTGATGTTCGACATTCTCCAGAATGCGTGAATAGCGACGGCAGCGATAATCATGATCTTGGCGCAACAATTCCAGAAAAATATCGGGGTATGGAGCGATTTGCTGCACGACGAGAGATCATTGCAGATTTTGAGGCATTGGGGCTACTGGAGTCTATCGAAGAAAACGATATGACAGTGCCCTATGGTGATCGCGGAGGTGTTGTAATAGAACCGATGCTGACTAATCAATGGTATGTGGACGCCAAAAAATTGGCTGGCCCAGCAATTGAAGCTGTTGAAGATGGGCGCATAAATTTTGTACCCAAGCAGTATGAAAATATGTATTTTTCATGGATGCGTAACATACAAGACTGGTGTATCTCTAGACAACTTTGGTGGGGGCATCGTATTCCAGCTTGGTATGACCAAGCTGGCAAAGCTTATGTGGGCAGTAGCGAGGCTTCGGTTCGTGAAAAGCATAATCTGGGTGACATAAAACTGAGACAGGATGAAGATGTTTTAGATACATGGTTCTCTTCAGCCTTATGGACTTTCGCGACACAGGGCTGGCCTGAGAATACCGATAGGCTAAAGACATTCCACCCGACTGATGTGTTGGTGACGGGTTTCGATATCATTTTCTTCTGGGTAGCCAGAATGGTTATGATGACTATGGAGCTGGTGAAAAATGAAGATGGTAGTCCGCAGATACCCTTTAAAACTGTCTACGTCACAGGGTTGATTCGTGATGATCAAGGTCAGAAAATGTCCAAATCTAAGGGTAATGTCTTAGACCCCCTTGATATGATTGACGGCATTGATATTGAGAGTTTAGTAGCAAAACGCACTGGCAATATGATGCAACCCAAACAGGCCGAAAAAATTGCTAGCCGCACGCGGAAACAATTTCCTCTAGGCATTGAAGCTCACGGCTCCGACGCTTTGCGTTTTACTCTCTGCGCGCTGACCTCCACAGGTCGTGATATCAATTGGGATATGAAAAGGCTTGAAGGTTATCGCAACTTCTGTAATAAAATATGGAACGCGTCACGCTATGTTCTTATGAATGCGGAAGGAGAAAACTGCGCGCAAGACGGCAGTGATTACACCCTAAGTTTGGCTGACCGTTGGATTATATCTAGACTTCAGCAAGCTCAGACAGAGGTCAACTCAGCCATTCAAAGTTATCGCTTCGATCTCGCCACACAGGCCTTGTATGATTTCATATGGAACGAATACTGTGACTGGTACCTTGAGCTATCTAAACCGGTACTATGGGATGAAAACGGCGACGAATCACTGAAGACGGGTACCCGTCGGACGTTAGTGAGAGTACTAGAGGCGACATTGCGTCTTGCTCACCCATTACTACCCTTTATCACCGAAGAGATTTGGCAGAATGTTGCCCCACTTGCCGGAATTCCTGTGGACTCAAAAAGTACGATTATGTTGCAACCCTATCCTATCGCCGATAGTCACCAGATCGATGAAAACGCATTGCAAGATATAGACTGGCTAAAAAAGGTGATTGTTGGCGTGCGCAATATACGTGGGGAAATGAATATATCTCCCGCCACTGCACTGAATGTGTTTTTCACTCGCGGTGATGATAATGATCAGCGGCGTATCGACGAGAATCATCAATTCCTAAGTAAACTAGCTAATTTAGAGTCCATCACTTGGCTAGATGACCCTAGCAAAGCGCCACTAAGTGCGACTGCACTTGCAGGAGAACTTGAAATACTGGTCCCTATGGCAGGCCTGATTGACATAAGCGCGGAGCTAGCGCGTCTTGATAGAGAAATTGACAAAATATCGTTGGAAGCAAAAAAACTGTCTGGAAAATTGGGTAACGAAAAATTCTTGAGTAATGCACCGACGGAGGTGGTGGCTAAAGAACGTCAAAAACTTACTGATTTTGAAAGCTCCTTGAGCCAACTCAAGCAAAAACGCAGCTCCATTGCAGAATTGGCGTAAGGTTTAGTGTCGAATAATCTAAACTCGCAGCAAAAAGCTGCCCTAAAATATATCGATGGGCCTCTGTTGGTGCTTGCCGGTGCCGGTAGTGGTAAAACCAGCGTTATTACACAGAAAATTGCCTACTTAGTAGAGCAATGTGACATTCCGGCCCGAAATATAGCGGCCGTAACCTTCACTAATAAAGCTGCTCGTGAGATGAAAGCGAGGGTTTCAAAGCTGATGCCCAAAGATAAGGCTCGCGGACTAACAGTGTCTACCTTTCATAATCTTGGGCTAACCATTATTCGTACAGAAATAAAAACGCTAGGGTTTAAGCCAGGTTTTTCTATTCTTGACCAAGAAGATTGTCGCAAACTATTAAAAGAACTTATGGTTCGTCACAGTGAGTTGGACGACAAACTACTTGACCAAGTGCAAAGTACTATTTCCAACTGGAAGAATTCATTGCTTGAGCCTGGGCAAGCTACAGGTGCGTCCGATAGCACTGGTGAGCAAGGGATTGCGATGCTTTATGAGCGTTATCAGAGGGCACTCAAAGCCTACAATGCGGTAGACTTTGATGATCTTATAATGACCCCAGTCATGCTCTTTAGACAGTATCCAGACATACTTAGCAAGTGGCAACGGAGGATCCGTTATCTGCTGGTTGATGAATATCAAGACACAAATCTAGCGCAATATGAATTGGTAAAAACCCTTGTCAATGAGAAACAAGCACTCACCGTAGTAGGTGATGACGATCAGTCTATTTACGCATGGCGTGGCGCTCGACCAGAAAATTTAATGCAGCTACAAACTGACTTTCCTGGTCTAGAGATTATAAAACTAGAACAAAACTATCGCTCAACTGGGCGCATTCTTCGTGCTGCGAACACCCTGATTGACAATAATCCTCACTTAATCAGTAAGCAACTTTGGAGCGAGTTGGGCCCTGGAGACCCACTCCGCTTAATCAGTGCAGAAAACGAAGAAGATGAATGTGAGCGGGTGGTTAACGAAATCATCGATATGCGACTCAAGCGGCGTTGTAAGTACAGTGATTTTGCTGTCCTATATCGTGGAAACTATCAAGCCAAGTTGGTCGAAATTAAACTGCAATCACAGAATATTCCCTATGAGATCACTGGTGGGCAGTCGTTCTATGCAAAAACCGAAATTAAGGATGTGATGGCTTATCTTCGCCTCCTCATTAATCCAGATGATGACAATGCCCTACTGCGAATTATTAATACCCCTCGGCGTCAGGTTGGACCAACCACTCTCGAGAAACTAGGCAATTATGCCAACCAACGCGGGCTGTCACTCTATAGTGCAATTGATGAAGTTGGTCTAAGCGCAAGCATGCCAGAAAATAACCTACAGCGACTTAGACGATTTAAACACTGGGTTCAGCAAGTGAGTAAAAATGTTTATTCTGGTGATCCTATCGCCGCCATTAATGAAATGCTGAGTGATGCAGACTATCTTGGTTGGTTACACCAAAATGCTAGTAGTGACCATGTTGCACAGAAACGCTGGGCAAATGTTACCTTTTTACTCGCTCAACTTACGCAAGTACTAAAAAATGATTCGTCTGATAATGAAAATGATAAGGGCGACAGTGCTATTGAAAGTGCCATCGCCAAGCTGATATTACGTGATATTTTGGATCGAGAAGAGGAAGAGTCTGCCGATGATAAAGTACAGCTACTGACCCTCCATGCAGCCAAAGGTCTAGAATTCCCCCACGTCTTTATGATCGGCATGGAAGAGGATATATTGCCACACAGAAACAGCGTAGAAGGCGGTCAAATTGAAGAGGAGCGCCGACTTGCCTACGTTGGCATAACTCGAGCCCAGAGGACCTTAACGATGACGTGTGCACGACAGCGCACCCAGTTTGGTGAGAAATCAGCCACAACACCGAGTCGCTTTGTCGATGAGTTGCCTGAAGACGACCTTATCAGGATTGGTGGTAATGTAGAGGTTAACGAAGAACAAAATCAAGCTAAGGGAGAGGAGTCTTTAGCCGCGCTTAAATCGTTATTTAGTTAACGAAATTAAATACCATTATTCACGCGCGTCCGCAGCTCTTTGCCTGGCTTAAAATAAGGCACGTATTTACCACGCAAATCTACGGCGTCGCCCGTCTTAGGATTACGCCCTACTCTAGCCGCACGATAGTGCAATGAGAAGCTTCCAAACCCTCTAATCTCAACCCGCTGATTATCAGCCAATGTCGACGCCATGCGCTCCAGAATCATTCTCACTGCTAATTCCACATCGCGTGGAAGCAGCTGATCTTGATTAGACGAAATTTTTTCAATAAGTTCAGACTTGGTCATACGAGCTCTTTATTTAGAAGGATGGTATTTTTATTAGTGGTTGATTTTATTGAAGTTTTGAAAAAATTCAAGTAAAAACTTAAGAGATTTTGATATTTAAAAAAAAAGGGTGGCAAAGCCACCCTTTTTTATCTTCTTTGGCAGATTACTTATCCATCTGCGCCTTAATCAGATCACCAATCGTAGTCGGAGCTGCTGCAGAAGACTCTTCTTCAGTGCTACGATGCGCTTTCACCGCAGCCTTCTCTTCAGAAACATCTTTCGCTTTAATCGACAAGTTAATCACGCGATTCTTGCGATCAACATTAATCACCTTGGCTTCGACTTCAGCACCTACAGTCAGTTCTTGACGAGCGTCTTCAACTTTCTCGCGAGAAAGCTCAGAACCCTTCAAGATGGCTTCAATACCGTCAGCCAGAGTAATAACCGCTCCCTTGGCGTCGACTTCTTTAACCGTACCGGTAACAATCGTACCTTTGTCATTTTGGTCAACATAGTTGCTAAACGGATCATCGGACAGCTGCTTAATTCCAAGAGAGATACGCTCTCTTTCTGCATCAATACTTAGAACTACTGTCTCTACTTCGTCACCTTTCTTAAAGTTTCGAACGGCTTCTTCGCCAGTTTCGTCCCAAGAAATATCAGACAGATGAACCAAACCATCAATACCGCCATCAAGACCAATGAAGATACCGAAATCGGTGATCGATTTGATGTTTCCAGAAACTTTGTCACCCTTAGTTTTGGTTCCAGCAAAGTCATCCCAAGGATTGGTGAAGCATTGCTTAATACCCAGCGAAATACGACGACGTTCTTCATCGATATCAAGGACCATAACTTCAACTTCTTGACCAAGATCAACAATCTTTGAAGGATGAACATTCTTATTAGTCCAATCCATCTCTGAAACGTGAACCAAACCTTCAACACCATCTTCGAGTTCAGCAAAGCAGCCGTAGTCAGTAAGATTAGTAATTGTCGCTTTAACACGAGCGCCTTCTGGGTAACGTCCTTTGATATCGCCCCAAGGATCTTCGCCCATTTGCTTCATACCCAGTGAGACGCGATTACGCTCTCGGTCAAACTTAAGAACCTTAACATCGATTTCATCACCAACATTAATCATCTCAGACGGATGCTTAATACGCTTCCAAGACATATCTGTAATATGCAACAGGCCATCAATACCACCAAGATCAACGAATGCGCCGTAATCAGTCAGATTCTTGATCACGCCCTTCAATGATGCACCTTCTTCAAGATTAGCAAGCAACTCATCACGTTCAGCAGAGTTTGCACTCTCCATAACAGCACGCCGACTTACAACGACATTATTACGTTTGGCATCAAGCTTAATAACTTTAAATTCTAAATCGATATTCTCTAAGTGAGTAATCTCACGTAGTGGACGAACATCTACCAGCGAACCCGGAAGGAATGCGCGCAAACCACGAACATCGACAGTAAAGCCGCCTTTGACTTTGCCGCTGATAACACCAATAACCACTTCATCCGCTGTATGGGCTGCTTCAAGTTCAATCCAAGACTCAGCACGACGGGCTTTTTCACGAGATAGTTTGGTAGCGCCAAAGCCATCTTCAACAGCTTCAAGAGCGACCTGTACCTCGTCACCAATGGCGACTTCTAGTTCGCCCTTGTCATTATAAAATTGATCTAACGATATGACGCCTTCAGACTTTAGTCCAGCGTGGACTGTTACCCAGTCTTTATCGATGTCGATAACTACGCCAGTAATAATAGCGCCAGGATTCATCTCAACGGTTTTGAGACTCTCTTCAAATAGTTCTTGGAAATTTTCGATCATGGGAAGTACCTAGGGTATGACAGAGAATCAACTGCGACAGATAGCAGTAGCCTCTTTTTTCCGCAATGCCAGTTTCTGCGGGTCAGTTACAATTAAGGCTTACAGCAGAGTAAAGCTGGCGACTGCTGGGCTGCCCGATAAGTTACGTGCTTATACCAAACGCTTAAAATCAATCATATGAAGCACGGTGTCCAGTACTTCAAGAGCGCTCATATTCGAAGTGTCTAGCTTTATAGCGTCCGTAGCGGCAACCAAAGGCGACACTTCCCTGTTAATATCTCTCTCATCTCTTGCTTTAACCTGCTCCGCAAGGGCGCGCAGACTAACATCTTCGCCCTTTTCAATCAACTCTTTGTGACGGCGCTTAGCTCGTTCATCGATACTCGCTGTGAGGTAAATTTTTAGATCTGCCGCAGGAAACACCACGGTTCCCATATCTCGACCATCCGCGACCAAACCATTCCCCCGAGCAAACAGTCTTTGTCGCTTCATAAGCGCATCACGCACTTCAGGGTAAGCCGCTAGTTGTGACGCTAGAGCGCCTGTCGTCTCGGTGCGTACATCACTGGTGACATTCTCCCCTTCAAGCAAAATATCAAAGGTCCCTTGGGCTGATGTTTTGAAAATGACATCCATATGCTCAGCAATTAATGACAGCTCTACTTTATTGGCCGTATCTACGTTACGGCGCGTTGCCGCAATACTTAAAACTCGATACAAGGCGCCACTGTCCAAATATTGAAACGATAACTTATCAGCCAACAGTCGACTTACCGTACCCTTTCCTGAGCCACTGGGCCCATCGATAGTAATAATTTTAGTCATGGTTCGCCTCAACCTGAATATTCAGCCCAATGGCAGCCGCAGAATCAATAAAATTGGGAAAAGAAGTTGCAACATTGTTGCAGCCTTCCACAATAATCTCGTCTCTTGCTCGGAGCCCGGCGATAGAAAACGCCATCGCTATGCGATGGTCATGATGACTCAATACATTGCCTCCCCTCAATTCTCCACCCACAATCACGATTCCATCAATTGTAGAGCGGGCATCAATTCCCAACGTTACAAGGCCATCTGCCATACTTTGAATACGATCACTCTCTTTGACACGGAGTTCTTCTGCGCCAGTAAGCGTTGTGGTTCCGTTCGCGCAGGCAGCTGCGATAAATAGTACTGGAAACTCATCAATAGCCAGTGGAACTTGATCTGGAGGTATATCTATACCCTTTAGTTCACCGTACTCAACTCTTATATCAGCCACCGGTTCACCACCCACTTCACGCTCATTGGATAAACTAATTTGCGTACCCATTTGACGTAAAATATTAATAACCCCAACACGGGTTGGGTTAATGCCGACATGCTGTAAGTTAATGTCCGAACCCGGTGTAATAGCTGCGGCAACCATAAAGAATGCGGCTGAGGAAATATCTGCTGGCACATCAATTCTAGTCGCTAAAAGATCACCTCCACCAGCCAAACTAGCGGTCCTTTTTTCGACATTTACGGTATAACCAAACCCTTGTAGCATTCGCTCAGTATGATCTCGAGTCGGGGCGGGTTCCGTCACTGATGTGTCACCTTCAGCGTAAAGTCCAGCCAATAAAACGCAGGACTTTACCTGTGCACTGGCCATTGGCATTAAATAGTTAATTGGGGTTAAACGTTGACCGCCTCTAATTCTCAGTGGCGGCGTTCCATTTTCAGAGGTTTCAATATTCGCGCCCATAGACCGCAGTGGATCAGCGACTCGGCCCATCGGTCGACCAGAAAGAGAAATATCTCCAGTCAACTCGGTATCAAAGGACTGTCCGGCGAGAAGACCACTTAAAAGCCGAATAGAGGTCCCCGAATTGCCCATATATAGAGGCTTAGCCGGCGCCTTAAGGCCATGCAAGCCAACGCCATGAATAACGACGCGGCCATGCTCAGGGCCCTCGATAATAACTCCCATATCACGAAAGGCTTGCAGTGTAGCCAAGCTATCTTCTCCCTCAAGAAAACCAGTAACTTCTGTCATCCCCTGGGCAAGAGAACCCAGCATAATGGAGCGATGAGACATCGATTTATCGCCTGGAACACGCACATCACCGCGTGCATTACCCCCAGGAGAGATTCTATAATTAATAGTTTTTTCAGTCATTGGACCCTGCAGTGCTTTATTTTCAAGTAATTTCCCAAAATGATTCCGCGCGTCACGAGCTCGAGTAAAAACATCCATCAAATAATCTTGATCACCCTTGTCGATTGCCCCGCGCAAGGCTTGAAAGTTATTCATCACCTGATCAAGAATGCTGAGTATAGATTCACGATTAGCCAGCGCAATATCACGCCACATAACGGGGTCACTAGCTGCTATTCGAGTAAAATCGCGGAACCCACCTGCGGCATAACGAAAGATCTCTCGATTGTCGCCCACAGAAGCCAGCGTATCGACCAAAGAATATGCCAAAAAATGCGGTAAATGACTAGTCGCAGCCAAAATAGCATCATGCTCTTCAACATTCATGGTAGACACGACAGCCCCAACATCAGACCAGAGCGCACTGACCAAACTCAAATGCTCACAATCAACTGTGTTATGCGGGGTCAAAATAACTCTGTGATCTTTAAATAACTGACTATTAGCGGCTTCAACACCACTTTTTTCAGAACCGGCGATGGGGTGGCCGGGCACAAATTGACGGGGTAGTTTGCCATACACATCTAATAAAGCTTTGACGACACTACCTTTGACGCTAGCGACATCGGTGATGGTCACTCTATCACTGAGAAATTCATGGCAGACTGCAATGACCGAAGGCACGCTCAATGTCGGGACACCAATAACCACTAAATCCCCAAAATCGAGTTCGGAAGCTAGGGCCTCAAGGCCGTCACATGCTCGATCAATAACGCCTAATTCAAGCGCTAGTTCAAGAGTAGATGTTCGTCGAGAAATACCTATTACGGTCTTAGCTAAACCTTGTTCTCGCGCGGCAATGGCCAGACTAGATCCAATTAAACCGAGCCCTATAATCACTAGTCGATTAATTTGAGGCTCGGACTTTTCAGTTTTACTCGACATCAGGATACTCTGCTATTGGTCATTGAAGGGGCTCAACGTGCTAGCTATAAAACCGCACGTGGATAAGACCCTAAGATCTTAAGGTCAGCGACATCAGATGCTAATTCTGCGAGTACGCTTTTAACCGCTTCGTCTTCAATATGTCCCACACAATCAATGAAAAATACGTAAGACCATTTGCTGCTGCGCGATGGACGTGACTCAAGACGTGTCATATCCACATTGTAACGCCTGAAGGGCTCCAAAAGATCATGTAAGGCACCCGGCTTGTTGCGCACAGACACCACAAGGGACGTTCGATCATCCCCGCTGGGAGGAATGTCGTCACGTCCTATAATTAAAAAGCGGGTAGAGTTATCTGGCCGATCCTCAATCTTTTCCCATAACTTTTCCAATTTATACAACTCGCAAGACATGTCCCCGGCGATAGCTGCAGAATTCCACTCTCCCTGAACTCTTTTTGCCGCATCGGCGTTACTACTGACCGCTACACGCTCAATATTTGGATAATTCGAATTCAACCACTGCCTACATTGAGCCAGAGACTGTGCGTGGGAATATACCCGAGTAATATTTTCTTTTTTGGTATTCTCACCCATCATAAAGTGATGATGAATACGTAACTCAACTTCACCACAAATTTTAATCGAGGAATCCATGAAGCTATCCAAAGTATGACTGATCACTCCTTCGGTAGAATTCTCTACTGGCACAACACCATAATGGCAGGCCCCTGCCAATACTTCACGAAACACCTCATCAATAGCAGACATAGGCACAGCAATTGCGCCATCACCAAAATGTTTCAACGCAGCCTCTTGAGTGAACGTACCTTCAGGACCTAAAAAAGCAACTTTTATCGGCTGTTCAAGCGCCAGGCAGGCGGACATGATTTGTCGAAAAAGCCGGGCCATATCCTCGTTATCGAGTGGGCCCGTATTAGACTCCATGACACTCCGCAAAACCTGAGCTTCTCGCTCAGGACGATAATAAGCGGTATCTCCTAAACTCTTTTTTACATGAGCAACCTGCTGAGCAAAATTAGCACGTTGACTAATACTCTCCATAATTTGAAGATCTAAGGCATCAATCTTATCTCTTAATCCCAGTAATGCATCTTTTTCAGACATCACTTACTCTCCATATGGCGCTACTTTTACACATAAAGTTATTTTACTCAGCGGAGACTTTTTCTTCAGCGGCATCATCGACATCTTCAGAAACAGCAAATTCATCCTCTTCAGGCTCAGCAATTCGTGCCAAACTAACTAAGTTTTCATTATCTTTGAGTCGAATAATACGAACGCCTTGAGTGTTTCTACCAACAACCGACACCTCATCCCCTCTGGTACGCACCATGGTGCCTTGATCAGAGATCAACATGATTTCATCACCCGAAAATAGCTGTGTCGCGCCGACTAAGGGTCCATTTCGCTCACTCGCCTGAATAGCAATCATACCCTTACCACCACGCCCTTTAGTTGGGAATTCTTCAACCTTGGTGCGCTTGCCATACCCATTTTCGCAGACGGTCAACAAAAACCCATCCTGTTCCGGTATGACCATTGAGATAACCGAACTTCCTTCCGGAAGACGCATACCACGGACACCTTTAGAGACTCTACCCATCGACCGAGCATCAGTGCTGGCAAAACGTACCGCCTTGCCTTCGGAGCTAAACAACATGACGTCACTAGCATCATCAATAATGGCAGTTCCAACTAGATGATCTCCCTCCACTAAGTCAACCGCTCTCAAACCAACACTTCGTGGTCGAGAGTACTGGGTTAGTGCGGTCTTTTTAACAGTCCCGTTGGCAGTCGCCATGAGTACAAATTTGTCTTCGCTATACTCCTCGACCGGCAGTATTGAACTAATCCTCTCACCCTCTCCTAGCGGTAACAAGTTCACCACGGGCCTGCCGCGAGAATTACGTCCAGCAATCGGAATTTGATAAACCTTGAGCCAATAAACTTTCCCAAGGTTAGTAAAACAAAGAATTGTTGTGTGAGTGCTAGCCACCAAAAGATGCTCTACAAAATCTTCGTCTTTAACCGCTGTCGCAGATTTACCCATACCACCGCGGCGCTGCGCTTGATAATCACTCAAAGGTTGAGTTTTAGCATAGCCACCATGAGAAATGGTAACCACTCGATCTTCTTCGGTAATGAGATCTTCAACAGTCAGGTCATGCATTGATTCAATAATTTCTGTGCGTCTCGGATCACCGAACTCGGTCACCACTGCCTCGAGTTCTTCCCGAATAACAGTCATTAACCGATTTAAATCACCCAGAATATCTTGGTAGTCGGCTATTTCTTCAAGCTTGACTGCAAATTCCTCAATGATTTTATCAGTTTCCATACCGGTCAATCGGTGCAACCGCAGCTCAAGAATATCTTTGGCCTGCTCAGGCGATAGGAAATACTGGCCATCACGCAGCCCATATTGATCCTCTAACCATTCAGGCCTGGCCGCGTGCGGCCCTGCGCGATCTAACATCTCCAACACTGAACCAGGGTTCCAGCCACGCGCGATCAAACTCTCGCGAGCATCTGCAGGGGTTGAAGATACTTTAATTAGAGCGATGATTTCATCAATATTTGCCAACGCAATAGAGAAACCTTCTAAAGTATGGGCACGCTCGCGCGCTTTACGCAGCAAAAATATCGTTCTACGTGTCACAACTTCACGGCGGTGACGAACAAACGCCTCAAGCATTTGCTTAAGATTAAGGATTTTTGGCTGACCGTCCACCAATGCGACAACATTAATACCAAATACGTTTTGCATTTGAGTCTGCGCGTAAAGATTGTTCAAGACAACTTCACCGATCTCTCCACGCTTGATTTCTATAACAATGCGCAGACCATCTTTATCCGACTCATCTCGCAGTTCCGAGATACCCTCTAACTTCTTCTCCTTGACTAACTCAGCAATACGCTCGATCAAACGCGCTTTGTTTAGCTGGTAAGGAATCTCGGAAACAATAATTGTTTCACGACGTGTTTTTTCGTCGACCTCGATCTCCGCACGCGAACGCATGTAAATACGCCCTCGACCAGTACGATACGCTTGAATGATTCCAGCCTTACCGTTGATAATAGCCCCTGTGGGGAAGTCTGGACCGGGGATATATTCCATCAATTCATCGATGGTAATTTCGCTATTATCAATCAAGGCTAGGCAGCCTTTGACAACCTCTGTAAGGTTGTGTGGCGGAATATTAGTCGCCATGCCAACCGCAATACCCGAGGAACCATTGACCAGTAAATTAGGCACGCGCGTTGGCATAACCACTGGAATTTGCTCAGTTTCATCGTAGTTGGGTGCAAAGTCGACGGTATCTTTTTCTAGGTCCTCAAGTAACGCATGAGCAATCTTGGTCATACGAATTTCGGTGTAACGCATCGCGGCAGCGCGGTCTCCATCTACCGACCCGAAATTGCCCTGGCCATCTACCAACATATATCTTAGTGAAAACGGCTGCGCCATTCGAACGATTGTCTCATAGACCGCTGAATCACCATGAGGATGGTATTTACCAATCACATCACCCACTACCCTAGCAGATTTTTTGTACGCCTTGTTCCAATCGTTATTTAGCTCACTCATGGCGAATAAAACCCGTCTATGCACGGGTTTGAGGCCATCACGCACATCCGGCAATGCCCTACCAACAATGACACTCATCGCGTAATCTAAATAGGATTGCTTGAGCTCATCTTCAATGTTTACTGGAACAATTTGCTTGGCTAGATCGACCATAATTTATTGTTATTTCCTGAATTATTGGAATCCTTTGGGTGAGCACCAACAAAGGTAGCACTACTCCAAAAAAAGCTCAGGTGTTATACCGCTAAACACCCCCTTAAACACACATAATTTTAACATAGTAAGGCATCAAAATGTGGCTTTTATTCGCCCCTCATTGCATAACGGCGAGAAAAAATAGGTATACTAATCGACTCGCACAGGGAGAGGTTATGACGCCAAAAAAAATAAATCTTTTGATCAATTGCCAATGGATTATTCCAATTATTCCAAAGGATAGTATTCTCAAAGACTGCGCAATTGCCATAGATGCCGGACGAATTATTGGCATATTTCCTCAGGCTGAGGCTGCGAAAAAATTTACTGCCGACAACGTCGAACAACTTGACAACCATATCGTTATGCCCGGCCTTGTTAACAGCCATGGTCATGCCGCAATGACCCTGCTTAGAGGGTACGCCGATGACCTCCCTCTTAAACCTTGGCTCGAAGATCATATATGGCCAGCTGAGGCACAATTTTTAAGCGAAGAATTTGTTGCTGACGGCACGCAACTTGCAATTGCGGAAATGATTAAAAGTGGGACAACGTGCTTCGCTGACATGTACTTTTTCCATAACGCGATTGCCGGTGAAGTACGCACTGCCGGAATACGTAGCCAGATTGGCTTTACGGTTATGGATTTCGCTACGCCCTACGGCAAGGGTGCAGATGACTATATTCACAAAGGCTTAGCACTCAGAGACACCTTCAAAGATCAACCGCTAATTAAGATTGCCTGCGCTCCTCATGCACCTTATTCAGTCGGTGACAAGACATTGGGAATATTAGCTACCTATGCAAATGAGCTAGATATGCCGATCCACATTCACTGCCATGAAACCGCCAATGAAATCACCGAATCACTAAAAATCTACGGCTGTAGACCACTTGAACGACTAAATAATCTAGGCATATTGTTGCCACAAACCCAACTTGTCCACATGACCCAAGTTGTTTCGGAAGATATAGCGCTGGTGCGTGATCACGGCTGTCATATCATGCATTGTCCGCAGTCAAATCTCAAACTAGCCAGCGGGTTTTGCCCGATAACAGAGTTTATCGCTAATGGTATTAACGTGTCATTGGGAACTGACAGCGCGGCCAGCAATAATGACTTAGATTTATTTTCTGAAATGCAAACTGCATCTCTACTCGCAAAAGCAGTTTCTGGTGACGCTACAAGCTTAGACGCCCACGCCACTTTACGCATGGCAACCATTAATGGAGCGTTAGCACTTGGCTGGGAGAATGAAATTGGTAGCTTGGAATCTGGCAAGTACGCAGATTTGATTGCAGTTAAAATTAATTCTATTAACCAGCAACCGCTGTATAATCCCGCCTCCCAGTTGGTTTACACCAATGCTGGGGGTCAGGTTACTCATAGCTGGGTTGCAGGAAAAAAGTTGCTGAATAACCGTGAGCTTTGCACTATTGATGAGCAAAGCTTGATCCAGAAGACCGAACAGTGGCGTAACAGGATCCAAGGCAGCAATACGATACGCTAACAAACACTCTACTTAAGGTAAACCATGAGCAATAATGTTGACCCAAAAGAAATTCATAAATTCGAAGAACTCGCCAGCCGCTGGTGGGATCGAAATAGTGAATTCAAGCCGCTTCATGACATCAATCCATTGCGCGCTAACTGGATTGATCAGCGGGCGAAAGTCGCAGAAAAAAATCTTTTAGATGTTGGCTGTGGTGGTGGCATCCTTTGTGAAGCAATGGCACAACGGGGCGCTCGAGTGACAGGGATTGATATGGGCGAAGCCCCACTCGCAGTGGGCAATCTGCACAAACTTGAGTCTGGCGTGGACGTTGACTACATAAAATCTACAGCCGAAGATTTTGCCGAAAGCCACGTAGAAGAATTCGATACCGTCACCTGCTTAGAGATGCTTGAGCATGTCCCGGACCCGAGCTCTGTGGTAAAAGCGTGCGCTACCATGACTAAGCCTGGCGGCCTGGTATTCTTTTCAACTATTAATCGAAACCCAAAATCCTATCTGCTCGCTATTATTGGTGTGGAGTATGTTTTACGGATGTTGCCAAAAGGTACTCATGAATTTTCTAAGTTTATTCGCCCATCTGAGCTTGGCCAATGGGCGCGCGATGCCGGCCTAGAGATTACGGAAATGACTGGTTTGCTCTACAATCCACTGACTAAAACCTACAAACTCAGTCAAAATGATGTGGATGTTAACTATATGATCTGTGCACGAAAACCCTACTGAATAACTAACACAGGAGCTGTAAATGCTAGCGTTTAAAGCATTGTTGTTTGACCTAGACGGTACTCTGTTGGACACCGCACCAGATTTCATAAGTGCGCTGAACGTTCAACTAGGTATGCATGGACGTGACCCCCTGCCAGCATCAGCTGTCCGAACTAGCGTCACTAACGGCTCCGCCGGCCTGATCCAAGAGGGTTTTGGTATCACCCCCGACCATGTAGATTTTGAGACCATTAGACAGCAATATTTAGACCTATACTTCAATAATCTTGCGGACCAGACTCATTTATTTTATGGCCTTGAAGACGTCTTGGTGCGTTGTGAGCACGACAATATTCCCTGGGGAATTGTCACCAACAAACCATGGAAGTTTAGTTCAGCTGTGCTTGAGCAACTTGACCTAATGAGCCGTGCTGCCACGGTCATCTGTCCGGACCATGTGGTTCATCCTAAACCTCACCCCGAGGCGATGCTGTTAGCGGCCGCGCAGATTTCAGTATCCCCACAGGACTGTCTTTATGTGGGCGATCACCGCAGAGACATCGATGCCGGCAGAGCTGCGGGGATGAAAACTATAGCGGCAGGCTGGGGGTATATAGAACATGGCGAAGATGCCAGCAACTGGAAGGCAGACCATTTTATTAGTGAGTCTTCCCAGTTATATCCACTACTGTTTAACCCTTAAACCCAGGAAGCAACTGTGTATTCTGTTAAAGATATCGTCAACTACCTACCAACGAAAAACCATCTAAAAGAACGAGTTATTCTAATCACCGGTGCCGGTGATGGAATCGGTAAATCAGTGGCCCTTGCATGCGCAAAAGCCGGTGCTACTGTTATTTTAGCCGGCCGTACTCCAGCAAAACTCGACGCCGTTTACACGTTAATCATGGCGGAGGGATTACCTGAACCGCGTATCTTTGCCATAGATTTAGAAGGTGCCACCCATGATGATTATGTGAATCTAGCCGCCACCATCGACCAGCAATTTGGTCGTCTTGACGGCTTACTCCACAATGCTGGAATCCTCGGACAACGCACCCCACTGAGTAACTACTCAGCTGAATTGTGGAATAAAGTCATGCAAGTAAACCTGACGGCACAATTTCAAATGACTCAGTGCCTCATGGCAGTGTTAGAGAAATCAGCTGATGCTTCTGTTCTTTTCACGACCTCTGGTGTCGGAAGAGTTGGAAGAGCATTTTGGGGCGCTTACGCAGTGTCTAAATTTGCCATAGAGGGAATGGTGCAAACTTGGGCCTCGGAAATTGAAGACCTGGGATCGGTGCGAATAAACGCCATTAACCCCGGCGCAACCCGAACAAACATGCGCGCCCAGGCGTTTCCTGCAGAAAACCCTTATGATTTAGCGACAGCAGAAGACATCATGCCAGCTTACCTATACTTACTAGGCCCTGATAGCAAACATATTAACGGGCAGTCACTTGACGCTCAGATTCGTAAACCATAAATAACGTGTTTAGCGCTCGGTATTACCGCGAGCGCGAAGCTTCTTTTCTTTGCGCTCGCGAATATCACGTAGCACATTTTTCTCACTAAACCTTGGCGGCTTCATTGCTACAGCACGAAACAATGAAACAACCTGCTTCGGATCTAACTCAATAAAGTCTGAGCGCCTGACAATAGATGGCAACTCAATGGGCCCATAGCTAATACGCTTTAATCGATTCACTTCGACACCCTGCGATTCCCAAAGACGCCTTACCTCTCGAGTCCGGCCTTCGCCTAAAATAACCCTAAACCACTGATTACTGGCATTGCGCTCGTCATTACTGCGTGAATGTTGCGCTTTGACCGTCTGAAATTTTGCGACACCATCTTCAAGAATAACACCCTCAGAAAGCCTCGCTATCATTGCTTCAGTTACCTCACCATGCACACGCACCATATACTCACGCTTTACTTCATAGGAGGGGTGCATGAGACGATTTGCTAATTCGCCATGATTAGTAAACAGCAGTAACCCACTGGTGTTAATATCTAACCGCCCGATAGCAATCCAGCGCCCACGACTAACTCGCGGCAAATTATCAAATACTGTTGGCCGGCCGTCTGGGTCAACTGTTGTGCATACCTCGCCTTCAGGCTTGCTATACATTAAAACCCTAGGGCTATCATCTGTTACCACTTTGATGGGGCGGCCATCGACTAAAATCCGATCCTCTGGAATTGCTCTATCGCCCAACTTTGACGTTGAGCCATTCACCGACACTCGCCCAGCAGATATCCACTTTTCTAGCTCTCGACGAGAACCAAGGCCCGCAGTTGCTAAAAGTTTTTGTAATTTTTCACTCATCGGATGCCACGCTGTTATTAGTAGGTTTAATAGTCTGCTGAGTTGGTAATATCAGGTTAGAGCCCTCTTCAGACCCATCCTGCTGCTGATTCAGCTCAAATTCAGTATTATCAGAGGCAGCCAAATCATCATTAGCTGCGCTTGATACTTCCACTGGAGTACTCGCTAACGCAAGCTCCAAATCAGGATCTAACTCAGAGAAATCCTTGATATCACCAAGGGTTGGTAAATATTCCAAACTCTTGATATTAAAATAATCTAGAAATTGCTTAGTCGTTGCGTAGAGGGCTGGTCGACCTGGCACGTCACGGTGCCCTACCACACGTACCCAATCCCTTTCTTGCAGCGATTTAATAATGTCTGAGCTTACTGCAACGCCTCTTACCGCCTCAATATCTCCCCGCGTTAGAGGCTGGCGATAGGCAATTAACGCTAGGGTTTCAAGCATTGCTCGGGAATAGCGCTTGGGCTTTTCTTCCCACAATCGATTCACCCATTCTGATAGCTGTTGCCTTACTTGAAAACGATAACCACTAGCCACTTGCACAAGCTCGAAGCCACAATCTTGGTAACCCGCCTGAATCTCTTCCAGAGCCGCTCTTATTTGATCTCGCGGAGGACGTTCCGTTTCTTCAAAAAGCGTCTCTAATCGAGCTATGTCGATTGGCTTTCCGGCAGCCATAATAGCGCCTTCAATAATTTTTCTTAACATTTCTGAATTCATGATGACCTTGCTTTGACATGAATAGGCCCAAACGACTCGTTTTGCACTATTTCAACCAAAGACTCTTTAATGAGCTCCATAATCGCTAAAAAAGTTACTACAACACCCAAGCGACCTTCGCTTTCTTTAAATAAACTAACAAAAGGTACAAACTGCTTATCACGAATCACCTCCAGAACATGAGACATGCGCTCTCGAGTGGACAACTTTTCACGCTGAATATGGTGTGACTCAAACATTTCCGCACGTCGTAAAACATCAGCTAATGCGCTCATGACTTCACGCATATCTACGTCAGGAAACTGTCGCTCCACAGCTCGATCTGGCGATTCGGCAGTTGCCTGATGTATATCACGCCCCAGACGTGGTATCTCATCAATATCTTCCGCTGCTGCCTTAAATCTCTCATATTCCTGTAATCGACGAATCAGTTCAGCACGCGGATCACCCTCATCTTCCTCATCTTCTACCTGACGGGGGAGCAAAATACGTGACTTTATTTCTGCCAGCATAGCTGCCATCACCAAATACTCTGCAGCCAATTCCAGCTGAATTGTCGACATTAAATCAATATAACTCATATATTGACGAGTAATCTCCGCCACATTAATTTCTAAAATATCAAGGTTTTGTCGCCGGATGAGATACAGCAGTAAATCAAGAGGGCCTTCAAATGCCTCTAAAATAACCTCAAGCGCATCCGGTGGAATATAGAGATCTTTGGGAAGAGTGGTTAACTCTTTACCCTGCACTACAGCAAATGGCATCTCCTCTTGCTGGGGACTCTTTGGCGTAACTGCTCTGACACTAGCAGGCGGTAAGATGTCGCTTTGTACGGGTGCTTCGCTAGACACTATTTACCCCAATTTTGCTTTAGAGACTAGTATAACCAGATTAACATCCAGACACATCAGGATTGTTGAAAACTAGATGAATCGCCTGTTCCTTGACGCAGGATCTGAGGGTTGTCATCAGTCATATCAATCACAGTAGTAGGCTCGTGGCCACAATAACCACCATCAATAATAGCATCCACATGACGCTCCATTGTTTGTCGAATATCGTGAGGGTCACTGAGAGGGTATTCATCATTTGGCATAATTAACGTTACGCTCATCATCGGCTCGCCAAGTTCATCCAACAAGGCCTTCACAATCGGGCTATCTGGCACTCGAATACCTATAGTCTTGCGCTTTGGGTGCATCAATCGTTTTGGAACTTCAGATGTCGCATTCAAAATAAAGGTGAACGCCCCAGGGGTACTGGCTTTTAAAATTCTAAATGCACTGTTATCGACCTTTGCGTAATTGGCAAGTTCGGAGAGGTCTCGACAAACCAAGGTAAAGTTATGGTGTTTGTCGAGTTGACGAATAACTCTAATCCGCTCCAATGCCTGTTTATCACCAATGTGGCAACCAATCGCATAAACAGAATCAGTAGGGTACACAATTACCCCGCCACGACGAACAATATCGGCGACGCGGGCTATGGATCGTGCTTGCGGGTTTTCTGGATGTATTGAAAAGTATTGGCTGCTCAAATCTGGACTCTCCCACGGCATTAATTTTTGACAGCATTGTCTCATAAGCAGGGGTCGATTTGTTTGTAACAATCAATCCAGCTTGGTACCGAAAATCCGTCGGTTAAAGTCGACAAGCGCAGCGGGATAGATACAATGGGCATCCGGAACACTAGTGGGTAATTAATGAGCAGATTAAAAGGCGCAAAGCTAGATCAGCATGAGGATGAGGTTAAGGAAGCGCCACCCAGTTTACTGTGGAATTTGGTATTTAATCTTGTTCTGCCAACACTTATTTTGACAAAGCTAAGTGGCGATCAGTTTTTAGGCATTAAGCCCGCCATATTAGTCGCGCTGGCATTCCCTTTTGCTTACGGGTTGAGAGAGTTTATCAACCTGCGAAAAGTTAATTTCTTTTCAGCACTGGGTATAGCCAGTGTTTCATTGACCGGCGGTATCAGTCTAATGGAACTTGACCCCGTCTATATCGCCATCAAAGAGGCCGCTATCCCAGGACTGCTTGGCATTGCCACTTTGCTGTCTTTAAAAACGTCGCAGCCGCTGATCCATACATTTTTACTCAATGAATCAGTGATGAACACTACTGGGATTTCTAAAGCATTAAAAGACAATAACGCTCAAGCCGCGTTTGATAAATTATTAGTCAATGCTTCGTGGGTGTTATCCGGTTCATTTTTCCTGTCATCTGCTCTCAACTATATCTTAGCCGTCGTTTTGATTACCGCGGACCCCGGGACTGAGGCGTTTAATCAACAATTAGGCCGAATGACCGCTCTAAGCTTTCCAGTCATCGCATTGCCAATGACGTTTTTTTTAATGGCTAATCTAATTTATGTCTTCCGCGGGATCACTCGCCTCACTGGTATGCCCTTTGAAGATATCCTCAACGTCGAAAAAGAGAAAAAATAGCTATGTGGTACTCAATCGTTAGTGAAGATATCGAAAACAGTCTGGCCCTGCGCAGTCAAGCGCGTCCCCAGCACTTAGATAGACTGAATATTCTCAAAGAGCAAGGTCGGCTGCTAGTTGCTGGACCTCAACCGGCGATTGATAACGTCGATCCAGGCGCAGCGGGTTTCACCGGTAGTCTAATCATTGCCGAGTTCAACAGCTTAGAGGATGCTCAGCATTGGGCTGAAGCTGACCCTTATGTCGCAGCGGGTGTTTATCAATCCGTCAGTGTTAAGCCGTTTAAAAAGGTACTGCCCTAACATCACGGATTTTTTTGCTCAATCATAGTATGATTCTTAGAATGCACATATCGGTACAAAATCTTATGAAAATTTTAGCTTTTATCTCTCTTTTGGTGTCATTAACAACAGTCAATTTGGTCTTCGCTCAGGAGCCTATTAATGAGGGTTTAAGCATAGATGCCACTGAAGCCACAGAAACTGCTGAGACTAAAAGCTCTGATCTTCCAGAACCTGAAATCGAAATACAGAGGGTCGCTTTTGAGCCCCAAGTACGCTATATCTCGGACGAATTCTTCGTACCTCTGAGGGAAACACCATGCCCACGATGTAAGATAGTTCACTGGGGAATCAAGTCTGGTGTTGTGGTTGACCTACTGGATTTAAAGGATGGTTGGGGTTTGGTGTCGACAGCCAATGGCTACAAAGGCTGGATGGAAGAGCAATTTATTGCCGAATCACCATCAGGTAGGCAGCAACTGGGTGACAGCCAGCTCGCCTTAAAAGATGCTGCCGTTAGAATTAAGCAATTTGAAGATGCCATAGTAACTTTTAAGAATGAGATTAAAAGCCTTCAACTAGATAACCAACAACTAGAAAGTGATAAAAAAATATTTGCTAAAGAGTTTTCTGAGATGGAGGGAATATCTGCCGACCCTGCAGCCTTAAACCAGCAGAACCAAACTCTTGTTAAACAGAACCATCTATTACAAAGCGACAATGATGTATTGAAGGCAGAGGTAGAGATTTTAGAAAATGACAGTAGTAACCAATTCTTTTTATACGGTGCTCTGACGGTATTTTTAGCCGCTCTACTGGTGGCATTTATTCCTAAACTGAAGGGCAGGAAAAGGCTTTCAGAGTGGGGTTAATCGTACCGCTAGCCAAAAAGCTTTACACACTAAACTTAAATAATTGAGGTCACTAAAAATGTCACGTTCTGTAGTCTTTGTATTGCTAATGCTCGCGTCACTTAAGCTTTTTGCGGCAGTTGAGATGTCATCAGTCAACCCCCAGGTAAAGTTAGAAACGGAAAAAGGAGACATTGTTCTTGAATTATTTCCTAAAAAAGCACCCGTTTCGGTCGATAGCTTTATTAAGCATGTGAACAACTTTCACTATGACGGACTGATCTTCCATCGCGTAATTAAAGGATTCATGATTCAGACAGGTGGTTTTACCTTTGACTTTACCCCACGAGAATCAGAGCGTCCAACTATAGTCAATGAGGCATCTAACGGGCTTAAAAATAACCGTGGGACTATTGCTATGGCACGTATGAGTGATCCCGACTCAGCCCAGGCACAGTTTTTCATAAATCACAGTAGCAACGGTTTTTTGAATAGCAAAGGTGACAATGTTGGCTATGCTGTTTTTGGTAAAGTGATCAGCGGCATGGATACTGTTGACGCTATTGCAGTGGTTCCGACCAGTGGGTTCAGCATGTATCAAGATGTTCCTATTGAGCCCATTAGAATCCTCAGTGCGCGCCTTCTCAACCCTGATGTTTGGGTTGAACACAAAGACCCAAAGCCAGTCGCATCAAGCTTTGAACGCCCCATACCCTTAAGGTAACCATAGAGTTTTATGACCGCACTCAGTATCAATCTAAATAAAATAAGTTTGTTAAGGAACTCTAGAGAGGGAAACTATCCCAGCGTTCTTAAGCATGCTCAGCTATGTATCGACAATGGCGCTGATGGCATTACTGTTCATCCACGACCTGACCAGCGGCATATCAGGCCAAGTGATGTTCGAGAACTCTCTGAGTTGGTAAAGCCCTTGGCTGATATAGAGTTTAATGTTGAGGGTAATCCATTTGCATCAGCTATTGCCGATTATCCGGGTTTTATCTCTTTGGTTGAACAAACTCAGCCTGATCAATGCACTCTGGTGCCTGACAGTGACAGCCAGCTAACGTCTGATCATGGTTTTGATTTAAATCACTCTGGTGAGGCACTCGAACCTATCATCACACGCCTCAAGGACCAGGGAATGCGGGTAAGTCTTTTCATGGACCCAAATCTAGAACAAATTGAGCTCGCTGCTGAGATTGGCGCGGATCGAATAGAGCTGTACACAGGCCCTTATGCTGAGGCGTGGGGGAGTGAAAGCGCTGAGCTAATGTTCCAACAACACAAAAAGGCGGCAGAGCTTGCGACATCTTTGGGTATGGGCGTCAATGCCGGCCATGATCTAAATCTTCACAACTTAGCTAAATTTGCAACGATTCCCGGACTTCTTGAGGTATCTATTGGCCACGCTTTTATCGTAGACTCATTAATGATGGGGATGGCCAGCACTGTGCAGGCCTATAAGAAGTTACTTAACCAACATTAGTGGCCACCATGTCTGAGCATACGCCAGCCGCCAGGACCGTAGATACTATACGCTCCAAAACACTCACGCTAAACTGCATTGGCGCAGGGCGTGCAGGGTCTACGCTGTGTAGGTTACTGTCTTCGTACATTGAAATAAATCAGGTCGTCAATCGCACCAAACTCTCTGCTGACCAAGCCGTGGAGTTCATTACAGCCGGCGAGGCCGTTAGCATTAGCGATCAGTCATATGTGGGTTTAAAGTGCGCTGACATCTGGATGTTAGCCTGTCCAGATGACCAACTTCAGTCTGTCGGTGATTCATTGCTATCCTCAGGAGTATTGCAGTCGGGCAACATTCTCTTTCATTGCAGCGGCGTCTTGTCATCGACTATTTTTACCCAAGCTAGATCAATCGGTGTCAATATTGCATCACTTCACCCAGCCCATAGCTTTGCCAACCCCGAATCATCGTTAAAATCCTTCATTGGCACTTCGTGCGCAATCGAAGGTGATACTCAAGCCACACTACTTTTATCACGCTTATTCGAAGACATTGGCGCTAATGTTTTCCCTATTGATCGTGATAAAAAATCTCTGTATCACGCGTCAATGGTCATGGCCTGTAATAATTTAGTTAGCTTATTAGAATTGAGTAAATTAATGCTTACTCAGTCGGGTATAGATACAAAAAAGCAACACAACCCAATGCAAGCACTCGTCCAACAAACCTTGGACAACTATTTTGATGGAAACGCCCAAAGCGCTTTAACAGGCCCTATCTCGCGGGGAGATATCAAAACTGTTGAGACTCATTTAAGGGCTTTAAAGAACACCCCAGACACATGGCAACAGGTGTATTCTGGACTAGGTCGCATAGCAGTAGACATATCCGCGACTCAAGGTAAGGCTTCTCATAAAGATTTACAGATCATTACACAATTACTGAAGCCTGATACCCAAACCACACCAGACATAAAAGGCTAATATGAATCGCCCACAGTCATCTGATCAACGCTCTGATAGCGCTGAGTATTTAAAAAGAAAGGTTTTCTTTGATCAGCTCATTACCGTTTATGGCCGCAAGCCGGTGTTAGAAATACTCGAAGACACAAAGCTGGATATTTATCGCCTTCATCTTGCTGATAGTAACCGCGGTGGCGGTATTATTGATCAAATAAAACAACTGGCACAGCAACGTAATATCGAGATTCTTTACCACAACCGCTCGCAACTGGCGCGTATTTCCCGTAATAGCAAGCAGGATCAGGGGGTCGCATGCGATATACATTGCCCAGGCTATCAGCCCTATGAACAAGCAATAGATTCGCTGTCCACGGGGGACCCTAAAGTATTGATCGCTATAGATGGGGTAACTAACCCACAGAATTTGGGCATGATTATTCGTAGTGTAACTGCCAGCCCCTGTTATGGGTTACTTCTGCCCACCAAAGGGGTTGCTGAAATCTCGTCACTAGTCATTAAAGCCAGTGCCGGTACTGTTTTTAAGGGAACCATATTGCGCTGTGATAGCTTACATAGCGCACTGAAAAATTTGCAGCAACAAGGGTTCAAGCTATGTATGCTCTCTTCCCATAATGCAACACCACTGGCGAATATTAGTCGCGATCAATCCTTAGTCTATATTTTGGGCAACGAGTCAGACGGTGTCAGTGAGAGTATCGCATCGCTCTGTGACTACCGCGTTGGTATAGAAATGAACAATGGCGTTGAATCATTAAACGTAGCAGTGACCGCGGCATTAGTCGCGTTTAACACCCTCTAATTAGTAGATTCTTCAGTCGCCAGAGACCAAAGAGGTGATCTTAATGCCGCGACTAAAGAGACGATTAAAGTAAGGCTGGCAATGGTAATAAAAGTAGTACTCAGACCCACTGTCTGAATCGCCATACCACTTGCCCAAGCACCAAGTGGTGCGCCGCCAAACAAACTCAACTGGTAGACTGAAGCAGCTCTAGACCGCAATGCATGTGGCACTTGGTTGTGAAGAATAGTGCGACCTAAAGTCATCGATAATCCAGAGAAAAAACCCCATACATATACGACTGGAAATAACACCCAAAGGCTGGGCAAAAAAGCCACTATACCCACTAGGCTACCGCGCCATAGAAAACTAATAATCATTAGCCTACCCGGGCGTTTAAACATTTTAGCGCGCTTCATTACACCAAGGTTAGCGCTGACAATACCCAGTGTAAATGTAATCTGCAGGCCCGCATAAAGTTGGGCACCGCCACCATAGCCCTGTTTGGCTATTAATGGCATGCCCACTAAATAAACGCCAAACGCAAGAAACCCCGTGGCAAACACGAGAAATACTAGATGCAGTAGTGCACGGTTCTCAGAAAATAGGTTAAAGCCTTTACGAAGCTCAGCTAATGGGTTTCGAGGCTCACTGGTAGACTCGGCAGCAATACCTTGAGTTGACTTCATCAGCGGATGGCACTGTCGAATACACCAAGCACTGAAGGCGAACATACAAACCTGCAATGCCAAAAGCGGAAGCACACCCACGTCTTCGATTTGACCAGCAAAGAAAAAACCAACACCCTGCGCTACAAACTGAACCGCCACTACCTTAGCAACAGCCTGATGCATCAAGGTCTGATCAGCATAGCCCAGCAAACTTTCTCGAGCCGGTTGGACAAACGCTGAAATTGTTCCGAAACTTATGGCAAACAGCAGCATCATCGAAAAAGAAAGTTGGTCTGTGGCAACCGCTACAGACAGCAACCCTACGGGTAAAATATAGAGCGCATAAAGAAGTGACAACCAAGTACCACGATGACGACCATCCGAGACTACGCCCCCCGGCAAAATAAATAGCAAGTTAGGCAATAGTAATGCCATTTGAGCCAACCCCAGTCGACTAGGGGATTGCTCCAAAACCCCAATAATTAACCATGGGAAAAGAATGGTATGCACACCCATGGAAAAGTTACTGGAGGCAATGGTTGCCAAGTAATGGCGAAAAGAAAACGTTTGGGAAGTCACTTATTTACGACGTTTGCGCATTACCGCTATTAGCCAGCCTATTGCTGCACTAAGAGTCACGATTAACCCAAGACCGACCAACATAGACATGAGATTACTAATCAATAAGGATACCGGTATGTTGTAAACTTCGACGGCCATCAATAAAAAGGTAAAGCAAGCAAGCATCGACGCAATCCAGGTCGATCGACGCTTTAAAAAACCTTTTGCAGAGAGCTTATTCAAACTACTTAATATCCTATGTAGGTTGGTGATATTTTGTAACGTCGTATTAAGGCTGCGCAGACAAAAAGGCCATTAACTCTGCTTCGTCCATGACCGCTATACCTAAGTTTTCAGCTTTAGTCAGTTTTGAACCTGCACCTGGCCCGGCCACGACCTGGCTAGTTTTGGCGGAGACGCTTGAAGCAACCTTGGCACCTAAGGCTTGAAGTGCGTCTTTTGCTTCAGCTCGGCTCATAATCTGCATACCACCTGTTAGTACCCAAGTCTGACCTTTCAATAGTTGTGCCCCTTGACTTGACAGGTCGATATCAGGCCATTTCACGCCTGCATTGCGCAACGCCTCAATGATTGAAAGATTATCGGGATTACGGAAGAAGTTAGCAATATGTCGAGCGACTACCGGTCCAATATCATCTATTTCCAACAATTCCTCTACCGAGGACTGAGCGATCATCTCAATAGCACCAAAGTTATTGGCTAAAGTCTGCGCTGTTGCCTCGCCGACTTCACGAATACCTAGCGCATATAGAAACTTCGCCAACGTAGTCTCTTTACTGACGTCAATGGCGGCCACTA
Source organism: uncultured Cellvibrionales bacterium (assembly GCA_937911225.1). Lineage (GTDB taxonomy): Bacteria > Pseudomonadota > Gammaproteobacteria > Pseudomonadales > Porticoccaceae > HTCC2207. The sequence continues at coordinate 92,865 of CALDQM010000104.1, forward strand.
AATTAGCGACGGACTTTTCAGCCATACGCTCCAAGCCAACTAGTCGGCTCTCATCAAGCTCGTACAGGTCAGCTACCGAAAAGATAATGGCCTTATCGACCATCAGTTCAACGAGTTTATCTCCCAGACCATCAATATCCATAGCCTTTCGCGAAGCGAAATGTTTTATCGCTTCTTTAATCTGAGCGCCGCAGAAAAGGCCTCCAGAACAACGCGCCACGGCCTCACCGGTATTACGTTGCACCGATGACTGACAAACAGGACACCGTTCAGGAAACACAATGACCTCTGCATCAAGCGGTCTTTTCTCTAAAACCACCTTAGCAATCTGAGGAATAACATCACCCGCTCTGCGAATAATAACAACGTCACCAATCCGCACACCCAGTCGTTCTATTTCATCACGATTATGTAGAGTCGCATTACTGACTGTCACACCACCGACAAAAACGGGTTCCAAGCGCGCCACTGGAGTGATTGCTCCGGTTCGACCAACCTGAAATTCAACGCCTAACAATTGAGTCATTTCTTCTTGCGCAGGAAATTTTCGAGCGATCGCCCAACGTGGCGCTTTCGCAACAAACCCTAGCCTCTCTTGCAGAGCTAATTCGTTCACCTTATAAACGATGCCATCAATATCATAGGGTAACTTATTTCGTCGCTTCGCCAGCCGTTGGTAGTAGTCTGCGCAAGCGTCCACACCGGTGACAGTTTCAACGTAGTCATTAAGTTTAAAGCCCCACCCACAAAGCGCTTGGAGCATATCTTGATGAGTAGTGGGTGTCCTCTCGGCCTGATACTGACCAACACTATAGGCACACATTTCCAGCGGTCTACTGGCAGTCACCTTCGAATCTAATTGCCGTAAACTACCGGCCGCCGCGTTACGTGGATTAACAAAGCTCTTTCCTCCGACAGCTCGAGCAGCTTCATTTAACGCATCAAAACCCACCTTAGGGAGATATATTTCACCACGAACCTCAAGTAAGTGTGGGATATTATCGCCTTGTAACTTTAGTGGAACACTCTTAATAGTGCGGACATTAGCGGTTATATCTTCGCCAACATTACCATCACCACGTGTTGCGCCATAAACCAAAACGCCGTCTCGATACAAGATACTGACCGCCGCCCCATCCAGCTTGGGCTCACAAACATACTCTATGTCAGTAGTTTGGTTGAGCCGATCTTTGACTTTCCGTTCAAAATCTTGCAACTCCGCATCGCTAAACGCATTATCCAAGGAGAGCATCGGCAGCCCATGCTTGATTTGGGAGAATGACTGCAGCGCCATACCACCAACTCGTTGAGTGGGTGAGTCTTCAGTAGCGATGTCTGGATGCGATACTTCCATGTCTTGTAGTTTTCGCATTTGCCGATCGTACTCACTATCCGGTACAGACGGATTATCCAGAACATAGTAACGGTGATTATGCTGATTTAACTCAGCAACAAGATTTTTGTACTCCTCCAGAATTTTTTTGGGGATCAACGCCATTAGGCTAGCTTCCCTGACTATTAATGATCATTTGACTGCTGCAGATTCGCCTTTTTTGCGCGTTGGCGGTAATGATCTATGGTTTGAAGAGTCATTGAACTACGAGACTCATCCATCACGTTTAAGGGCAACTTTTCAGCCATGTTGTTAACTGCTTCAATCATGGTCTCAAATGCAGCACTGGGGTCCTCAAGGTCATCTAATGCCATGAATAAAGTCACACCTGGAGTCGTTATCTTAGACATAGTATTTAAGTCAAAAGTACCTGGATTGACTAAATTAGCCATACTAAATAATACCGGTCCTGACCCATCGTCACTAAGATGGCGATGGAAAATTTTCATCGCCCCATAGCGCAATCCTACCTCCACTGATACAGTTAAAAGATCTTCGCCGTTGAGCGTTTCACCTTTATTAGCCATTAAGTGCATCACCAAAACATCCTGAGGAGCATCAGAACTTGACTGTGTAACTGGCTCCGGTTTCGAAACCGGTGGCTGCAAGTCACTCAGTTCATCATCACGACTTGCAAAAATGGAATGATCTAAATCAAACCCCTGCTGTTCTGGCTGCTTCGAAAACTTGAAATCGCTCGTCATCGCGCTTGATTTTTCAGCCACACCTAAATCATCCGCTGATCTTGCACCAACTACTCTAGAGCCGCCGGAAGGAAACTGGCTATGGTCAAGTTCATTGTTATCAAAATCATCGCCCTCAATGGACGGTTTAAATTTACGCGTGGGCATTTGCAAATTCTCATAACGGTTACGCTTTATTCGACGCGCTCCGTCAAGGACAACAGCTACCAACGCTAAGATAGCAACCGAAATAAGTATTTCTCTAGGGCCAAAGAAATCCATGTCAGACTCTTATGCAACAAATAAGATGTTGATCATTAATATAGTTTTTCATAGTTTATAACTATCCTTTTAAAGAAAAAACACTTAAGCACCCGCTAGTTCAGCAGCCTGATCAACATCTACCGTGACCAATCTAGAAACCCCAGCTTCATGCATAGTTACGCCCATCAGCTGATTGGCCGCTTCCATCGATATTTTATTATGGGTAATAAAAATAAACTGAACCTGATCAGACATTTCCTTAACCATCGCAGCGTAACGTGCCACGTTGGCATCATCTAAAGGAGCATCAACCTCATCGAGCATGCAAAACGGTGCAGGATTTAACTTGAAAATTGCAAATACCATAGCAATAGCAGTGAGCGCCTTTTCGCCGCCTGATAGCAAGTGAATTGACGCATTTTTCTTGCCTGGGGGCCTCGCCATTAAAGTGACACCAGTGTTGAGCAGATCATCACCCGTCATTTCCAAATAAGCGTGCCCGCCACCAAATAATTTTGGAAATAACGCTTGAATATGGGTATTGACCAATTCAAATGTTTCTTTAAATCGAGTTCGAGTAGTCCGATCAATTTTTTGGATGGCCGACTGCAGGGTCTGCAGTGCCTCTTCAAGCTCTTGATTTTGCTTATCTAAATAATCTTTGCGCTCAGATTCAATTTTATACTCGTCAATGGCTGCTAAGTTAATCGGCCCGAGACGCTGTATACGATTAGCGATTAGCTGCAGTTGCTCTTCCCAATCAACCAGCTCAGCATCCTCCGGCAGCGCGTCCAAAAGATCAACCAACACACCATTTTTGTCTTTTATCTGATCTTCAATAGTCATGCTAAGAGTACTTATTTCCTGAGCTGACAATCGTTGCGCCTCTAACTGAACCTGCAGATCCTGCAATTCCAGTTCAAGTTCACCGCGTCGTTTTTCTTGCTCTCGAGTATCGTATTCTGTTGCCTCGACCTGCTGACGAGACTCACCCAGTTCATCCTCTACCTTAAGCCGAGCCTCCAGCTGCTGTTCTAATTGCTGTTTGTGGTCATCAGTCGGATCTTCTTTTATTTCAAAGGCGATTCTCAACTCAGCACGACGCTCCTCAAGTCTCTCAAATTGGGATTCTAAGCGCAGTATTCCACCTTTAATCGACACAAGCTGTGTACTAAGAGAGCTCTCTCGAAGGGCCATCTGCTGACGATTATCACGATGTTGACGAGCAGTTTGACGAGCACTATCAAGCGCTGTTCGTAACATATCACGCTGACTCACTAAGGCTGCCCGAAGTCCAGTATCGACGTCCATTTTCTCAATCGACTCTTGCAAAACCACTCTAGCCGTAGCAAGGTTTTCCGCTTCAGTTTGAGACTGCTCTTGGACCTCCGTTAATTCTTTATCGGCGCGCGCTTTGCGGGCTTTGAACTGCTCGATTTGTACCTCAAAACCACTCAATTTAGAACGTAGCTCCGCATAAGTACTCTGCTGTTCTTCAATACTTCGAGAAATTTCATGACGAGTCGCTTCAAGATTCTGCAATGTTGAACTATTTTCTTGCCGCTCTTTTTCAGCGCCTTCAATAGACACTACAAGCGCTTCAAGCTTCTGGTCAATAGCGTCCAATTCTTGTTTCCTCTGAAGAACGCCAGCCGTTGCATCTTTATCTCGGGCTACACGCGCCCAACTGGCACCCAGCCAGATCCCATCGGCGGTCACCACTGACTCATAGACAGACAATGTTGACTGCAAAGCAAGCGCATCAGCGAGTGAATCAGCAGTAAACACATTGGACAAAAGGATTTTGGCGGAATTACCCTCCACCAGATCACTCAACAACTGCCCTTTGGAGGACCCCGAATGATGTTTACCCATGCCGGTGTTGACAAACAACAACTCACCTTTATTGAAGCCCTGCATCAGATCAACAGAGCTGGCCATATCATCCACAGCAATTGCTTGTAAGTAACTCCCCAATACAGTTTCTACCGCGAGCTCCCAACCAGCCGCAGCTTTTAATTGATCGGCCAACCTGGGTTGCTTGTCAAGACCCACGGCAGCCAACCATTTCTGCTCGTCCCCATCACCCATCGCCGCTTGTTGCAAGGCATGAAGAGACGCCTGGCGACCCTTTAACGTCTGTTGAGTACCACGAAGGTCATCACAACGTGCGTTGGTTTGCAGCGCTTTATCACGCAATGACTCAATCGCCAGACGATTTTCCTGCCGCTGACCATCGGTGAGAGAACGCGAGTGTTCAGTCGCCTCCAGACTGTCTTTTATCGTTGCCAACTCTTCCTCAGCAGGACTGGCCTGAAAGCTTGTGGCTTCAGCCTCTAAACTCTGCTTCTTTTCTGTTAAGCGGCGCATTAGCTGTTCAAGATGTTGAATACGCGACTGCTGGACTTCAGCTTGCTGTCTTGGACTGGCGGAGTGCTGATTGAATTCATCCCAGTGTTGCTGCCACTCATTCATAGCCTGCTCAGCCTCTTCAAGCGCAGCAGTAGATATCACTTCTAGTTGGGCAGCCTTTTCCAGCACTGGCTTGAGCTCATCAAATTCCGCTTGCCAACCAGACACCTTGTTTTTGTCCGCAGTAAGGTGCTCATCGGTTTCTCGATAATTACGCTCTGTTTGCTGGAGCTCTCTATCAATATCTTGGGCGCGTTGCTGCGCATGCTCAATCGCTTGTTCGATACGGGTAACTTCACCACCAATCTTATAAAACCTAGCCTGCACCTCATTAAAGGCATCGCTTTGGTCAGTAAACTGCGTTCGTAACTTTTCAATACTCGTATCACAATGGCTACGTTGAGCAACAATCTTCTCTTTCCCTATCTCAAAACCACCAATCACAGCTTTAAGACCCAAGGCATCCTGATTGTAACCTCGCCACTTAAGCGTTAGTAACTCAGCACTAAACTGCCGCTCTTGTTTTTTGTACTCAGAGTATTTTTCAGCAGCCTTCGCTTGACGTTCTAAACGGCTTATCTGACGTCCAAGCTCATCACGTATGTCTGTTAAACGTTCCAGATTTTCCATCGTGCGCTGCATGCGGCTCTCAGTCTCGCGACGACGCTCTTTATATTTGGAGATTCCGGCGGCCTCTTCGATATAAATACGCAATTCGTCCGGCTTGGACTCGATTAGTCGAGAGATCATTCCCTGTTCTATAATTGCGTAGCTTCTTGGCCCTAAACCCGTTCCAAGGAAGATATCTGTGATATCACGACGGCGACATTTACTGCCATTTAAATAATAGTTCGATTGACCATCGCGAGTCACTTTGCGCTTGATACTTATTTCATTGTAGGCCGCATATTCACCGACAATGCGTTGTTGCGTGTTATCGAAAATCAACTCAACCGAGGCCTGCCCTACCGGCTTTCGACCACCAGATCCGTTAAAGATAACGTCTGACATCGAGTCACCACGAAGATTTTTTGCAGAACTCTCACCCATAACCCAGCGCACAGCATCAATGACATTAGATTTTCCGCATCCATTTGGACCCACCACCGCACAGAGATTGCTGGGAAATTTGACATGCGTAGGGTCAACGAAGGATTTAAATCCTGACAGTTTGATTGATTTAAGCCGCATATATATCCATTTCGGAGTTTTAGTCTAGCCTTTTGGCGCTGTTATTATCAGAGTATCTTACCGCAAGTTTACACATTATCGGCGTGACAAAAAACACTAAATAAATCATTCGCATAGTTAATGCTCAGAACTGAAAACCCCTTTAAACTATTTTCGCTGCTGATCGATAGATAAAGTGACTTGAGCACCCTTTTCATCTAGCGTGATAGCGTCACTTAGCGCTTCCCAGTCTCCTACTTGGGGCGTGGCTGAACCCGACGAAGATAATCTAGCCACGACCCTGACGCGGTTCGCAGTTGACAACTCTTGGCCAGCAACAAGTGTATCCATATCCGTTAGAGTAATAGTTGCAGGTAGGCGATTAACGCTGATTTTTTTGGCCGCTAAAGGCATCGGTGAACCACCTGCTCGCAATACCGCTACAAATACCGTCTGATCTGGTCGAGCTGGCACGCGCGCGTCAATGCTTACGAGGACCGAAACACGGCGTGTTTTAACAATATCATTCGGACTGCCACCCGTTGATGAGCCAACGAGTAACTGAGCGCGCTCAATGCCTGTCTGCAACCCTTGAAAGACCACGCTAGTAGGCTCTAACTGCTGCTGTGCACGTCGCCAATAGGAAATCGCTAAACCAGGATCATTGTTAGCAAATGCCTCGATCCCCTTTAACCCCAGTACGGTCTGACTATTGGTATCAGCTGCAAACGCAGCATCGACCGCTGTTATAACTTGTGGCGTAAAACGATTACCCTCCAGCAAAAATAATGACTCAGCATACTGGGCTAACAAAAAACTGTCTCGAGGGTCAATTTTAAGGGCGGCAGCAAAATAACTATTGGCGCTAGCGATGTCATCGTTACTAATAGCCCACTGTGCCAGCATTGCCCAATAATAAATATTGTCTGGGCGGCTTATCACTCTCTCCTGCAATGCTTTTATCAGCTCAACATCCCATTGCTCGGACGCTAAATTACTGACCCGAGAACTTTGAGCCTCGATTAACACCGCAATTTCCTGATCCTTAGACGCTCCGACTTGCTGATAAACCACGACAGTGGCTATCGGAAATACAACTAATAAAATAGGCAATAACCACAATCCGCCGGCCAGCCCCTTGGACTTCTTCTGGGTGTTTAATACGGTGTTGGCTAGTAAAAGCTGCTCAGCCTCAGCCATCAATCTTTTAAACTGTGGCGTATCAATGTCGCCTAAATCCAACTGCTGTTGGAACTGTTCTTGCTGCTCTTGGAAGAGCCGCACATTGTCTTTTTCAGCTATTTTTGCCTGCTCATGACCTTTAGCAACTGAAGAATCGTTATTGAAAAAAAAGGGATAGAGAACAAATAAAAATCCAGCGGCAATTAAAGCTAGCATCCAAGGCAGCATAGCTATTTATTTCCATCATTGAGCAAATCAGCGAGACGTCGCCGATCAGTTTGACTTGTCACAGGCTGCTCCTGTAAATCACTGACCCGGCGTCGACTAAGCCCAACCACAGTAAACATCCCAATCAACAAAATCACAATTGGCGCCAGCCATAATAAATAGGTACTGTTGTTAACTTGAGGACGATAAAGAATAAAATCCGAGTATCGCGCAGTAAGATACTGTTCTATCTCGGTGTTGGTCATCCCTAGCTCTAGTAAACGATGTACCTCAGCCCGCAAATCCTGAGAAATCGGTGAATTAGAATCGGCAAGATTTTGATTTTGACATTTTGGACAGCGTAACTCTGCAATCATGGTTTGATAACGAGCGGTGTAGGATGGATCTGAAAAAATCACTAAATCAGAGGTAGCAACCGCTGAGACTGTCGCTAATAACACCAGTAAAAAGGTAGCGCATTTCATAATGCTTCAGCCTTTAGTGTCGCATACAAATCAGCAAACTCGTTATCCCAAACTCGGTCGTCAATTACCCCAACTCGGCGATAGCGAATATGGCCTTGCGCGTCTATAAGAAAGGTTTCTGGGGCGCCATAAACACCTAAATCTATACCGAGGGAGCCTCTTAAATCAAATATCGAAAACGCATAGGGATTACCTCGCAAAGCCAACCAATCAAAAGCATCCGCGCGATTGTCCTTATAATTCAAGCCAATGATTTTGACGCCATTCTCGGCAAGCTGATTTAGCTTGGCATGTTCAATCCGACAGGCATAGCACCAGGTTGCCCACACATTCACCAAGGCCACTTCACCCATCAAATGCTGTTCATCTATGAAGCCCTCTTCCGGGTCTAGAGCCTCCAGCCTAAACGCTGGGAAAGATTCACCTACCAGAGCAGAAGGTAGTTCAGTTGGGTCACTATCCAACCCAAGTAAAAGGACAACTGAGAGAACCACAAATAAAGCAATAGGGAGAAATAGCGCAAATCGAATCAAGCGGCGATACCTCCAACACCCGTTGCAGGGGCTAATCGATTTTTACGTCGGCGATACCGCTTATCATTAGCCGCGATTAATCCACCCAGTGCAACCATTAGCGCACCTAGCCAAATACAGCGCACAAAGGGCTTAACCTGGGCTCTGATTGCCCATGCGTTTCCCCCGAGGGGTTCGCCCAGAGAGACATAAAGATCGCGATGTAACTTACCATCGATCGCAGCTTCGGTCATGGTCTGCTCTGCTGCTTTGTAATTACGCTTTTCCGGCCATAGCGTAGTAATTAGTTCATCTCCTACAGTGACAATAACCTGACCTCGGTAAGCGGAGAAGTTAGGCCCATCCGCCGGTTTTACACCGACAAATTGAAAGCTATATTCACCCAACTCTACGAAGTCACCGGGCACCATTCGCACATCACGTTGCTCATCGTAACTGGTGCTTAGACCAACGCCCAAAACGCACACAGCTAAACCAATGTGAGCGACTATCATTCCCCAGTAGCTACCCGTCAAACCTTTTAAATTAGATACTTTACCGCCCACTTTTAGAAACAAGTCTTCGCAGGTCATAGTGATCACCCAAAAGACCAGAACGAGAGTCACAACGGCACTTAAAGAATAACTACTCCAGGACAACTGCTCAACGGCCAGCGCGGGTAATATTAGTCCCAACGAAACACTAATAGCCCCTGGAATAAAACCCTTACGGAGCATGACCTTTCCATCACTAGACTGCCAGCGACTAAAACCGGCAAATCCTAAAAACAGCATTAGAACCGTCGTGATCGGTACAAAGAAAAAACTAAAATATGGGGGTCCAACGGAAATTTTGCCTAAGTCGAGCACGTCTGCCAGCAACGGATAAAGTGTACCTACCAAAATCATAGCCGTAGCACTGACCAGCAAGACATTGTTGATTAACAACATCGTCTCTCTAGACCATCCTCGGTAGTCAGAGGATGAACTCATCTGAGGCCCTCGAATCGCAAACAGAAGTAATGAACCACCCACCACGACAAACAAAAACGCCAGAATAAAAATTCCACGCTCTGGATCGCTAGCAAAAGCATGCACTGACGTCAGAATTCCCGACCGGACAAGGAATGTACCCAATAAGCTCAAAGAGAAAGTAAAAATAGCTAACAGCAACGTCCAACTACGAAACACGCCACGTTTTTCACTCGCGGCAATACTATGCATCAGGGCTGTGCCGACTAACCATGGCATAAAGGATGCATTCTCAACAGGGTCCCAAAACCACCAACCACCCCAACCTAACTCATAATAGGCCCACCAACTACCCAAACAGATACCAATGGTTAAAAACATCCATGCCGCATTAATCCAAGGTCGCGCCCAACGCGCCCAAGCACTATCAAACTGGCCCCCAATTAAAGCGGCAATAGCAAAGGCAAAAGGCACCGCAAACCCAACATAACCCATGTATAACATGGGCGGATGCACGATAAGACCAAAGTCCTGCAGAAGTGGATTTAGATCACCCCCCTCCAACGGTATCACTGGTAGAATTCGTTCAAAGGGATTTGAGGTCAACAGTAAAAATAGCGCAAATCCAACCGCGATAAACCCCAAGATAGAAAGAACTCTGGCGGAAAAAATCAGAGGCATTCTTCGGCTAAATAGCGCTACTGCAGCAGTCCAGCCAGCCAGTATCAGAGCCCACAACAGTAGAGAACCCTCATGAGCTCCCCAAACAGCACTCAATTTAAAGCGGTCAGGCAGTAACGTGTTTGAGTTGTTTGCTACATATGCCACAGAGAAGTCATCATTAAGAAAGGCCATGGCTAAACAGGCGAAAGACAGTGCTAAAAAAACAAATTGCCCGAATGCCATGGTCTGCCCAAGACGCATCCAGCTCTGATATCCTTTAAATGATCCCGCCATTGGCACCAGTGTTTGGCAAACTGCCATACACAGCGCAATGATGAGTGCAACATGGCCCAGCTCAACTGTCATAGATTTTCCGATTTACGTTTTTGTTTGGCATCATAAGCAGCATTCATCGCTTCAGCCACCTCCGGCGGTGTATACTTTTCGTCGTGTTTCGCCAACACCTCAGACGCCTGCAACACCCTATATTGGTCGAGTTTACCTGCCGCAATCGCTGCTTCATTCTCTGCAAACAAATCGGGTAAAATCCCGGTGTAACGAATCCCTAAAATTGCACGGCCATCCGTCACATCAAAGTCTACCGCCAGAGAATCCGGATCTCTCCGCACACTCCCCTCCACTACCATTCCGCCGGCGCGAATAAAAATCCCTTCCGGGGCCTCACCTGACAACACCTGAGATGGCGTGTAAAAATAGTTTGCGTTTTGTCCGAGCATATAGATGATCAATCCAGCAGCAATGGCCGAGGCAGCAACAATCAGCACCACAATTTGCAAACGCTGTTTACGCATGGGGTGCATCAGATGCTCTCTTTGCTGGCATGTTGGCGCAATTGCTCACGAGAAACTTCTTGAGCAATCTCTTTAAACACATCGCGGCGCTGCAACAACGGGTTTATGATCAGCCACGCTACTAGAGCTAGGGTGACTAAAACCGCAGTCCACACATAAATTCCATGACCAGCCATATTTAGCAACTGGCTAACGTTATCGAACTGAAAATTCACAATTCCGCTCCTAAACTCTTATCTGTGGACTGCTTTACCAAATTGCGCACCCAACCTGTCTTTCGTTCGCGATTTAGTATCTCTACGCGTACCGATAGTATTAAGGCCACCGCATAAAAACAATAAAACCCCAAGATCATTACCAACAACGGTTGAAACATATCTGGATGCATCGACGGTGCCTCTGTGAAACTAATCGTTGCTGGCTGATGCAACGTGAACCACCAGTCCACAGACTTGTAGATAATGGGAATATTCACAGTCCCTACCAACGCAAGTATGGCGCTCGCTTTGTTACCCACATCTTTACTATCAAACGCATACTGCAGCGCCAGTACACCCATATATAAAAATAAAAGAATTAACATCGACGTAACACGGGCATCCCAAACCCAATAGCTACCCCAGGTAGGCTTACCCCAAACAGCACCCGTAAACAGAGCTAAAAACGTCAATACTGCACCCAATGGTGCAGCACATTTCATTACCATATACGATAATTTCATCTTCCAAATCAACCCGATAGCGCCTGCCGTGGCCATCAGGAAATAGCCTGCTAGCGCTAAGAATGATGCCGGTACATGCAGGTAAATAATACGAAAACTATTACCTTGCTTGGCGTCTTGAGGCGCAAAAGCCAAACCCCAGACCAAACCAACCGCCAACAACACAAAGGTCAGAGCACCCAACCATGGCAGCCAGCGGCTTGTAGACTCATAAAACCAGCGCGGTGAGCCCATGCGATAAAACCAATTCCAATTCATAATCTATTCCAAACCCTAATTAATCGTTGTCAGGCGCAGTACGCTTGCAATCGCCAATGGGCAAAGTGCTATAGCAATGGCGAGCATAGCACCCAAAACTGCCAACGGACCGCCCCATGCAAGTCCTTGAATACTATACTGAGCGGTAGCACTGCCAAAAATAATTACTGGCATGTAAAGAGGCATGACAATTAGCGTTAACAGTAGCCCCCCTTTTTGTAGAGATACGGTAAGTGCGGCGCCAAGAGCAGCCAGAAGACTTAGACAACCTGTACCCACCGCTAATCCCGCCATCATGGGCAGATAACCAGCGGTCGGTAAAGAGAGTAACAGCCCTAAAACCGGAGAGGCTAAAGTCAAAGGTAACCCAGTGGTCAGCCAATGCGCGGTGACTTTACCCAACACTGGCATCACCAGCAACTGCGGGCTAATAATCATCTGCTCTAACGAACCATCGTGATAGTCACTTGCAAACAGGCTGTCCGCTGACAGCAGTGTCGCCAAGAGCGCCATAACCCAGATAATGCCAGGGGCAATGTTTTTCAGTAATTCAGAATCAGGCGTTATTCCCAACGGTACAAATGTCGCGGCCATAATAAAAAAGATCAGTGGGCTAGCGACCTCGCCTCGCCGGCGATTAATGAGTTGCAAATCACGTCTAAGAAAAGCCCAAAACCCCATATTATAAGCCATTCCTAATTCACTCCCTGGCTCGACTGATCAACCAGAGAGTAGTG
>CALDQM010000105.1:0-3881 GCA_937911225.1 uncultured Cellvibrionales bacterium
TATATGTTAACCATGTTGTTTGGTGCGCTACAGCTAAGGACGATTAGGGCTAAAGCATCGAATTCCGCTGGCTAATCTTCCGCTGATTAATGTATAGGGGTTTTGTGCACAACAGACTTGTTGGATGCTGTACAAGCAGCTCAGCTAGGTTTAAGGCATGGGGGTGAAAGCGTCTAATGAAACTGGCTTCGACACGCCTCAAAATTTTACTTGATTTGCCTGTTGTTGACGATATTCACTGGGTGTCATGCTATTCCAACGCACAAATGCTCGGCGGAAATTTACCGTTTCAGAATAGCTTAGCAAGTATGCTATGTCGGCAACGATTAAATCAGTTTTGGTTAAATACTCTCTAGCTAGTAAATCTCTCACCTCCTCGAACAGGGCTCTAAAACTGACCGATTCTGACGTCAGGTTGCGCCTTAAGGTGCGTTCACTCATATTCAAGTGCTTGGCAATCTGAGAAATATTAAGAAAATCACCGGCGGACTGGAGCAGTAAGCGCCTTACCTCGGTGGTTATCTTCTCGCCAGTAGTGAGGCTGCGTAACATTTCCTCACACTGCTGATAAAATACCACATGATCCGATGCATTGGCCGTTTTAACCGGAGTATCGAGAACATGTTCAGGTAGGAATAATTGATTACGTTCCGCACCAAAGATTACTTTTGTATCAAAGAATGACTGATAGTTAGCAATATTAGAGGGCTCGGGATATATTAATTGTAGCTCCGCGCCCTCTATTCGGCTGCGATAAAGGGAGTTTCCAATAGTATTTAGCTGTGAGAAAGAAAGTTCCGCGATAAGCCTCTGCTGAGCTAGGGTTCCCAGGGTCCGGTTAGGCCATAATAGTAGCCCGCCATTATAATTATCTGATTTCCACTGTGGTTTAAAAAATACCTTGCCATAGCGCAACAATAGATCAATGGACTCTCTTAAATTAGCACAGCTCATTAAGGCAAAACCAAAAGTACTATAGCTGGCAATACCAACCTGTTGACCTAGGCGAAGCCCCAAATAGGGATCATTGGTAAGTTCGGCCGCGGTAGTTAATAAAATAACTGCCTCAATTCCTGAAAATATGCTGTTATCAGAGGCTGGCATGCCATTAATACGTGACTGGTTAAGTAGTTGCTCCGGCGTAATACCCACCTTACCTATCAGGAATAATAGCTGCGTAAAAACATCACGCTGAAGTTTACTTTTATTCATTTTTTCCCTCCCGTGGTATAAGGATTAAAAGCGTGAAAAAGCATGGCCGAATATGATTCCCTTCGATATAGTGCTAGTACTATACTCGAATGCAGCTTTTTTTTAAAAGCATCAGTTATCCAATTGTCAGCATAACGTTGAGCAAAGTGGTGAACATGAAAATAGGCGCTTTGAAAATGAACAGCCGGAAAATAATAAGTGTGTTACTGATCGTAATTGCTGGAGTTGTTTTATTCAAAACATTGGGCGATGACGAGCGTCTCCACAACCCCAAGGTTTTTGGCCCACCCGGAAAAACCCAGTGGAAGCCTGTTGGGCCACGTGCAGCGGGACAGCATAGCTACGATATTATCCCCGAGCCGGATACTTGGAATGCTATACATGTTAATGCAGCTAATTCGGATACTGTCTGGGGCGTTGCTGCACCAATGTTTGAATTGGATTGGGTTGCAGAACCTGCGTACTTTGTGGGTAATGGCCCTCTGCTTGATAACCAAGGTAACCTCTATTTTAGCCCGCAGTTCTACCACGGCGAGCGCGTGGTACTGGTTTCACTCGATGGTCAAACTGGTCAGAGACGCTGGACGATACCCGCCGATGACGATATACAAGCCAGCAGCCCAGCCTTCATATTGAATGACCCGGAAAACCCTGGGGCGCAAATTATTTATATCATTGGCTATAACCGCCTTATGGCTCTGCGGCCGGACGGTTCAACGATCTGGAGTAAAGATACCGGTTTAAGCATTTACGCTGAGGAGCTCAGCAATAAAGCAAAGGGAAAGTTCCATAGTTTCAACTACCATCCAGCGACAGACTCGCTAGTATCCGTAACCAAAGCCGGCGCCTTGTTTGCATTCAGCCGCAAGACCGGGGAGTTGATAGCACCCATCGGGCAAATACCCGGCGCGCCTGCGATTAGTGGAAACGGCACCAATATTCCCGACTTTGTCCTTAATAAGGTGGATCCGTTAATGGACGAAGCCTTTGGTAAAACTGATGAAGGCTTGAGTTTGTTCTCATCCGCTGTGAATTATATCTACGGCGGCGGCGGTATTGTGACTAACTTTTTTAGTATCGATGCCGATACTAGTCGTATCTATATTGCCGCTACCGCCCCAGATGCAGAAGATGGTGCAGAAGATGGTAGGTCGGAGCTCGGCGCAATTTATGCCCTCGACTTAGTCGATGACGGCAAGGGCCGTTTCGAATTCCAAGTATTAAACCGAAAGACCTTCCAGGGCGGCACAGGGTCAACGCCAGCACTTAGCGCAGACGGTCATCGCCTGTATGTGTCGGATAACCACGGTCATGTTATCGCGCTGGATACTGAGCTAGCTGAAGTCTGGCGGTTGGATGTGGGCGAGCCACTGGTGGGCTCGATCACGGTGTCAGCGGACAACAATGAGCTGTACGCTGTCACAGCAAGCGACGTAATTCAGTTGATCGACAACGGGGACCATGGGAGTAGGGCCTGGACTGCTGAGCTTGCGGGCTTTGATGGTTATGCCAATGTCGATGTGCAATCTAACGGTTTGACTGCAACGGCAACCGCCAACGGTGTCGTTATTATGATCGGTGGTGGCAAAAAATTGCTCGGCAAGACCCTTATGCTACATGTGGGTATGGGGCTGCTAGACCGAGAAACAGGGAAGTTGCGCTACTTTACCGAAGGTCGGGAAGACTCACTGGCAATGAGCGTTGTTGCTGCGGATGGCAGTATCTATGTTGCCCACTCACCCTTACGACGCGCCGTGGGTAAAGCTATTTACCCCGAATTAACACCGCATGTGACCGGTGGTATTGCGCGCTACAAGCCCATTCGGCTAGACCTATTGGTACGCGACGCAACCTGTGCCGCCGAGGCGCGAGCAGCCAATGCCAGCACTCTAAACCAGATTGCCGAGTTAGCTGCCATCAATACGGATATTAGACAGATAAAAGTATTAATCAAGCAGGCCAGTAACGCTATTACCAAAGCGGTTAGCGATGGTGACATGATTACCAAAGATGCTAATAATCTGCGTAATCTTCTGGAACAAAGCGTAGTTGATTTGACACCGGACGGCTTAAAAAAGTCCATGACGCAGCTGGCGATGGCCTGCGCAGTATTCGATTTATAAGCGGTTTTATTCGTCAAAGAGTTTTGTAAACTTGCTGTTGATATTAATGTCCAAAGCTTGGGCTTGGTAACACGTTTATAGTTGAAATATCTTACGCCAAGGGCAGGGGAGATTTCCTCGGCTAAATACTAGCTTTGACGCTACGCTAAAAAAAGCCAAATCCAATAATCGCTGTGTTAACAGTCCTGATCGAGCTGTTGGTTTAATAAAGCCAGTAGCTCATCTTTAGGGACAAAACCTGAGAGGTTTAATTGTGCTATTCCCTGACGGTCAAACACGAGCAGCCTCGGAACATTTGAGTTTTCCAATGCGTTGAGTAACTTAGGGTTAATTTGAAACGCTGGAAATTCGTTTTTGCTGCGTCTCAGATCTAGCGTTAACTTTCGTTTATCATCGCCAATACCCATCATGACTGATGTTAGCTGTGGGCATTCAGCTTGCAAGCTCTTGAGTACGCGATGCTGTTTTTTGCACCATGAACAATCGGTACCAAAAACAGCAATAGCCATAGCCGAGCCATAAAAATCTTTTAAGGTCTCTCTTTTT